>JBEKMY010000015.1:0-94347 GCA_049523355.1 Smithella sp. | reverse complement strand
TTTTCCCTCTAAATGGTGATCCCGCAGATAGGGATATACTTCAATATCACAATGATGCCGCTTAGTTTGATTTAAACCGGAAATGATTTCCATAATTGAACCGTTTTCGGATCTATGGCCACGGGAGTACCCGCCAGATTCAGAGCGCAATGTTTTGTGAAGCCAATACAGATTATATGTTCTTTCTGGACATGCGTTATCAGGTAGTTAAATTGTAAACGCACTCTTTCCAGATTTACCGGCCGCGTATAGATATACATCAAATCATCGTAATACAGGGGCTGATAAAAACTGATGCCCAGATCGAAAATAGGATAAACATAGCCGCTTTCCTCGATTTCTTTGTAAGAATAAGCTATGTCGCGCATCAGAGAAGTGCGGCCAAATTCAAAATAACGCAGATAATTAGAATGATAAACCACTTGCGAACGATCAGTATCAACATATAAAGTCCGGTATTTCGAACGATGCCAGACAAGACCGGTTGTAAGGTCTCGCACGTAGCGCTCGTCATTATTGTATGTTTCCGGTTTAAATGGCTTAGGTTTCATTTCATACTCCTCTGAAAATGACACAGCAATTGGTTCCGCCAAAACCAAAAGCGTTGGAAAGAGCGATTTCGTATTTATGTTTGCGGGCATCATCAGGCACGACATCGATATCGGAAAAATCAGGATCAGGCACATAGTTGATCGTGGGCAGGATAATGCCTTTATTCATTCCTTCGATAGTCAAAGCCGCCTCAATGGCCGCGGTCGCGCCAAGGGTGTGTCCCAACTGCGATTTATTTGAGGATATGGGAATTTTTTCTATTTTCCTGCCGAATACTTCCCGCAGACATTTTATTTCCGTACCGTCGCCTTTGGGCGTTGAAGTGCCGTGGGCGTTCACATATTGGATATCTTCCGGTTTCAATTCTGCATCCTCAATAGCTTCCCTGATGGCATGGATAATAGTCGGCATGTTGGGGCTGGTGTAATGATGAGCGTCCGATGTCCACCCGACACCCAAAACTTCAGCCTTCGGTTTAAGTCCGTAAGCCTGGATCGTTTCTTCCGCCGCCAGAACAACAACGCCCGCTCCTTCGGAAAGGACAAAACCCCTGCGGTCAGCGCTGAAAGGCCGGGAAGCCAGCGCCGGATTATTATAAGCGCGATCATTGGGATTAATCTTAATCGTGGCATTCATATTGGCAAAACCGTGAATCAGTTCAGGTAGAATGGGAGCGTCAGCGCCACCGGCCAGGACAAAATCACAATCTCCGTCCCTGATCATTCTTGCTCCGATACCGATCGCGTAGTTGCCCGAAGCGCAAGCGCCCTGCGGCGAAAAAACAGGTCCGGTAAATTTCAACAGCATTCCGGCTTTGCCGGAGGGAAGATTCGCGCATAAATTAGGCAGCAGATAAGGACTGACCCTGAGCGGCCCGCGGTGCTCCAGATCGTGTACGGCAATGCGAAAGGCATCCGATCCGTTAAGCGCTGACCCGATAAGACAGGCCATTCGCGGAGCAATCTGAGTGTTAATAGAAACGCCTGCATTTTGCAGCGCCTCCTTGCAAACGGCCATCGTTAAAATCACAAAAGCCGCATTCCAGTTGTAAACTTCTTTCGCGTCGGTAAAATCAAGTTCCAGCGGGTACCAGTCCGGTATCTCCCCGACTACGTTGCAGGCTGATTCCACTTTACAATGGGTAACTTTGCGGAAACCGGCCTCACCTTTAATCGCTCTTTTCCATGTTTTTTCAAATGTGCTTCCCAGCGGGGTGGCCGCGCCATAACCGATAACATAAACTTTTCTGTTTTTCGGGGCTTTCATAATATGACAATTATCCTTTATTCAAGTCTGCGCAAAATCACGCAGGAATTGCATCCACCGAAACCAAACGCGTTTTTCAACACAAACTCCTGATTTAATTTTCTTGCCCCTTCAGCAACACAGTCAATCTCAATTTCAGGGTCAGGACTATAATTAATAGTCGGCAATAATATCTCTTTAATCATCCCTTCCATAGCCAGTATGGCTTCAATGGCGCTGGACGCGCCCATCGCGTGACCGAGCTGTGATTTGTTCGCCGATACAGGCGGCACGTTATTGCCGAAAATATTGCGCAGGGCATCGGCCTCAACCTTATCGCCTATTTTTGTCGAGGTCGCATGAGCGTTGACCGCGTCGACGTCTTCCGGCTGCAATCCCGCATCGGAAACAGCATCTTCGATGCATCTTTGCACCGTTGTCAAATTAGGCGAAACAAAATGGCTGGCATCCGATGTCATTGAACATCCGGCCAATTCTATTTTTGATTTTAGCCCGTGGGCTTTGGCAAACTCTTCTGTAGCAATAATCACGCAACCTGCTCCTTCGGAAACAACGAACCCCCGCCGATTAACGGAAAAAGGCCTGCTCGTTTTTTCCGGCGGTTCCTGGGGCTGTCCTTCTTTCGGACGGTAAGCGCCATTCATTGTGGCAAATCCGGCTACTATCGGCTCAACAAGAGGGAAATCCACAGCGCCGCCAATGACCACATCCGCCATGTTTTGTTGTAACAGCATCCTGCCGATTATAAGAGAAGTAATTCCGGTAGCGCAAGCCGTAATAGTAGAGCAGATCGGCCCCGTCGCGCCCGTAAGAATGGAAATCTTGCCACCGGCCATATTAATGCAGGAGTTGGGATTAGTAAAAGGGTGAGGCATTTTCCCTTCTGCGATCATCAAACGATCAGCCTGTAGAACTGCGTCCAAACCGCCAACCGCCGAACTGAACGTAACCGCAACCCGCGGCGCAATGTCAGGCGTAATTACAATTCCGCTTTTTTCCAGAGCACGGTGAACAACCAGCATACCGTATTTGAAGATGGGCGAAGTCCAGTGCGCCAAATCCCGGGGCTGTAAAAAAGGATACGGACGCAAATCAATATCCGCCACTTCACCGGCAACACGCACCGGGAAACCGGCATCAAGCGGAAATCTGGTAAGCTTTCCTATCCCGCATTTTCCGGCTAAAGCCCGCTGCCATTGAATGTCCAAATCAGTTCCTAAAGAAGACACGGCGTCGTAACCCAGTATTAATGTTTTCTTTAAACCCATAGCAATCAATGTTCCTGAAAAATATAAAAAATCATCTCCTGCAAAAAGGGAAAGCCGGAGACGTTAATAATAATGTGCATATATCAAAAATTGTCGGGTATTACCAAGGAATAAAGTGGTATAACTTGGCAAACATTTCATAGACTTCGATCCAGTTTTGTAAATCCTTGGCCGATTTCAGATGTTCACGTTTGTTGACCATGACCCAGCTCATATGCGCCGCGCCGTCTTTACAGGTGGAGCAATCGCGCGTTGCCGATGTGCAGCAGCGATGAACTGTTTTTAAATCGGAGGCCCAGCGGGAAAAATGGATTAAACGGCGGGGCCTGTTTGCTCTATTGTCCAGAGATTCCGTAACGGACGGACATTCATTCCAGCCAAAGCTCCGTCCCATCATTTTTCCCGTAGCAATGATTTCATGATAGTATTTGCAGGAAATTAAAGTTTGCGGATATTTATCCAGCATTTCGTCCATTTCGTGACGTAAATCTTTGAGTTCGCCCTCACACCACGAAAAGCCGTCAATGCCTTCGTCATTTGATAAAAGTTGCAGATGCACTTTCAAGCCGACATCGGCAATTCTTTTGATGACGGGTTCAATTTTTCCCACCTGACGGGGAGTTAAGGTATAAAGATAATAAGTGTAGGCGTCGCCGGTATAATTCTTACTGGAGACAGCAAAGGTGTCGCGTCCGCGCAGAACTTTCTCTTCTTCGCCGCCGCCCCAGAGGGAAATTCCCACCATCATATCGGGAAACTTTTCCCGAGGAACCTTAATCAGACCGTTGGTGGCGCAATAAGTGGGCAGGCGCTTATAGAAAGCTTCGACACGATCCATGCAAAGCGTCGGCTCGCCGCCTATTAAAATCGCCAGATTCACTCCCCTCTCTTTTTCACGGTCAATAAAATCTTCCCATTTTTTTATATCCATTTCTTCCCGGGCCGCCTGATGTTCTCCCGAAGAAAAGAAAAAACAACCCTTGCAACGCAAATTGCAGCGGTTGGTTACATCGTATATGGAACTGCGGATGTTGAGATTTGAAATTCGTCTGTATCTTTCGTACCAGTCTTTATCCAGCAACGAACTAACTGTTTTCATCAATACTGCCCCGATAGAATATTTAAAATTAGTTATTACAATTCATTATATAAATGTTTAGATATCTTTTTTATCTCGTCGCCGCTTGCGGCGGATTTATAATTTCGGCGCAAAGATTTTCGCCCTTCTCATAACCCATAACCCAAACGGCCAGATAGGTATCTACATAATCCAGCCAGGATTTAAAAGTAGCCAGATTATTCACATGACGGTAAAGTCGCGCCGTAACGATCGAGGAACCGGCGGCGTAATGACGGCAATCGGCGCAATCCGTATCCGGCACACAGCAGGCAACCGATCTGTCCCAATTAAGGTCTGTCCTGTATTGCCTGAAAGATCTCCCTAACCCGATATCCTGCGAAGAATTCTGACGGGGATATGAACAACTGTAAAGATCATGCAAACCTTTTTTATGGGTATGCGCCACGGCGTTGTAAGCGGAAAAAATAATATTTCGCGGATATTTATTCAAAAGCTCTATCATCATCTGCCGTGTATGGTTGAAGGATTCATCATCATGCCGCAAATTTCCCGTGTAACCGACCGGCGATGAAAAAACATTAAAAGTCAGTTTACAATCATGGTCAACAAGATGCGCGGCTACTTCTTTTACCTCATTTATATTTTCCCGCGTAAAGGTGTAAACAAAAACCGCTCGCGGATCATTTTCGTAATTCTCAATCTGTTTTTTCAAAAGGTCTTTAGCCTTTCTGATTCTCAGACTGGTTTCATCATTGCCCCAAACGGAAATATGCAGTTTATAGCCTACTGATGAAGAAATTTTTTTAAAACCGTTGGTGGCAATACTGCCCAGCGGCATTTCCTGATAGCAGACATCCAGAAGCTCCGGCACCAAAGAAGGCTCCGCTCCCGCCAGAACGACGTAAGTAATGCCTCGTGCTTTTTCCGCCTGCATAAGCTCACGCCACGCCTGGATATCGCCAATCTCACGGGCAAACTGTTTTTCTCCTTCAAAATAATAACAGCCGTCACAGCGAATATTGCAGCGATTGGACATGTCATAAGTTGATTCCCGCAAAAAAAAATATTTTCTAACCTTTTCCCAGCGCGCTTTGACTTCCGGATGAGACAGGAGTTCGGAAAATCCCGGTTTGACTGATTTCAGAGCTGTTTTATCACTAATAGGCATGGACCTGTTATCTTCAATCAATTATTTTTTCTCGGCAAGTTTTTCTTCAATGTAACCGGCGATAAGGCGAATGGTTTTCAGCTTGGGATAATCATCTTCGTCTATAGCGATCTCGTACTCATCCTGTAGTACCAATGCAATAGTAGCCAGGTCCATGCTGTCAATGCCCAGTTCATCCACCAAATCCATATCCGGATTAAATGTATCCGCGGTGACGTCTTCTAATTTAAGTTCCTCAATAATTATTTCGGCCACGTGCCGTATAATGCCTTTGGTATCCTGATTATCAGGCATCACTACCCCTCCTTCTATGCTTATTTATATTTTTCTATTTATCTTTCTTGCATTAATCGAACCGCTGCACACAATATCTCCTTGACTTGTCACTTTAAAAGAAAACACAACTTCTTCACCTTTTTCTTCACCGGTTATGCTTACTAAAAGAGTTTCTTCCGGCCGCACTGGCTTAGTGAATCTCACTCTTTTGAGCGCCTTTAACTGAACCTGTTCCCCTTTTTTCAATGCGTCCCGGATAATTGCCTGTCCGACTGTATAAACTATAGCTATTCCAGGAAGAATCGGTTCGCCGGGGAAATGGCCCAAAAACCAGGGAGAATCAGCCGGCACATCCGCCAATGCTTCAATATAATTATCATTAGTTACTTTTATCTCTTTTAATAAACTCCATTGACTTTCCAACAAATATACCCCATTGGTTCATGTCAAAGTTAAATTAATACCAAAAAATAATAATTTATATCATTGATTGTTTTTTCAATCAAAATTTTTTTATAACGTCAATATTTAATTTATTCGTGAAATCCCGTCTATCCATAGCGAAGTGTAAGTAAATTGGCAAGTTGAACAACCCCGCAAAAATGATGATAATACAACCAAATTTTCAAATCAACTAAAAAAGAGTTTTTTTACCCGAATTATACCAGTAACTTTGCGGAGAAATAACGTGACTTTAACTTCTGATTATCATCGTGTTTCTGCTGATATCGATTGCGTCCTGTTATTTACATTGACAAGATAATTTGATTTGTTTATTAAGTTCAAGTCATTAGAAATCTAAAAATCGCTTCAAATAATTGCAAAGTTTTTCAGGTCAAAACATCTGAACTGTTTTTTAAACAATTCAGCCCGTGAAGAAAAACGATATTTCAAGACCATATACATTCGTAAAAGGAGGCCACCATGAAGGATCTAAAGAACAAGGTCGCAGGAATTACCGGCGCTGCATCCGGCATCGGAAGGGCGCTTGCGCTTAATCTGGCTGATGAAGGCTGCCACGTGGCAATATCCGACCTTAACGAAGCTGGTCTTAAGGAAACCGCTGATATGGTGCGCTTACGAAGCAAAAATGTGTGGGTTACCACCCACATTGTAAACACTGCAGACCGCGAGCAGGTCAAGCGCTACGCAAACGAGGTGGTCAAAACCCATGGCGCGGTTCATATCATCATCAATAACGCGGGGGTCGCCATCATGGAAACGCTGGATGATGTAACCTATGAGGATTTTGAGTGGCTCATGGGTATCAATTTGTGGGGCGTGATCTATGGATGCAAGGAGTTCCTCCCGTACCTTAAGCAGCAGGACTCCGCCCACATCGTCAATATCAGCAGTGTTAACGGCATCTTCACCAATCCGAATAACGGACCTTACTGCACGGCAAAGTTTGCTGTCCGGGGATTCACCGAAACGCTGGCACAGGAACTCTCTGATACCCGCGTTAAAGTCTCTTGCGTACACCCCGGTGGGATTAAGACGAACATTGCCAACAACGCCAAATTCTACAAGGCCTCGGACCCCTCCCTTGCAAGAGAAGGAAGCCTTGCGGTTTTCAACCGGGTCATGGCAAAAACAACAGCAGACAAGGCGGCTCAACTTATCATCGCCGGAATTAAAAAGGACAAAGCGCGCATCATGGTCGGACCCGATGCCTACGTGTATGACTGGCTCAAGCGATTATTCCCGGTAGGGTTTCAGAAACTCACCGGCCGTAAGGTTGCCCCCGGATGGATGAAAAAGATGGCAGGACTTAAGCCTTAGTAATCGGGCAAAGCAGGAACGGCTTTCTTTAATTAATGTCCCTTCCTATTAAAGTGGAAAGGGGAACAATTTTTAGGTCCTTAGTAATAAGCCCTTGCAATACACTTTCAATTTCCGACAATATAATGGCATTGTCTTCTTCACTTCGCGACGGCACATCATGCAGCAAAATGATATCGTCGGCTTTTACTTTTTTAAGTATCCTGGAACCAAGATTTTTAATGCGGCGATTGCCGGCATCAAAAGCCCGGCAGTTGAAAGTTACACAAAACATTCCCAGTTTATCCATAACAAGAGGCAGTTTGGGACTGATTATACCTACAGGAGGACGAAAGGCCAGAGCATTTACACCCATTTTTTCTAAAACTTCCTGAGTCTGGAATATTTCCTGATAGAGATAATTATAACTTCCCAGCATCAAGAAAGGATTATGGTTGAACGAATGATTGCCGATGGCGTGGCCGCGGGCGATTATTTCCCCGATTATTTCCGGATGCTTCAAGGCATTGGCGCCGGAAACAAAAAAAGTTGCCCCTACCGAATACTTGTCCAGCAATTCCAGTATTTGTTTTGTTGTCGGTTGGGCCGGACCATCATCAAAAGTCAGCGCGACCATATTCTTACCGGTATTGCCGCGACTGATTACCGGAAGAAAAAAATTGCTTCGCGGGAAAAAAGAAGCGGCGACACAAAGAACAATATAAAAAAAGGCGACTGCCGCCGCCAATAGAGAATTAATAAAAAAAACAGCCGCTGCGAAAAACAAAAGAGTTATTCCCGTGATTTTAGCCGGACTCCAAAATGGCAACTTCTTGTTCAATGATAAAACTCCTTAAGAAATCCTCTTTATTGAATCAAATATTCCCACAAAGGACCTGTAAACCCTCGTCTGTAGAGTTTGGGTAAAACACGGGTTGCTTTGGCTTCACCAGCGCCGATAAGCCAGTTGGGACGGCCGTTGGCGTGATTTTCAACCATCTGCATGATTTCCGCAACAGATATTTCTCCAGAGCGGTAAAATACCGGCGGCAGGATATTTTGCTTCGCTGTAATCTGACCTTCCCGCAGGGCAACATCATACAAATCTGTGTGCGGATAAATGCGGATGCCGCAGAAAAAGAAGAAAACCGCCCGCTCCATGCTATCCAGACCAACCAGTGTTTTCTGCAGAGTCTGTTTGTTTTCGCCGGGACCGCCTAATAATAAATAATGGGCAATGTGCAAAGAGGCTTCAAGCGCTTTTTCATGAGCGGCAAAGACATCGCCGGAAGCAAAAGGTTTACGCAAATTATTAAGTACCGTATCCGATAAAGATTCAGTGCCGAATTCAACATGCGTCAATCCAGCATCAGCCATCAGCTTGAAATAATCATCGGGGGGAATAGTGGGCGCAAAAAAACCTCCCCACGGAATAGACACGCGGGCTTCTATAAAGGCTTTGGCGACCTGAGAGCTGTGATCATAACTGGCGTTGAAAGCGGAATCGGTTATAAAAATATATTTAGCGCCGGCGTCCTGCAATTCGCGGGCGTTGCGGGCTACTTCACGCGGCGGGAAAAACCGCATCCGGGCGCCCTCAATATGGGGATAAGTGCAGTAAGTGCAATGAAACGGACAACCTCTTTTCGTTTGCAAGTTGAGCATGCCGCCGTGGGACAGATAAAATTGCGTGTTTGGGTTTGCCGGATTAAAATGTCTTTTAATATCACCCTTCCATGGTTCATAAACGATGTCCGTTTTTTCCTTTGTCAAAACACCCGGTATTTGTTTAACATCAAGGTTTTTCTCCAATGCATCCAGCAGCAGGGATAATCTTTCACCTTCGCCGACTATTCCATAATCGGCATCGAGCGCCTGCATAAACTCAACGGGAAAGATAGTAAAACCGCTGCCGCCTAAAATTATTCGGGCGTTCGAATTTGTTCTGATCCGGCTGATTAAATTCTGGTATTCGGGCAGGAAGCCTCTGCTGTTTATCACATCGGTGTTATCTATGTTTCTGATTGATACTCCGACAAAATCGGGAGAAAATTCTCTGATCGAAGTTTCCAACTCATCCGAAGTAGCAAAATCATTTAAGTCCGCAATTTTAGTCTGATAACGGAAATCCAGAGAACCGGCTACGTAATCCAGTCCCAGCGGATATACCGGATAGGGAATTCTCAGAATATTTGCTGAAATTAGCAGTACTTTCATAATGGAAACAAAAACGCGTAAAACGCTAACAGTTCATGTTTTCCCGTAAGCGAAAAATTAACCTTTTTTCTGATTCTTGGAAATGTGTGTGGCCAGCGCGCGCACGGAAGCGAAAACTTTAACACCCAGTTCTTTGCTTTCGATTTTAACGCCATAGTCTTTTTCAATCATCATCACCAGTTCAAGCACATCGATGGAATCAATTCCCAAATCGCCGCCGACAAGCTGAGTATCATCTCCGATGTCTTCGGGCCCAACATCAATCAGCCCCAGTGTTTGGATAATTTTAACTTTAAGTTCACCTATTATTTCTTCAATCTGACTCATTCAACACTCCTGTTTTTTATCTAACTTTTCAACATCTCTTTATTTTTTTGCTGTGCCGCTTTTTGAATCTTCTACGTGTATCGATCCGGACGTTTTAGCTTCATTACCGAGAATTTTTTCCAATATAACCCGTACGGTCCAACGGCTAAGTGCTTTCCCATATTGTGGACCGGCAAGATATATACCCAGCATCAAAAGCAACCAGGAAATACCGTAAATCAAAGGAATTCCGATAACACCAAGCGCCGGGGTTTTCAACCAGGCGGCAATTCCTCCTACTATAAATACGGCAGGAATGCCAAGAAGATAACTAATAAATATTATAACAAGACCTGCAACTACGGTGCCGGTAAGTTTCTCTTTAAAGATACTCAGATCAGCGTGTTCATCTATTGCCGCCCTGCAAAATCCTTTCCGGGCAAAATAAAGTGCTGCTTTCTTTATTATACTCAAGATATTTCCTGTAAAAAATATATGATATAGATTCTTTAATGGATAAAATAAAACACGGCAAACAGTTTTAATGACCTTATTAATTACCTTTCCATGATTCCGCCAATAGAATGTTTCGACCGAAGCGGGTAATCTCTGTAGGCAATATTCTTAAAAACTCCAGTACGTGCCTGCCCGACAGTAGCAATCAATTCATCGTCTACATAAACACGTCCATCTCCGATTACTATGCTCGCGCCTGATTCCTTCAGCCGCGAATAACGACGCACATCAACTTCAAAACGGACACATTTGTTGAACGGACGGATCTGGCCGTTGAACACAACATCGCCGCACCCCAACGCTCTGCCCGTCCCCAGCGAACCACTCCAGACACAGAAAAAACCGAGCAACTGCCATATCGCATCTACGCCAAGACATCCGGGCTGCACCGGATCACCCTGAAAATGGCATTGAAAATACCAGGCATCCAGCCTGATATCCTGTTCGGCTATTATTTTACCCTTCTTGCCATCGCTTGCAATTAATAATATGCGATCAATCATGAGGAATGGGGGCGCCGGAAGTCTCGCTTCAAAATGTTCGGGAGGATCGGTGACCAGCTTACCATAAGCAAAAGCGAGAATTTCTTCGAAATTAAAATGATCGCGTTTTATAAATTCCTGATATTTCATAATTGTTTTTTCTCTTTCCGTAAATCGGGGCCGTAAATCGAAAGCAGTATAATGATCTCTGGATAAAAGTTTATTTTAAGTATTGGTACGGATGCCCGGACTTCAATAAACTGCGGCAAAAAATTGTAAGGCCGGATTATTACTTTAATTTATTTTGATTATAAGAAAAGGCCTCTTTTGTCAAAAGAAAAAATCCCCTGGAAAACATACCATATCAATATGGGGCCCATTATAAAAACCAATGGCGCTTGAAATAAAATTGAGTTATAAATAATGTCATAAAAAACCTTAAAAAAGGAGAATAAATGAACAGAGCAGCCCTTCATAAAATCAGCTATGGTCTATATGTCGTCACCTCAGGGCAAGACGGTAAATTCAACGGTCAGATTGCCAACTCCATGTTTCAGGTTACATCGAATCCGGCGACTGTCGCCATCAGCATAAACAAGCAAAATTACACTAATGAATTGATAAAACTCAGCCGTAAGTTTGTTATTTCCATTCTTTCCCAGGCAACGCCCATGACTTTTATCGGCAATTTCGGTTTTAAGAGCGGGCGCGATTTCAACAAACTGCAAAATGTAAAAATAAAAACAGGGGCAACTAAAGTGCCCATCGTCCTGGAAAATACAATCTCCTATATAGAAGTTGAACTGGAAAAAGAATTGGAATGCGGCACGCATACTATTTTCGTCGGCAAAATTGTTGATTGCGATGTAGTGAGCGATGCCGAACCCATGACTTACGCTTATTATCAAAATGTCAAGGGAGGCAAATCACCGAAAACAGCTCCAACTTATGTAATAGATGAAGCTTCTGCCGCGTCCCATACCTCCGCCAGTTACGTTTGCAGTGTTTGCGGTTATGTTTATGACGAGGCTAAAGGCGATCCTGATAATGGCATTGCCTCCGGAACAAAATTTGAAGATTTGCCACAGACATGGACGTGTCCTGTATGCGGCGCGGATAAATCAAAATTTGAAAAAAGTAAATAGCGTTTGATTTTTTCGCAAATACAAGTAAAATGTTACTGTAAAATGTCCTTTAGAGACATTTCATTCTTCGTTTGTGTCAGCATCTTTGAAACCGGGAGGATATAACGATTATGAAAACAAGAAAGCTCTCAGGTCTGTTAATTTGTCTTGGTCTTTCATTTGCCTTTCTTCTTGTCCAACAGGCTTACGCCACTCTCGGCGAATCAGCCGATTCGATAGCGACAAACAAGAAAACTCTCTCGGCGGTGCGGAGTTTCACGAGAACGTCTTCAAAATACTCCGTTCACGAATTCCAGTCTGAAACCATAACCGTCCGTGAATATGTGTCGCCTTCAGGCGTTGTATTCGGCATCGCGTGGAACGGCCTGACTCATCCCGATCTGACGCCGCTTTTGGGATCCTATGCTTCCGAACATCAGAAGGCGGCAAGTCATATCAAGCGGCAGCCGGGACACAAATACGTTAAGGTGGAATCAGATAATGTTGTTGTAGAGAAATGGGGACATATGAGAAATTTGCAGGGACGCGCCTACGCGCCTGCTTTGATACCACAAGGAGTGAGCACCGATGAAATTAAATAAACTGCTTTTTTTTATTCTGATTTCTTTACTGGTAATAAGCTACAGCGGATGTGGAGGTGGAGGCGGCGGCGGCAGTACAAGCACTCCCACCGTAACGCTTGCCTCTATTGCCGTAACACCGGCAAACCCGGGCATTGCCTGGGGCGGGACACAACAATTCACTGCAACCGGAACTTATTCAGACAGCACTACGCAAGATATAACAACTTCCGTGACCTGGAGTTCTTCAAATACAGATGTCGCGACAATCAGCAACACGTCAGGTTCCAATGGACTGGCCGCATCGCTCGCTTCAGGCGCATCAAATATCACTGCCAATTTAAACGGCATAACCTCAAACACAACACAATTGACGGTTTCTACTATCGCAATGGACAATGTCGTTGCTATCTCGGTGAACGGATCGCTGTGCACAAACGCTTATCCCAACAAGCCCTGCGTCAGCGTTACGATCTGCACTCCCGGCAGCAATACAGACTGCCAGACCATTGATGATATTCTTTTAGATACGGGAGCTTCCGGTTTGCGGATATTCAAATCAGTTATCACTGTTTCCCCCACACAAGTCACAAGCGGTTCGGGATTACTTGCGGACTGCATACAATACGCTGACTACTCAGCGGACTGGGGACCGGTTCAGACAGTAGACGTCATTCTGGGGAACGAAACAGCGGCTAACGTCCCAATTCAGGTCATTGATTCCGCTTTTGGTCAACCAACATTATGCAGTCAATCAAGCCAGTATACGTTAGACTCGAGTCCGTCAACAGCCGGATTCAACGGACTTCTGGGCGTCGGTCTCTTTGCCCAGGACTGCGGTTCGGAATGCGTAAGTGTTACCAGCAATGGGATGTACTATTCCTGCAGCGGTTCAACCTGCTCTGAAACTACAACAACTTTATCCGATCAGGTTCAAAACCCGGTTGCGCACCTTCCTCTTGATAATAATGGCGTAATAGTGCGGCTTCCTGTCGTTTCTCTAGGAGGAGCAATATCGGCTGACGGCGTCCTTATTCTCGGCATAGATACGCGGTCAAATAACTCTTCTTCCGGAGCAACTATGTATCCTGTCGATTCGACTTATGGAGAATTTATAACAGTTTTTCCGGCCACTGGAGGACGCACGTACAACTCCAGTTTCCTTGACACCGGCTCGAATGGGCTATTTTTTGACGCAGGTTCGGTGAGCGCCCTGACAACCTGTTCATCAGGAGTCGCCCAAGGTTGGTATTGCCCTTCTTCAACACAAAGCTTGTCCGCAACTACAAAAGGCTATTTAGGATCGCCAAGCGGCCCGGTTTCGTTCCAGATAGGCAACGCCTCAGCCCTTTTCAGTTCATCAAATTGGGTGTTTAGTGAATTAGGCGCCCCGTACGATTCGGACACTTCTCCTAGTGTGTACTTTGACTGGGGGCTCCCCTTTTTCATGGGACGGAACGTTTATGTTGGAATTCAAGGAACGATATCCAATCTCGGCACAGGTCCCTATTGGGCCTATTAACACAAATAGGTCACATTAACTCGACGAGCATTATTATGCGCCCTGTTTTTCATTGACATACAAAACAGGTTTGCCTATACTCACTTCCAATAAAAGCAAGCTCTTATTAAAGGAAATCGCGGTTGGAACAGCCGCGCTTTTCCCGTATTATTTGTAAAATATCAGAAGGGATTAAGTTATTCATGGATTATGATAGTGTTGCAGATGTTCAATCTAGGCTGACAAAAGCCGGATTTATTCCCTCAAAGGAAATTGCTACTGTTGTTTTTCTGGCAGCCGCAACGCAAAAGCCGGTTCTGGTTGAAGGGCCGGCAGGTGTCGGCAAGACGGAGTTGGCCAAAGCCATAGCCCGCAGTCTGGATTGGGAACTTATCCGGCTCCAATGTTACGAAGGCCTGGATGAAGCCAAGGCTCTTTATGAATGGGAATATGCCAAACAGCTTCTTTATACTCAGATGGTTAAAGACAGATTAAACGACATTATTTCTTCCGCCTCAACTCTGACTCAGGCAGTTGATCAGATAGCCGCCCAGGAGGACGCCTTTTTTTCCGACCGTTTCATTCAGCACCGACCGCTTCTGCAGGCTATCAGCTCGGAGCAGCCTGTCGTGCTCCTTATAGATGAAGTGGACAAATCCGACCCGGAATTCGAGGCATTTCTTCTGGAACTTTTAAGCGATTTTCAGGTTTCTATTCCTGAACTGGGTACCCGCAAAGCCATTCATATTCCTTTTGTCGTGCTGACGTCCAATAATTACCGTGATATGAGCGACGCGCTTAAACGCCGTTGCGTTCATCTATATATTGATTATCCCGCGCGCGATACGGAGATTTCCATCGTCCGGCTCAAAATACCGGGTATCGAGGAGAAGCTCTGTAACGCTCTGGTTGATGCAATCCGTAAAATCCGCACGCTGGATTTGAAAAAAAGTCCCAGCATTTCGGAAACACTTGATTGGGCGCAATCGCTTATCGCATTACAGATCAATGAATTGACACCGGAAGTTATTTCGGAAACACTCAACATCGTCTGTAAATACAAGATCGACATGGAGAAAGTTCGTAAGAATATTGATCGGATTTTGCCGTAATGTAATCAAAGCGCTGTTGATGGGTGAAAACTCCCTTTAAAATTGGTTACGAAATAGAACGGTTTTTGATATTTTAATCTATGGTCAAACTAATTCAACAATTTGTCTCCTGCTGTCGCGCATCAGGGCTGCGGGTATCAACCTCGGAAGTTCTCGACAGTCTAAATCAGTTACAGTTGATTGACCCGACAGATGAATTGCAATTCCGGTCCCTGCTTCGCGCCAATTTAGCTAAAAGCATGAGAGATGTGCAGCATTTCGACCGTCTTTATCACCTCTTCTTCCATGAAATGCGCATGGATGTGGGTGATATGAGACAGGCCGCCCTGCACTCTGATCAAATAAAAAAAGCGGCGGAAATTCTCAAACAGATGCCTCATGATAACCCCATTTACGACGCTGTAGTGGAATTTCTGGAAGGAAATCCTCTCGCTCTTCTTCACGAAATGCGCCGGATCAGGACGGAAGCAGAAGCTGAAGCGACAATGCTCCGGTTTAATCTGGGTCCTCTGGGCAATCGCCTTAATATGATGATTCAGATTAATAAAGCCGCGTCCGCCGCCGGGGCGCTGGTAGAGGAAAATTACACAAAAACAGATTCAGCCGCCGGGCGCGATCTTGCCGTTTATTTTCAAGAGCGCGTGGCTGCGGCGCGCTCCATGCTCATGTATGAGCCGCGTCCTGGAGATACCGGCACTAAAATAACCCCAACTGAAGAACAGCGGCTTAAGGGACTTGGCGAGAAATCATTTTCTTCTTTTACCCGGGCAGAAGTTGAAGAAATGCGCGAAGCGATTGACAAGTTGGTGCGGAAATTGAAAAATATTGTCAGTCGTCGCTATGCCGTCCGTAATAGAGGAAGTATCGATGTTAAAAAAACACTGCGGGCATCGGCAAAATACAACGGCGTTCCCGTTGAGATCAAGTATCGACATAAAGCGAAACGCAAAAGCCGTATTGTCACGCTGTGCGATGTATCTGGATCGGTCTGGGCAGCTGCGCGTTTTATGCTGAACCTGCTGTACTCTCTTCAGGACTGTTTTGACAAAGTTAACAGTTTCGTCTTTATTGATCATTTGTCGGAAGTAACATCAATTTTTGAGGAGCATGAGATTAGCAAAGCAATTGGTATGGTGCTGAAGGAATCTGATGTGAATTACAATGCGTCGACGGATTATGGAGAAACCCTGCGGAATTTTAAAAAAGACTATATGGAACTTCTGACAAAAAAAACGACTCTGATTATCGTAGGCGACGGCCGCACCAATTATATGAATCCCGAAGACGCTATTTTGGGTCAGATGCGAGAGCGTTGCCGGCGGGTAATCTGGCTAAATCCGGAACAGGAAAATCTCTGGGACACGGGCGACAGCGAAATTAAGTCATATATGCAGCATTGTCATGAGGTGCGTCAATGCCGGAATATCAACCAATTATTTACTTTTATCGAGGAACTGGTTTTATAAAATGAATATGATTCCATCAGGACAATCTTATAGCTGGATATCCCGTTTTGCCATTGAACATATCGCTTCGCGCGCCGATCTACAGACAGCGCCGAATTTTCCCCATGACATTTGGCAGAAAATGGGTGAGGCGGGCTTTTTTCAAATAGGAATCGCGCCGGAATACGGCGGCAGCGGCGGCGGATTGACACGGCTTGCTAAAGCGGGAGAGGTTTTCGTCCGCAGCGGCTATAATTTGGGACTGGCATTATCCTGGTTGTATCAGCAGATGATCGCGGTCTATCTTATCTCCGGTTTCGGCACTGAAAAACAGCGAATGAAATATTTACCGCTTATGGCCCAGGGAAAACTGATCGTGTCCTTTGCCGTTTCCGAACCGAAGCACGGAGCGCGTCCAAAACTACTGACCTCTACGGCAACTTACGATGGCAATTACTACAAATTAAATGGAGAAAAAACTTATCTGACTAATGCCCCTATTGCCGGCCTTTTTATCGTTGTCGCGATAACCGGTCAGGAACAACAGCAAAATAACTTCAGCGCCTTTCTGGTCTCGTCCTCCGATGAAGGCCTCATTGTCAACCCGCGGTTGAAATTCGACTTCCTCAAACCCTCACCGCATGGTGGCATTGGGTTGCAGAACTGCCGCGTATCTTCCTCAAGTATATTGGGCGAGAAGGACACGGCCTATCCGAATATTGTAATCCCCTTTAGCGATGTGGAAAATGTCATCATGATGGGCGCCGTAACCGGTGCAATGGGCGCGGAACTTATGGACACAATAGTGGAAATAGACAAAAGTAATATTCATAAGGATAAATCCCTGCAAAACGAAATAGGAGCTCTGGACTCTTTGCTGGAAACAATGCGCGCGATTGTCCACGACGCGGCGCAAAAGCTGGATCAGCCGGAAAGAACCGCCGTGCCGCTGATGTTGACATTTAAAGAGCTGGCAGCCGGTTTTCAGGTAAAAATAGCCGCCATCGTTACAAAATGGAAAATTAAAACAAAAGAACGTTTCAATGTTCTTCAGACCGACATTAACGTTCTGGGAGCGCTCCAGGAAAAAACCTTGCAGGACAAGCAGGCAAAACTGGGAGATGAACTCTTGCATGGGGCCAGATAAATATTGGGCCAACCCCAAAATCAAAACATTATCTTTGTTTTAGAAACGGCATGATCGTTATGGCCAGGAAATGCTTCTTCCTCCTCTGGAAAAAGGACAGGAAATAACATCCATGTCATTTGCCGGATTGATACTTTTTCCAAACTCTGCGCAAACGCAAAGAATTGCTCACAACGGAAAATGAACTCAAAGCCATAGCCGCGGCGGCAAATTCGGGATTCAGCAGTATCCTGAAGAAAGGATACAGAGCGCCCGCGGCAATAGGAATACCGATCACATTGTAAAAGAACGCCCAAAAAAGATTTTGTTTGATCACGCGCATCGTGACCATCGACAGGTCGATAGCTTCCGGCACACCCATCAAATCATCGCGAATAAGAGTTATGTCGCTGGCTTCAATAGCAACATCCGTCCCCGCGCCAATGGCAATGCCAACGTCCGCTGCCGCCAGCGCCGGAGCGTCGTTAATACCGTCGCCAACCATGGCGACAACCTCACCCGCGGCTTGCAGTTTTCTTATTTCATCAGCCTTTTTATCCGGAAGAACATCAGCCAGCACATGATCAATATCCAGTTGAGCGGCAATCGCTTTAGCCGTGCCGGCGTTATCGCCGGTAATCATAACTACTTTCAATCCCCTGCTTTTCAAGCTTTCGATCGCAAGTTTAGCTGAACCTTTCGGTTCATCGGCCAGAGCGATAAAACCGAGAACATTTTTTTCAAAAGCGACATACACTACCGTTTTCCCTTCTAGGGATTGCCTTGCCGCCGATTCATCCAAATTATTTACAGAGACACCTTCGCTTTCCATAAAAGAACGATTGCCGGCTAGACATAATTTGTTTTGAAGCAAAGCTTTTGCTCCCATACCTGATAGCGCTGTAAATTTATCCACGGCGGCAACTGCAATTCCATCGGTTTGCGCTCTTGACAAAATTGCCTGTGCCAGCGGATGTTCGGAATTTTTCTCCAGCGCCGCGGCGTATGCAAGAATCTGTTTTTCATTATAACCGGCTACGGCCACAATATCGGTCAGGGCCAATTCGCCGCGCGTCAGCGTGCCCGTTTTATCGAAAACGACCGTTGAAAGTTTATGTATTTTTTCGAGCGTCTCGCCGCCCTTAATTAAAATTCCGCTTTGCGCTCCTAAGCCCGTGCTCACCATGATTGCCGTCGGAGTGGCCAGCCCCAGCGCGCAGGGACAGGCAATCACCAACACGGAAACAAAATTAATCAGAGCGCGGCTGAAATTACTTTCGGCGGGGATAAAATACCAGGCGGCCAAAGTAATAAAGGCAACCAGAAATACTGCCGGGACAAAAACAGAAGCAACCTTATCCGCCAGTCGCTGAATTGGAGCTTTGGAGCCTTGCGCCTCTTCCACCAGACGGATAATTTGCGCCAGTGCGGTTTTTGCGCCCACGCCTGTCGTCCGAAAAGTAAAACTGCCTGTCTTGTTAATCGTGGCGGCAAACACTTTTTGTCCGATTCCCTTGGCCACCGGCATGCTTTCACCGGTTAACATGGATTCGTCAATTGCGGATTGGCCGGACATTATTATTCCGTCAACGGGAATTCTTCCGCCCGGTTTGACAAGCAGGATATCGCCAATCTGCACTTCTTCCACGGCAACTTCCAACGCTTGATCATCCCTGATCAGATGCGCCGTCTTGGGTTTTTGCCCCATCAACTTCTTTATTGCCATAGAAGTCTTTCCTTTGGCTTTGGCTTCCAGAAGCCTGCCTAAAAGGATAAGGGTAACGATCGTTGCCGCACCGTCATAATAGACATGAGGCATTACGCCGGCAGTCATGAAAAAATGAGGGAAGAAACTTGCCGCCGCTGAATAGGCGTAAGCCGAAAAAGCGCCTACAGCAACCAGAGTGTTCATATCGGATGTCTTTTGCCGAGCGGCTTTATAAGCGCCGATAAAAAATCGGCTGCCCACCCAAAAAACCGCGGGAGCCGTCAAAACAAACATTGCCCAAAGCATGACCTGACGCGGAATGAAATGCAAAAAACCAAACCAGTGCTGCATTGAACCGAAGAAAATAACCACACTCAGAATCGCGCCGCAGGTTACTTTTAACTTCAGATCTTTAAGTTCCCTGACCCGGGAAGCTTCGATGGGATCGGCAAGATTATCTTTAAGTTCACCTAAATATTCATAACCGTGTTCGGTGATCACTTTCTCAAGCGCCTCAGGGCCACCCCATTTTACCGAATGAATAATTGTGGCATGTCCATTAGCCAGATTGACATTCGCCTCCACCACCCCGGCAACCGAGTTTAGCGCTTCTTCTACACGCCTCACGCAGGCCGCGCAGGTCATACCACCCACGGCAATAGTTATTTTTTCAGGGGCAGTCACTTTATTCAACAATTTCGTATCCGGCCTTCTTTATCGCCGCGGCAACAACCGCAGGATCAACGGTTTTTATTTCCGCGTAGGTTGCCGTACTCCTTTTATTTTTATTCTTTTCATTATAATAACCTCCTTTTCCGCAACTAATTTAAGAACTTTTCTTATAATAGCAAGGCTAATAATAATTTTTGATAATCTTCTGCCGATTCCCGGCATTATATCCTGCTTGATTTAAAATTTATTCTGTATTATTGCATAACAAACAGATAAAAGGTGAAAAATGATAATTCACTGCTGGGGCTCCAGAGGCTCCATTCCTGTTTCGGGCAAACAATATTTGCGTTATGGCGGCAACACCACTTGCATTGAAATCAGGACAAACGATAATAAAATATTGATCATTGATGCGGGTTCCGGCATTCGCGAGGCGGGCAATAATCTAATTGCGGCCGGTTATCGCGATTTCACTCTTTTATTGACGCATGCCCACTGGGATCATATTATGGGTTTTCCCTTTTTCAAACCCATTTATTCGCGTGAAACCAATCTGAACATCTGGGGCTGCCCTTATGCCCGGAATTCAATTAAAGAAATGCTCTCACGCATTATGACGGCGCCACATTTCCCTGTAAATTTTGACTCCATCCGCGCAAATATATCATATCAAGATACATGCGTTGAACACTATACTCTCGGTTCGATGGTTATCACTCCCATACCTCTTAGCCATCCTAATCAGGGCACGGGTTACAAGTTTGAGGAAGACGGTAAATGTTTTGTTTTTCTTACCGATAACGAACTTAGTTACAAGCACGAGGGAGGACTTGATTTTCAGGAATATCTTGAATTTTCCAGCGGCGCTGATTTACTCATGCACGATGCCGAATATAAAGAAGATGAATATATAAAAACCCGCGGCTGGGGGCACTCTTGTTACACGGATACCCTGAATCTGGCCATGCATGCCGGAGTAAAGAATTTAGGATTATTTCATCACAATCAGGAAAGATTTGATGACGAAGTTGACGCGATTGTAAAGAGTTGTCACAAGATAATCAAAAAAAGCGGTAAAAAGCTGGAATGCTTTGCCGTGAGTCAGTCAATGGAAATTAGTCTTTAATTCTCGCAGTTGGGCTCCGGAGATCAGCAAGCATGTTTTTCCCCCTGCACATTTCATTTATGGCAACAGCTACATCGGCTCTTATTGCCGGTGTCAGCGCCGTCATTTTTTTCCGTAAGAATAAATACTGGCTGAAAATTCATAAATCATTTAATTCATTTGGCCTTTTGGGGATAATGGCGGGAATTATTATGGCTTTCATCTATGTTTCCGGCACAGACGGTAAACACATTGATGGACCTCACCAGATTAACGGTTTAGCGGCATTTTTACTCGTTTTAATCACACTTATGCTGGGATTTTATCAATTTAAAGCTAAAAACAAATTAGCCGTGAGAAGAGCGCACCGCTTTCTCGGACGTTTCTCCCTGTTGCTGTTGCTGACGGCCATAACTTTGGGGTTGATACTGGCCGACATCATTTAAATAAATATGCAATTGCGCCACTTTAATCCCGCGACTTGAAATCCCCCGGGTCCGGCCAAAGCGGAGGATGAATTCGCCGTAAACTGCGGGAGGTCGCATTATAAAAAGGAGCCTACGGGTCCTTCCGGAGGGCCGTGGGGGCCGGAGGGGGCTGCACTTAAATACATGTTTCTTCCAACAACCTGCGCTGAATTAAAAAAATTAAAATGGGATAAACTCGATGTAATTCTTGTCACCGGCGACGCTTACATTGACAGCCCTTTTATTGGCGTTTCCGTAATCGGCCGGGTTCTTACCAATGCCGGATTTCGCGTGGGAATCATCGCTCAACCGGATTGGCAGAGCAAAACCGATATTTGCCGATTGGGGGAACCAAAACTATTCTGGGGCATCACCGGCGGATGTATGGATTCAATGGTTGCCAATTATACAGCGACAAAGAAAAAAAGAAATGACGATGATCTGACGGCCGGAGGCAGAAATAACCGCCGTCCTGACCGCGCCGTCGTAGTTTACGCCAATTTAATCCGTCAGTATTTTAAGGATACCAAACCGCTGGTGCTGGGCGGTGTTGAAGCCAGTATGCGACGCATCGCCCATTATGATTTCTGGTCGGATTCCATCCGCCGTTCGATCCTGTTTGATGCCCGCGCTGACGCGCTCATTTATGGCATGGCTGAGAAGGCGACGGTGGAACTCGCACTGAAATTGCAAAATGGCCAAAGCATAAAGGACATCAGAGGAATTTGTTATATCTCCACTGCACCGCCGCCTGATTACATTGAATTGCCCGCTTATGAAGATGTTGTTGCGGATAAAAAATCTTTTATCCGGATGTTTAATATATTCTACCAAAACAATGATCCCTTAGCCGCTCAAGGTCTATTTCAGCGATACGGCCAACGTTATCTGATTCAAAACAAACCGCAACCTAACATGACAGTTGAAGAACTGGATAATATATACGCGCTTGATTTCGCCCGCGACGTTCATCCTTTCTATAGCGAGCAGGGAAAAGTTAAAGCGATGGAGACGATTAAATTCTCGATATCCTCTCATCGCGGCTGCTTCGGTGAGTGTAATTTCTGTTCTATTGGACTGCATGAAGGAAGAACAATCATCAGCCGTTCCGAAAAATCAATAATTGCCGAAGCACAAAAACTCATCGCGCTTCCCGATTTTAGAGGCTATATTCTGGACGTGGGCGGATCAACAGCAAACATGTATGGCATCGAATGTTTGGTAAAACAGATCCGTGGCGCTTGTAAAAACAGGAAATGTCTTTATCCGCAAGTATGCGAGGGTTTAAAACCGGATCACAGCCGGCAGATTAATTTGTTAAAAAGCCTGCGAAATATAAAAGGCGTCAAAAAAGTATTTGTCGCTTCCGGCATAAGATACGATTTACTTCTGGGCGACAAAAAACACTGCACGTATTACATGCAGGAACTGGTTAAACACCATACTTCCGGCCAATTGAAGGTGGCTCCCGAACATAGCGCCCCGAACACGTTGAAACTCATGGGCAAACCACATGTCCGATCATTACTGAAATTCAAACAGATTTTCGAAGAAATAAATAAATCATCAGGGCAGAAACAATTTCTCACCTATTACTTTATCGCCGCCCATCCGGGATGTACTGAAGAAGACATGCGCGAACTTAAATCTTTTGCCGGAAAAGAATTAAAAACCAACCCGCGGCAAGTGCAGATTTTTACGCCGCTTCCTTCAACTTATTCCAGCCTGATGTATTTTACGGAAATTGATCCCGCAACAGGCAGAAAAATTTTCGTCGAGAAAAAGACTGAAAAAAAACAAAGACAGAAAGATATCGTTGTAGGGAAAATAACGAGGCAGAAAAAAGTGTCATCGTGAGGAATCCCCTGAACACCATGAGAACACCATGAGAACACAATACACGAACAACGAGATGGCTCCTTCACTTCACTTAGCGCAACAAAGACCACCCCTGTCATTGCCAAACTCTGCATCCCGCACATACCGGTTGATCCGGCAATCCGGTTTTTCTATCTCATTTTGTCAGGATGATCATTAATAAATTAACTTATTTTTAAAACTTTGGCGCCGCGGATATGGCCTTCTTTCAGTTCGGCAAGAGCCCGATTGACTTCTTCTAATGGATATTCTTCCACTTCCGGTTTTATGGGTATTTGAGCGGCCAAATCCAAAAATTCTCTGATATCACGGCGTGTTACATTAGCCACACTTTTTATTTCTTTTTCCAGCCAAAAATGACGGCCGTAATCCAGCCGAAGGAGATAATCTTTATCCGTCTCTTCTTTACGTATTGCGTTGATGATCAATCTTCCCGCCGGTTCCAGATTTTTCAGGGCTTCCACAACCGGTTTCCATACTGGCGTTGTATCAATAATGGCGTGAAGCTTTTCAGGCGATTCTTCGTTTGTATCTCCGGCCCAGACAGCGCCCAGATCACGGGCAAAACTTTGTTCATCTTTATTACGGGCAAAAACGAATATTTCCGTGTGAGGATAGCGGTAACGAACCATTTTCAAAACCAGATGAGCCGAAGCGCCAAATCCGGTCAGTCCCAGACGTTGTCCATCCATTAAATTGGCCAGGCGCAGGGAGCGGTATCCTATAGCTCCGGCGCATAACAGCGGCGCTGCCTGAGTATCGGAAAAAAAATCCGGAATGGCAAAAGCGAAGTTCTCAGATATCGCAAGATACTGGGCATAACCACCGGGGGTATCCCTGCCGGTCGCCTTAAAATCCACGCAGAGATTTTCATTTTCAGCAAGACAAGCAGGACATCGGCCACAGGCCGAATTAATCCAACCGATTCCAACTCTGTCGCCAATTGCGAATCTTGACGCGAATTTGCCGCGTTCAACAACAATGCCGACCGCCTGATGACCCAAAATAACCGGCAGTCTCGGCGGAGGAGTTCTTCCTTCAATCTCGTCTAATTCCGTATGGCAAACGCCGCATACGGATATCCTGACCAGAATTTCCCCGTCACCGATCACAGGTTGGGGCAACTCAACCATTTTCAGCGGTCGTTTGTTTTCTTTTAAATTGGTTATCTTCTCTAAAATTGCCGCTTTCATTTTAAAGAAGCAGGAATTTCCAATTGCACATCTACCGGTTTGATATATTTTTCAACTATTTCCTGCGTAGCCGTCATTTTGAGTTTGTCAAATAAAAAAGAAAATTGTTTTTCTAATTCAACGCCGATTTTATTGAGAGTATCGGCAGGTATTTGCCACATTTCCAGTTTAAAATGGCCGAATCCTTTCTTGCGGGTTTTATAAATAAACTGCTCTTCCGTATCTTTTTCCTTCCATTCAGATTTAAATTCAGTTTTCATATATTCATACATTTTTTCTTTTAAATCTCCGGGAAAATTGGAACTATCGTATATCATATTCTGGAAACCGGTGGCCAGATGAATTTCGGCCGTGCCTACAGCCGGAAATCTGTCAAAGGCTTCATCGGGAAGAGTGGACGCTCCATGCTGGACAGCCCCGGCAAGACCGTATTGAGAACGCGCCAGAGCGGATAATTTTTCCAGAACAGCAAAATCGATTTTAACTTTGGCCACACTGCCATCCGCCAGAGGAATGCCTCCGTGCGTTGTTCCCGTCTGAATGCTGATTTTACTTATTCCTTTAAGCGATTCACCCTGCTTTTTGAGTTCTTCCAGATATCCTTCCATAAAAGCCTGAAGTTCTTCCACTGTACTGTTTTTCCCGCCGACTTCGCCAATCTCGCCGCCTACAGATATGGTTATTCCTTCCGGCTCTAAATCACGTATCATTGTTGTAAGTTCTGCCGCGAGGCTGTAGTTTGTCTTTTGCTGTTCCTTGACGCTTGCTTTCGTCAAATCCACCAAAGTGGACGTATCAATATCAATATTAAAAAATCCCGCTTCAATGGCTTCCCATATTAAATTTTTTACCGTCTGAATTTCCTTTGCGGCATCGGCGGAAAATTTTTTGGCATTGATTTGGAAATGATCTCCCTGCAGAAAGATCGGTCCACGATAGCCGGTTTTAATAGCGGCGGCAGTTACAGCGCAGGCATATTCAACCGGTCGCTGCAAGGTATAGTCAATTTCCGAACGGGCAATCTCGAAAATAACAGGGCCGACATTCCTTTTTAATGCCGCGCGAAAAACAGCCTGAGCCACATCATACGTTATCCCCCTGATATTAATCGCCGGAACCGTGAAGCCCTTCAACTCTTCGCGCCCCATCGCCTCATAAAGCGGTTGAATTGAGGCGGACATAATTCCCAAAGCAGCGCCGGCACGTCTGATCAGCCAGCTGGCGGCAAATTGCGTCGTCTTGTCGGGACAAAATACCGCCGTGTAAATCAAATCATCAATAAGCGCGCTTTTAAGTTTAGCTTCATCTAAAATGCGAACATCATTGCCATCCGGTTCAAGAACCTTCGCACATTTATTTTGTAGTTCTCTCTTATCTGTGTAAATCATAACTACTCCTTACAATTTTGTATTTTGTATTATGATAACATTTGTTTTGCCATTTGCACTTCGGTAGTGCTGCCAATGTAAATCGGCGAGAGTTGATTTATACTTTCTACTTTTATAGATAAAATATCTTGATAGCCGTCGGTTGCAAGGCCTCCGGCCTGTTCCATAATAAACGCCATGGGCTGCAATTCAAAAAGCAGGCGTAACTTCCCCTGGGGAGCTTTTTTCAAAGCGGGATAGGTGAACACGCCTCCTTTTTTTATCAGAATTTGATTGATATCCGGAACAAAACCGCCGCTGTAACGTAATTTGTAGCCATCGTTTTCCAGTTGTTCAATTAACTTAAGATGCGCCGGATTCCAGTCGCGGCGTAAACCGCCCGGCGAAAAGATTGAACCCTTCTGGTTTAGTTTAATATCCTCCTGAGACAAAACATATTCGCCTTCACGATTGAGAACAAACTCATGCGCGCCCTTTCCCGCCGAATAAATCATCGTAATCAACGGGCCATAAGTAATATAGAGCGCCGCTACCATAGAATTTCTGCCTGAATCCAGAACGGAATCTTTATGGATGCCAATAATCGTTCCGATAGACAAATTCGTATCAACCAGCGACGAACCATCGAGCGGATCGGCCGTCACGATATATTTTTCCTTACCGGACCCAATTTTAATGATATCTTCCAGTTCTTCGGACGCGTATTCGCGAACAAAACCTGAAAATTGCAACTGATTTTTCAGTATTTCATCGGCAGCGCGATCCAGCGCCATTTGCTCCTCACCATAAATATTTTTCAGCCCGGCAAGCTTTCTGTTGGATTCATGAATCTTCGCGGAAATATATTTACCGACAACGGCAATTTGCCAGATAAGACGCCTCAATTCCACTTCCACGCCCGCCGTCCACATATGCCTTCTTAAATCAAAAATATTTTTTGTGTAATCGCTGATTCCTTCTCCCATATTCACCCCCGCATGAGATTAACAAAATGCCCGCCACAACCTGCACGGTTTGGCAATTTTCTTGTTACAAAATTATCCTCTTTACTAACATTCTTTGGGTTTACTTGCAAATATTTAAGACAATATCATCGACAACATATTCCAAGTATCTTTTTCAAAAAGATGAGAAAAACAAAGGTGTAAATGATAACAACTACCTGTGATCACCAGGATCGACGATGATAGTTCTATCCCATTTCCAGCAGTATTTTATTTAACTCTTTAAGTTCATCGCGCAGTTCGGCGGCATGTTCGAATTCCATATTTTTTGCCGCCTGTTTCATTTCTTTTGTAAGCCTGGCAATCAAAACCGGCAAATCTTCTTCCTTCGCCGGTATGATTTTTCCTTTAATTTCCGTCGGCACTGTCACATAATCGGCTTCATAGATAGAGCCCAGAACATTGCTGATTGATTTTTTAATAGATTCCGGCGTGATATTATTTTCTTCATTATATTTCTGCTGAATAACGCGGCGGCGTTTGGTTTCATCAAGACAGGCCTGAATTGATTTTGTAATTTTATCAGCGTACATAATAACTTTTCCGGCAACATTGCGCGCGGCGCGGCCGCTGGTTTGAATAAGCGACCGCTCCGACCGTAGAAAGCCTTCCTTATCAGCGTCCAGAATCGCCACCAGCGATACTTCGGGGATGTCCAGCCCTTCCCGCAACAGGTTCACTCCGACAAGCACATCGAACCCTCCCAGACGCAAATCCCGGATAATTTCCACTCTCTCGAGTGTATGGATATCGGAATGCAGATAACGCACCCTGATACCCATACCGGCGTAGTAATCGGTTAGATTTTCCGCCATTCTCTTGGTCAGAGTCGTCACCAGTACCCGTTCATTCTTTTCAATTCTCAGTCTGATTTCTTCGAGCAAATCATCAACCTGATGTTTCGCCGGTTTTATTTCAATTTCGGGATCCATCAATCCGGTCGGACGGATTATTTGTTCCACAAGAACGCCCTGAGCCTTTTGAGTTTCATACTGCGCCGGCGTCGCTGAAATATATATTCTCTGATGGGTCATGGCCTCATATTCATCGAAACGCAACGGACGGTTATCCAGCGCGGAAGGCAGACGGAATCCGTATTTAATCAGAGTTTCCTTGCGTGATCTGTCTCCCCGATACATGCCGTTCAATTGCGGCAGAGTGGCATGACTCTCATCAATAATGATCAGGGCATCCCTGGCCAAATATTCCATAAGCGTAGGCGGCGGCTCACCGGGCTTGCGTCCGGTTAAATGGCGGGAATAATTTTCTATCCCCTGACAATAGCCCATTTCTTCCATCATCTCCAGATCAAAATTCGTGCGCTGTTCGAGACGCTGCATTTCCACAAGCTTATTTTCTTCTTTGAGTTTGGTGAGTGTCACAGCAAGTTCCACCCGGATATCGGCTATCGCTCTTTTTAGATTATCACGTGTGGTAACATAGTGCCTGCCGGGATAAACGGCTGTTTTGGAAAGCGATTCAAGTTTCTTGCCACGCAGCGGGTCAATAATATTAATCGCCTCAATCGTATCACCGAAAAATTCCACGCGCAGCGCCAGCTCGTCTTCATAGGGTGGAAATATTTCCACAATGTCGCCCCGCACGCGGAATGTGCCGCGGTGGAAATCAATATCATTGCGTTCATACTGAATTTCCACCAGTCTTTTTAAAATATCTTCCCGGGGAATTTCCTTACCCACTTCCAGTTGAACCATCATCTCTAAATAGGCTTGAGGCGAGCCCAAACCATAAATACAGGAAACACTCGCAATGATAATTACATCTCGCCGCGTCAAAAGAGAATGCGTGGCCGCGTGGCGCAGTTTGTCAATTTCTTCATTAATGGCTGAATCTTTTTCAATGTAGGTGTCCGTAACCGGCAGATAAGCTTCCGGCTGATAGTAATCGTAATAGCTTACAAAATACTCAACGGCGTTTTCGGGAAAGAGCCCCTTGAACTCTTCATATAATTGCGCCGCAAGAGTTTTATTATGCGCTATAATGAGCGCCGGACGCTGGGCGCGTTCGATGACGTTGGCAATAGTAAATGTTTTGCCGGAACCGGTAACACCAAGAAGCACTTGATGTTCTTTGCCTTCCTGCAATCCTTGACTCAACTGGTCAATTGCCTGCGGCTGATCGCCCGCCGGAATAAAATCGGTTATTATCGAAAGCTTTTCCATAATGCCTTTTAATATACATGGCTCATCAAAAATGTCCAGATGCAAGGCGCGTGAGGCCTGGGTCGTGAGGCGTATGTTGAACGACACAGGGGGAAACGCAACGCCGCAGGTGGGCGTATTTCAACAGTCTTTTTGTATCATAAAAACAGGACTGGTTCCCGCAATATTGCGTCTCTTGCCCTGTACGCGCATTCGGCGATTTCCGGATACGTATCTTTGAGCGAAGCAATTTGGCGCAGATTGTCCGCCGTACGCAAAATCAGCGACGCCATATCACCTTCCGCGATTCCCGTGGCCTTGATGACAGAATCCCAACTGTGCCCCTGCGCCCAATAATAAACGGCAACACCCGCCGATGTGTGAAGTTTCGCGGTGGCAAATCCTGCCGCTTCCAGACGATGGATAAGAGGCCGCGCGGCAAGCACAACCTTTTTAAATGACAGCAGCAACTTCGGCGGCAAGTCCTTTACGGTCAATTTTAAATCATCGTCACGGTCATAAGTGAAAAAAGCGACAACGGCGGCAAGAATTTTTTCATTTTCTTCAGGAAAAGCATTCTCCCGCAAACACTGCGCCACCAGAAGCGGATGATCCAGACGAAGTTTTGAAGCCCAATGGCCGTCATCGGTGAGCACTCCCGATTCATCCACAAATTCTTCTTTCTGCAGGAATTTCAAGTGGCGCGAAAAATCCGCCCAGAGTGATTTTGCCGCAGAAAAAGCAGCGCCATGATGCCTGATATTCTGCTGATAAGCCGCGAGCGACCGTTCGAATATTTTACGGATGTCTTCCGGGGTCTGCGATAAAAGCAAATTCAGAACCATAGCAAAATCATTTTTCAATTGACTTAAAATATCTTCCGGTTTTTGAAACAGCAAACGCCTTATATGATTCAAATCCATAAATTTCCCGGCAATAGTCAGCATAAAACCGATGTTATCCTGACCGCGTCGTCCCGCGCGGCCGGTCATCTGGCTGAATTCTGTAGCAGACAGCGGAGAAAAATCATTTCCGTTGAACAGATCAGAGTTCAAAAGCACTATGGTTCTTGCCGGAAAATTCACCCCCGCGGCAATAGTGGATGTGGCAAAGATCACGCGCAAATGACCCCTGTTCATCATTTCTTCCACCATCATTTTCCACGCCGGCAACTGCCCGCCATGATGGGAAGCAAGTCCCAAGGAACGCAACACTTTTAATTGCCGGTGATTGTTAAGCGCAGGAAATCGATCCAGCAAATCATACAGCGAATCATCAAATTCCTCGGAGTTTCGCAGCATAGGCAGCGCACCTCGCGATGTAAGCGCCGCGTCACATTCGGCGCGCGACTTCAAGAAAAAGATGGCCGGCAGAAGATTGAATTTTTCTAAGATTCTTATAATGCCGATGTAATCCGGCATTCTCCCCGCGCGCAATCTTCTCTCGCCCGTTCTTCTTATAAAATCAGCAACCGGCGCGGAAACTTTTTTCCCGTCTAAAAAAGGATGCAGACATCCGGAAGGATGAAGAAAAAGTGGATACAGGGGCACGGGGCGTTTTTCTTCCCTGATTACAACGCATGATTTTTTACGGATGGATTCCAGCCACTGCGCAATTTCCTCGCCGTTGCCGATTGTCGCCGATAAAAGCAGCAGATTAATCCGCGCAGGAAGGTAAATCATGATTTCCTCCCAGACAACGCCGCGATCGGCATCGCCCAGGAAATGTGCTTCATCCAGAATCACCAGATTGCATTTTAAGTCTTTACCCTGATGCATGGCATCATAGAGCTGGTTGCGCAATATTTCCGTAGTGCCCACAATAATCGGCGCTTCGGTATTTTCTTTGGTGTCGCCGGTGATGATGCCCACATTTTCAGGGTCGAAGTGCAGTCCGAACTCCACCCATTTGGAATTGGAAAGGGCTTTCAGCGGCGAAGCGTACCAGGCGCGCCCGCCCTGCGAAAGCACAGACAAAATCGCCTCGCGCGCGATCCATGTTTTTCCGGAACCCGTTGGCGCGATTACAAGACAATCCGACTCATTAATCGCTTCCAGCGCCTTGACCTGAAAATCATCGGGAACAAAAGGAGCTGACGGGGGTTTCCCTATCCTTGCCAGAACATTTTTCAGCGACGGCACGATTTCCGGCTTGTAATAAGGCACATTCTCTTTTCTTTTAGTTTTTCTTCGGGCGTTGGAACGCTTGAAATGAAAGGGCTTCTTTTTTCTCTCAATTATCTTCTGCATTTTTTAATATGCTTCTGAGGAAAGAAAGTTGTATCGCGCGAAAGATGGTAATAAAAACATCAGTCCTGTACTTCGATGATCAGATACTTCTTCTTGCCTTTTCTCACACGCAATTCGTTACCGCCGCCAAAATCGGCAAAAGTAATTTTTTCATCAATGGATTTTACCTGCCGGTCATTGATGTAAATTCCGCCCTGCTCAATTAATCGTTTTGTTTCGGAGATCGATTGAGTCAATCCCGCTTTGGCGCAGGCGGCGCAAATCTGGACGCCTGCATCCATTTCCTTACGGGAAATTCTATAGCGGGAAATGGCCGATGTATCACTTGCCGCAGCCGCGCGGGGAATCGTGCAGGAAGGAAACATATCGGCATCTACCGGACGGGAATGAAAAGCTTCCATGGAGGCCTGCCATGCGGCTATGGCCTCCTGCACCCCGTGTGTTATCCGTGTGGCTTCGAAAGCAAGCACCGCTTTGGCCATATTCAGTTGAGCATCGGTAAGTCTCTTGACAATGCTTATTTCTGTAAGCGGCAAAAATGTGAAGAGTTTAAGAAATCTTTCCAGATCGGCATCATCGCAATTGATCCAGTACTGATAATAGTCATAAGGCGTGGTCAGATTTTTGTCCAGCCAGATAGTTCCTTTTTCAGTTTTCCCCATCTTTTGCCCCAAAGACGTGGTAATTAACGGAAACGTTACGGCATGGGCATCTTTGGCGGCAACCTTGCGGATCAGTTCGGTGCCAGCCAGCATATTGCCCCATTGATCATTGCCACCCATCTGCAACGCACAGCCGTAATTTTGAAACAAATATAAAAAATCATAGGCCTGAAGAATCATGTAATTAAATTCAATAAAGTTAAGGCCTTTTTCCATCCTGATTTTATAACTTTCCGCCGCCAGCATATGGTTTACGCTGAAATGCCTGCCGATGTCTCTGAGAAATTCGATATAGTTTATTTTTGTCAGCCAGTCGGCATTATTCAAAAGAAGCGCTTTGCCATCCGAGAAATCAAGGTACTGAGAAAGCTGCTTTCCCAGACACTGAGCGTTGTAGTCAATCTGATCTCTGGTGAGAACCTGACGCATTTCCGTTTTACCGCTGGGATCGCCGATTAAACCGGTGCCGCCGCCGACAAGCGCGATGGGTCTATTGCCGTTTGCCTGCATATGCGCCAGAGACATTATCGGCACAAGAGAGCCTATATGCAAACTGGTAGCCGTGGGATCGAAACCGATATAGCAGTTTACTTGTCCTTCATCAAAAATTTTTCTGATCAATGTTTCATCAGTTACCTGCTCGACGAAACCTCTTTCTTTTAAAATTTCATAGGCGCTTTTCATCCGGTTATACCTTATTCTTTATTCTTTCAGTTTAATGCTGATTCTTTCAATAGAGTTTGCCTTGCCGGTAGTCGAATCGATATTCATAATGACTCCCTGCATTCTGATATCATCTTTGGCCACGTCAAACTTATTAGGCATTTGATTTAAAAATCTCTCGATAATGATTTCTTTTCTGATCCCAATCACGGAATCAAAAGGTCCGGTCATCCCTGCGTCACTTATATACGCCGTGCCCTTAGGCAGAATTTCTTCGTCCGCTGTTTGCACATGAGTATGAGTGCCTAAAACAGCGGATACTTCGCCATCAAGATACCAGCCCAATGCTTTTTTTTCGGAAGTGGCTTCAGCATGAATATCCACGATAATAATTTTCGTTTTCTTTCTTAACTCAGCGACTTTGTTTTTGGCCGCCACAAAAGGACAATCAATCGGTTGCATGAAAATCCGGCCTGCTAAATTGAGAACGCCCACGTATTCTCCTGTGGAAAGAGGTATCAGAACGGTTCCCGCGCCCGGAGTTCCAGCCGGATAATTGGCCGGCCTCAAGAGCCTTTCAAAATCACCGATAAAATCCAGAACTTCCTTTTTATTCCAGATGTGATTGCCGGAAGTAAGTACATCAATACGCGATTTATAAAGTTCTTCCACAACTCTTTTGTTTACGCCGAATCCGGCGGCGGCATTCTCACAATTGGCGATGACAAAGTCGATTTTTTTCCTGGAAATAAGTGGAGGCAGAAGTTCGGCAATCGCCATTCGTCCGGGACTACCCACGATGTCGCCTATAAACAATATTTTCATTTATCGTTTTTCCTTTCGCAAAACCTTACAAATTTATTTCGCGTAATCGGAAACACGGGTTTCCCTTATTACAGTAACTTTTATCTGTCCCGGATAGGTAAGTTCGCTTTCTATTTTCTTTATAATATCTTTGCACAGCATCGTGGCGTCATTCTCCGATATCTTTTCATTTTCCACAAGAATGCGGATTTCGCGGCCTGCCTGAATGGCAAAACATTTATCAACCCCGTTAAAAGAATGAGCGATCTTTTCGAGCCCTTCCAGACGTTTAACGTAGGTTTCCAGCATTTCACGGCGCGCGCCGGGCCTCGCCGCCGACAGTGTGTCTGCCGCCTGAACCAAAACTCCCAACAGAGTGTTATTACGCCCGTCATCATGGTGGGTCGCAATCGCCTGAACAATGCGGGGATTTTCTCCAAAACGTTTGGCATAATCGGCTCCGATAGCCGCGTGTGTTCCTTCTATTTTATGATCTACCGCCTTGCCGATATCATGCAATAATCCGGCGCGTTTGGCTTCTTTAACATTCACTTTCAATTCCGAGGCCATTATCCCGGTAAGATAGGCAACATCCATAGAATGCTGCAAAACATTTTGCGAATAACTGGTGCGGTATTTAAGGGAGCCCAGCAAATTGATAATCTCCGGATGGATATCATGAACACCAACATCAAAGGACGCCTTTTCTCCTGTTTCCCTGATGATTTGTTCGACTTCAGTTTTTACCTTTTTAACAATCTCTTCTATGCGGCCGGGATGAATTCGTCCATCCTGAATCAAGCGCTCCAATGATATCCTGGCTACTTCCCTTCTGATCGGATCAAAGCTGGATAAAACAACAGCTTCCGGCGTATCATCAATAATCAAATCTATCCCTGTTGCCGCTTCAATCGCCCGAATGTTTCTGCCTTCACGGCCAATGATGCGCCCCTTCATTTCTTCGCTGGGCAGGTTTACCGCCGAAACAGTTTTTTCCGCGACAACATCTCCGGCATATCTTTGAATCGCGTAAGCAACGATTTCCTGTGATTTTCTATCGGCGGTTAGTTTGGCTTCATCTTCAATCTTGCGGACAAGCACCGCAGCATCTTGTTTGGCATCGGCCTCCATAGACTGAATTAAGATTCTTTTTGCTTCCTCGGGAGAAATTCCCGCTATCTTTTCCAATTTTTCCTGTTGTTCATGCAAAAGAGCGTCTAACTTGCGGCGTTTTTCTTCGATAGAGGCTTCCTTTCCGGTTATTGATTTTTCACGTCCTTCAATAGCTGCTTCCTTTTGCGCCAGCGTATCAATTCTTTTATCCAGATTTTCTTCTTTAGAACGGATGCGCTTATCTCTGGCATCAAAATCATTTCGTCTCTCTTTCGCTTCACTGTCAAAATCAGCCTTCATTTTCAGAAGGTTTTCCTTGGCCTGAAGGATTGCCTCTTTTTTAATGGTTTCCGCTTCTTTTTTAGCTTCCTCGGCAATTCGCGCCATTAAATTTCTCGATGACTTTATTTCTCTGGCGGCAAGAACCTGTTTTAAAATAAAGCCTATAATAATACCTGATACGACTGCCACAACAATAACCAGTACTGATAAACTGGCATAAAACATAAATATTACCTCCTTCTTCGTGCTCCTCCGGAGAATCCATTTTCCGATCCGAGGATCCTATCTCCGTTTTTACAGCAAGACATATCTCCAGCAGAGCTATATTTAAACCCCCAAGCGCAAGTACCCGGTTTGAAAGATACAACGCTTCGGGAATCCATTCTGTTTATTGATTTTTATCTAAAGGCGGAAAAGATTTTTTTCTACGACGAGGGATACGAAAACCCCCACATATGCCGTGTTAATCACTTTTTTGAACCTTCGTATAAAGTGGGCACCGGTATTGGTTGTTTCAGGCTTTCTGCTTCCCGCCAAACGGCCGACAAGTGGCCGACAAGTGAAAGGAAAAGCGGACTTGCACACCGCAATCAAGGAAAGGTCCCGGGTTCAAAAATGTTGGCTCAAAAACAAATGTTAATCACGCACATCGCAGGGGCATAAAAAGTTGCTAACTTGCTTCCTCAATCAGTTGAATTAGTTTTTCGGATCTGCTCTCCAGTTGATCGCAGAGTTCCCTGTTAATTCCCTTTAATTTTAAAAATTCCTCTGAAATGTTTAAAGCTGCCAGTATGGCAACGTTCAAATTTTTAAGACCGTTGCCGGAGCGTAAAATCTCTTCCATTTTCTTATTTAAAAACTGAACAACTTCGGCCACTTGTTCATCTTCAGAATCACTTAAAACAGAAATCTCCTGGCCTAATATCCTTATGTTATAACTATTTTTCAAAACACACGCCCTGGAAGCTTATTTTGACAAATCTACATCTGCAATTAAATCAAGCAGTGAATCTACCCTTGCGCGTACGCTGTTCCTTTCCTCATCTAATGCCTTTAATTTACCATTTACCCCTTCTAATTCCGCCTCTTTACTTTTTAATGTATCCTCCAATGTCTGAATTTGTTTTTTTAAAGAAACTTTTTCAGCAACAATAACTTTAATCTTTTCTTCAAGTTTCGCAAATTTTTCCAATTCCACGGTAGACTTTATCCTTCCTTCATTAAACAAAGTGAGATTTTCCATAGTTTCTTTTTCCTTATTTTATGCCAATTTATGGCAGTAATGTCAAGGTATTATTTTAACCTTTAGCATCCTCCAGAGACCTGAAATATTCATTTAATTCATAGAAAATACTTTCTTCATCTTTTAACTTCCCAGCCCGTTCTCTAAAGTGGTGGGAGTTATCTAACCCCTTGGTATACCATAGAATATGTTTACGAAAACTATGGCCTGCCAACTTTTCACCAAAAGATCCGGCTTCCATTCTCCAATGATTTTCGATCATTTCCCTCCTTTGGTTCAACGACGGCAAATAATCAATTGTTTGACCGCAAAGCGCCTCAACAATGCCTCTGAATATCCAGGGATTGCCTAAAGCGCCTCTCCCGACCATCACGGCGTCGCAGGAAGTTTCTTGCAGCATTCTTACCGCGTCTTGCGGCTGCCGGATATCGCCATTGCCAATTACTGGAATTTTAACCGCTTTTTTCACAGACGCGATGATTTTCCAGTCGGCATGACCGCTATAACCCTGATCAGCCGTGCGGGCATGGACGGTAATTGCATCGGCTCCACAATCTTCAACAATGCGGGCGATTTCCACGGCGTTAATTGAACCCCGTGTCCAGCCTGAACGAATCTTAACCGTTACGGGAATTTTCACCGATTTTTTTACCGCATCAACTATGCGGGCAACGTTATCGGAATCCTTCATTAAAACAGCGCCGGCGCCGGCCTTAATCACTTTTTTTACCGGACAACCCATATTGATATCAATTAAATCAACGCCGCTCTGAGCGACAATACGAGCGGCCTGAGCCATAATCCGGGGATCGGCTCCGAAAATCTGCGCGCCCAGCGGGCGGTCATCAGCGCAGGTTTTTAAATATTCGTAAGTTTTTGCCGTTTTCCTGACAAGGCCGTTGGAGCTGATCATTTCCGTGTAAGCCAGTGAACAGCCCTGAGAACGCGCAAGCAACCGGAAAGGCAGATTGGAAATTCCCGCCAACGGCGCAAGCAAGGCTCCATTTTTTGCGGCTTCCTTAATTATATCCATCATGCAAGGAGATACTTTTTTGCATGGGCAAGTTCTTCCAACGTGTTAATTCCCATAACTTCAACATAATCGGAGGCGATGAACGATTTGACTCTCCTGCCTTCACGGCAGGCTATCTCGACGATGTCGGTTAGATAATATTCGTGCTGTTTATTATCGTTGGTAACTTTTTGCAGCGCGGAAAATAAATATTTTGTATCCACACAGTAAATGCCTGTGTTTATCTCCCCGATTTTTTTCTCGTCTTGGGTGGCATCTTTATGCTCAACTATTTTTAAAACATTGCCCTTGTCATCCTTAACGATGCGGCCGTAGGCATGAGGCGGTGGCGGAATGGTTGTCAGGACAGACACAGTGGCATTCGAGGCAAGATGATTATCCACCAGAGATTCAATTGTCGCGGGTTTTAAAAGCGGCACATCTCCGCAAAGAATTACAGTAAGTCCATCGTAACCAGCCAGGACATCTTTAGCCTGCAAAACAGCATGTCCGGTACCGAGTTGCGGTTTCTGCTCGACAAAAATACAACCGCTGCCGGAAAAAAGTTCCCTTACCATATCCGCCTGATGGCCGATAACCGCCACTATCTTTTCCGCCCCGGCGCTCTTGGCCGCTGCCAGAACATAATAAAGAAGCGGCTTGCCATTTAATACATGCAGGACCTTTGCCAGATCCGATTTCATGCGGGTACCCTTGCCCGCCGCCAGAATCAACGCACAAAATTTCTTTTCTTTCACTTTTTTTAAAACCTTTCCTAGATGGGATTTGCAGCATAACACCGCGGATGATTATTTTCTAACAGGCCATTTACTGAGCCGGTGAAATCACCATCACTTCTTTTATCGATTTCTGATCAGCGTTTTCAACAATAAACGTAATGCCTCCGTACTGATACCTTTCTTTAACTTTTGGAATCCTGCCCATCTGATGCATCAAAAATCCGCCAACGGTTTCATAATTCCCTTCGGGCAATTTCGTTTTCATCAGCTGCCGCAATGTACCCATTTCCATGCGTCCCGAAACCAGATAACGTCCCGAAGTGACTGCCCTGTAGAGTTTTTCTCCCGCCACGTACTCGTCAATTGTTCCGACAATTTCTTCCCCTATGTCCTCTATGGTAACGACACCGGTAGCGCCCCCGTATTCATCCACTACTACGGCCATCTGCTCGTCTTTTTTCTGCATTGCCGCGAGCAGTTCGCTTACTTTTTTAGTTTCCGGCACGTAAAACACGTCCGTGCGCATACAGGAAGCAACTGTCGCTTCGCCTACACCATTTGCTGCCTGCCTGTCTTTGAGCAGCATTCCGAAAAGATCGAAATAGTTCAGGATTCCGACGATATTGTAAACCGTGTCCTCATAAACGGGAATGCGCATGTATTTTTTATCGGCCACAACGGCCACTGCCTCGGAAATTTTCATGGATGCGGGAAGCGAAGTCAGCGCGGAAATAGGCACCATGATTTTAACAGCCGTCAGTTCGGAGAAATCGAACACGCGGCTGACCATTTCCTTTTCTCTGGTCAGAATATCGCCGCCTTTTGTTTTTTCGCCCAGAATATATTTAAGTCCATCCTTAGTAATGTGGGAAGTCTCACTGATTTTATCGTCGGAGGAAAGATGAACCGTTCCCTTTGAAACGGTCGCTATCACAAAAGCGACCGGATAAAAGAGAATGGAGGAAAAACGGATAAACCAGGCGACTCTCACTGCCATTGCTTCGGCGTAATTAAGAAACAAACTGCGGACAATAATCATTAAAAAAAGGGTCGGTATCATAAACATAAAGGCAATTTGTTCGCCCCGCGACGGCCCGTAAAAAGATATCAGAAGAGCTGTCGCCAGTGTGGAAGCGATGATAATCGCCAGATTGGTCCCGATGAGCGCTGTGGAAATGTACCATTCAGGTTTCGCCTTGAGTTTAACCGCCAGTTTGGATGCTTTTGAGCCCAGGTGCGCACGATGTTTGAGCTTGTTGATATCGGAAGCGAACAACGCCACTTCGCCGCCGGAATATAGCATTTCCAGCACAAGACAAAACAATATGGCCGCGATGATTAAATATACGCTCATGGCTCTTGTGATTCCTCATGCAGTTCTCTGGTTATTTTTACCTTCAGGATTCTTGTCTTGCCAACATCATGAATCTGGAAAATATATCCATCCGATTGCACTTCATCTCCCTTTGCCGGCATCTTTCCAAACAGGTGCAGGACAAACCCGCCTATGGTATCAAATTCATCTTCCGGCAAACCGGCATCAAGAAGTTTATTAAATTGTTCAACCGGCATATTGCCCTCAACTATAATAGTCTGCTCGTCGATTCTTTCACAGCCTTCACAGGCCGATTCATCATCCCCGCCGGTTTCTTCAAAAAGATGTTCCAGAATATGCTCGAGGGTAACCATTCCCGAAACTCCGCCGTACTCGTCAACAACAACAGCAATCTGCAGAAAGTTTTTTTGGAAATCATGCAGAAGTCCGTTAATGGTTTTTTGTTCAGGCACAAAATACGGCTTAGCCAGAAGATACTGGATGCTTTCCTGCGTTTTTCCTCGCCAGACATTATTGAGCAAGTCGCGGGCAAAAAGAATGCCTATGATGTCGTCTTTGTCTTCCCTGTATACAGGCACACGCTCCTGTCTTGCCCCGGCAATGGATTGAAGCATATCATCAACAGACATATCCAGCCCAAGACAAAACATATCCACACGGGGAATCATGATATCCGTTACAGGTCTGTCTCCCAGTTCGAATATTTTTTCAATTAATTCTTTTTGCGATTCATCCACTACGCCCTCAAGGCTGCTGGCATCAATGAGTGTTCTGAATTCATCCTCCATCATAACTTCCGAACTTATGACTTTATCATGACCAAAAAGCTTTAAGATAAGCCCGGAAACTTTTTCCAGAGAGGCGACCACCGGATACTCCAGACGGGAAATAGCTGTTAGCAGAGGGGCAACCATCGTGGAAATCTGCATTGGATAGGTAACACCAAAGGTCTTGGGAATAGCTTCACCGGCAATTAGAAGAACAATGGTCGTAAAAACAATGGACACCCATTGTCCGTTGATTCCCAGAAGCCCGATAAAAAAGGACGCTGCCAGAATGGAGATGCTTATATTTACAGCCTCGTTGCTGGTTACTATTGTAATCAACAGCCGCCTCTGGTTTTCCAGCAATTTAACGACATAGTCGAAGAACGGATAATTATCCTGTTTCATCTTATGCAAATGTAAATCTCTCAGCGACAAAAGCGCCGCTTCCGCCGACGAAAAAAATCCGGAAAGCATAAAAAGAATAAACAGAACAACGATATCAGAATTCCAACCCAATTATTTACCACCTCGCCTCTGTTATTGATCCACGATATAATTTAACAGATTATAAATAAAAAAGATACAATGAGCTTATCGAAAAACGTCATAACATTGGACTGTTCACCAAACGCGCATTCCCGCATGGCAGGCGCGATAATGAATAATAATATTCCCCTCCGGTAAAGCCCTTTTATTGATTATTTCATTGACTTCAATAATTATTCTTCTTATATAGTCGAACAATTATTGAAAAAATCCAAACAGGAGATTCTGGCCATGTCCAACATACTGCTTATAGGAAACGGCGCCCGCGAACACGCGCTGGCCGAAACGATTTCCCGCTCCGAACAAAAACCCCGATTATTCTCTTTCATGAAATCAAACAATCCCGGCATCGCCTCTCTTTCGATAAAAACCATGCTGGGCAGTTATACCGACCTTGAAGCCATCACAGGATTTGCCGCGGAAAATAAAATAGAGTTTGCCGTCATTGGCCCGGAAGATCCTCTCAATAACGGTGTTGTGGATGCTTTATCCGGTATAGATATCCCGTCAGTAGGGCCCACGAAAAGCCTGGCCAGACTGGAGACTTCCAAATCATTTACAAGAAATCTGGTCAGCAAATATAACATTCCCGGCAATCCACGCTTTGGGGTATTTAAATCGATTGACGGTGTTGAAACTTTTCTGAATGAACTGGAAGGTATTGTTCTCAAACCGGATGGTTTAACCGGCGGGAAAGGCGTGCTGGTGCAGGGCGATCACTTTGCCACCCGTAAAGAAGCTCTGAATCTATGCAAACAAATACTGACGGATGGTTCTTCGCTGATTGTCGAGGAAAAATTTGATGGCGAGGAATTCTCATTGCAATGTCTGTGCGACGGTAAAACGGTAGTGGGCACGCCGCTGGTGCAGGATCATAAAAGAAGATTTGACCATGATAAGGGGCCAAACACCGGAGGCATGGGATCATATTCGATGGCCGATCATTCAATGCCCTTCTTAAGGCCGCAGGATTTGCAGGATGGACTGGAGATTACCCGCCAGGTCGCGGCGGCGCTGTTTAAAGAGACCGGCATCCTTTACAAAGGAGTAATGTACGGCGGATTCATCACCACTAAAGACGGGGTTAAACTTCTGGAATACAACGCGCGGTTTGGCGATCCGGAAGCAATGAATATTCTGCCGCTTTTAAAAACAGACTTTGTGGAAATCTGCCGCCACATCATTTCCGGAACACTGGACAAGTTAAAGATTGAATTCGAATACAAAGCGACCGTTTGCAAATATGTTGTGCCGAAAGGTTACGGTCTGCCAGCCAATCATCCCGACGCCGCTTCTTCGAAAGCAAAAATCGAAGTGGGCGAAGTGGGAGCAGCCAGACTTTACTATTCATCCGTGGATCAGAAAGAAGATGGTTTATATTTGAGCTCTTCGCGCGCCATCGGCATCGTCGGAATTGCGGACACATTGGCCGCTGCCCGTAAAATCGCCGAAGAAGGGGTTAAAGCCGTCAAAGGCCCTGTAGCCTATCGCGCCGATATCGGCACTGACGCCCTTATCCAGAAACGCGTTGATCACATGAAAGAGATAAGAAAAGATTATTCTTTCTGATCGCCACTTTATGGGGGAGCAATGCTATTTCATAAACCAGTCACTGACATTATCCGGCAGCGTAAATCAATTCGGAGCTACTCAGGTACGCCAATTCAAGAAGACAAAAAAGAGGCGTTGAGAAAATTCCTTTCAGGCAATACAATCGGGCCGCTGGGGACAAAAGCGCGCTTTATCTTTATAACAGCCGCCCCGAAAGAGAGTGAATCCCTGCGGGGGCTTATCACCTACGGAATGATTAAAAATCCCATGGGGTTTATCATCGGCGCGGTTGAAAACGTCTCGCACAATCTGGAGGACTTTGGCTACCTGATGGAAAAAAATATCCTGATGGCGACCAGTCTGGGATTGGGTACCTGCTGGCTGGGGGGAACATTCAGTTCAAGCGGGTTTTCGCGCAAGATGGCTCTGCAAGATAACGAAGTCCTGCCTGCTGTCACATCAGTAGGTTACGCTGTACAGAAACTCTCCCCGGTGGACTCCGTGATTCGCGTTTCTTCCGGGGCGGATAGGCGCAAACCATGGAATGCGTTATTTTTCCAGAATGACAAACCACTTTTAGCTGATGAAGCCGGAAGTTATACCACACCCCTCGGAATGCTCCGTTTGGCGCCTTCCGCCAATAATTTTCAGCCCTGGCGAATCATCAAGGAAAGCAAAACGAACATATTTCATTTTTACTTAAAACGCCTGCCGGGACTAAGACAATTATTATTTATGAAATCAGACTTACAGCGAGTGGATATAGGTATTGCCATGTGTCATTTTGCACTGGCGGCAAATGAAAAAGGATTGAGTGGAATCTGGACTATCAAGGATCCTCGCCTCGGAGGTATGGCTGATAAACTTGATTACATAGTCACCTGGACCGGCAGCAACTAATACCGTGTAACGTGATGTTCCGCGAGACCGAAGAAATTTGTAAGCGGATATATCCTGTTATTTTCGTCTTTGAATCTGCCGTTATACATGCCGAATGGCTGGTGAAAGTCGGAACAGATAAGTCCGGCATTAATCTTTTCCGCTCTTTCGCCGGAAGGCGTGAACAGCAGATACAGACATCCGTCTTCTGTTCTTACTTCCCAGGGCCGCAGGACATTGTTTTTCTCGAATTTAAAACGTGCCGCTTTCAGGCAATAAATTTTCCCGTCAACCCACATGCAGTTTTCATTGAAATCATCATCATCGGTTATCATGTTCTGGCAAAGATTGAAGGCTAAAAGCTCCCCGTATTCACTATAGCCTGCGGATGTCGCCCATTTCCAGAAACTGGAATAAGGGTAATATGTTTTTTGTTCATCAAGCAGCGCGATATCCTGCTTCCGGTCAATTACAATTTCTTTAGCTCCCAGTTTAATTATTCCCTCCGCGGGCGCTGCTACCTTGTGTGTATAAAAAGGCCTGAATTGCGTGACGGGCGAAACCTGAACAAGCGGTTCGATAGTTTTTAGATCTTCAAAAATCTTAATTTCACCTTTTACGGCGGGCAGATTTTTCTTTCCATCAATATCAATTATTATTTTGTGAAAACCGTCTTTGAGCCGGTTCTCAAAACGCAACCGGTAACCTTTTTTCGTGAACTCACAATTATCATCATAGACCTGTCCGGCAATACGCGACGTGCCACCCGGCGACTGCATGCTATGTTCAAAACGTTTATTCATCACCCTGTCATAGGCATAGAAAAAGGAAACTCCCATGAATTTGGCATCAAAAATAACCATTCCGAAATAATGGGTAGGAGTGATAATGCCGAAATGCTGCCATTCCTTGAGGCGAAATTTCTTCCAGATGGCAGGGGTTTTATGCGAAGAAGAATAAAGCGGCGCATCGAGAATATTCGCGTTAATAAAAGGTGTGCAGAATGTACCGAAATTTATCGTTCCGTCTTTTTCAACAATTTTTTCGGGAGTTGTTTCTACTTTTCTCACAATATTCACCTCCGGCATTAAACCACTTCTGATTATCTTTAATCTTTTGGAGCTTGGGGCAGCTTGGGAAAATTAGCATCCAACGCGGCGTTCCATTTATCGATGACCGGCTTTATGCCCTCCATCAATTCCGCAATATCCCCTTCAATCACAATAGACTTGATCTTATCACCCTGAGCAATTTGATTGACAACGCTCTGGTCAACTTCGCTCACCACTTCGCCGAAAACAGTATGTTTGCCGTCCAGCCACGGAGTCGGTACGTGAGTAATAAAAAACTGGCTGCCATTTGTTTGCGGTCCGGCATTAGCCATGGAAAGAATTCCGGGCTTGCTGTGCCGTAATTCTCTGACAAATTCATCCTGAAAATTATATCCGGGTCCGCCGCGGCCATCGCCAGCGGGACAGCCGCCCTGAATCATAAAATCGGGAATGACCCGGTGAAACTTCAAATTATTATAATATCCGCGCCGCGCCAGGTTGACAAAATTTCCCACTGTAATCGGCGTTTGCTCGGCAAAAAGCCGTAAATTGATAGTTCCCTTATCGGTTTGGATAACCGCTTTTAAATCGTTTTTCATTTTAATCTCCTTTTTCTTCGTAAATGGCATGAATTTAATTATTTATGTAAAGATTACGGCTTAATAAGTCAAGATAAAAAGGGCGGATATGGGCTTTTTTTGAAAAGCCCATATCCGGAAAACTGAATCAGATAATAATAAAGTAATAGCCTGTCTCATCAACGCTTAACTCATTGCGATGTCGATGGGTATGGGGTATACAGACCGATATGATGAAGGACACAGGTAAAATCAAAAATCTTCTAAGCCGCCAACTGTTGGCATGGTACAGGCGCAATCAACGATCCCTTCCCTGGCGGGAAACATGTGATCCCTACCGCATCTGGATTTCTGAGATCATGCTCCAGCAAACCCAGGTTGATACAGCGACTCCTTATTATCATCGTTTTTTGAAAGCTTTTCCCACCGTTTCTTCACTTGCCCGCGCCCCCTTGCAGGATGTGCTCAAGGCCTGGGAAAATCTGGGTTACTATTCGCGGGCCAGAAATATTCACGTTGCCGCCCGGATGATTGTTGATAAGTTCGGTGGTCAGATCCCCGATAATTTGGAAGGGATTAAAACACTACCCGGCATCGGTCAATACACAGCCGGTGCAATCTTAAGCATTGCCTATGGGCAGGCACATCCTGCCGTTGACGGCAATGTCCGCCGGATTTTATGCCGTCTTTTTGCCATTGCCAAACCCGTGAACAACACGCGGGAACAAAAGCAATTGCAGAAGCTCGCCGCTTCGCTGATTCCTGTCAAACATCCCGGCGATTTCAACCAGGCCATGATGGATCTGGGGGCAATGATCTGTAGGGCCAAAAATCCCGACTGTTCCCGTTGTCCTGTAGCCTGCAATTGCCAGGCGCGGCTTCACGATTTACAAAACGTTCTGCCGATAACCGGAAAGACTCCCGCGATCCCTCACAGGCTCGCGGCAGCAGCCGTCATCCATAATTCAAAGGGCAAGTTGCTGGTTGTTCAGCGGCCGACATCAGGCTTGCTGGCCTCTTTATGGAAACTGCCCGGCGGCTTTATCAAAGACGTTGAAAGTATGGAAAACAGTTTGAAGCACAGCGTGAAAGAAGAACTGGGCATTTCCATTCGACCCGGAAGACATCTGGCCTCAGTCAATCATACTTACACTCACTTCCGAATAACCCTTCAGGCATACAAATGCGATTTGCCCAAAGGCACCCCTAAACCGGTTGGGTGTCAGGATTGGCGATGGCTATCACTCACTGATTTAAAGAAGCTGCCTTTGTCGAAGATTGACAGAATGATTCTGGCAGCAATTTTATGATGCCCACCTTTATTTTTTCCAAAACTAGTTATAAAACGACGGATATAGATAGCCGGAAATATTACCCCCACCACCATTTTGTGGTTCACCGTAAAACTTATAGTTGCCTGATTGACAAAATTTAATAATCATGTACATGAGGGTATTCATTAAAAAGATATTACTTTGTGGGAGGTTTAAATAGTATGGAAAGCTTGAAGGACTTACAGTTGCGTTATGAAGCCCTTAAAGGCCTTGGTTTGAAATTAAACATTGAGCGCGGCCAACCCGGGGATGATAATTTCAATCTGTCAAATGCACTTTTGGGCATTGTAGCCCAAAAGGATATTATAACTAAGAGCGGCTTCGATATCCGAAATTACCCCGGCGGTGTTTTGGGCCTGCCGGAGGCGCGTGAACTGTTTTCCGCGATTCTAGGTGCAAAACCCGAGGAAACAATGGTCGGCAACAATGCTAGCCTGCTTATTCTTTCCCAGATTCTGATGTGGGCGCTGCTGCGAGGCATTGTTGGAAGTCCCGCGCCATGGAGTAAAATCGATAAACCCAAAATGATCGTCACCGTACCCGGTTACGACCGGCATTTCCTGCTTCTGTCCGAACTGGGATTCGAGATGATCCAGGTCAAAATGACCAAAGACGGACCCGATATGGATGCCGTCGAAAAAATTGCTTTGACAGACCCGGCCGTGAAGGGAATCCTTTTTGTCCCCACTTATTCCAATCCCACCGGAGATACGGTTACTGATGAAACAGTGACACGCCTGGCAGGCATGAAAACGGCAGCGCCGGATTTCACCATTTTTGCCGATGACGCCTATGTTGTCCACCATCTGGTTGATAATCCCAAAGCTCCTAAGAATCTGCTGCGCAGTTGCGAGGAAGCGGGCAATCCGAATAGAGTCTATCTCTTTAGTTCAACGTCAAAGATAACCTTTGCAGGCGCCGGACTAGGATTCATGGCAACAAGCCTGGCAAATCTGGCTTATATTTCAAAGCTTTTTGGAACCATGTTCATCGGTCCCAATAAGGCGGAACAGTTACGTCATGTAAAATTCCTAAATGCATTTCCCGGCGGAGTTGCAGGTTTAATGAAAGAACACGCCAAGCTCCTGAAACCCAAATTTGACATCACCCAAAAAGTGCTGGCAAAAGAACTTGATGCTACGGGACTGGCGACATGGAGCACCCCTGAAGGTGGTTATTTCATAAGCCTGGATACGACAAAGCCGGTTGCAAGGCAGGCAGTGGCGCTATGCAAGGAAGCAGGCGTGGCTATCACACCGGCTGGTGCAACGTTTCCTTTCGGCAAGGACCCCAAGGATGCCAATATCCGGATTTCACCAACCCGGCCACCAGTTTCCGAACTGGAAAAAGCCATAGAAGTGCTTGCGGTATGTATTAAACTGGCGTCAGCAAAATACGATAACGTAGGGAAATAATACAAATTTTAAAAGTCCCCTCCAGACGGTTGCCCTGAGGGAGCTTGCGGGAAACACCTTTTTATCCGGGCGAGTCTTTTGGACTCGCCCGTTTTTTTTAATCTAATCTTATATATTGATTTGATAATAGATAGCGTTTGAACTGGACCTGAATTAATGGTGGAACAAACGCAGTCCGCAGAATGCCATGGCAATGCCGTATTTGTTGCAGGTATCAATCACCTGCTGGTCGCGAATGGAACCGCCGGCCTCTACAATAGCGGTCACTCCGCTGCGGTACGCGCGCTCAATGTTGTCGCCAAAGGGAAAGAACGCGTCACTGCCCAGAGAAACCCCTGTCACCTTGCTCAGCCATTTTTGCTTTTGAGCCCTGGTTAATGGTTTAGGCTGCTTCGTAAATGTTTGTGCCCAAACGTCGTCTCCGATGACGTCTTCCGGGGTATCGCCTAAGTAAACGTCGGTGGCATTGTCGCGATTGGGCTTGGCAACGTCATCGCGGAAAGGGAGATTCAAAACCTTGGGCATATGGCGCAGCTGCCAGTTATCGGCCTTCTGACCGGCCAGTCGCGTGCAATGGATGCGGCTCTGCTGTCCCGCGCCCACGCCGATGACCTGGCCATCCTGCACGTAGCACACGCTGTTGGACTGTGTGTATTTCAGGGTAATCAGGCTCAACACAAGATCGCGCTTCTGCGCGTCGGTCAGGGTTTTATTTTCGGTCACCATATTTTCCAGCATGCGGCTGTCGATCTTCAGGTCGTTGCGGCCCTGCTCAAAGGTAATGCCGTACACCTGCTTGTGTTCCAGGGAAACAGGCACGTAGTTGGGATCGATGGAAACGACATTATAATTGCCGCCCTTCTTGGATTTTAAAATTTCCAGCGCTTCCGGCTCATAGCCCGGAGCAATGATGCCGTCCGTAACTTCAGATTTGATGATCTTCGCTGTGGGCACGTCGCAAACATCGCTAAGAGCAATCCAGTCGCCGAAACTGCTCATGCGATCGGCACCGCGCGCTCGCGCATAGGCGCAGGCAAGCACAGATAGCTTCATTTTGGGGTCGATATGATACATCTTGCGCAGAACCCTGTCCAGAGGATAGCCCAGGGCTGCGCCTGCGGGAGAAACATGTTTAAAGGAGGCCGCGGCAACCATGCCGGTATTTTCTTTGAGCTCTTTAACCAGTTGCCAGCTGTTGAACGCGTCCAAAAAGTTGATGTATCCGGGCTTGCCGTTCAAAACCTCAACAGGTAGATTGCTGCCATCCGCCATAAAGATTCTGGCCGGTTTCTGGTTGGGGTTGCAGCCGTATTTCAGTTGTATTTCGTTCATTGATTATCCCTCCACTGTTTTGTATTTGTTGATGATGACGTCTTTGCAGGATTGAGTTGCCAGGTCAATGGCGCGCACAAACAGACTCACCTTGTTTTCTTCGTTCAGCGCTTTCCATAGCCTGGCAGCGTATTTGTCGGGGTCTGGTTCGTCAATGGCAACATGCAACGGCTCACTGGCAAAACTGGGAATCGGCGTGCCGTTTTGTTTGTAAGTGCTGATAAAGTGTCCATCACCTGCCAGGGGCTGCGGATAATCGAAGGTAAAGCGCTGTACACTCTTCTCATTGCCGTCGCAGCTCTTCAAAATGCTGAACTTATAGCAGCTTGCGCGCATATCCACAACACCGGAAATACGGGGTGTCCAGTTGGGACCGTCATCCTCAAAGGTGCGGGTTGAAAGCGCGGCTTCGAAACCATATCCGGGGAATTCATTGCGGGCCATAAAATCACGGATGGTATTGGTCTGGTCACCGTTGGTCACAATCGTCGTGTTGTTCAGAGTCAGAACGGGATTGTAAATAATAAGGTGCGGATCAGTCATTTTGGAAGGATCGGCAGCCATGGTGCGGATGCCGCCGTCAATGGGATCAAACACCCGGTTGCGGCTGTTGACGCTGCGGCCCATGATAAAGTAGGCAATCATGGCTTTTTTGCCGTCAGGCGTTTTCCCGATGCAGATTCCGCGGCCGGGATACTCGTTGCCGGCCAGAAATTCGTATAAGTTTTCTTTCATTATCACATCTCTCCTTGATTCATGGTAAGAAATTTTGGCGGGAGTATATGTAGAGAAAATTTGTATGTCAACTGGATTTGGGGAAAATATTAATTTTCAGATTGCAAATACCGACCCAATACGTTAGATACAGGTAAATTTAGACAGCAATACTATCTACATACAAAAGGAGCCTGCATGAAAGCAAAAAACGCCAAAAAGGCGTTAGTCAGCGTGGTAATGGGCAGCGATTCGGATTTGCCTATAATGACCGAAACAACAAAAGTGCTGAAAGAGTTCGGTATTGATTTCGAGCTGATTTTAACTTCGGCGCATCGCACACCGCAGCGGACAACAAAGTTTGCAGCCTCCGCGGCCGGACGCGGCATTAAGGTGATTGTAGTCGGAGCGGGAGCGGCCGCCCATCTGGCCGGTGTAATCGCCTCGCAAACAACCCTGCCGGTAATCGGCATTCCTATTAATGCAACAGCGCTGAATGGTCTTGACGCACTGCTTTCCACCGTGCAGATGCCCGGCGGAATTCCGGTAGCTACAATGGCCATAGGCACAGCCGGAGCTAAAAACGCCGCTTTATTTGCCGCCCGCATCCTTGCTCTGGAAGACAAAGAACTCAGAACCAAGCTTTCAGCATATATAAAGAAAATGGCCAAGGACGTGGAAAAAAAGCAGAAAAACCTGACTACCTTGTAAATCGCCCGGATGCAGCGTTGCGCTGCATCCCTCGTCGTTGCGATGTACGCTAAAAGTACACCTCACTCCTTGGGCTTGGCGCGCCTTGCCTGCGGTCTATTTACAAGGTAGTTTGGAAATAAATTATTTTAAATCCTGGGAAACCGTTGATGCCTGAAATCCTGAAAATCGACGCGGAGAATTCCGAAGAAAAAATCCTTACCAGAGCGGCAGAAATCCTGGCAGGCACCGGCATTATCGCCTATCCGACGGAAACATTTTACGGATTGGGAGCGGACGCGACAAACCCAAAAGCAATCGAAAAGATTTTTGCCGTTAAAGGTAGAAATTTTAAAAATCCTATTTCTCTCATTATCGGTCAAACAGATGATGTATATCATCTTGTCAAGGATATTCCTGAATCAGCACAAAAACTGATGGCCGCGTTCTGGCCGGGAGCTCTGACGATCGTTTTTTCAGCCTCGGATAAAGTATCTTCTTTGCTGACCGCCGGAACCGGCAAAATCGGCCTGCGTATCTCCAGCCATCCCGGCGCCGGGGCAATAGTTCAAAAGCTGAAAAAGCCGTTAACCGCGACTAGCGCTAACCTGTCCGGCGCGCCTGAATGCTCGCTGGCATCCGAAGTAGCTGATCAAATCGGAGATAAAATAGACGCAATTATTGATTGCGGACAAACCCGGGGCGGCAAAGCTTCCACCATTATTGACGTTACATGCGATCCACCAACTATTCTACGCGAAGGGGCAATCACCAGAAAGGCCATCGAAAAACATATTAATACTTGACGAAAAGCCGAGCCGGAGCAGGCTGTGTTAACAAAGTTAACTTAAGACTGCGGTTTGGTACTACAAACCGCGCAGATGATCCGGACGCAGCATTCGTTCATCCCTGTTTCTCAGAACTTCATCAACCGCGGCAATCATTTTCTGCTTGTCTTTCTGTAACGTTCCGGTGATGGACATATAATTGGAGGCGTGAGTGCCGACGAATTTCATGTTATCAACAGTAATATTTTCAAATATCTGTTTCATCTCTTCGAGGGTTTCAAAAGGATCCAATAATTCAAAATCACCTGCCTGTACCTGACGGTATAAAACAGTACCCGGCACCGGTGTCACAGTGAGAGCCGCAAGATATTGCGGTTTCATTTCATTGCAGATTTTTGCCGTAGCCAGGGCATGCCGCTTTGAGGCCTCGCCTTTTCCGGCCAGCCCCAACAAAACCATTGCAGACAGATTGATATCCGCATCCACCAGATTCCGGCCAGCCATAAGCATTTGGTCGTAACCAACGCCTTTTTTTATTTTTTTCAGGAGATCATCGTCACCTGTTTCCACACCGATATAGGCTTTGGTCAGACCGGCAGACCGGAGCATCCGCAGTTCCTCAATGGATTTGGATAGTGTGCTCTGCGGTCCAACGTAGCTGCCCACATGCCGGAGAGACGGAAATGTCAGATAAAGCTTTTTAATAATTGCCAGCAGCATATCCGTTTCCAGGGCAATGGCATCGCCATCGCACAAAAATACCTTTTCCAGATCTCCGTAGTGATCTTTGGCCATTTTGATATCTTCTATAATTTCCGAAAGCTGCCGCACACGATACTTTTTGTCTTTGTACATACCGCAGAAGGTGCACTGATTGTGTGAACAGCCGATAGTGCACTGCAGGAGATAACTATTGGCCTCGCTAAACGGCCTGAATATATTTCCTTCGTATCTCAAATTTTACCTCTTTTACTAAAAAAATAATTGATGCCCTTTCTTTTTCAAAAAATAACGAGGAGGCAACAAGACGTATTATACAAACGTTCCCGAAGCCTGCAATCCAAGCCTTTAGCCTGGGCAGGCTTATGCCAAACAAAGTCAGCCGAAGAAAGAGGAAGGACATTCACTTAAAGAAGGCGTTCCACTCCGATTGTCACCACCGTTGTTTTAATTACGCCTGCCGGCTCATTGGGAAAAACAATCATGAAAGGTATTTGTCCATTGGGCATAATTTTATCGTTGGAATTATTGAGTCCCTGCGGTTGGGCTAGTTTCGTTAAAATTTCTTCTTCAGATAAATTTGTAAGTTCTTCATCGGTAAGTATATTTCCCGCATACCCCGTACGTTCATTTAAAACCACTGAATATGCATCGACAATTTCACCTTTTATTAATATCCGCGAAACAGGATAATCCGCACGATTAACAGCCGTGCCTTCTACAATACCAACCTGTCCTAAAATGTAATTATTTATCCTCCGATAATGTACGTCCTGAAGCTTCACCATCTGGTTAATAAAAACTCCCGAAGTCACCGGTTTTGAATTTCCCGTATATTCGTTATATTTATTGATAATATCTTCACCAACTTCAGGAAAAACGAAGAAATAAATAATGCAAGGAATAACTATAATCACTAAAACAGACCAAAGAGCAATCTTCCATACTCTCCCGGAACCCTTCGACGAAGACATTTTTTTCTTTCTAATTTTTTCTACTTTTTCTTTTTTATCAATTTCCCCGCTCTCTTTTATGACACTTTTCTCTTCCTCTTGCGTTTTTTCCATCCTCAAATCTATCTCTTCATTTAAACGCTTTCCTGACACCTTGGTTCTATCAGGAAAATAAACGCCATTTTTATCCCTAAAGAAGACGGAGGGAGTTTCCGTGGATGATTTCTCACTCTCGTCGACTGCGTGCACAGTCTCTTCCTCTAAAACAGAAGGTTCGGATACTGGTAAAGAATCCATCACCTGTTTCTTTGCCAATGGATTATCCTGAAAATAAACATGCCCGCAACGGCTGCAACGCAGCCATACACCATTGCCTTGCATAAAATTGTCATCAAAACGAAATTTTGTGCGGCATTGCCTGCATTGTATGATCATTTACTCGCCTCTTTCGTCACTGCTTAATTACATAAATATCAGGGGAAAAGCGGTACTTTTCATTGAAATCAAGCCCATAACCAACCACAAAACCATCATCAATGGTAAAGCCGACATAGTCGGCCTCAAAAGAAACTTTTCTTCTTTTACGTTTGTCCAATAAAACACAAATCTTCAGCGAATCGGGATTTCTCTCCTTAAGCCACCCAACAAGATATTGCAATGTCAGGCCGGTGTCAAGTATGTCTTCCACAATCAAGATATCCCTGCCTTTTATAGAAGTTTCAATATCTTTAGTCATTACTACTTTTCCAGAACTATCAGAACCGTCGCCATAACTTGCCAGCCGGGTAAAATCTATCCTACAGGGAATGCTGATCTCGCGGATTAAATCAGCCATGAAAATAAACGCGCCCTTAAGAACGCCAATGATAATTAATTCACGGTCCGCATAATCTTTAGATATTTGACCGGCAAGCTCTCGCACGCGCTTTTGAATAGCGTCGCGGGAGAAAAGGATTTCTTTGGATATTTTATCCATTCATAAAACCTTTAAATCAAATAACAACTCGTTAAAATTGACTTATACCACTTCTAAAGAAATTTTTCGCTATGTTTGCGAAAATTCCCGGCAATATAAGGTTCTATTTACTATGCGCCCTTAAGGGGATACGCTTCCGATCAAAGACGATATTGAGGCGGCCAGGTTTTAGTCAGGCAACGAGACATATTAAATCAACGTTCCCAAAACCGACAACAAAGCCAATAAAAATAGCGTTTTGATCGAGAATTTCTATTACACTAGCTAAAGTGGCTGTGTTATGTCAATAAAAAATTAATAAAAGCGCTGATATGTGGATACGAAGTTTTCAATATTTGACCAAATCAGCCCCTCCCCCGCTTCAAGTTCCCCGGCATTTTTAAATGAGGAAGACAGACTCAATAAAATTGCGTTGAGCGGCGATATCTCCCGGTTAAAACCCGCGTAGTCGATATGACTGATCATGTATTGTGATCCATCAAAATAATACTTGCCCAACCTGTTTGTTTCCAGAGCGCGATACGGCCAGTTAGTTTTCCAATTAAAATATTCCAGAGCGATACTCTTTAAATGTTCATTATCGAACAATTCCGGTTTAAGCTCCCCGCCGACTCTATCGGCAAGAAGCCGGAAATATGTAGTAACCAGATCGATATCTGTCAAGACAAGACCGTAAAGGTACCAATCATCAATTATTTTTAGCAGAATTTGAGATTGGGACCGCGGAATAAAATAATGGCTGGGACAAAGATGACCGGCGCATAGTTCCTGTCCGTAAAACGAACAGTCACGCAGATCAAGACCGGCGTTTTGCATCGGATGAAGCAGACAACCAACTTTCTTTTCCTCTTTGTCCAGAAAGCCAAGGTATTCGCAACAGTAAATCACTTCATATCTCTTGCTGAAATCTTCCCCGGTTAATGTTTCTTTCGCATAACGTTCAACATCGCCTGGATTTTTTACTATCTGATGGAAACGTTTTGTGCGCGAACGTAAACGCAACTTAAGAGAAGAGCGGGAGCTGTCTACATAATTGTAAAGGCCGCAACAGGCGCCACACGATTTTCTTTCATCCGGTTGACAAAGGATGATTAAATTTGAATCCGACATAGATTGCTTGCCTGGTATTTTTAATGAAGGTAAAAAACGATATCAATCAAATACAATGGTTTTTGATCCATAAACGAGTATTTTATTTTCCAAATGCAGGCGTAAAGCCCGTGCCAGCACAATTCTTTCCAGATCTTTGCTTTTCGTTTGAATATCGGAAACCGCGTCGCGGTGACTGATCTTGATCACGTCCTGCGCGATAATAGGCCCTTCATCCAGTTGTTCCGTTACGTAATGACCTGTCGCTCCGATAATTTTCACGCCGCGGTCATAAGCCTGCTGATAAGGATTCCCTCCGGCAAACGCCGGTAAAAAAGAATGATGGATATTGATTATACTTTTGCCGTAACTTTTAAGAAATTTCCCGCCGAGGATCTGCATGTAACGCGCCAGAACAACCAGATCGATATTCATCTCCCGCAACATATTCAATTCCAGAGCTTCCTGCTGTTCCTTATTTTTTTCCGTGATTGGAATGTGAAAAAATTTCATCCCGAATTGTTCCACCAGATCGCGGGCGTCCGTATGATTACTGATTACCGCTTCAACATCAGCCCCCAGTTCTCCCATATGCCGGCGCAAAATGAGGTCGTGCAGACAATGCAGGTGACGAGAAACAAAAATGGCTATGCGAGGCACATAATCAGTAAAATGCAAATCCCACTTCATGTTAAATTGCTTTGCCAACGGCACAAAAGCGGCGGGAATTTCTTCGCGGCTAAGCGCAAAACCGTTGAGTTCCCATTCGATCCGCATAAAGAAAAGCTTGTCTATCTTGGAAGTATGTTGATCGGCATGTACAATGTTACCGTTGTGACGGAAAATAAAATCGGAAATTTTGGCGACAAGGCCCTTGCCATCGGCACAGGACAAAAGTAAAATGGCGTTGACATCATTCATAAAAAAAGGCTTCTCTTTCGTTAATTTTGCAGCTTTTTAGCTGATTATTTAATTATGGAGCTATTTTATAGAAGGATTAGAGTTGCAGGTCAAGTATAAAAATGTTAATACCGGGCCGCACGGAATTTGCCGCCTGACAGGCGTCAGATTCCATGCGATTTTGTATAAGGCCGACATCCTTAAATAAAACATTTTTCGAAATTGGACACAAATGAACTTAATTGAAGAAATACAATTAGACAACGGCCTTAAATTAAAGATTTTTGATTTATCCCGTCCCATAGCCGCCGATACAGTTAAAGTGGAAATTTCTTTTCAGACGAAGATTTCTTTAAAGAAATCTTATTTCACCGACCCTCAAGATTACACTACGGTTAAAAATATCATGGGCGAAAAACTTTCCTACGAACATAAACTGGAGCGGTCTTTCGTACCTAAGAAAAATGAAGATTCCGTTCGCGATGATCTGATCAATACATTTAAAAATAATTCCCTGGATTATCTTGCCTCTGTTAATTTCCCCCAAAAGATGGCGCTGTCATTACTCAGAGATATCAAAAAGAATCCTTACAAATATCAATCCCACTCCGACTACAGATCAGAAGAATGACTTTGTGGCTTTGTTACAAACAGGAAAACAAATTATGAACCATAGTAACTTCGATGAACTCTTGCTTGGCGCCGAGAAACCAAGCCGTTATATCGGCGCGGAAGTAAACGCCATCCGCAAAGACAAAGCGGAAGTACGCTTTCTGCTTGCCTTTCCAGATACTTACGAAGTCGGCATGTCCCATCTCGGTTTGCAGATTTTATATTCTATTTTAAACGAAATTCCGTATGTTGCGGCCGAAAGATGTTTCGCTCCCTGGCCGGACAGAGAAAAGCAATTGCGTGAAGGGAAAATACCTTTAACATCTCTGGAATCACAAATGCCGGCGGCGGATTTTGACATTGTCGGTTTTTCATTGCAGTATGAACTTTCTTACACCAACTTATTAAACATGCTGGATTTAGGCCACATACCGCTTGCCCGCACGGAGAGAAAAGAGGAACATCCACTGATAATAGCCGGCGGTCCCTGCTGCTTTAATCCGGCTCCGCTTGTTGATTTTATCGACGCTTTTGTCATCGGCGAAGGAGAAGAAGTTGTAGGGGAAATTACCGCGACGGTTCATACCGGTAAAAAGAACTCTCTTAACCGAAATAATCTGATAGACCAACTGGCGAAAATTCCCGGCATTTACGTTCCCGCTGTTCATGGAAAAAATCAGGTCATAAAAAAAAGAAATATCCCTGACCTGAACTTATGGACACATCCTTATAAACCTGTCGTCCCGCTTATGCAAACTATTCACGATCGCATCACTCTGGAAATAGCACGCGGCTGCACCCGCGGCTGCAGATTCTGTCAGGCAGGAATTCTCTGGCGTCCTTACCGTGAAAGAAATACTTCCTTACTCATGGAAATGGCCGATAAGATGCTTAAGATAACCGGCCATGAAGAAATATCGCTTTTATCGCTCAGTTCCGGCGATTACAGCTGTCTTGAACCTTTGGTAGAAAATCTGATGAACCGGTATCATTCCAAACGGGTGGCTCTGGCGCTTCCTTCATTGCGCGTGGAATCTCTCAGCGAAACATTAATGGAAGAAATCAAACGAACACGGAAAACAAGTTTTACGCTTGCGCCGGAAGCCGGAACGGATAAAATGCGTCTAATTATCAATAAGGGCAATACCTCCGGGGATTTGCTTTCTACCGCGGATAAAATATTCGCCGCCGGCTGGAAATCAATTAAACTTTATTTCATGCTGGGTCTGCCTTATGAAGAACAGGAAGACTTGGAAGGAATTGTTAATTTAGGCTATGAAACTCTGCGGGCGGCAAAAAACCGCGGTCAGGTCACCATTAGTCTTTCCACGTTCGTCCCTAAACCACATACACCCTTTCAGTGGCAAAAACAAATTTCCATGGAAGATACTTATGCCAAGCAGGAATTTATTCGTCAGAGAATCAGAAACCGCAACATCAATGTAAAATGGCATGACGCGCGAATGAGTTTACTCGAAGGAATATTTTCGCGCGGCGATGAAACACTCGGAGCGCTGTTGGAGGTGGCTTTTCGCAAGGGTTGCCGTTTCGACGGCTGGAGTGACATTCTGCGCTTCGACCTGTGGCAGGAAGCAATGGCTGAAACGGGAATCAACCCGGAAGATTTCACGCGTGAACGTAATATTCATGAAAAATTGCCGTGGGATAATATTGACTGCGGTGTGAGCCGTGAATTTCTGCTGCGTGAGGGACAAAGATCGAAAGACCAATTGGCAACCGATGATTGCCGGTTTTCCGGCTGTCAGGACTGCGGAGCATGTGATTTCTCCATAACAAAAAATATTTTTGCCGAGGAAGAAAATAAAACGGTTTTGTCATCGCCGCCGGTTCCCGATGCCACCTCCGCCAAAGAAGCAAAATATCGTTTTACCTTCAGCAAGCTCGGGCGATCCCGATTTTTATCTCATCTGGAACTCTCAGGAGCGCTGGTACGCGCCTTGCGCCGCAGCAGCATCGCGCTTGCTTATTCTATCGGTTACCATCCGCATCCCAAAATATCCTTTGCCACCGCTACCGCAGTAGGTATGGCAAGCAGACAGGAATACATCGATATTGCCGCGGAAAATTATTTATCAGACATGGACTCCTTAAAAAGCGAAATCAATTCAGCTCTGCCTTCAGGCATTGAAATTTTAGAGATAAGAAAGCTTTCTGACGGAGAAAAAGCGATTGCTCAAATGACGCAGGGATTTGAATATGAATTATATCTGCCTGCCGCTATTGATTCTGCCCGTCTGATGGTTATCGAAGAAAATATTAAGAACTTTTTGGCGGCTTCCGTGTTCAATATTCAAAAATTATCCAAGGGAAAAACAATCATAAAAGACATTCGCTCCTGTATACAGAATCTTGTTCTGGATGGCGACAGCAAAACAATCAAATTCACTGTGTCGCATATTCAGGAAGGATCGGCCAGACCCGCCGATATTATCTCGTCTATTTTGAAATCAACCGCGGACGAATCCCGGCAAATTAAAGTCTTTAAAACAAAAACCATCCTTGCACCAATCTAAATTAAAGCGTATTCCCTTTTACGGGAACGCATCAAAATAGAAACTTACTTTGCCGGGAATTTTCGCCGACATAGCGAAAACTTCCGATAAATTTGACAAACTATGGGTTGCATGATTATGTATGTTATTGAAATAACAGTGATAATTATAGCCTGTTATAATATTTTTAATTCCGGCCAGTTCCAAGCCGATCAAGCCCGAATTTTTTGCCAAGTAACGCGTCTATAAACACTCGGGGAAACCCGGCGATAAATGGAAGGAGTCTCGAACCTTTTCCCAGACGAATGAATACCGGAGTTTTTTTCTTCACGAGTTGATCAACAAGCTTTTTCGCAAAATCTTCCACCGGGGTTGCGTCTTCCTGCGAAGCATTAGCCCGCTCAAAAATAAAACTCTGGATAGGGCCATAAGGAGAATTTTTGAAACGGTCAAGATTTTTATCAGCGTTTTCAGACAGGTTCGATTTTATGCCGCCCGGATGCACAATGACAACTGTGATACCGAAGGGTGCAAGCTCCATGCGGAGAGATTCGGAAAAGGCGGTAAATGCCGCTTTCGTGGAACAATATGCGCCTGCAAAAGGCGTGGGCAATACTCCCGAAACACTGCTTATATTTACTATTTTCCCCGACTGCCGCATAATCATATGCGGCGCAATTGCGCGGATAAGAGCTGCCTGCCCGATTACGTTAGTTTCAAATTGACGCCGTAATTCACTGGCTTCAAGTTCGATAAGGGGGCCTATCAATAAAAGCCCCGCATTATTGATCAGTACGTCAATTCGGCCGGTATTTGCCATTATTGAATCCACACAGGCCGCAATTGATTTTTCATCCGTCACATCAAGAGCTGCAGTTTCCACATTCAGGGCTTTCAGATCATCGATAGCCGCCGGTTTCCGTGCGGTGGCGAATACCCGCCAGTTACGCGCGGCAAATTCTATCGCGAGCGCTCGGCCAATACCGGTTGAGCATCCGCTTATAAGTACGACAGGAGCATTGGCATTCATGGCAAACCTCCACATTTTTGAAGTACAATTTTTATTTATCGAAACTATGTCGCGTCTTTAGCTAAAACCTGCAGTACAATGCAAGGTCACTCTTTCATTGAAAAGACAAATATGAGAGATATATAATACTAAATTTTTATAATTACAATCTCCCTTAATTATTTTTCCGATATTAATTCAACAATTTAGCCATTCATTGAGCCACCGGTAAAATATTTCTCATTAAGACTTAAATTTTATTGACAAAAAGAAACTTTTTATCTATAAGGACCAGTCTTAACTCTAATTCAAGTAAGGATACGTTTATGTACGCAATTATAAAAACAGGAGCAAAACAACACAGAGTAGCCGAAGGTGATGTTTTATCTGTAGAAAAACTTGACGGTAACAAAGGCGACGAAGTGGTTTTTAATAAAATTCTTATGCTCTCCAACGATAAAGAAGTGAAAATTGGAAAACCTTTTGTGGACGGAGCTAAAGTTGTCGGTCAAATTATCGCTCAAAAGAAAGGTCCGAAGCTTATCGTTTACCATATGAAACGGCGCAAGGGTTTTCATAAAAAGACAGGACATCGTCAAAGTTTAACCAGCATGAAAATAACAAAAATTTCAATGTAAGAGGAAGTCATGGCACATAAAAAAGGTCAGGGAAGTTCCCGCAATGGCAGAGATAGCAATTCTCAAAGGCGTGGAATCAAAGTATACGGCGGAGAAAAAATTAACGCAGGCTCTATCATTGTACGACAGGTAGGAACAAAAATTCACCCGGGTAATAACGTGGGACTGGGCAAAGATTACACTATTTTTTCCCTGATTAACGGCGTGGTAAAGTATGAAAGACTTGATAAAACCAGGAAAAAAGTGAGTGTTTACGCATCATAAAAAAATTATCACCAGATGTTTTTGATTTTAAAGGCGCTTGCAATAAGCGCCTTTTTATTTTGGATACCATTTAAAATCAAAGCGCGCTCTATTATTGGCACAGCCTGCTATGGGGCAGGCCGGGGTTGTCGGCTTCCTTAGCGTATTAATAATACACATCGTCGCTTCCTCTTCGCCGCCTCGATATCATCCTTGACCGGCAGCGCATTCCCTTTAAGAGAGCGCATAATAAAAGAACTTTACATTGCCGGGAATATTCGCCAGTATATGGCGAATATTTCCTCTTTAAAGCTGGCATAATCTTTCTGTTCGAGGAATAATTTAACATGAAATTTGTTGATGAAGCAAAAATCTATATCAAGGCCGGTCATGGTGGTCACGGTTGTGTAAGTTTCCGGCGGGAAAAATTTGTGCCGCGTGGCGGACCCGACGGAGGAGACGGCGGCAAAGGGGGCGATGTTATCTTTCAAGCGACCCAAAGCCATCATACCCTATTGGATTTAAAATACAAACAACATCAATTTGCTAAAAACGGCGGTCATGGTTCGGGTAATCATCGCACCGGTAAAAGTGCTGAAGATCTTAAGATTTCAGTACCGGTGGGAACAATCATCAAAAATTTTGAAACCGGAGAAGTCCTTGCAGATTTATCAAAACCGGAACAAACTTTTATCGCCGCGCACGGCGGCATCGGAGGCAAAGGCAATGCTCATTTTACCACATCAACCCATCAGACACCCCGTTTTGCGCAGGACGGCATGGAAGGCGAAGAATTTACTCTTTTGCTTGAACTGAAATTGCTGGCTGATGTGGGCATTCTTGGCTTTCCCAACGCCGGTAAATCAACCTTTATTTCCCGCGTGTCCGCTGCAAAACCCAAAATTGCCGATTATCCCTTCACCACGCTTACACCTCACCTGGGGGTTGTTAAATATTCAGGCAATAAAAGTTTTGTTATTGCCGATATACCCGGCCTTATCTTTGGCGCGCATGACGGTCTGGGCATGGGCATCAGATTTTTAAAACATATAGAGAGAACTTCTCTGTTACTCCACATTATTGATATTTCAATAGAACCAAATATTAACGCATGGTCTAACTTTACCGTTATCAATAAGGAACTGGAGCATTACAATCCTGAGTTGCTGGAGCGGCCTCAAATCGTGGCTCTTAATAAGATCGACCTGCCTTATGTAAGAGAAAACGCCAAAAAAGCAGTTGCGCTATTCAAGAAAAAAGGCATAATATTACATCTTTTTTCCGCATTTACCGGCGAAGGGATGAAGGAAGTACTAAATAAAATAATCGAAAATTTAAATTAATTGAAAGCAAGTAAAGTCATGAAAAATATTCGTCAGGATGTCCTGGCACACGCGAAAAGAATTCTTATAAAAGTCGGTTCAGCGGTATTGGCCGGAAATGACGGTCTGGATATCAAAATTATTGATTCTCTTGTGCAGGATATGTCTTATTTAGTTCAAAATGGATATACAGTAGTACTGGTTACTTCCGGCGCGATTGTTTCGGGAAAACATCGCATGAACATAACCGAAAAACTCAAAAGCATTCCAGAAAAACAAGCCGCTGCCGCCATCGGACAGGGGAGATTAATGCGTGTCTATTCCAAATCTTTCGAAAAAAACGGTCTTTACGTTGCTCAAATCCTTCTAACGCTTTCCGATGTTACTGACCGTCAGCGATATTTAAATATCCGCAACACTCTTTCAACTCTGATGGAATGGGGAGCCATTCCAATTATAAACGAAAATGATACCGTTGCCGTTGATGAAATCAAGTTTGGAGAGAATGACAATCTTGCCGCGATGATCGCCAATATAATTGAAGCTGATCTTTTTATCAATCTAACGAGCATTGACGGGCTTTATGATTGCAATCCAACGGTATCTAAAAAAGCCAAGCTTATATCTGTTGTCGGTGAATTTTCAGAGGAGATTGAATTAGCGGCCACAGATGAAACATCCTCCGCAGGAACGGGAGGAATGAAAAGTAAAGTTCAGGCCGCCAAGAAAGTAGCCGCCATCGGTATTCCGTGCGTTATAGCCCCCGGGAAAAAGAAGAAAGTTTTGATAGATATTATGGCGGGTAAAGAAATCGGCACACTATTTTTGCCTATGGCTGATCGTCTAAACAGCAAAAAATACTGGATCGCTTTCACCTTACGTCCCCGCGGCAAATTAATTATTGACGATGGCGCAAAAAAAGCATTGCTGGAAAAAGGGAAAAGCCTGCTTCCTTCAGGCATTATTGATGTAGAAGGAAATTTCGATCTGGGAGACCCTGTGAACTGTGTTGGCCGTGACGGTACAATTCTAGCTAAAGGACTGGTTAATTTCAGTTCAACTGAAATTAGCAAAATCAAAGGGTTAAAAACAAATCAAATCAGTCAGATTCTGGGGCACAAAGACTATGATGAAGTTATTCACCGCGACAACCTGGCAGTCACAAAGTATAATTACAAAAGCAGAAAACAATAAAAACAAGCCTAAGTCTAATACCAATTTGCAGTCAAAAGTATACCGAGGCGGCAAGGAAGAGGCGACGCAGACGTATTCAAATATACGTTGAGGAGCCGATGATGCGGCCAACAAAGGTAGACAATGACCGGAAGCGCATCCCGGAGGGGAGCGCATAATAAATCAATAATTTACCTTACCGGTAATTACCGCCTATAAGGTTGTAATTACATGCGAATTGGTTTAGTTATTTTCATCGATGGCCATATTGGCCAGCTTATCGGCATGACTGTTGTGGAGACGCGGGACGTGTTTAACCCCAATAGAATCAAAAGTAGCCAGCAAATTGCGGACGTCTTTCATTAAAACCTTCAAGTTTTCGTTTTTTACCCGGTAGGGACCGTTGATTTGTTTGGCTAAGAGCTCTGAATCCAGATAAACTTCCAGATTCTTATAGCCATGAGCCAAAGCTCCCTTTAATCCCAAAATAAGCGCTCTATATTCAGCAATGTTATTGGTGCAGTGTCCCAGATACTCCTTGCCTTCCCAGACAACTTTTTCATTGACATTCATTATGACAGCGCCGGCTCCACCAACTCCGGGATTGCCGCGACAAGCGCCATCGCTGAATAATTTATAATTTTCCCCCGCCATAGAATCTAAACCGGTTTCTCCATATCCTGAAAATACATTATCCGGTTGCAATTGGGACAACTAAGCAAATCATCTGATCTCTGCAATTCATTATAAAGCTGCGGTGGAATATTCATATGGCAACCATTGCAAACAGATTTCCAGACAGAAGTTACACCGACGCCCTTATTCCTTTTTTTGATTCTTTCATATCTGACCAATAGCTCATCGGGAACATCCTTTTGCAAATCAATTCGCTTTTGCTCCCAGTTAGCAACATCGGTATCTACAGCATTCAAATCATCTTCCATTGCTTTCTTTTCCTGTTCGTATTTACCCCTGCTCTGTTTCAAAATTTCCTCATCTTTTTTCACTAAAACAGAGAGTTTATCCAATTCGTCCAATAGCGAGATTATCTGGGTTTCAATTTCGCCGCGTGATGATTCGGCAATCTCAATTTCCTTGAGCATGGCTTGATATTCCTTGTTGTTTTTAACCTCCAGCATCCTTTCTTTTGTTTTTACAATGCCTTCGTTAACTTTTTTAATTTTATTTTCATTTTCAGTATGACGAGACTTAAGCTCATCATATTTTATTTTATTCTTTTCTATTCCTTCTTTAAACAAGATGAATTCTTTATCCAGTTTTTCTATATTTTCAGGCAGTATTTTTTTCTTTGCGGATAACTTAACCAGTTGTGAATCACAATCCTGAAGCTTAATTAATAACAATAATTTCTCTTTCAATAATTTTCTCCTTCTTTATATTAGTATAAAAAAAATGCACCTTTCAGGGGTGCATTTTTGTAAGTAAATTGCTTTATAAGCTTATCATCTTCGCCGTGGAATGATGACATTGTTAGTCTCACCACGGCATTCACAGAGCCTGTTGTCAAATTTTCTCCTGTCATACGAAAAATATTTTTCCCTTCAATCATAGTTCTTCTTCTAATTATATTTGGTGGGCCCACCTGGAGTCGAACCAGGGACCTACCGGTTATGAGCCGGTGGCTCTACCAGTTGAGCTATAGGCCCGCCATTTTATTTTTTAACGCATACATAAGAACTTGTTTTGATATACGTAAACATATTGATTGTCAATATTATTTTACGGTTTCGCGTAACGTTTCTTAGATTTGTTTTTGACTTTCTTTAACTGTGAATCCTCAATTACTTCTGGAACTTCAATAACTTCAGTAATTTTTTCAACTGCATCCACCGACAGGTTCTCATCCGTAGTTAGAAAATTCGAACGGTCGCTGATACCGAAGCGCATTCGCAAAACCTTTTCCTCCCGCGAAGTTAGTGTTGTCAATATTTTTCGTGTTTGCTCCGCCAAATCTATATTGATAGTTGCTTCCGAAGGAGACATGACTCTTTTATCTTCAATGAAATCGCCTAAATGACTGTCCTCTTCCTCGCCGATGGGAGTTTCCAGAGAAATAGGTTCTTTGGCGATCTTTAATACTTTTCTGACTTTTTCCAGCGGATATTCCATTTTATTTGCGATTTCTTCGGGAGTGGGCTCACGACCGAGTTCCTGCACAAGATAGCGGGAAGTGCGAATCAATTTATTGATTGTCTCAATCATATGAACAGGAATTCTAATTGTACGCGCCTGATCGGCAATAGCCCTTGTAATCGCCTGTCTGATCCACCATGTGGCATAAGTGGAAAATTTATATCCGCGTTGATACTCAAATTTATCCACTGCCTTCATCAAGCCGATATTGCCTTCCTGAATTAAATCAAGAAATTGCAAACCGCGGTTAGTGTATTTTTTGGCAATACTCACAACAAGCCGCAAATTTGCCTCTACCAGCGTTCTTTGAGCTATCTCCGCTTTTCTTTCGCCTTCTTCAATGGATTTAATAATTGCTTTTAAAGTTGCCGTCGGTATTCCCACTTCGTGCACAATTTGTTTTATCTTTTTTTGCGCTTCGTGTATTGCCGTTTTACTTTTTTTAAGTAGTTCAATAGAAACACGATTTTCTTTCGCCACACTCTTTTCATCTTTTGCGGATTTTTTCATCTTCGCCCATGATTTTTCCATCTGCGCGAGAGTCAATCCTGTTTCTTTTTTATATTGAGCAATTATATTCTCAGATGCTTCTATTTCCTCTGCATAACGCCGCAGACGTGAAATAAAACGATGAATTTGTTTTTTGCTGAAACGAATCTTACGGCAAAGCGTAACGATGTACTTTGTATTTTTCTCCAGTTCAGCGCTCAAGAGATCACGCTTCTTACCCGGTAAAGTACCGGATTTGAGTTTAGTTCGTAAAACCGTATTTCTGTCGTTAAAAAGCTTAATTCTGGCAATCAGCTTGAGGATTCTTTCTTTATGTTCATCCTCTTCCATAAAGCCTTCTTCATCCTCAATATTATCGACGACATATTTACTTTTAATTTCGCCCGTCAGCAATTTTTCACCGATACTTAATACTTCGTTAATCGAAACGGAAAAACGAAATATAGCCGACATTGTTTCGCGCGCACCTTCCTCGATTTTTTTAGCTATTTCCACTTCGCCTTCACGACTCAAAAGAGAGACCGATCCCATCTCGCGCAAATACATTTTTACCGGATCTCCGGTTTTCTCCGCGCTGGGCACAAGCGCAAGCGTATCCTTCAGAATAACATCACCTATATCTTTCATTGATTTTTTTACGGTCAGTTTTTCACCTTGCTCAGTATCAATGATATCAATATTTTTTTCTCCAAAAAGCATAATTATATCATCAATTTGTTCCGAAGATGTTACGTCCGGCAGCAAGGCATCATTGACGTCATCGTAAGTCAAAAAACCTTTTTCTTCACCGAGTAAAATTAGCTTATTAACTTCATCAGATTGTACTTCTTTCGCCATTTGGCATCTCCTCCAAATATTTTATTTATCCAGCTTGTTTAGTTTAATTCTTTTTCTTTCATCAGTATGTTTTCTTTCTCATAAAGAAGCTTATTGAGTAGATCCTCATTGCCGTTTTCCTGAGCTTTGCTCAATTTTAATTTAATTTGACGGTGCTGTTCTTTATAGCATTTTCTTTTAATCTGCCGCACATTATCAGCAAATATTTTTTCCAGCATTGTATCCTCGGCAGGCAAGGCCTTCATCATTGATTGAAATATCCTTTCGCGTAAAGATGCATTCTCATTTGCCGATAAAATTACACCAATATCAATAAAACCTAATAATTTATAAGCATCAATAATTTTTTTGCCCAGGTTTTGAAGCTCAGGCTGTAAAAAATAATCTAATATGTTTTCGTTTTCCACCTGTATGATTTTCTGAGGATACTCCAGCATAAGTTGGATTAAATGCAATTCAACCACATCATTATTGATATTAACAGGTTGTTTTGTCTTTCCGCCTTTCTGTTCCCCTTGTGGTGCGTTTTTATAAGTTTCTTTTATCAGCAACTCTTCGTTAACGCCTGTTTTTTCGGCTATACGTTTAATAAAAAGATCTTTTTCCTTTTTATCACTGATTTTATCAATAAATTCCATGGCGGTTTTTATCATATCCCGCTTATCTTCAAAAGTTTTGCCGCTACCCAATACATTTTCAATATAATAATCGCTTAGTGGTTGTGAACGGGAAATCAATTCTTCCATTTTTTCTTTACCAAACTTCCTTACATAATCATCGGGATCATATCCTCCCGGCAGAATTAACGCCCTCGCCCGCATCTGTGTGCTTAAAAATAATTCAAGACTTCTGTCGAGCGCTTTTATCCCCGCTTCATCCGGATCAAAAAGAGCGACAACTTCTACCGTATAACGCCTAAGGAGTTCAATATGCTCTCTGGTCAACGCTGTGCCTAAAGTAGCAACGACATTGCAGATACCCGCATTCCACAGAGAAATCAAATCAAAATAGCCTTCAACAATGAGAGCAAAGCCTCTTTTGCGAATTTCTTCTTTTGCTTTGTTCAGACCATATAAATTCTTCCCCTTGGTATAAACCGGTGATTCCGGTGAATTGAGATATTTCGGCTCGCCTTTTTCCAGAACCCTGCCGCCAAAAGCCACTATTTCACCAAAAACATTTTCAATGGGAAAAATAAGACGACCGCGAAAACGGTCATAAAAACTCCCTTCTTTGCCGGCAATTACCAGACCCGCCTGCTCGGCTAATTTCATGGAAAAACCGTTGTTTTCAATATAATCTGTCAAAGAACGCCAAGTGTCGGGCACATATCCCAAACGGAATTGCTTAATAATTTCTTCAGCGATACCTCTGTTTTGCAAGTATTTACGGGCGGCAGTGCCAGCCGGAGAAGCGAGATTACGGGAGAATTGTTGCGCCGCTTTTAAATTTAAATTAATTATACCATCCTTTAGTGAATCCTTTTGCCTGCCTTCTTTACCCGAAGACATAGGGGGTAGGACAACTCCTGTTTTTTCCGCCAGGTATTCAATGGCTTCCGGAAAAGTTTTATCGGCAATTTTCATCAGGAAGGTAATAACATTGCCACCCTCTCCGCAGCCAAAACAGTAAAATATTTGTTTATCGCGGTTGACTGAAAATGATGGTGTTTTTTCCTGATGAAACGGGCATAAGCCCGTGAAATTCCTCCCTGCTTTTTTTAATGTAAGATATTCGGAAACAAGATCAACAATATCCACTCTGTTTTTAATTTCTTCAATCTTGCTTTTATCAACGTACACTAGTTATCCCGCCAAAATACTTACAATCCCTATGTTTTATTAACCAAAGCAACCGCTCACTTAGATAAAAACGCCTTAACTTTTTCGCCTACCATCTTGCCGTCGGCTGTTCCTGTGAGCTTGGGCATCAAAATTTTCATGACTTTTCCCATGTCTTTGACAGAAACAGCGCCTGCTTCTTCAATCGCTTTTTTAATCAAAGAATCAACTTCATCTTCGGACATCTGGGCCGGCATAAATTCCTGTATAACTTTTAATTCCGCTTCTTCTTTCTCTACCAGATCAGTCCTCCCTCCTTTAGCAAACTGTTCAATAGAATCTTTTCTTTGTTTGATCATTGAAGAAAGAACCTGCAAAACCTCACTTTCATTTAACGGCCGCATTAAATTAATTTCCTTGTTATGCAGGGCTGTTTTTAACATACGTATTGCCGAGAGCCTGATTTTGTCCTTGGATTTAGCGGCTGTAACCATTTCTTCATTTATTTTAATATTTATATCCATAATAGTTCACCTTCTTATAATTTATCCTAATTCATCCTGAAGTTTTCTGCCTCCGAGAACATGAACGTGCAAATGAAACACCACCTGTCCTCCTTCAAAATTGCAGTTAATAGCCGTGCGAAAACCCCTGGCGTCAATGCCTTTGATCCGGGCCACTTTTTGCGCAGCAGTAATTAAATGATTTATAATACCGATATTCTTTGCATCAACATCCATCAGGGTAGGAATATGAGTTTTAGGAATGATGACAACATGCGTAGGCGCCATCGGATTAATATCGTCAAAAGCCAAAACATTATCATCTTCATAAACTTTGGCGCAGGGAATTTCACCCCGGACAATTTTACAAAAAATACAATCTGACATAAATTCCGCCTCCATTGCCTCCACTGCTTTTAAAAATTAAGAAACCTTTTTACCTGCTTTAATGGCATCTTCCAGAGAAACAGCCCCGTTGTAAAGGGCACGCCCGATAATTACTCCATAGATTTCAGAATCTTTTATTGAAAGAAGGTTTTCAATATCGGCAATAGCAGCCACACCGCCTGAAGCAATCACCGGAATGTTTACGGCCTTAGCCAATTCTTTAGTTGCTTCAATATTGACACCTGTTCCCATGCCATCCCGCTTTATATCAGTATAAACTATAGCTTTTACGTTAAATTTTTCATATCGCCTGGCTAAATCAACGGCGTTTAGCTGGGTTTTTTGTGTCCAGCCCCGGATGGCGACCTTTCCCTCTAATGCATCAATCCCCAAAATTATTTTCTCCGGAAAGGTTTGACAGGCATCCCGGACAATTTCTTCATTTTGCAGGGCCGCCGTACCCAGGATAACGCTGGAAACACCATTATTTAAGTAAAACTCAATGGTTTCCATATCCCTTATTCCGCCGCCAACCTGAATCGGAACAACAACTTTTCGGGCGATCTCCAGAATAATATTTGCGTTACGAGGTAAACCGGCAACAGAACCATCGAGATCAACGACATGGATCAATTCAGCGCCTTTTTGCATCCAGGTCAGCGCCACATCTACCGGATTATCTGCATATGTTGTAACGCGGTCAAAATCACCCTGAGCCAGCCGCACACATTTTCCATCTTTAATATCAATTGCCGGAATAATGACCAAGCGAATACCCCCGTGGAAAAAAGTTTGGCTTCATTTAACTAAAATGTTTAATGAATAAGAATAAACTTATATCTTAAAATTAAATCTTATTATTCATTTGCCCGCTAAAGTTCTTTTGGCAGATGTGATCGCGCGGGCTGTCGCGTTAAAAAAAATACGTTTAATCTTCAAATTTGGGGAATTTCTCAAAAATCTTATTCATGCCCTGCTCTGTCAATTGGCGCGCGGTAAGCCATTTACCGCCGCCTTTAAAGAACGAAGGGGCTTGAAAAACATCTTCCATTAACGATTTTTGAGTTTTGTCAAAAAATCCCCGCCAAATTATACTGCCGTCAGCAGTTTTAATGAGATGAATTTCAAAAACCACAGAGGCCGGATGTTCCGATGAGTATTTATAACCGACTCTTTCGGTATAACGGTAAACATAACCCACAGCTAAAAAATCAGCTCCCAACTCATTGCCAACTTTTTGTAAACGTTTCAATGAAGGTTCCTTCAACGATTCGGAAGAGATCCTGTTGTAGACACCCTCCACTTTATCCGGAGGAATTAATTCCACTTCTTTTATTTCACGCAGTTTATTAACAAAAACGTCTTCAACTATTTTTTCAGATCCCTTTAATATCTTGCCGCCGGAAGCACCTATGCCGCAAAGCGGGCAAAATACAGTTTTCCCCGATTCTTCTTCAGAGGTTATGGCTTGAAAAGAAATCACTGCTATTTGCTTCGGTAGTTTAACATTTTCCGAATTTTTTTCCGCAGCTTGACTTGTAATTGACAAAGCCAGAAAAGAAACTAAAACAAATCCCGCAACATGCCTGAATTTTTTCCAATAATAATTAAGCAAAAATTTGACCTCGCTTTCTTAAAGACTTCCTTTTGTAGAAAGAACTCCTTTAATATTTTCGTTCAAAGTTACAGCGTTCCTGAGGGCACGTGCAAAAGCTTTGAATATCGTCTCAACAATGTGATGACCATTTTCGCCATACAAAAAATTGATGTGCAATGTTATACCGCTGTGATCGGTAAACGCTTTAAAAAATTCTTTAACCAGGGTATGATCAAATCCACTGATTTTTCTGCGTCCGTATTTGACGTTGTAAACCAGATAGGGACGACCGGAAATATCCATGTCCACCCGGCATAAACATTCATCCATAGGCACAGAAGCCGAACCGTAACGATTAATGCCTGTTTTTTTAGCCAATGCTTTTCCTACGGCTTGTCCCAGACATATCCCTAAATCTTCTATTAAATGATGGTCGTCAATTTGCGTGTCGCCTTTGCTCTTGATAATAAGCTTTAAAAAACCATGCCGCGCAAAAAGTTCCAGCATATGGTTAAAAAAAGGAATTGTCGTGTCTATCTTGCTTCCCGCAGTTTTATCCAGATCAATTTCAAGGTGTATATCTGTTTCCGTTGTTTTGCGGATAATTTTCGCTCTTCTGTACATCAATGTTTTACCTGTCAAATAACTTTATTTAAAGGATATTCAATGATACCCTGTGCCCCCGCTTCTAAAAGCACAGGAATTAAATCCCGCATAATTTTTGCGTCGACAATGGATTCTATAGCAAACCATTTATTCGAAGACAAACTGGAAATCGTGGGAGCTTTGAGTGAAGGAAGCAAGGACATCACTTTGTCCAGATTTTCTTTAGCAACATTAAGTTTCAGGCCTACCTTACCCATAGCCTGCAAAGAACCGGTAAGCATTGTGCTTATTTGTTCAATCTTTCTACGTTTCCAGGCATTCTTCCAGGAAGCGCGATTGGCAATTAACTGTGTGTTGGTTTTCATCAGCTCGTGAATAATCCTTAATTTATTGGCCTTAATCGTCGAACCGGTTTCCGTTACCTCCACAACAGCATCCACCAGGCCTTCCACTACTTTAGCTTCTGTCGCCCCCCAGGAAAATTCAACATGAATATTGATATCTCTTGCGGCAAAATATTTCTTCGTGAAATTCACCAACTCGGTCGATATTTTTTTCCCTTCCATATCTTCTATTGATTTGTAAGGTGAATCTTCGCGGACAACCAGCACCCAGCGTGCTTTCTGAGTTGAAACCTTGGAATAAATCAAATCCTGCACGACTACGATATCCGATGAATTTTCCAGAATCCAATCAATTCCCGTCAGCCCCAAATCCAGTGTGCCGTCTTCAACATAACGCGACATTTCCTGTGCCCGAACCAGTTTGCACATTATTTCCGGATCATCAATATCGGGAAAGTAGCTTCGCGCGTCACTGGTAATGCGCCAGCCGGCTTTTTTAAATAAATCTATAGTACTGTTTTCCAGGCTTCCCTTGGGAATTCCTAATTTTAAAACTTTCATTTATATACTTCCTTTGGATTAAAAATCTTTTCTCCAATGATAACAAAATCTTCGCCGCTTAACTTCCTGTAGAAGCATGACTTATAACCTGTATGGCAGGCTGCTTCTCCCAATTGCTTGACCTGCAATAGAATTGTATCATTATCGCAATCAATAAAAATATCTTTGATTAGTTGAAAGTGTCCTGATTCTTCGCCTTTTAACCAGAGTTTTTGTCGTGATCTGCTCCAGTAAGTAGCCTTGCCTGTTTGCAGTGTTGCTTTCCATGATTCACTATTCATGTAAGCCATCATAAGAACTTCTTTAGTTTCAGCATCTTGAACAATCGTGGGTACTAAGCCATCCCCTTTGGCAAAATCTGGTTCTATCATCTTATCCTCATATCTTTATAATCTTATATATTTAAATTATGAATTGCTTTAAATCAAGGAATATTTTCATTTTTATAAGTATCTAATTGCGGCTTGTCGATCTAATTGCGGCTTGTCGAAGTGTTTATTTTATGGTAGAAAAATTAGTATTATTAGTTAATTTATTTATGACCGGAGGTTTAATTATGTCTTTGCTCATTGGGGGAGTAATTTCTGCCATCTTCGGATTAATCAGTTTAATATTTTTCTGGTCGGATTTTATGACCATTATCAGAGGCGCCTTTCCAATATTTTTACTCCTGGGTGGAGCTTTAGCCGTTTACGTGGGCTTTGATGAACTTCAGGAAAAGGAAAGGGAAGAAAGACAACGACAGGAAGAAAAACTGGAAAAAGCACAGAGAGAAATTGAATCAGTCAGGGCGCAGGCTGAACTCTATAAAGAAGAATTGAATAAATTAAAAGAATCAAAACAGTGATGGTGTTGCAAAATCAGTTAAAGGTAATTTCTATAGAACGTCTAAGAGATTAAGATATTTTAAAATTATGGATAATAAACGCCTGCCTGTCCTTAAGAAATAATAAAATATTGTCAAACAAATTGAAGCTTACAGCACCAAGCAATGGGGAATGCGATTGCTGCCGAACTTAACATACCGGGTTTAACGCTTTTCAGGCGGCAGATTCCATGCGACTTGTTATTATTGATATCCCTGTAAAGTTGTTTGGATCAGCTTTAATATTTACTGCCAGGCACTTAATCATTATTCCTTATAATTACTTTTTACGTTAAATTATTATTTACAGACAATTAACAGATGTTAAATCAACCATTCCGAAGATATACAATTTCATGATGATTCATTTTCTTGTTTACGTTGAATCATCATTCCCCAGATCATTAACACTGCCCCCAGAGAAATAGATGAATCTGCCACATTAAATGCCGGCCAGTGCCATGTGCGGATATAAAAATCAAGAAAGTCCACAACCGCGCCAAAGCGCACCCGGTCAATAAGGTTTCCAACCGCACCGGCAAAAATAAGCGTTAGAGATATCACGGTAGGCATATTCTGCGATTTGCTTTTTACAATGTAATAAATAATTAACAAAATAACCGCCGAGGTAATTCCAATAAAAAAAATATAACGGAATATTGTAGAAGCATTAGCCAGAAATCCGAAGGCGGCGCCGGGATTCATTACATACACGAGGTTAAAAAAGCCATGAATAACGGCGTATGATTCATGTATAAAAAATTTTGTCACAATAGCGGCTTTCGTTATTTGATCCAGTGCGATGATAAAAGCCGCGCCAAAAATAAAAATAATTATATTTTTTTTCAAATAAATCTCCTTTTGGACCTGATTTTTTTATTATAGATTCGGCAGACAACGGGCGCAAACCGTCGGATGCTTTGCTTCCGAGCCGACAGATTCTTCATAAATCCAGCAGCGTTCGCATTTACCGCCGCGGGCTTTCTCCACGCCAACCACCAGGCCTTTGATTTCTTCACTCTTAAAAGGGCTGGCAATGTCTTTCTCTTCGGCCAGCTGCAATTGCGACACAATCAGCAAGGAGCGCATATCCTCCAGATGCGCGGCAAACAATGCACGCATTTCTTCCGGCGCCGCGATAGTGATGCGGGCATCCAGAGAATGACCGATCACTTTTTCTTTTCTGGCCTGCTCAACAGCTTTGGCAATTTCGCTCTTCGCGTCAATCATCGCCTTCCAGCGCTCGCCGAGGTCCGCCTTTAAATATTTTTCGTCGACCAGCGGAAATTGCGCCAGATGAACACTTTCTTCTTTCCCACTCCAGGAGGGCATTGCCGACCATACCTCTTCGGCGGTAAACGTCAAAATCGGTGCAAGAAGAAGCGTCATAGCCTTTAGAATGGCAAACATGGCCGTCTGCCCGGAGCGGCGTTCTACTGAATTTGTTTTGGTCGTATAGAGTCTGTCCTTTAAAACATCAAGGTAGAGAGCGCTCAAATCCACAGTGCAATAATTATACAGCGTGTAGAAAACTATATGGAATTGATAGCGCTCGTAAGCTTCTGTTACGCGTTTGATGACTTCCTGCAGGCGATGTAATGCCCATTGATCCATCTCCGTCATCTGTTCATAAGCCACTTGCTCTTTATCTATGTCAAAATCATAGAGGTTGCCCAAAATGAACCGGCTGGTATTACGGATCCGCCGGTAAGCTTCCATCAGGCGTTTGAGAATTTCTGTAGAAATTCGGATATCGTCGGTATAGTCTTCCGCCGCCACCCAAAGCCTGAGAATTTCCGCGCCATATTTGTCAATCGCTTCTTCCGCGCCGATAACATTACCTACGGACTTGGACATTTTCTTGCCATCGCCGTCCACGACAAAACCATGTGTGAGAACGCTTTTGTAAGGCGCGCGCCCGCGAGTTCCCACGGATTCCAGAAGCGAAGAGTGAAACCAGCCGCGGTGCTGATCGGAACCTTCCAGATACATATCGCAAGGCGAGCTCAAGTCCTTTCTTTTTTCCAGAACAGCCGCGTGGCTCACGCCGGAATCAAACCATACATCGAGAATGTTTACTTCCTTGGTAAACTCAGAACCATTGCAGTGCGGACAGGCTGTGTGTTTCGGCATCAAATCTTGGGGTTCTTTTTCAAACCAGACATCCGCGCCGCCTTTTTCCACTAACGCCACCAGGTGATCCAGAATTTCCTTTGTCAGCACTTCATTTTTGCACTTCGCGCAATAAAAAACGGTAATCGGCACGCCCCACAGCCTCTGGCGCGAGATACACCAGTCGGGACGATTTTCCACCATACCGTAGATGCGGTCACGTCCCCATGCGGGAATCCACTGAACTTCATTGATGCAGGCCAGCGCTTTCTTTCTAAGATCGTTTTTTTCCATCGAGATAAACCACTGTTCGGTGGAACGGAAAATAATGGGTTTTTTGCAGCGCCAGCAGTGTGGATAAGAATGCTGCATGGGCACGTGTCCCATAAGCGCGCCCACTTCGTCGAGCTTTTTAATGACATTGTCGTTGGCGTCAAACACAAACTGTCCCGCGAAATGTTCGACATCTTCTGTAAATTTCCCGGCATCGTCAACCGGCGCGTAATTGTCTAAACCGTATTCAAGACCTATTTCATAGTCTTCCTGACCATGGCCGGGTGCGATATGTACTGCGCCGGTTCCGGCTTCCAGCGTGACAAACGGAGCCAGAATCAAAAGACTGTTTCTTTTAATCAGCGGGTGAACGCATTTTTGACCCTCGAGGACGGCACCCTTGAATTCATCGAGAATCTCATATTTTTTATCACGGTATCCGAAAGCGTCCAGACAATAATCAAGCATGTCCTTAGCGACGATCAGTACCTCATTATCAATCTTCACGGCGGCGTAAATAAAATCATCCTTGACGGCAATCGCGAGATTTGCGGGAATCGTCCAGGGTGTTGTTGTCCAAATCACCATGTTGACTTTCTGTCCGGCTAACTTTGGCAGAATCTGGCCGATATCGGACGTAAAGGCAAATTTTACATAGATAGACGGCGTACGATGATCTGCATATTCCACTTCCGCTTCGGCAAGCGCCGTCTTGCAAGACGCGCACCAGTAAACAGGTTTTTTACCTTTGTAAACACTGCCGTTGAGATAGAGTTTGCCGAATTCGGCAACGGTTGTCGCCTCATAAGGATAGGCCATTGTCAGATAGGGATTATTCCATTCGCCAAAAACGCCCAGACGCTTGAACTGTTCGCGTTGAATACCAACAAATTTTTCAGCATAAACGCGGCAGGCGCGTCGCTTTTCCACCTGTGACATCGCTGCCTTCTTACCGCCCAGTTCTTTATCCACCTGATGTTCGATAGGCAGACCGTGACAGTCCCAACCCGGCACATACACACCGTCAAAACCGCTCATGTTTTTTGATTTAATCACGATATCCTTGATTATTTTATTGAGTGCTGTGCCCAGATGAATATTGCCGTTGGCGTAAGGAGGACCATCATGAAGAATATACGGTTTCTTCCCCTTTGCCATTTGTCTTATTTTTTTATAAATGTCTATTTCTTCCCATTTTTTTAACATTTCCGGTTCACGTTGCGCCAGATTCGCCTTCATCGGAAAATCCGTCTGGGGAAGATTCAAAGTATTTTTGTAATCCATCTCGTGCTCCTGTTTTTAAATTAGCGATATCATGTATAATCTTTTTTTTTACAATCTAAAACCAAGCCTATTCATCAGAATACCTGGGCGGCGAGGAGGAGACTCCACAGGCGCATTGCTAATACGTTGAGGAATCCGACGACAAAGCCAACGAAAGTAGCCGTATGAAGACGGCTTGGTTATGTTACGTCGCAGTGCACTATCACATAATAATACTACTTTCAAGTAAACTCTATAACACTTAACACTGATAATTTCTTGATAAATTTGCCTAATTTCAGGCTTTTTTTACATAAAGGCTTGACATTCGGCATCGTGACATTAAAATAGCAAAAAATAATTACAAATATATTGCTTTAATTACTGCCAAGGGCAGTTTTTAAATTCAGGAGGTTAAAAGAATGAAAAGGATTTTGTTGTTTCTGGCAACCAATATCGCTGTGCTTGTAATTTTGAGTATTGTTGCCAGCCTGCTGGGAGTCGGTAATTTTCTGGATAAAAACGGTTTGAATATGACCAGTTTGCTCGCATTCGCCGCGGTATTCGGCTTCGGCGGTTCTTTCATATCGCTTGCTATGTCAAAATGGATGGCCAAACGCTTGATGGGAGCGAAAGTTATTACTAATCCCGGAACCGCAGCAGAAATCTGGCTGGTGGAAACGGTTAAAAAACTGGCTATGGCGTCCAACGTCGGCATGCCGGAAGTCGCCATATTCGATTCTCCCTCGCCCAACGCTTTTGCCACCGGCATGAATAAAAATAATGCTCTAGTCGCCGTAAGCACAGGCCTGCTAAGATCTATGAATAAAGAGGAAATAGAGGCAGTTCTTGGTCATGAAATGAGCCATGTGACCAACGGCGACATGATTACTCTGTCTCTAATTCAGGGTGTGGTCAATACATTCGTTATATTCCTGTCACGCGTTGTGGGATATTTTGTGGACAGGGTTATCTTAAAGAATGAAGAAGGCAGAGGTTTGGGCTTTTATATAACTACAATTGCAGCTCAAATTGTCTTCGGCGTATTGGCGAGCATTATCGTTTTTTGGTTCAGTAGAAAACGAGAATTCATAGCTGACGCCGGTGGCGCGAAACTCGCCGGAACTCAAAACATGATCGCTGCGCTGGAGAGACTAAAAGCAGGCGTCGCTGAACCCCTGCCGGATCAGATGTCCGCTTTTGGCATTAACGGGAAACCTTCCAAACATAATTTGGCACTCCTGTTTATGACCCATCCTCCGCTTGATGACCGGATCGAAGCATTAAAAAAAATGTCTAATTTTTAATGAACCATTATGATGGGCGGAGATGGAGCTCATGAGGTAAATAATGAAGGGAATTGATAGTCAGGCTTTGACGAGATATGCCCAAATATCAATTCCCCAATATTATTTATTACCCTGCTGACTATAAAATAACCGCCATGATCAGAAAGCCCTTCGATTTAACAAGGGCGTCTTGACACTCACTTCCCCTTGAAATCCGCAGCCCGCTTCTCCATGAAAGCAACGATGGCTTCTTTCAAATCATCTGTCGACAATAAGAACATGTTCTTTTGTATAGCCAAAGCCATTCCTTCACTAACACTTGTATAGCGGCTGAAGTTGAGAACCTCTTTTGTGCATAAAATGGCAAGGGGAGCATTAGCAGCTATCTCCCTGGCCAACTTTTGAGCGCCAGTCTCAAGAGCATTTTTGTCCGCGAAAACATCATTGACAAGCCCCATATTCTTAGCCTGAAGCGCGGAATAATTGCCCGCTGTATAGGCCATTTCTCTGGCAAATCCCTGGCCGACTATCAGAGGAAGCCGCTGAAGTACGCCCATATCGGCAACCAATCCGATGTTGGCCTCTTTAAGACAAAAGATTGCATCTTCCGTGCAGAGGCGAATATCACAGGCGGAAATTATGTCAAGCCCGCCGCCGACACATTTACCATGTACGGCCGCTATGACCGGTTTGGAACACTCTTCGATTGAATTACAGCAATCAAATAGTGGCTGGGATTTTTTAATGATATTGAAAGTTCCTCTGGCCGTTCCATCAAACCCACCGACGGCATCTTTCAAATCAAGGCCGGAGCAAAATATTCTGGCCTTGCTTTGCAGGATAATAGCCCTCACCTCATCCATAGCGCCTAGCGTTTTAAAAACACCGGCAATCTCCGAGGCAAATTCCAGACTCAAAGCGTTTAAGCTTTTTTCTCTGGCCATGGTTACTGTGGCGATATAATCTTTTATATCGAGTTCAATAAATTTATAAGTCATATATTTCTCCTTAAAAATTGTTAATTTGTTTGAATGTTTATTAAAATATTTTCCTATTATTTTTTGTATAAAGAATTTTTCGCGATATACTGGCGGACTTTATCCGGTGTAAGATATCTTATGGACTTACCTGCTTTTATCATTTCTTTCATATGAGATGATGAAATATCCAGAAAACTTGTATGACGGAAATAAATTGTATGTCCGGTTGGTCCCGTGAATCCGTCATTTTTTTTATCGTAAGTAAATTTTGCGGCAAATTCTTTCGGCAAAATTGCGTCCAGCTTCATGTTGTCATAGCCGGGACGGGTCATTACGGCAAAATTGCATAACAGCAGAAGTCTCTCCCAGTCTTTCCATGTTGTTATAGCCTGAAAAGCGTCCTGCCCGATAATGAAATATAATTCCAGATCCTCCATGTACTTATTAAGAATGTATTCGACCGTTTCCACGGAATAAGATTTGCCGGCGCGTAAATTCTCCACATCGGAAAAGGAAAAATTAACATTATCTTCAATTGCCAGACGAATCATTTGTTCACGATGATTAAAAGACGTTATTCGGGCTTCCAGTTTATGCGGCGGCCGTGACGAAGGAACAAAAATAATGCGGTTCAAATTGAAAATCTCCAGCATATCTTCCGCGCCACGCAAGTGTCCAAAATGAATCGGATCAAACGTTCCCCCTAAAATACCCCATTTCATGATCTCACCTGCCCGTTACCGTAAATTATAAATTTTGTTGTAGTTAATTCTTCCAGACCCATGGGACCGAAAGCGTGAAGCTTTGTCGTGGAGATACCGATTTCCGCTCCCAGTCCCAGTTCAAAACCATCACTGAAACGTGTTGAAGCATTGATCAGTACGGTCGAAGAATTGACCTCGTTCAAAAAGCGTTGAGAATTGGCATAATCATTGGTGACTATTGATTCCGTATGTAAAGAACCGTATTTCTCAATATGAGCGATAGCCTCATCCATATTCTCCACAATCTTTACAGCCAGAATCAAATCAAGATATTCCGCGTACCAATCATTTTCATCGGCTTTTTCAATATTTTTCAGGATTGACCTCGTTTTGGCACATCCCCTGATCACGACACCTGCTTTTTTTAGTTTATTCGCCGCCAACGGCAAAAATTTACCGGCAATATCCTGATGTACAAGCATTGTTTCCATTGCATTGCACACACCCGGACGTTGAGTTTTGGCGTTTAAACAAATATTAACTGCCATATCAATATCCGCTCCTGCGTCTACAAAAATATGGCATACTCCCTTGTAGTGTTTGATTACAGGTATTTTAGATTGGGCGACTACGGCGCGTATCAGATCTTCTCCACCGCGGGGAATGATCAAATCAATGTATTCATCCAATTGCAGCATTTCCGAAACAGCTTCGCGTTCTGTCATCGGAATTACCTGAATCGCGTTTGCGGGTATTGATGTTTCCCGCAATACTTTCTGCAGTATGAAAGCAATCGCCAGATTTGACCTGATTGATTCAGAGCCGCCCCGCAAAATTACTGCATTTCCCGATTTGAGACAAAGAGCGGCGGCATCAACAGTCACGTTGGGACGTGATTCGTAAATAATTCCGATAACTCCCAACGGAATGCGCATCCGGCCAACCAAAAGCCCATTGGGTCTGCGCCACATGGAAATTACTTTACCGACGGGATCAGGCAGTGCGGCTACTTCCTTTAAACCTTTGGCCATCTGTTCAATTGTGGCTTGCTTTAACGTGAGACGTTCCAGCATGGCGTGGGAGATACCCGATTCTTTAGCTTTGACCACATCTTTGGAATTTTCTCCCAGAAGAAATTTACAATTTCGTTCCAGTTCATCCGCCATTTGCAAAAGGGCTCTATTTTTTTCCGTCTCCGTCACGCGGGAAAGTTTTCGCGCCGCCAGCGACGCGTCCCGGGCAATTTGTTGTATAGAATTTTTTATATCCACAATGTAATCCTAAAAAATAAATTTACTTGCATTTTCTCTAAAATTATTGCAAAAAGCTGCCCCGTTTAAAGAAATATGATATGAAGAATTTTATTGTTTTCAGCTTCTAGCAATAAGAATTACCAATGTCAATCTACAAAACAAAAGTTTACGTGTCAAGACCTTTGCCCAAGCATAAAATATTATGAGCAGAATAAGAATTAAAGCCGGCAGTAAAATTTACCCAATAATTAAAGACGGCGGATTTAACTTCGATTCTGTGTCAACTTACTTCGGACCGGCAGTAGGACCAAGGTGGCTTATTGCCAGTGGATTTGATTTGACTCTCCTGAAAGGAGGTTTATTAGGCTGTTCTAACGCCGTTCATTTGATTGGTTCTTCTGCGGGCGCTTTTCGTTTTGCCGCCTGGCTGCAGCCTGAAGCTATCGAATCTTACAATAAACTTTTAGATGCATATATAAACGTAAGATACACAAAGAGCGATACTCCGGCAACAGCGCTGGAGAAAATTACCGGCATTATCAATGAATATCTGAAAGATGACGCACTGCCTTTTGCTCTAGCTAACAAAAAATACCGTTTAGCCATAATTACCGCCCGGGCACGCGGCCTTGTCGCTTCTAGAAACATCTGGTTGCAAAAACTGGGATTAGCAACTTGTTTTGTATTTAACTATTTCAGCAGAGATAATATTTATCGTTTCGCGGATAGAGTTGTTTTTTATAATGCTTCAAAACCGCCTGCATTTTGCCTTAAATCGCAATTCCGCGGATATTACATCCAGATGAATGAGGTTAATTTCAAGTATGCCGTGCTGGCTTCAGGCGCCATTCCTCTTGTCATTGACGGTGTGCACGATATTTATGGCGCTCCTCGCGGAGTCTATCGCGATGGCGGCCTTATTGATTACCATCTCTCACACCAGTTTGCCGCTACAGAAAACGAAATAGTGCTTTTCTTTCATCATCAGGAAAGAATAACCCCCGGCTGGCTGGATAAAAAAATAAAACGCCGCTTACCGGAAGCCCATACTTTAAATAATGTTTTAATGGTTTTTCCTTCACAAAGCTTTATCGAAAATCTTCCCGGCGGGAAAGTGCCCGACCGTACTGATCTTGTTACTTTTATTAATGATCAGGAAACAAGGATCAAGAACTGGCGTGAGGCTGTGGAATTATCCGCGCCTCTGGGCGAAGATTTTTTAGAACTGGTGGAGAGCGGGAAAATCAGAGATGTAGTGGAAAAGCTTTAATACAATTCCGCATTCTTCGGCTAACTTTGTTGGCCGCCTCGTTATCCTTTTAATGCGAAATCGTATAATATAACGAAGTTTTTTTTATTTTGAGTGATCAATTAAAATGGGGTTAGAAGAAAAAGTCTTGCGATTGAAAGAAATATTAAAAGACTGCGTGCTTTGTCCGCGCAAGTGTCATGTTGACCGCACCGCTGGCGAACCGGGTTATTGCCGTTTGCCTGAAAAAATTATCATGGATTGCGCTCTGGCCCATCGCGGCGAAGAGCCGCCCCTGTCAGGAACACAAGGGGCCGGAACAATTTTTCTTTCTTCATGTAATCTGGGGTGTATCTATTGCCAGAACTATCAGATTTCCCATAACACGCAGGGACGTAACCTGACAATATTGCAACTGGCGACAGTCATGCTCGATCTGCAAAAAAGCGGCTGCCATAACGTTGAACCGGTAACGCCGACACCGCAGATGCCGCAGGTTATGGAAGCTCTACTTATGGCGCGCGCTCAGGGGCTTACCGTCCCGTTTGTTTACAACTGCGGCGGTTATGAAAATCCGGATATTATAAAATTACTCGATGGCATGGTGGATATTTATTTGCCGGACTTCAAATACGGCTTGGAAAAAGATGCTGTGGATTTTTCGTCAGCGCCTGGATATCCCCGATTTGCTCTGGATTCTATAAAAGAAATGGTGAAGCAGGTAGGCGACGGACTGGAATTAAAAAACGGCATGGCTCAAAAAGGAATCATTATCCGCCATCTGGTTTTGCCCGACAGAATAGAAAACTCCAAAGAAGTTTTAAGAACGATTAAAAAAGAAATATCCACATCGGTTCAACTTAGTCTCATGTCTCAATACACGCCGGTTGCCAAGGTACGCAATCATCCGATTCTAAAACGCAGAATTACTAAACACGAATATGAACAGGTAACTGATTACGCTCTGAAGTTAGGTTTTGATAATATTTTTGTTCAGGAAGTCAGCGACTACGAACTGACACCGGATTTTGACCAATCCAATCCCTTTGATTAAAAGAGGTGTCTCTTTTGAATGCATGACGCCAAAGCACACAGGTGGGGCGTGTGCACTCCGATCCCGTGACAATGTTATCCGGTCTTTATTTTTATATCACCTTCTACATAACGGTGAATGATACCGGAAATAAGCGTTTGGTACGGCATACCCATCTCCATAGCTTTTTTTTGAATACCGAGAAAGTCATGGTCATACAGACGAATTGTTATCCGCTTGTCTTTTTTAAGTGTGTTATTCGCCGCTTTCTTAATCGATTCTATTTCTTTTTTTGATGGCGCAGCAAGCTTCATCCTACCCTTGTCTAACGCATCTAGAATATCTTTTTCTTCTTTATCGTATTTCATTTTGATTCTCCTGTTCTTCTTTATACATCTTTGTTGCTTTCCTGCTGGGTATTATTGTTTTTAGAAAAATGTAATCCTTTTCAATGACATATGGAACGATATAAATATAACTATTGACAATAACAAAATACAGCTTTTGTCCGGGATAGTTTGACTGATCCGGATGATCATCTACTTTCCAGACATCGCCCCGGGAAAGATGAATGATTATTTGCTCGAAAGATATTTGTCTTTCTTTTTTTAACCATTCATTTTTTGCAGAATTCCACTCGTATTTCATGGTTCATTTGTACATCATTCGTATGTACACATCAAGGAATATTATCAACAAGAATGACTTCAATTTATAAAGGATAACGAAAATCAACCGGAATGTAGCGAAAGGCTGATGTTATTTATTGACTGTTACGTTTCGCATCTTGAACCCTTTATATGATTCCCACCTATAGCCCATTGCTCTATAAAAATGGTGTGCGTCCAAGCGGTCTGCTTCAGTTACAAAGATTATCTGACAACAATCATTCGTGAAAGCTATTTTTTTTAACTCCTGCATAAGGGAAACTCCAACTCTATTTCGTCGTTGGTTTTTATCTACAATAATATCCTCTATCACCATAAACGGTTTACAGTCTCCATAAAGTTCTCCACAAATTATACCCATTGCAAATCCAAACAATCGATCATTCTGCTTCGCAGCGAGGGGTATATATGCCGGATTCTTTGAGATTTTTTGAAAAGAGACTCTCATCTTTTCATGTGAGGATTCTTGACCCCAGAATTGCCCGAACAATTCCGCAAGAGCGAAAAGATCGCGTTCTGTCAGTTGCATGATACAAAGTTCTGATACCTTCGGCCAACATTTAATATACCAAGTTGGTATTTTACGAACTATTGTACAATCCTATATTAATTAAATAAAAATGAAGGAAATGTTAAATTCTGAATACTCTATCAATAGCCTTACGGCATTTCGAAAATTTGAACTCCCGCCGGCGGCCTAAACTGAAACATTTTTTGCGTAAGTCCCGTATTAATGGAAATATTGGAAAATTTCAGCGTGGTCGAATTGCCCATAACGTCATCAAAGCTTATTTGCAAAATATAAAAATTGTTTCTATCAATTGTAAGATTAACTGAATTACAGGCGGCCGTCTTTTCCCTGGGAATCAAAACAAGTAAATAATTACCGTCCTTATCCATAGCCTTGGGTTCCGCATATTTCATTATAAAATCATCTTTGAGTTTTCCGGTTCCGGCAAAAAAGTTCATTAAAAACTTCGACTGGAAAATGCTTTCCGACTTCTGCTTATAGGCAACTTTTTCTTTGGCAATGTAAAGCCACGCCGTTTGACTGTTGATCACCAGCTTTTTCCCCTGTGGTTTTATGTACTCCCAAAGCATGCTCTTGGGATTCTTAAAAAAAACTTTGCCTTCTTCCCTTTGAGTTTTTTTTATCGATTTTATGGCGGCTTCCTGAACGAAATTGGCCTTCAGGTCTTTTGTGTTCTCATAAGAGCCCTGAAGCTTTTGCGCGATATCGCCAACTGCCGGAAGTTCTTCTGAAAAAACACAAGCAGGCACAGCCAGCAGCGATAAAATAAGGAAAAGATCAATCACTATTGACGTAAATAGCTTATTTATTTTGGAAAAAATTATGATCATTTTTATAAAAAAACAACACTCTTTTTTTTGTAAAGTTTATATCTATCCTTACTGATGTGGCATAAATGGCGATGACAAAAGGCTATATCAATAAATCATTGATTATATTGAATATTTTAATTGCACAAACCTTGGGCAATTTGGTGTAAAATCGTAACTATTACGCACTTACGGAGATTATCAACAAAGTTATCAACAGCCATTTCCACAGTCTTGTGGAATACAAATCCAAGTGCCTGTATATAAGAAGAAAAATGAAAATTTACTTCTTTGGAGTCTTTTTACCGTCAAATATTTTAACGCGCCAACCGAAAGGATCATCTTTCAATCCATACTGAATTTGCAGAATTTCATTATATAGTTTTTCAGCCAGAGCTCCTGTCTTGCCGTCGTTTATTAAATATTCCTTGCCACGGAAATGAATATGACCGACCGGCGAAACTATCGCCGCCGTTCCGGAAGCAAAAGCTTCTTTCAATAAACCATTTTGCGAAGTAGTTATAACTTCATCAATAGATATCTGTCTTTCGACGACTTTAGTTCCCAGATGTTTCGCCAGGGCAATCACTGATTTTCGCGTGACACCAGGCAAAATTGATCCGCCCAGATGTGGCGTTATTAATTCATCGCCTATCTGAAAAAAGATATTGCTGGTGCCGACCTCTTCCACGTATTTTTTTTCAGCGGAATCCAACCAGAGAACCTGAGTGTACCCCATATTCGTAGCAATTTTGCTTGCATAAAGACTGGCGGCATAATTACCGGCCGCCTTAACATGACCAATTCCTCCGCGTACCGCGCGGGAATATTCCTCCGACACAAACATTTTGGTTGGAGAAAATCCCTGAGGATAGTAGGCGCCAACCGGCCCGACAACAATAAAAAACAAATATTCAGATGCCGGATGCACACCAAGGGCTGCCTCGGTCGCAATCATTGTCGGACGGATATACATAGAAGTGCCGATTCCCTTTGGGATCCACTCCTTTTCCAAAATCACCAGTTTTTTCATGGCATCCATAAAAAGATTCTCATCTATGATCGGCATGCAGAGTCTTTCGGCGGATGAATTCATTCTTTTGATGTTTTCCAGCGGGCGGAAGAGATAGATTGCTCCATCCTGGCCTCGATAGGCTTTCAATCCCTCAAAAATTTCCTGACCATAATGCAGGCACATTGCCGTTGGATCTAATTGCAAATTACGATACGGTTCAATTACCGGATCATACCAGCCCTTGCCTTCTTTATATTTTACGTTAAAAAAATGGTCTGTAAAATGTTTCCCAAAACCAAGTTTTGCTTCATCAACAGGTTTAGTCTTTCTTTTTTTAAGTGGCGCTTTCTTAATTTTAATTTCCATAATTGCCTCTTTCACCAGGCTACTGCCTCATCATAATTTTATTCTTACATATCACTAAATTAAACCTCTATCAAGGCTCCTATACTGAATTGCTTCAGCGATATGAGATGATTTAATGGCTTCATTATTTTCCAGATCGGCAATTGTACGGGAAACTTTTAATATCCGGTTTACCGCCCGGGCGCTTAATCCCAGTTTATCAATAGCCATTTCGATGAGTTTGTGGGATTCTTCATCTATCAGGCAAGAAGCCCTGATTTGTTTTTCCGTCATCCGGGCGTTACAAAGGATGCCGTTATGACCAAAACGCTTTTTTTGCAGATCACGCGCTTTGTTTACGCGCTCCGTGATCGTCGCGGAAGATTCTCCCAATTCTTTATCGGACAGGGCCCTATATTTAACTGAGGGTACTTCTATATGTAAATCTATCCGATCCAATAACGGCCCGGATATTTTAGATTGATATTGACGGATTTGCTGCGGAGTGCAATGGCAGGTGTGTATTCGATCGCCAAAATAACCGCACGGGCAGGGATTCATCGCCGCCACCAGCATAAATTTAGCGGGGAAGGCAGCTGTTACGGAGGAACGCGTAATTGTTATGGTGCCATCCTCCAGAGGCTGGCGAAGAGCTTCCAGAGCGTTTTTCTTGAACTCAGGAAGTTCATCCAGAAAAAGCACTCCCAAATGAGCGAGGCTTATTTCTCCCGGACGCGGCGTCTGGCCGCCTCCGACCAAACCGGCGTCGGATATTGTGTGGTGCGGCGAACGAAACGGACGCACGGCGATTAACATTTCATCTTTATTCAAAAATCCGGCAATGGAAAATACTTTGGTAACTTCAATTGCTTCATCAAAAGAAAGATCGGGCAAAATAGTGGGCATCCTTTTTGCGAGCATGCTTTTTCCGGAACCGGGCGGACCGATCATCAGAACATTATGACCACCGGCTGCCGCGATTTCCAATGCTCTTTTTGCCTGCTTCTGCCCTTTTATTTCATTAAAATCCAAATCATATTTACGTGTTTTCTGGAAAATTTTACTTATATCAAGGGTAAGAGGTTCGATATGACTCCGGCCGCCTAAAAATTCCACAACAGCAGGCAGTGTTTTCACCGGATAGACATTAATCCCTTCCACCATAGCCGCTTCCGCGGCGTTTTCTTCGGGAACAAAAACCGACTTGATGCCCATTTCTTTCGCCTTGAAAGCGGCGGGCAGAACTCCGTTTACACCTTTGATGCTGCCGTCAAGAGACAGTTCTCCGATAAAAAAACAATCCTGCAAGTCAGCTTCTTTAATTAATTCTTCAGCAGCCAGAATACCCACGGCAATGGGGAGGTCAAAACCTGTTCCCTCTTTTTTAATATCGGCTGGAGCCAGATTGATGGTCACATGACTGCGGGGGAAACGATAACCTGAATTTTTTATGGCGGCCTTGATCCGATCCCTGCTTTCTTTAACAGAAGCGTCAGGCAGACCGACAGTGGCAAATTGAGGCAAACCCTGGGATGTGTCCACCTCCACAAACACCGGGTATGATTCCATCCCAATGACGCTCATGCTGATTACTTTAACAAACATCACGCCTTCTTTAATGAAAATTTTTAAAATACTAGCCAATAGGAATATTTATATCAAGACATTTCATTAAAAAAATGTTTATTGTGTTTAAAAATGCTCATTTTCTCATGGAAGAACGATCTATGTGTTGCAGAAAAAAATTAATACATGATCAAAGCTCTGAAAAACGCGTGAACAAAAAAATTTTTTACGTTTCTTGACTCATTAATTGGCCTATGTTACAGTTTACAAAAATCAATTGATTCAATAACAAAATCCGACAATCATAACACCATGAAAAAGTTATCCCATATTGATAATGAAGGCGATATCCAAATGGTGGATGTCACAGCGAAGGCAAAGACGATTCGCGTAGCGAAAGCACGGGGAGTTGTAAAAATGGATGCCCATACTCTGGATGTAATAGAAAAAGGACGGATTACAAAGGGAAACGTTTTAACAACTGCAAAAATTGCCGGCATTATGGCCGCAAAGAAAACGAACGGGCTTATTCCTCTTTGTCATCCGTTGGAATTAACGGGAATTGACATAAATTTAAATATTGATCATAGAAATTCGCAAATTGTAATAGAGTCTCAGGTGCAAACTACAGGGAAAACCGGAATGGAAATGGAGGCGCTGAAAGCAGTGAGCGTCGCAGCTTTGACTATTTACGACAAGTGTAGGGCGGTAAATAAGAAAATAATTATCGGGGATATCATGCTTTTAGAAAAAAGCGGTGGTAAAAGTGGAACTTTTATCAGAAGCAATTGATATCATTCCCCAAAAACATTTTGCAATATTGGGTAACCAATCAAATCGGGAAATAAAAAAATGGAACCAGCTATTTTTAGAATTAAAAGATCTTTTCTTGTGCCTTTCATTACCATGGTTGTTCTTCTTTGTTTGTTGTTTTTATTCAGTTTATTCAGAGGACAAATCGGGGAGAAAATTGTTCTGGCTGTTTTTTTTACCGGCACCTTACTTGTTGGAATAGAAGCGACAAAAAGGGAAATTATTGTAACTAAGGATGGTTTAAAAATAAAAAAGTTTTTTCGGACAAAGGATTTTGTCTGGCCGGAAATTACACATTTAGGGATTGTTGATTTACGTAAAAAAACCTATTTTTTATTAACAACCACTAAGGGCTTTTATTTTTTTTCCAATCTTTTCGAAAACCATGCTTTACTTATTCGTTCTATTATGGATAAACTGGACAATGAAAAAGTTGAAATTGAAGTCAGAAATTATTTAGACCATCCCTCGGAACAACTTTCTTTAATAGTGATTTGCTGGGTAATTGTGTTAATTATTATTGCCTTTATAATTTTGAAATTGTTTTCATTTTAAATTTACATTAATAATGTTTTTAGAATATATACTTTTTTTAGTAAATCACGCCGGGAAGGAGTAAGATTTAAAAAAATGCGGGCGAAAAAAAAGAATGCCTCGGAAATTATAATGAATGTGAAGGCAACACCTTACGCGGCTGTTGAAGAAATAATGGAGAAAAAATTGGAGGATATTGCCACGATTTTATCTTCTTCCGGTAATCGAAAAAGTAAACTTTACGAAGAAGTTATGAATATGGTGGAAAAAGGGTTATTTAAAATAGCTTTGCGCAGATCAAATGGTGTTAAAAGTTCTGCCGCAATTTTTTTAGGCATTAACCGCAACACTTTTACTGACAAAATGGCCAAACTGGGCATTACCTGCGGGAAGAATAAATAACCGTCCGAAAAAACATTTATGACCAGAACAATTAAAAACACTGTAACTTTACCGCAAAAGGTAATTTGTCTCTTAAAAAAAGGGGTCCGGATGACGGCCCCTTTTTCTGTGGAAATCGGCGATCAAGTAAATCCGGAAAGAATTTCCGGTTCGTTAATAATTCATGGCGCGGCAAGGATTTACGGCAAGAACACATTGATCTTGCCAGATGTAAAGCTTGGATATGAAGCATCTGTTACTTTAATTGACTGCCAACTTGGTCCGGATGTTGAACTCAGGGGAGGATACTTTGCCAATTCCGTTTTTTTGAACCAGGTAATAATGGGCAGCAACGCACAAGTTCGCTCCGGGTGCCTTCTGGAAGAAGAAGCAGGAGGAAACCACTGTGTTGGTATGAAACAAACCATATTGTTCCCTTTCGTTCAATTAGGCAGCCTGGTTAATTTTTGTGATTGCCTTATGGCGGGAGGAACCAACAGGAAAAATCATAGTGAAGTGGGCAGTTCATATATTCATTTCAATTATACTCCCCAACAGGATAAAGCGACGCCTTCTTTAATCGGCGATGTGCCTCGCGGTGTAATGCTTCGAGAACCGCCTATATTCCTCGGCGGTCAGGGTGGATTAGTGGGACCGGCGCAAATTGATTATGGAACAGTTATTCCCGCAGGTATTATTTGCCGGCAGGATTGCACAGCAGGAAAAATGCCTGTTCCATTACCTGTTTCGTCTTTTCGGCCTAAAATATTCGTCACCGGCGTTTACGGCGACATTAATCGCAAAGTCAGGCACAATATAGAATATGTGGCTAATTTATTGGCCTTAAGGCAGTGGTATCGTTATGTGCGCCGCGATTTTTTTACAGGGATGAAATATGGCGACGCCTTATATTTTGCAGCCTGCGATATTTTGGATGGAGCCATTACGGAGAGACTAAAACAATTGCGCCAGTTCGCTCAGAATCTGAATAATTCCATAGTGACGGGAACATTAAAAAATAAATATCCGGATAAAGTGTTGCGTACCCAAAAACAGTTTTTGCAAGATTGGCCCAAAATGGAAGCATATCTTTCCGGCAACAATGAAGAAAAAGCAGGACTTAAGAAAAGAGACTCTTTCGTAAAAATTATGCAAAGCCTTTCCAATAAAGGCAACTCTTACCTGGAAGCGATAAAACTTTTAACGCCCACGCAGGCTCAAAGAGGCACCGGCTGGTTAAAAAATATCACTGATAACATTATTGCCGAATGCACAAATAATTCTCACACTCTAAGGTAGAAAGAAAAATAATGTTTATTTTGCGAATGTTCAATATTATAAAAAATATTTACCGGTTCTTTGCGGCTTGTCACATCTGTGTGGGCAAACATCCCTCAAATGTTTCCACTCCGGCGATAATTTTTTTCCCGGTTATGACTTCTCAATTTAACTGCGGTTTTGCCGGGTTAATGACTTTCCATTCCAATAAAAAAGCAGAAGAATTCAATGCCGACTTCACGCTGGCGGAATTGTGGAAAAAAATAAAAATTGCCGGCCTGAAAAAAACTTTGAATGGAAAAATTGCCGTAAAAGAATATTTGCACGGTCTAAAGACACTCAATTCCATGGAAAAAACGGCGTTGGAACTGAAGGAAGAGCGTTGGCAGGAATTTATTTTCTTCCAAACCGGAAGGTCTAAAAAACTTTTCAATTTAGTTAAAAATATGAAATTGTTTCTGGAGGAAGAAGAAAAGATACTGGAGGATAACGCGTCCAACTTCTCTTCCTCAGATCTGGAAATTATCAACAGCCGTATTATTCTGTTCAAAGACATACAATGGAGTTTAGAAAAAGATATTCTGGATAATTTCGCAAAAATTATCGATCTAACCGGTGCAAAAAATTCATCCGCAATCAATCCGGCGGCTTTCAAAAAGTACAGGAAAATTAACTTATTATTGAATTCGCTTAATCGTCTGGAAGTACGCGGCCGTGATTCAGCCGGACTGCAAATCACCTCTACTTTGAAGAAAGAAAAAGACATGGAAAGTATCCTATCCGGCATACAAGAGAAAGGATTATACGAGGATTATTTAAAGCGCTCGCGGGAAGGAGATATTGTCAACGGTTCGATTTGTGTCGCTCATCCTTTGGTTAATGATCAAAAAAAGACGACAGTAACCTTCACTTACAAAACATTTTCCATCGTCGGTGAATTGGGCAGAAACGCCGACGATATAAAACGAACTATAAGAAAAGATAAAATATTTCAATATTTCGCCAGGATAGACACAACCTGCGAGACAGCTTTTCTGCATACCCGATGGGCATCTGTAGGTTCTATAACAGAAGAAAACTGCCATCCGGTTAATAATTACAAGCCAAATCGAACAAATCCGACTTTTCCTTTCTATAGTGAATCGGCAGCAACCATCAATGTTATTTTAAATGGTGATATTGATAATTATTTAGCATTGTACAACGCGCTGGAATTGGACAAAGAGACGATTGACACAAGAGTTACAACCGACACAAAAATTATTCCTCTGCAGATTGAAAAATATCTCAAAGACGGTCACAGTCTCCAGGAATCTTTCCGCTTCGCTGTAAATGATTTTGAAGGGTCACATGCCATAGTCATGACCTGCAATCTGGAACCGGGTAAGTTTTTTTTAGCGCTCAAGGGCAGCGGCCAGTCTATTTATGTCGGTGTTGGTTCCGACCAGTATATGTTTTCTTCGGAACTTTATGGTCTGGTGGAAGTGATGCCTTATTTCATCAAAATGAATGGCGAGACTACTACGGATAGAGCAAACAGAACAACCGGACAAATTTTCATTTTAGATCAAAATTCCTCCGGAGGCCTGAAGGGAATCAAAGCTTGCTATTATGACGGCACCGGAATTATCCTGAAAGAGAACTCTCTGCAAAAAGCTGAAATTACAACACGCGACATTGATCGCGGTGATTATCCTCATTTTTTCCTCAAGGAAATTTCCGAATCAGCCGTTTCCATCAAGAAAACATTACGAGGCAAATACCGCATTGTAAACGGGAATTATTCTTCACCGCAGGTTATTTTCAATATAGGAACAAATATCGTTCCCGCCGCTGTTAGATCCGGGCTTCAACAGGGAGAGATAAAAAACATCATTGTCATAGGTCATGGAACGGCGGCGGTTGCCGGAGTGGCAATTGCAGACGCGCTGGCGCATGACTTAAAAGACAAGAATATTAATATAACGGCCAGACTGGCTTCTGAATTAAGCGGATTTTTACTTAAAGATAATCTTGCGGATACATTGGTAATTCCCATCACCCAATCGGGAACAACAACAGATACGAACCGCGCTGTGACCATGGCTAAAGAGCGCGGCGCTTTCATCATTTCCATCGTCAACAGAAGGCAATCGGACATCACTGCCAAATCACATGGAGTATTTTACACCAGTGACGGCCGCGATATTGAAATGTCAGTAGCTTCTACCAAGGCTTTTTATTCCCAGATTATCGCGGGACAGGTGTTGTCTCTTTTCATCGCGCAAATTTTAGGAGCCAGAACAGATGATTACATTGCCTCTAAATTGCGCAATCTGGAAGCCGCTCCTCAACTGATGGCCCGCGTCTTTGCGCGCAGGGATCAGATTTCCGCTTCAGTTGAAAAAACTTCGACCCGCAAATTCTGGGCAATAGTGGGAAGCGGCCCCAACAAAGCGGCGGCGGACGAAATCAGAATCAAGCTCAGCGAACTTTGCTATAAAACTATTTCTTCCGACATCGTGGAGAATAAAAAACATATTGACTTATCCGCCGAACCTTTAATTCTGGTTTGCGCCGCCGGAAATCCGGGACAGGTTATGGATGATATTCTCAAAGAGGTAGAGATTTTTAAAGCTCATAAGGCTGCGGTTATTGTTTTCGCGGAAGAAGAAGATCATCGTTTTAATAAAATTGCCGATGCCGTGATTCCTATTCCCGCGGCGCCGATGCCGTTGCCGGTAATTCTCAATACGATGGCGGGACATTTATGGGGCTATTATGCGGCTTGCAATATTAATAAGGAAGCCGTTATTTTCAAAGAATTCCGCAATGGTCTTAATTTGGCCATAACGGAACAGGTGAAAAA
>JBEKMY010000014.1:0-54315 GCA_049523355.1 Smithella sp. | reverse complement strand
TCGTGAGAGACTGAATATGAAAAAGCTTCCAATTCGGTGGTGCGTTCGCGCACACGCTGCTCCAGAGATTCGTTGAGCTGGCGGATTTCATCCTCAGCCTTTTTTCGTTCGGTGATATCGCGCGAAATATTGGCAATGTATAGAGGCGCACCTGAAAGGGTATCCTTAATGGTGAATGCTAACATATGAACATATGTCAAGTGGCCTGTACGAATGTTGCGATACTGCAAATCACCTTCCCAATTGTTGCGTGCCAATACCGCGGGGAAAATTTCCCGCCGGACTTTAGAAAGAAACGGTTCAGGGACGACATCTCTGATGAAGTAATCGCCCGCTTTGTCCGGATCGATTCCTAATATTTTGCTTCCTGTATTATTGAGAAAGATCATTTTTCCGTCAAGTGTGGACAGATTCACCATCTCACTGCTAAATTGAACAATCGAAGCCAGCTTACGGATTTCCTCTTCCGCGTGCATACTCTCGGTGATATCCTTAATCGTTCCCATTAATCCCATAACGTTACCGTTATCATCATATTTAAGCGTCGAAGTAATAAGTGTATGTATTGTCGTACCGTTTTTTCTGAGTAAATCAACAGGGTAATCCTTGCTGTAACCGCGCGCCATGACGGTGTTTAAATGCTTTGTGCGATCTGCCGGGTTAGCGTAAAGACTGGAGATATTCACCCGCATTAGTTCATCCCTGCTTGAATAGCCAAACAGATCAATTGCTGCATTATTCATGTTGATCCAACGCCCGTCTAATGAACTGATAAAAACACAGTCTCTTGACGTGTTGAAGAATGTCCGGTATCTTTCCTCGCTTTCCTTCAGTTCCTCTTCCGCTTTCTTACGTTCGGTGATATCCAGAACCGAAATAATGCCTGCAGGGCTCCCGCCGAAGATAATTGTTGCGCCCGTAAGATCAACCCATTTGACCGCACCGTCTTTAGAAATAATTTTGCATTCATAGCTGTTTGTTAAAGCTTCGGCTCTCTGACGCCTCTGTCCCCGTTCCTGAATCAGTTGTTTGTAATCGGGGTGGACAACGTCCCAGAAATTCATGCCCAGAAGTTCCTGATTGGTGTAACCCGTGATATGGGTTGCGGCGGAATTCGCATACACCCATTTGTCGTTTTGATACAGCAGAATGGCTGTCGGGGAAGATTCAGTAAGAATGCGGAATCTTTCTTCACTCTCACGCAGAGCTTCCTGCGCTCTCTTGACATTTGTAATATCAATACCGATGCCGAGGAGATGATCACGGCCGGCAATGTCAAGTTTGACTCCGGTGAAAATCATAGGAATGGACCTTCCGTCTTTCGTGATCATACTGGCCTCGACTGATGAATACCCTTTCGTCATTGCCTCAGCCATTCCATTTTTGATAATTGACATATCGGATTCATGGCTTTTAAAGAAGTCCAGAGCGTGCTTTCCCTGAAGTTCTTCGCCGGAATAACCTGTTACCTCTTCGCTTTTCTTGTTAAAGTGAACCAGATGGCCGATATCATCATAGAGGTAAACAATACCCGGGATACTGTCGATAATGGCCTCGTTGAATGCCAAAGCCTTTTTCAATTCTTCCTCTGCCCGTTTACGATCAGTGATATTGCGGACAATGGTCTGAAACGCGGGCTTTCCTTCCCACTCGATCAGCTTGCTTCGCAAGTCCACCCATGCGATTGAACCATCCAGCCGGATAGCACGATAAATGCTATCTTCAGGGAACTTCTCACCGGACCGCATCTCTTTCATTTTTTGTTCGGCCATTTTCCGATCGTCGGGATGAAGAAGGTCAAGAGGGTTCGTACCCACTATTTTTTCAAGAGGAAGGCCGCGCATAATGCAGTAAGCATTATTAGCCATGACGATTCGCGATTGGGCAATGATTATTATACCATCTACACTTTGTTCAAATAGCGATCTATAACCCTCTTCAGAGCGGAGAAGCGCCTCATCCGTCCTTTTACGGTACGTGATATCCACACATGTCCCTTCTAAATAAAGAGGATTTCCCTGATCATCCCGGATCAAAACGATGTTCAAATGCACCCAGATCAGACTCCCATCCATGCGTTTGAACTCAACCTCCTGTCCCATGACCCGTCCGTCGCGCATAAGGATCTCGATTAAACGCTCGCGTTCACGGTGATCTACATAGATTTGAGAGCCGACATTGCCTATGATGCCTTCATCAATGCTTTTCGAATCGTACCCGAGCATTCGCAGCATGGCCGGATTGGCAAGAATGACCTGCCCGTCGATAGTGCTTCGGAAAATGCCCTCGATAGCGTTTTCGAACAGCGCCCGATATCGTTCCTCGCTTTCGGCAAGCGCCTGTCCCGCCTGTTTGCGTTCGGTAATGTCATTTGCGATTCCCATAAATCCTATCGGTTTGCCGGATGAATCTTTCCGCAGCGAAATGGTGCCTTCAAGGTATCTTGCCTCGCCATCTTTTCTATTAATCTGCCAACTAAAGCCCTTGAGAGGTTTCCCGGTTTTCAAAATATTTTTATAAACTTGAATGCCTTTTCTTGCGGTTTTTTTATCTGTATAGAGCCGATGATTCATTCCCATCAATTCTTCTTTGGAGTATCCGAGAACACGGCAAACTGAATCGTTAAAAAAAGTAAAGTTGCCGTCAAGGTCTAATTCATAATACCCATCGGCAATATTTTCCATGATGTTTCGGTATCTCTGGGCGTCTTCGGTGTTGAGGGGCCTGGCTGTATGTTTTCTTACAGCTGCTAAGCCTTTTGATCCGGGTTTATGGTTACCCGTTTCTTTAATTTTCTTTGTAAGCGAAGATTTCCGGGAGGGCGATAGTCTCTTGTCTACAGCTTCAACCTGCTTTTTTTTTATGGATTTTGTTCCGGTTTTACTTTTCATAGCGCAATTTTCCTTAAGGTCAGTTAAGATGAACTCCGATTCCCGAAGGAGCATGGCCGATCATGAATTGATTATTGAATGGTTTAAACATTCAATCCACCAGCATGATAACAAGATCCGACAAAAAATTACGATAACTACTTTGATTTATTTACATTTAAATTATAGAGCTCAAAAATTATAAAGTCAATGTATTTATCGCCGGCAGTCATGTTTAAGTCTGATTAAATAAGAAGCGGATTATCATGTTATTATCTTTTTTGACAAAGGGTACTATATTTAATTTATTCCCGTCAGTTATAAAAGTTATTGCTCCGTCGCGGTCCGTCCGGAAAACACGCACACCGGCCTCATTGTATCTTTGAAGAACCAATGGATGCGGATGATGAAAGATATTTGATTTTCCCGCGCTGACTATTGCGTAACGGCAGCCGACCGCCTTAATAAATTCGGCGCTGCTGGAGTATACAGAACCGTGATGAGGAACTACCAAAACATCGCTTTTTATATCAGATTTCGATTCAATAAGCTGCTTTTCAGTATCGGAAGTAATATCGCCTGGTATGAGAAATTTTACCTTGCCGTAAGTTATTTTCAGAACCACGGAAGAATCATTGATTTCAACATAAGAAAGATTATTCAAATCTTTTACGGGATAATCCGGCGGCCATAAAACATTGACCCTGACGCCATTAAATATTCTTTCCGGAGATTGATTGGAAACAGGATGGACATCGATATTATTGCGACTGATCGCTTTTCCCCACTCCGGAAACTCGTCTAAATCAATCGGTAAATTCGATCTCCAGACCTGCCGGACGGCAAAATTATTCATAATGTAAATCAATCCCAGCAAATGATCGGGATGAGGGTGGCTTAGCGCGACCATATCAATGTTGCTGATTCTCCGGTGATAAAGAAAAGGAGCGAGAACGGATTTACCGACGTCAAAAGAACTATCCGCAAAACCGCCGCCATCGATCATCATTGTTTTTCCGCCGGGAAACTGTATCAGCGTGGAATTTCCCTGTCCTACATCAATAACTGTAACTTTCAAATCAGATGATAATTTATCTTTGAACGTAAGATAAGTTATATCCGCGATGAAAAATAAAACCGTAATAATCAATAGATATTTTAAAATCTGTAAATGTTGCAATGAAATTGCTTTAGGCGTTTTCCGGTTTCTTATTGCATCAATGAATTGCATGGTAAGAAAGATGAAAAAATAAAAAATGGCGATTTCCAGCAGGTTTGGTGTCGTAACGTTGAAAGAAGACCAGGGGATCGCCGCTAATTTATTGATTATATTCACTGATATTCCTACAAAGAATGAAGCCAATTTAATGCAGTAACCGGCAATTATAGGCGAAAAGAAGGCGCATAGGATAAAAAACATGCATATAGTCAGCGACAATGTTCCCAAAAGCGGCACGGAAATCAGGTTGGCAATGATTGTTATGGAAGAGACGCGGTTGGAATAATAAACGATCAAAGGCAGGGTGCCGATTGTTACCGCGATGCAGACAAGAGCGGATAAATATGCATACCGGATAACACTTTGTGTCCATAAAGGAAGACCTGATTCTTTTTTAAAATGAAGATCGCCCAATCGGGGCATCATATAAATAAGCGCCAAAACGGCAACGAAGGAAAGTTGAAAGGAACTGTCAAAAAGAGCTTCCGGTGAAATAAGCAGAATAATTAATGCCGCTATAGCCAGGATATTATACAAGTCTCTTTGTTTTCCATTAAGCAGGGCAACCAAAAAGACAAACGCCATGAGAGTAGACCGCAGCACGGGGATTCTCATTCCGGCGATCAAAGCACAAATCATTACCATGATGAATGCGGCAGCGGCCGCTAATTTGATTATATTAAATCTAAGCATCATATATTCCGATGACTTTAAAACAAGAAAAACGAAGAAAAAAGCGGAAGCCGCAATTATTCCGATATGCAAACCATTAATTGATAAAAGATGCGCGGTGCCCGTTTTATTAAAATTGTCCCGCAAATCAGCGGGAATTTTATTTTGATTGCCGATCGTCATAGCTTCAATGACTTCTCTTTGAGGTGAAGAAGCGTTATTGTAAATTATTTGTTTTAAGTAATTTCTGAAAGATTCCAGTTTCAGTCTCATACCGCTTGCCGAATTATTTCTCAGAAGTATAATCTCCGCGTTATTATTGATAAATCCGGAGGCATAAATGCCCCCAATGTTTAGAATATGTTCGTAATTAAAACTGCCCGGATTTTGAAAACTCTGTATTTTCCTCAGAGTTGAATGGAAACGGATAAAATCTCCATACTGGAAATTTAAGGCCGATGGAATCACCAGACGGATATCGCCCGATATGGAAACATATGAATTGCCCTGTATTACACGCATACAGCGTACAATTAAAACGTTATTATCAAGACGCGAGAGAGGACTTTCTATGACAATGCCTTCCACGGTCACTTTGCCTTTATCAATGAAGCGGGATATGTTTTGGTCATTTTCGTTAAGATAAATCTGCTTTTGAATGTTAAATACACCCAGCAAAAAAGTTAAACTTAAAATTAAAAACAAACCGGTGATTGGCCATTTTTTTCTAAGGGTTATAAGAAGCAAAAAAAGATTTATAGCAACCGCCGTTAATAATGGATAATAGCAGGACAAAAGATAGCTGCCGACAAAAATACCGATAATTAACGCGATTAAAAGAGAGATTAATGGTCTGCGCATGTATTATATTTTATTTCGAAGACGAAATGAGTCAAATTTATTAGCTAAAACCGCTAAAATATTATATCATGGATTAAATACTGTTTTGTGCAAAAAGGGAACCAAATAATTATAATGCATGAAGAAACCTTTACAAAAGAAAAAAATACACGTCGGTTATTCTTTTTAATCATATCCAGAGTTGTCATTACAACTTTCTTTCTCGGCATGACTATTTTCATGGATATCAGAAGACAGTCGTTTCCTATACTTCAAACAACGATCAACTTTTTTTATTTTATCGCCGCCGCAGTTTATTTGTTTTCGGTTATTTATATTTTACTTTTTAAGTTCGGGGAAAAAATAAAAAACAATTTATATATACAGATAACAGTAGATATTATTGTCACCACTATTCTCATCTTCATATTTGGCAACACTCAGATAGATTACTCCCTCTTTTACACACTGATCATCATTTATTCTGTAATTTTTATCGGCAGGAAAGGAGGCATGATCGTTGCTTCCGTTACAAGCATTTTCTATGGTTTAATTCTCGATCTTGAATTTTACAAGTTAATACCTTCCATGTCCTTTATTAAATATGAATACGAGATTAATGCCGCCGATACGCTGACCAATGTTATGGTGCATATTGTATCCTTTTATGTTTTAGCTTTTCTGGTGAGTTTTGCGGTTGAGCAGGAAAAGAAGGCAATAGTTTTATTGAAAGAAAAAGAGTCGGCATTCAATCAGCTTGACCTGCTTTTCCACAGTATCATTGAATCGGTAGACACGGGAGTTATGACCATCGATTTGAACCGACGGATAAAAACTTTTAACCGGGCGGCGGAAGAAATTACCGGATTTAAATTTGCTGTCATAAAAAATGACCTTTTGGAAAATATTATTCCAGAATTTATGCCGTTATTTGAAGAAAAGGAATTGCCGGAATCACTCCGGAATCGCATGGACGTTAAAATAAAAGCGGGGATGGGAAATAATATTCATCTGGGCTGTTCCATATCTTCCCTGTCGTCCTTAAAAGACCGCGACGAAAAAAAGATCGGCCATATTATTATCTTCCAGGATTTAACGGAAATAAAACAGATGGAAGAAAAACTGGAAAAAAGCAGAAAACTTGCTTTGATTGGCGAAATGGCCGCGGGTCTTGCCCATGAAATGAGAAATCCGCTGGCGGCAATAAGCGGCTCGATAGAGCTTTTGCTGAAGGGATTGGAATTTAAAGGAACTAACAGGCGTCTGATGGGAATAATCTTACGCGGCACAGATCAGTTAGAGAATCTTGTCCGCGATTTTCTTTCGCTGGCGCGCCCTGTTCCAGCTTTACGGGAATTAGTTGATATAAATGAAGTTTTTGAGGAAGTGCTGGAGCATATTAAAGTATCTAAATCCTGGACAGATAAAATAGAAGTCATAAAAGTTTTCTCGGATGATGTCCGGGCTTATGCCAACAAGGAACAAGTCAGACAAGTTATAAATAATCTCGTGCTCAATGCCGTTCAGGCTATGGAAGAAGGCGGCGTTTTATCTTTTGAAACCAAATTGGATGAATTGGAAGAAAACAAACAATACGCTCAAATTAAAGTTTCGGATACAGGATGCGGCATCAAAGAAACTGATTTGAATAAAATATTTGATACTTTTTTTACGAATAAAGAAAAGGGGATCGGTTTGGGACTGCCGATTGTCAATCATATTGTTGCGGGTTATAATGGAAAAATAAAAATAGAGAGTGTGGTAAATAAAGGAACAATTTGCTATGTATGGCTGCCGATAGAAAGCAGAATACATTCAAGAACATAATATTCATAAAATGATGCAGAGGTTAAAAGATGTCAAAAATATTAGTTGTTGATGACGATCAAGGCATGAGGGAATTCATGGAGATAATGCTGCTGCAAGAAGGCTACGATGTAACCAGTATTGGAGAGCCGCTCAAAGCCGTTGACCTGTGCCGCAAGACCGATTTTGACCTGATCATCACCGATCTGAAAATGCCTAAAATCAATGGCATTGAATTCCTTAAAATTATCAAAGACCAGAATCCGGACGCCATAGTTATTCTTATTACGGCTTTTGCCTCAGGAGAAACGGCAATCAACGCGATGAATGAAGGAGCTTATGACTATGTGGAGAAAGGACAAAGCATTGAAGAACTGAAAAAAGTTGTGCGTTCCGCATTGATGAAAAGAGGATTAATTGAAAATCAAATTCCTGAAGAAGAGTCAAAAACGGACACATCGAAAAATAATACATTTTGCGGCATGATTGGAGCAAACCGGGAAATGATTAAAATATTCGCAACAATAAAAAAGGTATCGAATACGTTGTCGAATATTTTAATTTTAGGAGAAAGCGGAACCGGCAAAGAACTTGTCGCCCGCGCGATTCATGAAAACTCTTTACGTTCCAAAATGCCCTTTGTAGCCATTAACAGCGGCGGAATACCGGAAAATCTTCTGGAGAGTGAGCTTTTCGGATATATGAAAGGTTCTTTTACCGGAGCTTATGCCGACCGTCCCGGATTTTTTGAAATGGCGCGGGGCGGCACTATATTTCTCGATGAAATTGGAGAATTGTCTCCGGTTCTGCAGGTCAAACTTCTACGTGTAGTTCAGGAAAAAACTTTTCGGCGTATCGGCGGCGCGGAAGACATTAAAGTCGATGTGCGCATCATTTCCGCGACCAATCAGAATTTGCAGGAAAGAGTTAAAACAGGGGAATTTCGCGAAGATCTGTATTATCGTTTAAATGTTATTCCTATTATTATACCTCCGTTGAGACAGCGCAGAGAAGATATTCCGCTTCTTATCGATAATTTCATCGCCAAATACGCGAAAATGTTCAATAAAGAAATCAGAAATATTTCATCTTACGCCATGGAACTATTGATAAATTATGATTTTCCGGGAAATATTCGTGAGTTGGAAAACATTATTGAACGCAGTGTTGCTATGGAAAGCTCTAATATAATTTTGCCGGAAAACTTAACATTATACTCTAACGCGGCTGATGGTGGGTCTAAATTTGATATTGAGGTTACCGAAAAAGGAATAAATTTAAATACGGAAATGGAAAAAATCGAAAGAAAAATGATTGAAAAAGCTTTACAAAGAGCAAAAGGGTCGAAAAAAAGAACCGCCGAGTTATTAAACATCACATTCGATTCGTTACGATATAGGATGGAGAAACTCGGTATTGAATAGTAAAGATGAGCAAAAGCTCTTTGTTTCTTTTTTACTTGACATTTCGGGCATATTTGCTCTATATGACTCAGACAAGAGGAAATAACGAACATGTTAAAAATTTACTTTTTAAAAATGGCAGGCTTTTTTTATTTTTTTACTTTTATTAACGACAAGGTCTGCCTGACAGAATCATGACCATTAAGAAAGGGTAATGAACCGTGGGCAGATAAATATCAGCCCACGGTTTTTTTTTGCCATTATTATGACAACGCTTTTTTGAAAATAAAAAAGAGGAAAAGGGGAGGAAGGTGAATATGAAAAACAGGATTTTGGTTACAGTTTTATCGACTATTTTTCTGATTGCCGGTGTCGGCAGCCTGCAAGCCGGTACAATTAAAGTTGGAGCCGCAATCAATCTGACAGGTCCCGCCTCAACCTGGGGGCAATTTCATGAGAAAGGTCTACGTGATTATTTTCGCTATGTTAACGAGGTTAACGGCGGAGTCCACGGTAACAAGATAGATTTGATACCTGTTGACACAGCATACAAGGTTCCTGAAGCGCAGGCGGCGGTTAACAGATTTGTCCTGCAGGATAAAGTAGATATGATTGCCACATGGGGAGCAGGCGAGGGATTGGCGGCAAAGCCCATTATTCAAAAATATAAAGTGCCGGCTATCAATTTTTCCACCAGTTGGGAAATATTGGAAAACCCGGTTGATTATATGTATCTTCCTTTCGGCAGTTACAAAATGGATTGCTATGCCGTATTCGAATATATAAAAGCTATTCACAAGGGGAAAGATGCCCCCAAAGTCGGTCTTCTGACCTACAATAACGCCTATGGACGTTCTATCCATAATCCTAGCAGGGAATACGCACAGAAACTGGGAATTAATCTGGTTGCCGTGGAAGAATTTCCTCCAAAAACAGTTGATCTCAATACGGAGCTTCTTCGTCTGCAGAAAGCCGGCGCGGAATATGTTTTTATGCAAATGCTTCCGTCCGCAATTATTACAGCTTTCAAAAGCGCCGATCGTGTAAATTACAATCCTGTGTTTCTGGGAACGTGGACATCAACCGATCCCGATTTTTTCAAGATGGGAAAAGGGCTCATTCGCGACAGGCTCGTTATTCAGTTTCCGGGAGGATTACCCTCTGATAAATCCAAAGGAATGGCTGTAATGCAGGACTTATGGAAACGTTATAAAACAGTGGATAAATTTGATGCTTCCTACTGGGAAGGTGTCGTTATAGGCATGATTATGGAACGCGCCTTTATCCGTGCTTATGAAAAAAACAAAGTCATTAATCCGCAAACAATCAATGCCGCTCTGGAGTCATTCAGGAATGAAGATTTCGGCGGTTTGGTGCCGGCAATAACTTATGCAAAAAATGATCATGGAGCATCTTTTACCGCTCGCATGGTCAGGGTAAAAGAAGACGGAACTTATACACCGCTCACAAATTTTTATATTCCCGGCAAAGATAAAATAAAATTGCTCAAAAAATAATTGCTTGTAAAACAGGCGTTGTCAGAGGCAATAAAATCTCTGGCAACGCCTGCAAACAAAGAGGCTTTAATGAAGGCTTTTCGCAGCCGGCCGTCAATAATGACTAACCGGCGGGAAGAAGATAAAAACGCAGAACTTTCGATCCAGTCTTTACGGTTGAGCTTTGGCGGAGTTATCGCCGTCAAGGATGTCGATCTTAAAGTTCATACCGGTGAATTGATGGCAATTATCGGCCCCAACGGAGCAGGCAAAACAAGCCTGCTTAATTGTATAACCGGTTTCTACCACGCCCAGCAAGGCAAAATTATATTCAACGGTAAAGATATTACCAATTTGCATACCCATGAACTGGTTGGCGTGGGGATTGGCAGAACTTTTCAGAATATAGAACTTTTTCCGGGCATGACGGTGCTTGCCAATATGACACTGGCGCGTCATATTCATTGCCACTACAGCGTTCTGCGCTCCTGCCTTTTTTCCGGTTCTGTCAGAAAAGAAGAAATCCGTCACAGACAGATCCTCGAAGAGATTATCGATTTTCTGGAAATGCAGTCCATCCGGAAAAAAACAGTAGGTTCTCTGCCCTATGGAATGATGAAGAGGGTGGAACTTGGCCGTGCGCTTGCTCTGGAGCCAAAGCTTTTGGTTCTTGATGAGCCTTTTGCCGGCATGAACATGGAAGAAAAGGAAGATATGGTCCGCTTTCTTCAGGAATTGAATCAAAGGTGGGGGCTTACAATGATTCTGGTTGAACATGACATGTCCATCGTCATGAGTATTTCCCAGCGAATTATGGTTTTGAACTTTGGAGAAAAGCTGGGAGAGGGAAGCGCGGAGGAGATCAGCGTCAATCCTGATGTCATCAAGGCTTATCTCGGTGAGGCCGAAGCATTATAAATATTGAAGGCATCATATTTTGTATAAAGAAGAGCAAAACACATATAAAAATAAATCAACCCTGCCGCAATTGCTAATGGAGAATGCCGCCCTGTATGGCGATACCAAGACGGCAATTCGCGAAAAAGCATATGGTATCTGGCAGAAATACAGTTGGGCCGGGTATTGCCAATATATGCAGACCACCGCAGCGGGATTTGCCGCACTAAATCTTAAGCGCGGTGAAAACGTGTGTATGGTTGTTCATAATCATCCCGAATGGCTTTTTTCCGAACTTGCCGCGCATGCTCTGGGCGCGACAACACTTAATCTATTTACTTCGTCGGTAGCCGATGAACTGGTTTTTTCCATAAAACGCGTTAACTCGCCTGTTGTTTTGGTTCAGGATCAGGAACAGGTTGATAAACTCCTGGAGATAAAAAAAAAGCTGCCCCAGACAAAAAAAGTTGTTTATATAGATCCGACAGGCATGTCGTCTTACGAGGATGATCCCTGGCTTATCAGTTATGCCGGTCTTTTAAAGGAAGGCGAAAAATTTATCAAAGAACATCCATGTTTTGTCGAAGAGGAAATCCGTAAAGGCAGGCCTGATGATATCGCCGTTATGATTCAGACATCCGGAACGACCGGTATTCCCAAGCTGGCCATGTTATCGCATCGAAATCTGACCGCCATGGCCAATCAATGGGTGGAGGAAATGAAAACAAAACCTGAAGAAAACTGGTTGTCAATGTCTCCTCCTGCGTGGATCGTCGACCAGATGTGGGGCATGGGAGTAGCGCTTAAAAGCGCCATGTGCATGAATTTCCCGGAAACGCCGGAGACGGTCCTTGAAGATTTCCGGGATATCGGTCCTGCAATGATTATTACATCGTCACGTTTCTGGGAAGATATGGCCTCGCGAATACGGGTAAAAATATCCGACTCGGGCTGGCTTAAAAAAAAATTATTTTACCTGGGTGAATCAATCGGTAAAAAGGTAGTGGAAAAACAATCTCATAAACAGCCGATCTCTTTTCCCCTGAGCGCGTTAAATAAAATAATGTCTGTTCTTGTTTACCGGCCGCTTCTGGATCGTCTGGGTTGTTCCCGTTTTAAAAGCGCCTTCACGGGCGGCCATCCGATCAGTCCGGATGTTATTCTATTCTTTCGAGCTATTGGCTTGAATTTAAAGCAGTGCTATGGCCTGACAGAGTCCGGGGGAATATTCCAAATACAACCCGATTGCGAAGTTAAACTGGAAACCGTCGGCAAGCCGCTGTCTATGACCGAAGTGAAGATAGCCGATGATCAGGAAGTGCTTGTTAAATCCGAAGCCAATTTTTCCGGATACTATAACGACTATCAATCAACTCAGGATGCCTTTGAAAACGGCTGGTTAAAAACAGGCGACGCCGGATATATCGACCATGACGGTCATTTGCTTATCATCGGCCGCAAGGAAGATATTATTCGCAATAAAAGCGGTGATGCTTTTTCTCCAGATTTTATTGAGACCCGCCTGAAATTCAGTCCATATATTAAAGAAGCTGTTACTTTTGGCGAGGCCCGTCCCCATATAACCGCAATGATTAATATCGATATGGACAATGTTGGCAACTGGGCTGAGGAAAAAATGATTCCTTACACAACTTATACCGACCTCTCCTCGCAGAAGGCTGTGGAAGAATTGATTTTGAAGGAAGTCCGCCAGGTCAATGAGCAACTTCCCGAAGTCATGAAGATTAAAAAATTTGTCCTGCTGTATAAACTTCTGGATGCTGATGACGAAGAACTTACGCGCACGGGAAAAGTGCGCCGCCGTTTTGTTTACGGCTTGTATATAAAAATCATTGAAGCTATGTACCAGAACCGGAAGAATATTGAAGTTACCGGCAAAGTCAAGTACCGCGACGGACGGATAGGCGAGATAGAAACAACTATAAATATTATCAATGTGAGTTAAGGAATTAATCCATGGAATTTTTTCTGCAATTATTGGTCAACGGTGTTTGTGTCGGTCTGCTGTATGGCATTTCCGCGATGGGCTTCGTCATGATTTTTAAATCATCGAGCGTATTGAACTTTGCCCATGGCGAACTTCTGGCCCTGGGGGCTTTTTTCTTCCTCGCTCTCATAACATGGGCAAAACTGCCGATCGTTGTCGCTTTTATCCTGACTTTGATCGGCTGTTTTCTTTTGGGATTCCTTATTGAAAGGTTTTTTCTGCGTCCGTTAATCGGTGAAAAACTTATTTTTGTTATTATGCTGACCGTGGGATTGGCGGCAATGTTTAAAGGCCTTATTTTGCTGATTTGGGGCGGCAATCTGTATACGTATCCGGAATTTTTACCGGATGCCATGGGGTTGAAATTCGGTTCGATTTACATTGCGCCGGTTTATTCGGCCACGCTGATAATCAGCGTTATTTTTCTTATTCTGTTCGGTCTTTTTTTTAAAAAATCAGCACAGGGTATCTATATGCGCTCTGTCGCCGATAATCAGAAGGCGGCTCTTTCGCTGGGCGTTAATGTCCGGCGGGTGCTTGCGCTTTCCTGGGCCATTGCGGCGCTTGTCGCCTGCATGAGCGGAATTGTCCTCGGAATTATCAATGGCGTCAATGTTCATGATTTAAGTTCTATCGGCCTGAAAGTATTTCCCGTGGTTATTTTAGGAGGGCTAGACAGCATCGGCGGCGCGATTATCGGAGGGATCATCATCGGATTGCTGGAAACATTCACCGGCGGCTATCTGTCGCCTTCGTTGCGCGATGTTGTTCCATATATTGTTTTAGTATTTATTCTGATGGTCAAACCATACGGTTTGTTTGGCCTGGTTGAAATTGAGAGAGTTTAGGAAATGCAGATAAAGAGAAAGTTTTCTTTTCATCCCTGCGGCAACTACCGCGAAACTTACGCGCAGGAATTAAATATTTTCGAAACGGACTTTGGCCGGGTTTGTCTGGGCGTGTTTCTGGCCGGGCTCTTTTTTGTCGCGCCGTTTGTTTTAAGCCCTTATATGCTCTACATTCTCAATATCATCGGCATTACGGCTATTGCCGCCATCGGACTCAATATTCTGATCGGTTACACCGGGCAAATTTCTCTTGGACACGGCGCATTTTTCGGTGTGGGCGCTTACGCCGCGGCAATACTGGCCACAAGACTGGGAGTGGGATTTTATTTTGCCATACCGGCTGCCGGAGTCATTACCGCGCTTGTCGGCATGATCTTCGGCATTCCATCGGGAAGATTGAAAGGGCTGTATCTGACCATTGCGACTCTTGCCGGACAATTTATCATAGAGTATGTTTTAATTCAGTGGGACAGTCTCACAAAAGGCACGATGGGAATTACTTTGCCGCCGCCGCAAATATTGGGATGGCAAATTTCGGGTGATAAAGCATTTTTCTTTCTGATTTTTGTCAGCCTCGTTTTGATGACATGGTTTGCGGTAAATATCATGCGCACAAAATACGGACGGGCTTTCATTGCCATTCGCGATAATGACCGTGCCGCTGAAGGTATGGGAATTCCCATTTTCAGATATAAACTATTGTCATTCGGCATCAGTTCGTTTTATGCCGGTTTCGCGGGAGCTCTCTGGGCTTATTACATGGTGAGCATTACAACGGAACCTTTTAATCTCGGACTTTCCGTGGAATACATTGCAATGGTGATCATTGGCGGAATGGGGAACATTCCCGGCGCGATATTCGGAGCGACATTTATCACGTTACTCAATGAGTTTTTACGATATTTTACAGGTATATTAATGAATGTGGGATTTGTTACCAGTCTGGGCCTGAATATGGCTCCGCTTAAGGAATTTGTTTTCGGACTGACCATTGTATTATTTATATTAATTGAACCAAAGGGACTGGCTGAAATATGGCGGATCATCCGTTCCAGTTTCCGGCTGTGGCCATTTTCGTATTAAGGTGCAAGATGGGAGATATTCTTTTACAAATAAATAATATATCTGTTGTATATTCAGATGTTATACAGGTATTAAAAGGTGTTTCTTTAAGTGTAGAAAAGGGCCATATTGTGTCGCTTCTGGGTAGTAACGGAGCGGGTAAGACAACAACGTTAAAAGCCATATCGGGATTGCTTAAACCGGAAAACGGCGAGGTAACCGACGGATCGATTATTTATAACGGCGTTAATATTCAGAATCAATCGCCTGAATTCATTACACGTCAGGGCATCATTCAGGTGCTGGAAGGCCGCCAGCCTTTTAAATATCTCACGATTGAAGAAAATCTGCGGGTGGGCACGGCGACGCGTTTTGGCAAACCCTATAAACAGGATTTGGAAATGGTTTATAATTATTTCCCGGCGCTGGTGAAAAGAAAAAAAGCTCTTGCCGGATATTGCAGCGGCGGTGAATTGCAGATGCTGGTTATCGGACGCGCTTTAATGGCTCATCCGCAGCTTTTGTTGCTGGACGAGCCTTCTTTGGGACTGGCGCCTCTGGTTGTTCAGGAAATATTCCGAATCATCAAAAAAATAAATGAGGAACAGGCCGCAACGATTATTCTGGTGGAGCAAAATGCCCGGATGGCCCTGCAGGTTGCTCATTACGGATATGTCATGGAGAACGGCAAGATCATGATGGAAGGCACCGCCAAAGAATTATCCGATAATCCCGATATAAAAGAATTTTATCTTGGCATGGCTGCATCGGGAATCGCAAAGTCGTATAAGGACGTAAAATCATACAGGCGCCGCAAACGCTGGCTGTGATACTCTTCCACTTTCTTCGGCTAACTTTGTTGGCTGCGTCGTCGGTTTCCTCGACGTATGTTCATATACGCCTGCGGAACCTCCTCCTTGCCGCCGCGTTATCCTGTGAAAGTGAAAGAGTATAAAAAATATTCGCTGCTCGATTCTCGCGCGCCTTGTCTTTAAGCCCTTTTGAGCAGTCTGCAAAACTATAATAAACTTCTTTGCCTTCTTCTTGCCTCCGCGTTATACTTTAACCGGGTGTGCAACCGAAGGGCGCACAATTAAAAACGAATTTTACCTTACCGGGAATTGACGCCTATAAGGCGGCAATTCCAATCGAAAGGGTATATATAAGAAACCATGAAACTATTGCAGCCGGAAAAATATAGATTAGCAATCCCCGGGTTAAAAGAAGTTACCATCAACAAGCTTTTTGCGAGATCCGTAGTCGAGAGGCACGTCGATGGAAAGGTTTATGTTGATAATATCGTAAGCCCCAAAGCATTCTATGTCACCCATCCCTATGGCATGTCCCTGCTCTATGGCGAACTCAGCGATGATTTTTTACAATTTGAACTGAGAGACTATTTATTGGGTTGCAGGGATTTAAGAAAAACAGGTGAGTGGCTGCAGATTTTTCCATCCGAACTTGAAAATAGAATCGATAAGATTCTTGGAAACAGGCTGCGCGTTTGTAACGCCGAAAAAGATCGATATGATTCCTGTGCGGCTGTCATCAAGCACAAACGTGTTAATTTTAAGTTTAACCTTCAGAAATTCAAACAATTCAGATGTGAAATCGATTTTAATAAATACCGCTTATATGATGTTGATATAGCTCTATATAATATAATCAATGGCAGTGTTGTCCCAAACAGGTTTTGGAATAACGCTTCTGAATTTGCACAGCACGGTGTTGGCTTTTCCTTAATGGCGGATGGTGAAGAGGTTACTGTTGCTTTCTCATCTTTTATTCATGATGAAATGCTGGAATTGGGAATTGAAACAAAATCCCAATACCGCAGAAGAGGATTTGCCGGTATTGTCAGCACTAAGTTAATCGAATATTGTCTGGAGCGCGGGCTGGAGCCTGTCTGGGCGTGCAGGCAAGGGAATCACGGCTCATATAATCTGGCTGTAAAACTCGGTTTTGAGCCAGTCGCATATTTGCCATATTATGAGTTATTAATTTAAAATAATACATGGTGAACAAAGTTCTTGCTTATACTTAAATATGTACGTTACCGGAAGTGACGCCGAGAAGCGGCATCTTCAAATTGAATGGGTATAAAAAGATAAATTTCTAAAATCCTTTTAAACAAAAAGCAGTTGTGCTAAATTTTAATAGCTTTGTGGCAAAAGTGAATTTCTTATGTCAATTTTGGGGGATAATTAAATACATTATGAAAATAATAATTCCTTCCAGTATTATAATTTGTCTTTTTATCTTACTACCTTCTGCTTTTGCACAACATAGCAAAACAGAAATAATGCTTATTTTCGAAAAAGAAATAGCCATTAATGACGACTTTAAAAGTTCAGTAGACAATCCAACTCATAAGGGCATTTCGGGAAAATCTTACGACACATTAAGAAAAGAAATAGAAAATTATAATAAAAACATATTTACTCCATCATTAGCAACTGCAAAACAGATAATATGCAAAAATAAAGATCGAGAATTATTGCAGCGTTTTTTTAAAGTTATAATTTCAACAAAGAATTCAGCAGACGAAGGTCCCTCGAGGATTTTAGGCGAAATTTTTATATGTCAGAGTGACTTGGTTATATCGGAATACAATAAGTTAAACTCATCAGATAAATATATTATTTTTGAATATCTTAAATTTGGATTTGATAATGTTACACATAACAAAGAGAAAAATATCCCAAATTTCAGAACACTAAAAAACGAATTATTAAACATTAACAAATAAAGAATCATTTATTTGATAAAAAAGAATCATGGGGGAAGAGGAAAAGAAAAATCAGCAGGATAAGGCTTTAAATTATTAATTTAATCGATTATAATAGTAAATGTTTCAAATAATAGATGATAGTGAATTGAAATGGATCTTTTGGAAGAACTTAAAAAATTAACGCAGAAATTAGATCAGTCAGGAATTGATTATGCCTTATGCGGAGGGCTGGCTCTGGCCATTTACGCAAAGCCCCGCGCGACTCTGGATATTGATATGATGGTGCAGCAGGATGATTTTTCAGAGACGAAAAAAGCGGCAAAGGAACTAGGCTATACAATGAGTTCCGCGATCATGGAATTTAGCGGTGGAGCGGTCAAGCTTCAAAGGCTGAGCAAAGTCGAAAAAGCAACCGGTGAATATTTCATACTCGATTTGCTTCTTGTAACCCCGGAAATTAAAAATGCGTGGGATGACCGAAAAACTGTAGAGTGGGAAGGACATCCTTTGAAGGTGGCATCCCCTGAGGGTCTTATATTGCTAAAATCTTTACGCAACAGCGGTCAGGACAAAGACGATATTGAATATCTGAGGAGCCTGGAAAATGAAGATTGATCTAAGTCCGAAAGCTATTGCTAATCGTTTGAAAGCTGTAAACGAATTAAGGAAGGTGTGCCTTTCTCTGGCAAAATCCAACGCGGGCAGAGAAATCATGAAAAAGAATTCAAAAAACAAGACAGTTCAAAGAACATTATCTGCTCTTGGCCGTTAAAAATAAATTCAAGGGAATTATATGAATCAGTTATTTGATAAAAAAGAATCGTGGGGGAAGAGGAAAAGAAAAAGCCAGCAGGATAAGGCTCTAGCCCAGATGGTAAAACTCGGTTTTGAAAAATCATCACACGTAAAGGCAGTGCTGGATAATCATAAAATAAATCCCGACAATATAAAATCGCGTGAAAATTTGGAGTGCCTGCCGGTAACATCCCGCGAAAGGCTGGTGGAACTGGAAATGGATGATCTGCCTTATGCTGGGCTGGAAAATCCGGATAGTCTCATTGACCGCATTTTTACGTCCCCCGGCCCCGTTTATGAACCGCATCTTTCCGAGACTGATTATTTATGGGCGCGCGCTTTTCATGCCGCCGGCATCGGCCCCGAAGATATCGCGCTCAACGCTTTTTCCTATCATCTGGTCGCGGCGGGTTTAACATTTCACAACGGTTTGCGCAGGGTCGGCGCAACGGTTGTTCCATCGGGAACTTCATCATCACAGGTCCAGGTGCAATTAATCAGGGATTTAAAAGTTACCGCTTATGTGGGCACACCGAGTTTTTTAAAGGCGATTATTGATAAGTCAAAAGAAATGGGTTTTGATTTTAAAAAAGATTTCCTGGTGAAAAAAGCCTGCTTTGCCGCGGAACCGCTTTTGCCTGATTTGCGAAGGATGTTTGAAAATGATTACGGCATTGATACTTACCAAATGTACGGAGCCACGGAAGTAGGGGATGTGGCTTATGAATGCTGCGAAAAAGTGGGATGGCATATCTGCGAAGAAACCATAGTGGAAATAGTGGATCCGACAACCGGCAAAAAAGTTCCGGATGGAGAATTGGGCGAAATAGTTGTTACGAGGCTAAACAATATTTTCTTTTTGCTGCGTTTTGGAACAGGAGACTTATCGCGCCTGATTACGGAAGCCTGCCCATGCGGACGAACTTCCTATCGTCTGGCCGGGATTGCCGGTAGGGTAGGAGACGCCGTCAAGGTTCGCGGATTGTTCATTGCTCCAAGTCAGCTTAAGGTTCTTCAGTCAAAATTCAATAATCTTCCGCTGCAGGCGGTTGTAAGCCGCATGGGTCATGAGGATATACTTAAATTGCGCATTGAAAAAATATCCCACGAAATCGGGAGCGCTTCGTGGGAAGAAGATTTCAGGAAAATATTCAGGGAAATCTGCACAGTGAGAATTGATAATCTGGAATACCTCAATGCCGGTGAAATTAAACCGGGGGAGAAGGTCATTGTGGATCAGCGTCAGTGGTGATTCCAGTTCCACATCAAAGCGCTATTTTTGCTGGCACAGCCTGCCCCGGCGCAGGCCGGGGTCGTCGGCTTCCTCAACATATTAATATGCCTTATCGCCACCTCCCGGCCGCTTCGGTATCATTTTTGATTTGAAACTGGAGAACTATCTGTATCAGCGGCAGCTTCATCGGGCGCCGGGGGAATTGATTGGTGTTTTTTCCCAATGGTATAGGCGTCGATAATGGAAGAAATCCAAAGCAGGAGGATGAGAGACAACATCAAAATTAAATAGGAACGGCTTGTATGTTTTATCGAGTATATGGCTGTTTTTACTACCGCGTCGAAATTGACGGCATTTTTTCTAAAGGGAGAGATTTTTAAAAATGCTATGGTTGTTTGAGCAACAGACCATAAAATAGATACAGCTCCTGCAATAATAGCAATGATTATCGCTATTCCTTTTTTATATCTCTTTAAATAAAGCTGTCCCCATCCGGGAAATAAAAGCACGTTATATAGTGCAGCTTTTGTGGCTTTATTCATTGATCCCTCCAAATACCAATCCACTTGCTGGGCAAGGCGGTAATTACAGGCAAAACAGCATCAATATATCTATTTAAGGAATAATACTTACATCTTTCATCTTCAGTTGAATACTTGGAGATCCATTCCAGTTATTGATCTGCGGTGTAAAAACAATATCAATATTGGCGTCGTTTAGCTCGGTTTGATATTTGCCCATATTAAACCAGATAGAATCGAATGATGTGCCATTGCTGTTGACCCACATTTTTAAGTGACTATTGCCGACGACAATAGGAGAAGAAACTTTAATGTTGCGGGCGTAAAGTAATGGTTCGGGATTCTTACTGCCAAAGGGAGCAAGGATATCCAACTGTTCAATCAAATCCAGACTGATATCTGAGATTTGACATTCCGAATCAATAATAATTGGAGAGCTCTGTTGTGTAAATTCAAAGCTGTTCTGAATTATTTTATCTAAAAGACCGGCAAATTCATCAATATTTTCTTCTTTGATGGAAATGCCGGCGGCATGATAATGTCCGCCGTAGGAAAGTAAAAGAGGCGCGCACTGCTGAATTCCTTTATAAATATTAAAATCAGAAACGCTTCTTCCCGAGCCTTTTCCCACGCCGTTATTAAGACTGATGACAAATGCGGGGCGGTTGAAAAGTTCAACCAGACGCGAAGCAACAATACCGATAACTCCGGGATGCCATTTGTCCGATGCGAAAACAAAAGAGTTCATTTTTTCGATAACGTTGTTTTTGCTTATTCTTTCCAAAATTTCATTAAGAATTTTCTTCTCCATCAATTGCCGATTCCGGTTATAGGAATCAAGTTTTTCGGCCAGCATTCGTGCTTCCGTCAAATCGTCCGCCAAAAGTAATTTAACGGCATCCATGGCAGATGCGATGCGTCCGGCGGCATTTATCCGGGGAATAAGAGAAAAAGAGGCCTTAAAAGAATCTATAGGCTGGTTATCTACACCGCTGACCTCTTTTAAGGCTTTGATTCCCGGACGTTGACTTTCCGTGATTAATTCCAAACCGATTTTTGCAAAAATTCTGTTTTCATCTATAAGAGGCGCCATATCGCCAATCGTTCCAAGAGTGACGATATCGAGATATTCTTTTAAATTGGGGTGATTTCTATCCCTCCAGAAGCCTTCTTTGTTCAAACTTCCGCGCAGGGCTATAAGAAAGTTATAGGCAATGCCCACACCGGCAAGCCCTTTAAAAGGGAAAGAGCAATCTTCACGATTTGGATTTATTGAGGCTACCGCCGGAGGCAGCGGCCCGGATATTTCATGGTGATCCAGAACAATCGTGTCGATTCCGATTGATTGAGCATACGCAATTTGTTCCACGTCCGAAATGCCGCAATCAACGGTGATAAGCAGCTTGACATTATTATTTTTAAACTTGTCAATAGCCGGTATTTTTAAACCGTAACCCTCTTGCACTCTATCGGGAATATAATAATTTATGTGAGGCGTTATTTCCTTTATGAATTTGTATAGAATAACAACAGATGTTATTCCGTCAGCGTCATAATCGCCGTAAATAATAATCTCTTCGTGATCGTGAATCGCTTTGAGCAATCGCGAAACACCCTTTTTCATATCCTGCATTAAAAAGGGGCTGTGCAAATCATTTAAGGAAGGGTGGAGATAACGACGGGCGGCTTCAATATCCAGAATCCCTCTACTTACAAGAATTTGAGATATAATAGGATGAATCCCAAATTCTTTGCTCAGTAAATATTCCACGTTTTTATCGCCGGTTTCTTTTAATTTCCATTTTGTTGCCGGTAATTGATTAACTACTGTCATTATTTTACTTTCATATATATATTTTCATTATTTATTTGATCATATCAACACTGTCTTTTATGTCAAGTATTTGCTACTTTTTTTCAAAGACAATATTTTTTACGGATGTTTCATGTTTCTGCAATTGTGTGGCGTACTTTTTAAAATCATCAATATTTTCCAGACGGATTGTTTCTTCTCTGTTTTTTGATTCCACATAAACATTGAAGGTGGTGCCTTTAAAACCGTATTTTTCTTTTATATATTTAAAGGGTTTTACGGAAGTAAAATCCTGCGGCAATTTCTTTATTTTAAATCCTTCCGGAAATTTATAAGAGCTATTCTCCCGTGAATAGAATGATTGTGACTGGCTTATCGGATACTTGCGATTGCCTGCTGCGGTTATATCCCGGTACGAATCCAGAGAAATAATGTTGGATAAAACCATTGTTGTTTCATCTAATTGCTGCGCCAGATTTTTCACATTTCCTGTAAGTCTTATTTCAAACGGTTTTGTCGTGTCTGTTAAACTGCCCAGTTTAAGTTCTTTAACTTCGATACCGCGGTCTTCAAAATATTTCTTTCTTTGCTCCGGCGGGGAATATTTAAAAAAATATCTGACACCTTCAGCAGCTTTACCTGAATATTCATAATGATAATCAATAGCCGCATTACCTTCCCGGTCGATAAAATATTTCATATCGACATTGGAGGAATCATTTTTATCATTGAGTTCCGGAGTCGTGATAAATTGATAAGACCCGTCTTCATGAATCAGAAATATTTTAGTGGGAAGCGTGAAAGGGGGTGCGTTATAGGCGGCTGTTTCATTTGTCGCGTCCAGCCAGAAATATTTATTTTTGAATGGAACAACGGCAATGACATGGTTAAATACATTCAACGAAGGGATGGAATCATCAAAGTATTTGCCGTAAGCGGGAACAAGAGCCGGCATTCCTTTAATACCGGCAATTTTAAGCATGGTGAGCAGGAGAATCGTTTTATCTTTGCAGTCTCCGTATCTCTTGTGGAATATTTCGTTGGCAGCGTGAGGTTTATGCGTGTAAGGGCCCAGAAGAACGGCAATATATCTGATGTTCTGGGAAACAAAACTAAAGATGGCATTGATTTTATCTTCATCTGTTTTTGCATCGGCAATGAGATGCCTCGTATAACTTTCCAGTTCGTTGTCTGATTTCATCTGTTCTTTGACAAGGCTGATATACCATTTTGAGATTTCATCCCAGCTGTTGAGGGTCCATAAATAAATTTGAGGAAAAGTATCTCTGTCTAAAAGAGAAGGCATGCGCGATTCAGGAATTATTTCTTTTTGTTTGGCAGAGGTCAAAATATATCTTTTCTTGCTGCCATCGGCAATGATTTCGGGAGTAAGCGCTGTCTTAAAACCTCTATATTTCAAATCGACATTTGCCGGCAAAACTATTTCCATTATATCTTTTTCAACGGGATATAAATTCTGAAATAAAAAAATGTCAAAATAGTCGAAGGATAAAACCGGTTTTAAATTCTTTATTTCGTAGGCATATTCAATGATACAGCCATCTTCCACGGCGGGCATCGTAAATTTTTTTACTTTTATATCCGTATAAAATTCATAACCGGCATGCTCCGAGGAATCCTGAATATCTTTCGTGTCTAAAGGCACAATCTTTCCATCAGGTTTGATGGTATTGGCAAAAAATATTTTTACTTCCTGATATCCTTCGCGATAAGATATTGATTTTGATGCAAGATTACGTCCGCGCTCATTGAATATTTTGATGCGGTCTATATGTCTTGTGATGCTGGTGCCATCTTCATAAAATTCCGAATAATCATAAGAATATAAAATGTCAGCTCCGGCATTGGGATGTTCAGAGGCGTCGGGAGCTTGTTTTAAAAATAAATTGACATCGCCGTCAGATATGCTTTTTATATTTGAATTTACGGCCGAGCAGGATAAGATAAATAATGATAAAAAGATCAGGATGTTTCTGAAAATGCGCATAAATTCTCCTTGATTGTTCATTAATAATATACAGTCTTTATCCGTTGACGTCAATTGCTCATTGAATCTTTATTATTAAAACGATAATGTGATAAAAGTAAAGACCATTGGAAGATGATAAAAAAATATTTCAAATTAGACCGGAAAAATATTGTCTTAGTTCAATTTATTATTGAAGGATATGGAGATATGGCTACAGTCAAAACAATCGATCCTCAGGCAGCAATAATCCAAATTTCAATCATTCCTGATTTTATTTCAGATATGTTCGATTTAATTGAGTATTTGAAAGATAGATATGAAATGGAGGAAATTAATTGGCCATTGAAATAAAAGACCAACAATTTGAAATACAATATATTTATGGGCTATTCGAAAATGCTCAGATACAATGCGCGCAAAAACAGAACCGCGAGGCGTATATAGATATACGTTCTGGCGATGATGTTTGCAGCGCAACGCAGCAGATGAACGTTTTGTAAAGTCTTTGACTTTTTCCGGTGAGGAAGATAATTAATTATGATTGCGCCTCGCTACGGGAATGCGCTCCCGGTCAAGAGCCCCTTAATTGGTTTTTTTATGTTTATGCTGACCCACACATATTTTCTGCAGAAGGTTTTAGACGCTGCGGCTATTAAAGATATTGACCTGGATGTTTATGTTTATAACATTGCTCCGGATTTATTGACAATTCATCCGCGAATAAGCCCCGGTAAAACTCATAAAATACGCAGATCGCTTAAGATTCCTCCGCAATATTCAAAATCAGCTTACGTCATATTTCATCTGCTTGTTGATGACCTTTCCCATCACGGGTATATTTGTTCCGATTGTCAGGAAGAATTCAACTCCGAATCTAAAGGGTATTCCTATATAAAAGGCAAACATCTGATAAAATCCATTATGGAATTACATAAAATTATTAAAAAAGAAATTTCTTATGATGAAGCGGTTTATCAATCACATCTGATTATCGAGATGATCTATGATCTCGTTATTTTAAATCATATTAATTCCTTTAAAACCATTGATCTATTAGTGGAAGCGATTAATTTTACGGTCAAAAATAAAATGAATGAATTCAGCGCCGCAATGAACTGGTTATATGATTTAGAAAAAAATGAAATTGATGAAGCGATGGAGAAAGCTTTATTTTATATAACAAAGGACGGGATGGAAAGCATCATGAATATTGAAGGCCGAATCAATCTTTATAAAGGTAAATTCGGCCTTCAAAGCTCTGAGCGATTATTTTACGATTGCCTGAAAAATTTGTTTCAGCAAGCTATAGATTTAATTGACGATGATGAAATATTTTTTCTGGAAACCATGCAGATTATAAAAAACTATAATTGGCTTCCGGTTTTTAAATAGCTTTCTTTACAAATCCGGATCGAATACAACTGGTGCAAACCTTCACCCTTTTTACTGAGCCGGTTTTTTCGTCAATGCAACGTAATCTTTGCAGATTAGGATACCATGTAGCTTTTGATTTATTATTGGCATGACTCACTTTGTTGCCTATTGCCGGTTTTTTTCCACAAACTTCACAAATACGAGACATTTAAAAATCCTCCTAGAAATGTGCGTGGTTACTAAACTATAAGACAGTATTTTGCAAGCATTTTTTCGCCTGTCTTTAAAAATTAAAGGATCGGGTTTGTTTATTGAGGACTGCGGGTAAATTACCCCTGTAAAAGAAAAACAGATATTGATCTTAAGTGTATGATATAATTATGTATTGTAAAGACATCAATTTTTCATGGAAGGAGGCTGTCCGGTTGTTTCCAAAACGCGCAGCCATATATCGTCCTGTGGATCAATTTTACGGTTAGAAGCGACCGCGCTAAGCGGAAGATGAACATATTCGTCTTGCATCAAGGCAACCAGGATGCCCGTTTTTCCGGCCATTCCCGCGTGAACGGCGTATTGTCCCAGCGAGTTGCAATAGATTCCGTCTGAAGCATTTGCCGGAACCGAACGAATCAAATAACTGGGTTCAATGTACTTCAGGTTAATTTCCACATTCATTTTCTTAAAATAATCATCAATGGCATGTTTTAAAAATAATCCAATATCCTGCAGGCGAACATTTCCTGAAGGATCTTTTTCAATAGAAGAAGTATTGTCATTGAAAAGGTATTGACCCGCGCCTTCCGCTGCCAGAACTACTGCGTGTCCTCTGGATGTTATACGTTTTTTTAATGTTGCTAAAAATCCATTTCTTCCTTTAAGATCAAAGGGCACTTCCGGGATTAAAACAAAATTCGTATCATTTTGAGCCAACGCTGCCCAGGCAGCGATATGGCCGGAATTGCGCCCCATTATTTTAATCAGACCTATTCCATTGAACGCACCCTTGGCTTCTACATGAGCGCTTTTAATCGCCTCAACCGCTTTTTCTATTGCCGTGTCAAACCCGAATGATTTCTGAATTAAATTAAGATCATTATCAATTGTTTTAGGAATACAGACAATGGCAATTTTCAAACCTCTTTTTTTTATTTCAGCGGTTATTTTTTCCGCAGCTCGTATTGTGCCGTCACCGCCGATACAAAAAAGAATATTGATTTTTAATCCGGCAAGATAATTCACTACTGTGTTTACATCCTGCGGGCCGCGGGAAGTGGAAAGAATGCTGCCTCCGATGCTTGTTATATCTTTGACCGTTTCAGGGGACAATTTGACTAATTCATGTCCGTAGACCGGATTTAATCCCCGCAGGCCATATTTAACGCCAACGATATCTCTGACATTATAATTGAAAAAGAGAGTTGTCGTTATTGACCTGATGACATCATTAATGCCCGGACAGAGGCCGCCGCATGTAACGATTGCCGCTTTTGTGCGGGAGGGATTAAAAAATATTTTATCCCGGGGACCGGCGAGTTCCACGGAAAGCGGCTGACCATTTTTATCAACGCAGGAAAAATAATTATCCAAATAAGCGTTAAATAATAATCTTTTTTTGTCCGGCGTAAAATTGCTGATATTCAGCGGAGATTTAATTAATCTCTTCCCGAGATTCGAGATGAAAAAATCGTATTTCATAGATTACTCCGTTTTACCGGCCACTCGCGAGACAGCGTTTATACCGGAAATAATTTCTCCCTCGAAGCCGGCGTCTGTCAGTAATGAAGCTCCCGTAAGATAAATGTTGCCAAATCTTGTTTTGTTGGTTTTCGCGGCAAAACCGGTAATAAGGGAGTTTCGTAACTGATATTTAGGATTAACAATCTCGCGTTGTTTTTTGGAAATATTTATGGATTCCTCTATGTCTGAAAATTCAATGTTTTCTTTTAAAAAGGGGAGAAAATATTCAAGACGATTAATGATTGAATCAGCTGTTTGACTTAAATTCTCGTTAGACCAGATCGCCTGATCGTTGGGAAGAAAAACAGTGGCCGAAAGCGGTATCTTTGTCGATGCGGAAGCAACTATTTCACCCGCGGGCGCGTTTAATTCCAAAATGATCAAATTATTATCATAAATATCTTTGTCTACGTCACTGATTACCGCGACGTGCCTTGCCATTTTTTCAGGAATGGATTTCGGGCGAATACCCAAATGAATTGTAAAGGGATAATGCGAAATTTTAACCGGCCTGATCAAATCACTTAGATTAATTTTCTTTTTACGTTTAATCAGTAAATGCATGTTTTGCCATTTTGTGCTGACAATTAAGTTATCCGTCTCTATCCTTGAGGCTGTGCCGTCTTTATCCATGAAAGTTACTTCGATTAATTTGCCTTTTTTGATGGACAGGACTTCGCAGCGATTTTGATACAAACCATCCGCCGCCTCTATTTTTTTCAGCAGGGAATCAAAAAGCGTCTGTTTGCCCTGAGAAAAACAGCAAGCGCCGCGCATGGGCGCACTGTATTGAAAATAAGAGAAAATGGACTTTTGATTGTTTGTCCTGAAGGAAAGTAAAACCTTTTGCGCTTCCATTACTTTTTTAAAAGAAGCATTAAGCGACATCAATCGCCCTAAATTGGCATTGTCAAATTTACACCGCAATAATTGGGGTATCAGCTTAATAAAATCGAAATAATCTCTAGTGCTTCGGGGCGCAATATCAGGATGATTGCGCAGCCATTTGGCGGCTATATCCGAGTTTCTCGCAACAGCATTGTAAAAGGATTTTATTCCCGCGGACAGTTCCGGGAATTCTCTGATCATTTCGTTGACAAGGTCTTGCCTGTTGTTGAAAAAATCTATTCTTTTTTCAGGGAGAATGATCTGGTAGGCTGGATTTAATAAAACGCCATCCGGAGAAATGCCCAGCACTGTCAAAAGCGATAAACCAACTTGATCTTCGCCCAAACCGGTTAAAGGCATGTGATCGCCATTAAAAGCAAGATCGCCGACAAAACAGACATCTTGCATTCCGCTCTCGGACAACAGCGCCGTCTTAATGCCGTAACCGCAGGCAACTGCAGCGGCCACATGGGAAGAAAGATCATCTCCTATAACAATTAGACCGTACATTAATTAATGTTACCTCATCAATAAATATCCAAAAAAACAAAATTTCAAAAGCCGGTTAAAATGGTATTATATAAAGCAGGGCGAGATATTTATTTTTCAGCTTTTAATGTAAACCTTACGTCCTTTGATTTCAATTTTACCATCAGCAAAAAGCTGGATTGCCCGCGGATAAATTTTATGTTCTTCCTTTAATATTCTTGCCGAAAGCGACTCTTCCGTATCGTCATCAAAAACCGGCACGACACTTTGAATAATGACCGGTCCTGTATCCACGCCCTCATCAACAAAATGGACTGTACAGCCGGAGAATTTCACGCCGTAATCGATGGCCTGTTTTTGTCCATGAAGCCCTGGGAAAGACGGAAGAAGGGCAGGGTGAATATTCATTATTTTATGGGTGAAGGCTTTCAAAAAAGCGGGAGAAATAATACGCATAAAACCGGCCAGAACAACCAGATCAACGCCATTTTCTTTTAATGTCTGTATTAACTTTGAATCAGAGTCTTCTTTACTTTTAAAATCACCATATTTTAAAACAACACAGGGAATTCCATGTTTTTCCGCTCTTTTGAGTCCCAGAGCATCGGGATTGTTGCTTATAACGATTTTGATGACCGCTTTTAACGAACCTTTTTCAATATGATCAATAATTGATTGAAGGTTGGAACCGTTTCCGGAAATCAAAACTCCCAGTTTCAATAAATCAGTCATTTCTTTTATCCTAATTTTCGGAAAGACAAACCTGATCCTGTTTGTCTCCTTTTTTCTCTATGGACCCGATCAGATAAGCTCGCTCCCCAAGAGTCCTCAGATATTCAAGAATTTCCGGACACTCTTTTTCCATGGCAATAATCATCATTCCGATACCCATGTTAAATACACGAAACATCTCTTTTTCTTCAACGTTGCCTGTTTCTTTAATAACATCAAAAACGGGCGGTACAGGCCAGCTTCCTTTATTAATAACCGAGCGGCAGGCCTGAGGAATTATTCTTGGAATATTATCGTAAAATCCGCCGCCGGTGATATGGACAAGTCCTTTTATATTAAAGTTTTTGAAAAGTTTCAGAAGAGACTTGACATAAATTCTTGTCGGCTCCAGCAATTCCTGGCCGACCGTTTTATTAAGGCTCGGGACTTTATCGTTAACGCCTAATTTACCTTTTTCCAGAAGAACTTTTCTGGCCAGTGAAAAGCCGTTACTATGCAGTCCGCTGGAGGCAAGTCCAATGATTCTGTCATTGATGCTGACCGTGGAGCCGTTAATTAATTTTTCCGAATCCACAACACCTACACAAAAACCGGCAAGATCATATTCGCCGGGTTTATAAAAGCCGGGCATTTCGGCGGTTTCACCGCCTAAGAGCGTGCATCCGGCCTGCCTACAACCTTCGGTAATTCCTTCAATGATTTTAACGCTTTTTTCCAGTTCTATTTTACCCGTGGCGAGGTAATCAAGAAAGAATAATGGTTCAGCGCCCTGAACAACGACATCATTGACCGACATTGCCACAAGATCGATGCCGATCGTGTCATGTTTATCCAATAATTGAGCAATGCGAAGTTTGGTGCCCACGCCGTCCGTCGAAGAGACCAGCACCGGATTTTTTAAATCGGTTGAATTAAGATGAAAAAGGCCGCCAAAACCGCCGATGCCGGATATAACTTCTTTGCGGGCGGTCGTTTTTATCGAAGCTTTGATGCGTTCGACAAATTCATTGGCGGTATCGATATCTACTCCCGCGTCCTTATATGTACTCTTATCTGTCATGTTGCCTCTGTATGAATTTAGTTTTAATATGGAAATGCAGCGTGGTTTTGTGTAGCGTAAATCAAATTTTAAGTCAATCATTCCTTGCGAAAACGAAATATATTTGTTAACAAAAAACAATCGATTTATTAGAAATGATTAAGGTTTGCCAACTTTTTACAATGTGGAGACTAAATGGATTCACCAATAGATATTCTCCAGAAAATCCAGCGGCCTTTAAATTTTGCCTCAAGAGATAATTATAAAAATCTGTCCAACATAAAAGATTTAGGGAAATTCCTTTTAAATCTTCTGCCTGTATTGAAAGATTCCTCTGTACCCGCGGCTGCTTCCGATTTAAATGCCCTGATAGACGAATTATTGAAAATATTTTCCGATTATGACTGGCAAAAGCTGGAATTAAAGAAGAATAAAATTGAAAAAGCGCAGATTATATTGGGAAAATTAAAAACGGATATTGATTCTTTGGCCGCGCACGCGCACGTTAATCCTCCCGATCCCAAGACCATAGAGAGAATATCCGATTTAAAAGAAGCCGTGGCCAAACTTAACCTGCCTGTTCAATACCTCAAAGGCGTGGGACCCAAAATGGCCGATCGCTTTGCCGCCAAAAAAATTGCCACCGTGGAGGATTTGCTTTTCTTTCTGCCGCGAACCTATGAAGACCGCCGGGAAACAAAAAAAATAAATCGTCTGGAACTCGAAAAAATTCAGACCACCATGGGCACCGTGACAACGTCGCAATATCGTTTCTATGGAAGAAAGAAAATACTGGAAACCGTCATCAGTGACGGCACGGCGAATCTGACAGCAAAATGGTTCAAGGGACAAATGTCCTACCTGCTCGGCATTTTCAAGAAGGGAACAAAAGTGATTTTTACAGGCGCGGTCCGGCCGGATTATAACGGCAAGGCGATGATTCATCCCGATTATGAAATACTCGACGAAAAAGAAGAAGAAAATCTTTTAAATTTCAAAAGGATAGTGCCTATTTATTCCGAGACCGAAGGTCTGCATCAAAAATACTTCCGCAAAGTCATGAATTTCGCGCTGGAGAATTATTCACGCTACGTGTCGTCCCCGATACCGGATAATATCTGCGAAAAACGAAAACTGATCAATATCCACGAAGCGCTGCTGTCTGTTCATTTTCCCGGGAATAACGAATCGGTGGATGAATTTATTTCTTCCCGGTCTGAGGCGCACAGGCGTTTGATTTACGATGAATTTTTCTTTTTTCAACTGGGCATGGCGGTAAAGAAATCGGGAAGGGTTCTGGACAAAGGAATTTCATTTAAACCCAGGGGAAACTTTCTGAAAAAATTTTATTCCATCATGCCTTTTGCGTTAACCGGAGCCCAGATACGGGTCATTGACGAGATTCAGGAAGACATGTCGAAAGAAACCGCGATGAACCGCCTTTTGCAGGGCGATGTGGGCAGCGGCAAAACAATTGTTTCCATGGCGGCAATGATTACGGCCTGTGAGAACTCTTATCAGGCGGCCATCATGGCGCCAACGGAAATACTAGCCAAGCAGCACTTCGAAACGATCAGCTCATGGGCCGGGCAGATTGGTCTCAATACCGTATTGCTCACCGGCAGCATGACAAACGCGCTCCGGAAGGAAGCCCTTGGTCAAATTCAAAACGGCGATGCCGATATTATCATTGGCACGCACGCTTTGATTCAGGAAGATGTTGATTTTCATAAGCTGGGAATGGTTGTGATTGATGAACAACACCGTTTCGGCGTTATGCAAAGAGCGACTCTGCGCGGCAAAGGAATCAACGCCGATGTATTGGTCATGACGGCAACACCTATTCCGCGAACGCTGGCGATGACCGTTTACGGCGATCTGGATGTTTCCGTAATCGATGAAATGCCTCCGGGCAAAAAGCCGGTGCGCACCGTAGTGATGCCGGAGAGCAAAAGAGACAAAGTTTATCAGACCATCAGCACGGAAATGGCGAAAGGTCATCAGGCGTTTATTGTATATCCGCTGGTCGAAGAGTCGGAAACGCTCGATTTAAAAGATGCCACGAATATGTCCAAACATCTGCAAAATGATATTTTCCCCGATTACCGTGTGGGATTGATTCACGGCAAGATGAACCAGATACAGAAAGATGAGGTCATGCGGGAATTTCTGGAAAATAAAATACAAATTCTTGTTTCCACAACGGTCATTGAAGTAGGCATCGATGTGCCGCGGGCGTCTTTAATGGTGATCGAACACGCCGAGCGCTTCGGCCTTTCGCAATTACATCAGTTACGCGGCAGGGTAGGGCGGCGTGACATTCCTTCAAGCTGTATTCTGCTTACGGATTTTAAATGCTCTATGGATGCCCGTAAAAGATTAAAGGTGATGGAAAAAACAACAGACGGTTTTGCCATAGCCGAAGAAGACCTGGCTATTCGCGGCCCCGGAGATTTCTTAGGAACAAGGCAATCCGGCCTTCCCGATTTCCGCATTGCCAGCATCATTCGTGACGCCCGAATCTTGAACGATGCCAAAGAAGACGCATTCGCGCTGGCAGCCCGCGATCCTTTCATGGAAAAACCCGAACACATTATTTTACGGGAAACTTTAATCGCAAAATGGCAGGGAAAACTGGATTTCGCCAGAACAGGATAAACAAAAAAGGAAGGTGATGTTTCAATCACCCTCCTTTTTATTGCACCAATCATTATTGTTTTGGTAAAAGTGTAAGCGTCTTTGTGTAGAGCTTATTAATATTTTCCTCTTTAAACGGGAATTCCTTATACCTGCCTTCACGCCAGGCGGTTATGCCGTCGTCGTAATAGGGGCTTGCGGGGTTATCCGACTGGCCGGAACTATTGATGCCGATGAGCGGTTCATCGCTCCCGAAGTCCGCGATAATGCGCATTTCAGGAATCAGCCACACATCATAATTGGTCCCGGGATGGTAGGCCGCAACATTGAGCGTGGTGTGGTCGCCGGGCGCGGGGTATGGACCTCTGTCAAAATAACCGGAGAGATACTTCATGGTTTCCTTATCGACAAAACCCATATAATCCGCAAGTTTAGTGCCTTCAGTTTTCCAGTAATAGGTGTGCAACTTCCCCCACTCCCAGGTTTTGGGGTCTTTGCCGCAGCGTTTTTCCAGAATATCCACTGTGTCAAGCACGGTTTTGGCAAGAATCTGCGATCTCTTTCCCCTCCAGAAGGGACTGTTTTTGCACCTTTGGGTCAAGTGGTCATGCAGGGCCGAGTAGCCCAGAAGATAAGTTTCCTTAAGTGATTTATAGGCGACGGAATCAGGACCTCCAAGTTCATCGGCAAAGAGATTTCCGGAAAGAGAGGACATGAAAACGCCACAGAAGGCCGCGCCCGCTGAATCCGCGCGCATATTGCCGTCAAAATTACGGAGAATTGCCAACGCCTTTTCAGCGGCTTCGCGTTTTTCAGAATTTTTCCATGTGGCTGTCATCTCGCCCAGAGTCGTTTCATCCAATAGCGCAGCCTTGATCACTTCGACAAAAGGAGAATAGATATCCAGTTGCATGGCTTTGGCGTCTTCCACGGTGTATTTATCTTTGCCCTTCATCATTTGATCTATGCGCTCGGCCCTGTCAGGATAGTACCAGGAAGAGGAAAGAACATAGGGGAAATCGATGGCAACCGTTCTATTGTTGGCGGTGCCTATATACCCTTTTTCGGGATTTTTTGAAGACGGATGCAACGATGGGTCAAGATAACCATTCCAGTCATAATCGCCTGTCCACCCGGGCGAGGGGCAAAGCCCGCGTCCTTTTTTACGCAGCGGGTAACGTCCCGTGACCTGCCAGGCGATATCGTTTTTATCGGCCATTACCATGTTTAGAGGAATAATGGATGTCTGCTCCTTTGTATACATAAATGCCTCGTCCGCCGACTTTGACAGCATCATCTTAAAGAATATATCCATTGTCCGGTCCGGTTCATAGCCTGACCAGCTCAAAGCTATTCCCATGGACTGTTTGACGGGCTGGGGAACAAGAAGATCAGGGTGCGGTTCATCGTTCAGAATGCCGTTTAACAATACGCCGTGCCTGGTTTCGTATATGGTTCGGGTAACATCCTTCTGTCCCTTGATGTGAAATATTTCCTGCCTGCTTGTAGCTTTTAACCACTGATCTTTGTAAAGGTAATAGAGTCCGTCCGGTTCCTGTTTAAGTTTTTCTAAAAATAAATCCTGATTGTCGGCCATAACCATTGTCATCCCATATGCCACGTTGCCGTTATATCCGGCAACAATTCCCGGAACTCCGGCTATCCCAATGCCGGCTCCCTGAATTTCAGGACATTTCACATGCATCATCATCCAGAGGGAGGGCATGGAAAGGGGAAGATGGGTGTCGTTGGCAAAAATGGGTTTGCCCGATTTGGTGCGGCTTCCCGACACGACCCAGTTGTTGGATGCCACGGCGGCAGGGACCAGTATCCGGTTTACCTCGCCGGAAACCGCGAAGAGGCGTTCAATATCCTGAGACGCGGTTGTCAGGTCCACACCTTTGAGTTTTTCCATCTCCTCAAAGGGAAGAGGTTCGTCGGGATAAATGGGAAAAAGCCATGCCAGTTTGTCGACTCCGACCTTTTGGGCTACGTTCAATATATCAATTTCCTGATGAAGATTTTCACTAAGACCCAATGTCAGCACCACAAAGACATAAACGGAATCAAGGGGTTTCCATGGTTCGGGCTTATGCCCGGACATCTTCAGGGACATGGAAAGCGGCGCGTTAGTAAGATACGCGTTGACGCCGTCGCTATAGCGGTCAAGCTTGTGTTTAAGATCGGGCGAAGCTGAGTCGTAAAGAATCTCAGCCACCCGATTAAGGTTTAACGCCCTCATGTATATATCCATGTCCAGGGTGGCCCCTCCGGCCATTTCGGAGATCCGGCCTTGGCCCAGGAGTCTGAATCCTTCCATCTGGGAGAACCTGTCATAGGAGCTGACATATCCCATGGCAAATAGGAGATCATCTATGTTGCCGGCCTCTATGAAGGGAATACCCATGTTGTCGCGCTTTACAGTAACCTTATCCGATAAGCCGGGAACCGTCTGTACCCCTTCCATCGGCGGCAGAGTGTCTTTGAATTTGGAGTTGATAAACGAAGTGCATCCGCTGATCATAAAACACAGGATAATGATTAAAACCACAGGAACTTGAAAACGGCTAATACGTGAAGATGGACGGATGTTCATGGCGTTCTCCTTGCTGTGAAAGATGATTTGCTTTAAATGGTGATGGAATATGTATATTATCAGGCCGATGAAATCGTCAAGAAGAATTATGATACCATTCTAAATGGAATTTCCGTCGTAACGACGAAAATTCACGGTAATGAGAATTTCTATTTATTATGCGTTCCCCTTACGGGAATGCGCTTCCGGTTTAAGCGCTATTTTTGTTGGCACAGCCTGCCCCGGCGCAGGCCGGGGTTGTCGGCTTCCTCAACGTATTAGAATACGGGAGTGCCACCCGAAGGGGGCACAATAAAAAACAGATATTTTCCTTACCGGTGATCTGCGCCATTATGGCGTAGATCATATACGCCTCGTCGCCTGCACCTTGCCGCCTCAATATCATCTTAAATTTAGAAACGGTATTTCTTGTTGTAGGGTGTGTTTCCCTAAACGGCCGCATGTTCATCATTGCGAAGCGCACCTTGTGCGCTGAGGCAATCTATCTTTTGCATTGCTTTCGAAGGCCTTGTCTTTGGGAGGCTTTCGTAGTTCGGGCCTTTAGGCCCGCAAAACAGGCGGATCGTAGGGCTCGTTTCCAAAACGCGCCGCATACCGGATTGTTCGGGGAACAATCTCTAGAATGTCCATCTCCTTCGCTTCGCGACACCTCCGCCTGCGGATGACATTATGTACTGCCATAGTCTGTTATTGCGATACAGTTTCATCGTCTGTTTTGAACACTTGACATACTAAAAAATGAGATATAGTTTTACATTGTTTCCTGATGTTATTGTGGAGGCAACACTTGCTCCGGAGGCGTCCTGCAATTACAAAAGGTGAAATAACATTTAAAGGTTAAAAATGAGAATCGCAATTATCGGCATAGGCGGAGTAGGAGGATATTTTGGCGGAAAGCTCGCCAGGAAATTTGAAAACGCAAGAGAGCATGAAATAATATTTATCGCGCGAGGCGAGCATTTAAAAGCAATTCGGGAAAACGGTTTACAATTAATCACGAAAGAAGGGAATTATATTGTCAGGCCGAAAATTGTAACGGATGATTCCGTCGAAGCAGGAATTTTCGATCTGGTTTTCTTTTGCACCAAAAGTTATTCATTAGAGAGCACCGCGCGAAAATTCAGCGCCTGCATCAATAAAAATACAGTGGTGATTCCATTGCAAAACGGCGTCAACAGCGCTCAGATGCTTCGCAATATATTGCCGCAGACAAAAGTTTTGGGCGGCAGTGTCTATATTATTTCACACATTGAGAAGCCGGGCGTCATCCATCAGGAGGGTGGCGCATGCAAACTGACATTCGGCACAGATGATGCTCAATCCGCCAAAATGTATTCATATATTTTAGATATTTTATTACAGGCAAAAATCAACGCCGTATTAACGGATAAAATCTCCGAAGCATTGTGGACAAAATATCTGCTGATGTGCCCTCTGGCATCTCTAATGTCCGCGACAGGCAAGACATACGGCGCTGTCTGGGCGGACGCGTCGCTTAAGAAAAAGGCAAGAGATATGATGCTTGAAGTCGCGGCAGTTGCCAAAGCGAATCATGTTTACCTTCCGGAAAGTACAGTCGACAAAGCGATGGAAATGCTTGCCGCGTTTGGATATGACTCAAAAACATCCATGCAGCTGGACATTGAAAAAGGCAGGCAAACCGAAATTGACGCGCTGACCGCTTATCTGTGCAAGGCAGGCAAAGAATCGGGAGTTCCCACGCCGCTGCATGATGAAGTCTACGCGCAACTGATAAAATAATATTTCCAGTAATGGTTCAACGTTAAGCAATAAGGAGAAACAAAAAATGAGAAAAATAAATTTGTCAATATTAGTGACATTGTTTCTATTCATCACAGCATGCGCCGGGAATTTAAATAATGTTGCCGTTAATAATAATATTGCCGTTGAACAGTTGGCAAAATCCACGACAAGCTGGGATGGAACAATGCTGCCCGCGTATCCTGAAGGCCAGCCTGAAATTACCATCTTAAGAATTAAGATTCCGGCAGGCGCACTATTGGAAAGGCATTACCATCCGGTAATCAACGCGGGTGTTTTGATTGCCGGAGAACTAACCGTAATAACGGAAGACAATAAAACACTGCATCTCAAAGCCGGAGATTCCATTATTGAACTTGTCAATAAGAAGCATTACGGAAAGAACGAAGGCACACAAACGGCGGAAATTATCGTTTTTTATGCCGGGATTGTAGATAAACCGATAACGATCAAATGAAATACCGTTTTATTTCTGCGACTAACTTTGTTGGCTTCGTCGTCAGCTTCCTCAACGTATAAGTATATACGCCTGCGGAGCATCCTCCTTGCCGCCTCGTTATTCTTTGAAATAAAACGCTATTAATATTATACAATACTTTAGCTGCGGCCGTTTTGTGGGCATAAAGGCCCGAACTACGACTGCATCAACGATTAAAATTAAAAAATAATGTTTGAGAAATTTAATGATTAGCTTTCTGAAGAATCGTAATTTTATTTTTAGTTTGGCAATAGCGTTTGGGCTTGTCCTGCCACAAGCGGCAGAATGGACAAAAATATTGATAATGCCTTCACTTGCTTTGGTAATGACGTTAGCGACGATCAATGTTTCTAATGACTATTTCCGTAAGCCTCGATCGATCCTTAAACCTTCGCTTGCCGGACTTCTGATGACCTATGTGATTCTCAGCGGCGTTATTCTGCTTGTGTCGGCTTTGCTGATTGAAGAGCATAACCTGTGGATTGGATTTGTTCTGATAGCGGCGGTGCCGCCGGCGGTGGCTGTTATTCCTTTCACTGCTATTCTCGAAGGCAATGTATCATATACGCTGTCTGGCACTGTAGCTTCCTATCTCGCTGATTTACTGATGATGCCGCTCATATTCTGGATATTCATCGGAACTGGTTTTGTTGATTCTTATAAACTTGTCCGCATAATGCTTTTACTCATTGTTCTGCCACTTATTTTATCACGGATGATTCTCTATTTTAAATGGCATGACCGGCTCGCTCCTGTACGCGGATTGCTGACCGACTGGGGCTTTTTTGTCGTCTTGTATTCCATAATCGGCGTAAACCGGGATTTGATTTTCAGCCATTCAGTAGCCGTTGTGCCGGTAGCCGGGGTCGTGTTTACCACAACGTTTGTTTTGGGATGGGCCATTCAAAAAACCTGTGTCCTTTTCAAGGTGGATAAAAAAAACATTATAAGTCTTGTCCTTCAGGGCACGTTAAAAAATCAGGGTATCTCGGGCGGACTCGCCATAGCGTTGTTTGAGAAAGAAGTAGCAATCCCTTCCGCAGTCTATAGCATCTTTATGATTCTCTATATCATATGGCTGGACTGGCGGACGCGAAAGAGAGGAGAATAACCTTTTTTATCCTCCGCAGGATGAAGTGTCACGTAAGTGACCGAGGTGGATATTGCAGGGATTGTTGCCCGAACAATCCGGCATGCGGCGCGTTTGGGAAACGCGCCCTACGATTCACCCATTTCGCGGGCCTAAAGGCCCGAACTACGAAAACCTCTCTAAAGGCTCGAACTACGAAAGCATCCCTTCGCCACATCCGTTTTTCAAAAGTTATTGACCAAACACTGGTCCGCTCATCATCTCATTCATCACCGCCGTACAGATGCTAAATTCGGTGTTATCACACCCGTGCAGGATGCATTACTTGGCACTCGGTACGTTTACGATCGTAAAAAGCAATTTCGCGCGCTATTTTGTTAATGGATATGATTTTACAATTGGTAGTATTCACCTACCAATTCACATTTATTTAATCACCATTGTTTCTGAAACGAAAACTTATAATATAAAGCCGGTCGAGGTACATAAGCCGGCAGAGGGAATGAACAATAAGACAGGAGAATACTATGTTGTGGACAATAGCTGTAATACTGATAATTTTGTGGGCGCTCGGATTGGTGTCTGGCTATACACTAGGTAATTTTATTCATGTCCTTTTGATCATTGCCATTATCGTTGTGGTGATACAATTCATTCAGGGGCGAAGATCTGAATGAATGATTTTCTAAATAAGGAATTACTCAAAGAAACAAGAAAACTTATTTATAAAGCAACAAAGGGATAAAAAACGGGAAAGGATTGAAGGGATTCAAACATAATAAAAAAGGACCTGCAGAAGAAGATAGACAGAGCAGTCGTATTGTACGCAGGTATCGTAAACTATTTATATTTAACAAATCATAAAAACTGAAAGGAGATTAAAAAAATGTCTGTAACACTACCTTTATTGCCTTATGGAAAAGATGCTTTGGCGCCATACATCAGTTCCAATACATTGGAGTTCCATTATGGTAAACATCACCAAGCTTATGTTGATAATTTAAACAAACTGATTACCGGTACTGATCTTGCGGAAAAATCATTAGAAAATATAATCAAGATCGCAGCCGGAGATACTGCCAAAGCCGGTATTTTTAATAATGCCGCACAAGTATGGAATCATTCCTTTTACTGGCAATGCCTGAAGAAAGCCGGAGGCGGCGCTCCCACAGGCGCTATTGCTGCCAAAATAAATACAACATGGGGAAATTATGATAAATTCTCCGAAGAATTGAAAAACGCAGGCGTAACACAATTCGGCAGCGGTTGGGCTTGGCTTGTTCTGGATGGAAGAGACTTAAAAATAACAAAAACGGCAAACGCCGATACGCCTATAGCCCACGGCCAGAAAGCGCTCTTAACAATTGATGTCTGGGAGCATGCTTATTATCTGGATTATCAAAATCGTAGGCCGGATTATCTTGCCGCAGTAATCAAAAATTTGATTAATTGGGATTTTGTCAACGCCAATCTCGGTTGATAAAATATATTATATCTTGCTAAAAAATGTCATAAAAGGAGAAAGCATATGAAAGGAAATCAAAAACTTGTCGAAACGCTGAATTCACTTCTCTCCGATGAGTTGACGGCTATCAATCAATACATGGTCCACGCCGAGATGGTTCACAACTGGGGCTATGAGAAACTCCATATTCACTTCGAGAAGAGGGCTATTGATGAGATGAAGCACGCCGAGATCCTGATCGGGCGGATCCTTTTTCTGGAAGGGGCTCCCACGGTAAGCAAGTACAATAAAATGAGCATTGGCGCCGATGTGCCCAAGCAGCTTGGGGGCGACCACGAACTCGAGATGGGAGCTATCAAGTCATACAATGACGCCATTGTCCTCGCCGGTGAGGTCAAAGATTTCGCCACACGCGAAATTCTTGAGAAGATTCTTAAAGATGAGGATAGGCATATCGACCAGATCGAAGAGTTGCAGGACCAGATCTCGCAAATGAGCATTCAGAATTTCCTTATCACTCAGGTAGGATAATCGGTATGAAGAAATAAGAGAGCGTGAGGGGGAGAAATTCCCCCCCCCTCACTCGATTTCTTACCGGCTATTATCTACAATCAGAATCAGATGGCTTTTTCCGACAGTAAACAATGTCTTACAAACGTAAATATGAACCTGATTTAACGATTGATTAAAAGTACGGATTAGAAGGAGGAAAAGATGAAGAAAATATTATTTGCGCTTTTCATGGTTATGTTTTTTGCAGGTTATGCCTTAGCTGAAGAAATGTTAATAAAGGTAAATCTGGTAACCGAGCAGGGTGTCGGCAAGTCCATTGGCACCATTACTGCCACGGATAGCCAGTACGGTCTTATTCTCACCCCTCAACTCAGTGATCTCTCTCCCGGCATGCATGGATTTCACGTACATCAGAATGCTGATTGCAATCATGCCATGAAAGATGGCAAGCATGTTGCGGCTCTTGCTGCAGGTGGACACTATGACCCCCTTAAAACCGGAAAGCATGAAGGACCTTACGGGAAAGGACACCTGGGGGACCTGCCAGCCCTTTATGTAGGGGCGGACGGCAAGGCAACAATGCCAGTTCTCTCACCGCGACTGAAAGTTTCAGACCTTAAGGGGAGATCATTGATGATTCATGCCGGCAGCGACAATTATTCGGACTATCCGGAGCCTCTTGGCGGTGGCGGCGCCCGAGTTGCCTGCGGCGTGATACAGTGAAACCGGGGTCATCACAGAATTGGAATTGTAAAGCACGATAGGCTTTTCTTCCCTGCCGTCGTCCCTAATAGCAATAGATTAGCGATGAATGATTCAATAAAACAAAGGAACAGGAGTCTGTTGAATTTTGTGCTGGGTTTTATCTTGAATATGTCGAAGACCCGCGCTAACTATTGGGGTGAATTCGCTATAGATATTCCACTGGGTATTGTGTTGATCTATGCCAGCTTTCATCATTATGATTTCAATCCGCTCACGATTTTTCTGACTATCGTGACCGGCCTATTTCTTTTTAGTTTTTTCGAATACTTTATTCATCGCTGGCTGTTTCATGGATCAATTAGAATTATGGCGGAAGGTCACCTCGCACATCACTTGAATCCAATGGGCTACGATTCTTTGCCTTTCTTCCTGCCCGCAATGGTGCTGGTGATGCTTACAGGCATTTTTTTATTGCTGATGCCGATGAACCAGGCATTTCTGCTTACCGGAACAATAGCTATCGGCTATGTTACCTACGGACTGAGCCATTTCTTCATTCATCACGTCAGTTTTCATCGACCATGGGCCAAACACTGGTCGGCTCATCATCTGATCCATCACCGTCACACTAACGCTAACTTCGGTGTTACTACGCCCACATGGGATGTATTGCTGGGTACGAAGTACGCATATGATCGTATAGGAAATTAGAACGATCTTTGAATGGGTATGATTTTTTACCAGTAGTATCTATCTGCAATTGTTTTATTCTCCTCAGATGGAGGTGTCACGTAAGTGACGGAAGTGGATAAAGGAATCATGTAGTGCGTTGCTTTAGCCGCGCCTGTTTTGCGGGCATTAAGGCCCGAACTACGAAAGCCTCTAAGTTAATTATGGATAGTTTCCTGCTATAAACACAATTCACACCTGTAAACTGGCATCACAGCGCTCATTCTGTGGCTAGCTTATGATTGACATCCAACAACATTTTCTCTATACTCTACTGACAAAAAGCAAATTGTTATCAAAAATAAACGTATAAGGAGGAAGTCATGTTCAAAAAGATTCTTGGTATTTTACTGGCAATAGCAGTTCTCGCAACATCAGCATATGCTATGGAAGTCGGCGGTGTCAAATTACCTGATACACTGAGTGCTGGCGGTAAGAACTTGGTATTGAATGGCGCCGGAATTAGGACGAAATTCTTTATTAAGGTATATGTAGCAGGTCTGTACCTGGCACAAAAAGGCAGCAATGCCCATGCCATCGTTAATGCCGACGAGGTAATGGCAGTCAGACTCCAGGTCATTTCCGGGCTGGTCGATAGCAAGAAAATGGAAAAAGCGACCATGGAAGGTTTCGAGAGTGCGACAAATGGCAATATCGCACCCATCAAGGCACAGATAGACCAGTTCATGGGACTCACATTTAAAGAAAAAACCGTGGTTAATGATTATTTTGATTTCATCAACGTACCAGGCAAAGGTGTCGAGGTTTACAAGAATGGGACTCTTAAGGGCACCATTGAAGGCCTGGCCTTCAAAAAAGCCCTCTACGGTATCTGGCTCGGAGACAAACCTGTCCAGGCGGATCTCAAGGACCTCATGCTCGGCATAATGTAACTTGATTTCATGAGTACTTCACGGGCTTGAGGGGTGTGTACCCCTCAAGCCCGTTATTTTTCTTTTATCCTATTGTAAACCATTCCGAAATAGACCATTTTTAATCCTCCGCAGGCGGGGGTATCACGTAAGTGACGAAGGTGGACATTGTAGGGATTGTTCCCCGAACAATCCGTTATGCGGCGCGTTTGGGAAACGCGTCCTACGGTTAAAATTATTGCCACTAAAAGCTCAGTTTGTTAAAGCTATTTAATATATCATTGATTAAGATTTTTATGGCAGATTGTTATAGACAAAAAAATAAATTTGTTTATGATAGTACATCTCTAAGAATTAAAATAGCTTCACAAATATTTCATAAGAGCAAGTTTCGCAGATTTACGGTTGTTCATATTAAAACATCTGAATTGTATTTTGTAAGCAATTCAGACATGGAAGTGAAAGTGCACGTTCCTGTTGATCGTCAAACTTGTCATGTCATCCCCGGCACAAATCGGGCTGCCCGGCTAATACTTGGCGGTATTATTATCATCGCCCTTTTCGGGCTGCTTTCCACACAAGCCAATGCCGCGAGCTTTGATTGCAAGAAGGCATCCACCTGGCTGGAGAAAACTGTCTGCTCCAATCCGGAACTCTCCAAACTCGATGAACAGATGGCCAAAGCTTATCATGATGCCCTGGCCAGTTTATCTCCCGAAGGGCAGAAAGAAACAAAGCAATATCAGAAGCAATGGCTTAAAAATTTATTCCCATTTTGTAATGATAGAGTGAAGTTTGAATTTGATGGCTCTACGGTTAAATGTTTGAAGGATGATTATGAAGAAAGAATCGCAGCACTTCAACGAAGCTTGATAAAATTTCCTAATCGAAGCTTTAGAAATGTTTATGTTGATGCTTCAGAAATAGACAAAACCTGTGAAGATAATGCATACGTAAATATAGGATTCATGTATCCGCAAATTGAGAACCCCCTCGACGAAAATGAGAAATTTTGGAATAAGCTTATTTCTCAAAACCTTAATAATGACATTAAAAATCATAAAAAGGGAGAGGGATATTGTGCAGATATCAGTATCTTTTACAGCGTTGGCTTTAGTAACAGGCACTTGATATCATATCAAGATGATTATTCTCAGTATGATCATGGGGCTTCTCATGAACAATCGGTTACACACTTTTTTAATTGGTTATTAGAAGGTAGGAGAGAATTACAAATTACCGATTTATTTAATAATAATACCAAGTGGCGATACAAACTTGCGGCATTGTTTGCTCAGAAAAAGAAAAAGCAGGAAGCTGCGGACGAAAGTAAATACAAAGTGCCAGGAGAGGATTTTAAATCTGGGCTTATCGATATTGATAAACTAACTTCTTCAGACAATTGGTGGATGATTTCAAAAGACGGGTTGGTCTTAAGATTAGATGCATGGAATGATAGCCATTCCGTTATATTTACAATTGACTGGAAAACACTCGATCCTTACCTCAGCAAGAATGGGAAGTTGCTAATCTCGGACTAATATTACTATTTAAATAGAAACTGCCGTGAAGCATAAATTATTTTAGGGGAAATTATGGTCATTCAAAAACGCTGGAGAAAATTATTTTTTATCATTTTTCTTTTAGGATTTATTTCCACACAAGCCAATGCTGCGAGCTTTGATTGCAAGAAGGCTGCCAGTTGGCTGGAGAAAACGGTCTGCGCCAATACGGAACTCTCCAAACTCGATGAACAGATGGCTAAGGCTTATTCTGATGCGCTGAATGGTTTGTCTCCCGAAGGGCAAGAGGAGACAAAGCAGTATCAAAAACAGTGGCTGAATGATAGAGTGCCATCTTGTGAAGCTCAAGTAAAATATACTTTTGAAAGTAACGAAACTTCTAAATGTTTGAATAAATGCGATGAACATTACAAGGAAATTCAATCTAAAGAAAATGATACTAATACCATTGACCAAGATAAATGTTATAAAAAATGTTGGGATGCAAGAGATAATGGCTATTATAGAAGCCAGGAAATTGATTTAAATGACAAACAGTCGGCTGAAGTAATGTATGAATGTCTGAAAGGATTATACAAAAATAGAAAAAAACAACTATTGGAAATTTTATCTGAATTCCATGGTCGTATCTTTAGAAAAGTTTATCTTAGTGATTGCAAGGCGATATATTTGGGAGAAAATTATGAACGTGAAGAAAGCGAAGGAACGGAGCTCACATATATGCAAATTGAGAATCCGCATGATGAAAATGAGAAATTATGGAACAGGGTTATTTTGAAAAAATCCTTTGATGATTGCAAGATGGCCGACGACACGGTAGAATATATCGTTAATTTTAGCAACAAGCATTTAATATCTCTTCAAATATTGTCATATGCGCATGGCGGATCTCACGGAATGAGGGGTTTTGAATCTTTCTCTTGGTTATTGGATACCAAAAGGAAATTAAAAGCATCAGATATATTCGACAATAAAACTAATTGGCGCAAAAAACTTACAGATTTAGTATTTGAAGATCTGAAAGAAGATGAGAAAAACTTTGATGAACTTAAAATAAAACGATCTTCAATTATGGATATTGTATCATCTCCCGATAACTGGGTTGTTTTTGAAGGTGGACTAGGTATTCAATTTGGCGAATGTCTTTCGGGGTTAGGACCATACGCGGCAGGAGCACCATATATTACAATAGATTGGAAAACCCTTGATCCTTACCTCAGCAAGAATGGACATTCTCTGATCTCGGATTAATATTACCATTTAAATATGAATAAAGGGGACCTCGTCCCCGCTTTAGCTGCGTATTTTTTGCGGGCCTGAAGGCCCGGACCACGAAAGCAATGCAAAAGATAGATTGCCACAACGCACGAAGAGCGTACCCAATGACCACGGGCCTAAAGGCCCGAACTACGAAAGCCCTCCTAAAAGGCCCGAAGTACGAAAGCCTCAAAGTGAATTGCTTAAGTTGTATCTTTTCTATGTTAATTCTTTTTGATTTTCATTGGTTAACTCTGTAAATATTATTTATATTTGTTTGACAAAACCACTGTGTTTGTTATAGAAACCACTCAAGCGAATTATTGGTGATTAGTTATAAAAATGCAAAATTATAAAGTAATATCAGGTGTATACAATGAAAGATATTAATATCGGTTTAATTGGCTTTGGCACTATCGGAACCGGAGTGATAAAACTGCTGCAGCAAAACGAAGAATTGATTACTAAAAAGCTCGGTGCCCGGATCGTTTTGAAAAAAATCGCCGATATTAATATTACCGCTTCGCGCGGAATTAAAATCAGCAAGAATCTACTGACCACCGACGCCCAGAAGATAATCAACGATAAGGATATTCCTATTGTTATTGAACTGATGGGCGGATATGAACCGGCCCGTACTTTTGTTCTGGAGGCTATTGCCAACGGCAAGCATGTGGTTACCGCCAATAAGGCGCTTCTGGCTACTTACGGCAATGAAATATTTGCGGCTGCTCAGAAAAAAGCCGTGGATATAGGTTTTGAAGCCAGTGTCGGCGGGACTATTCCGGTAATTAAGACTTTAAAAGAAAGCCTTGTTGCCAATAGAATTAACTCCGTTATGGGCATTATGAATGGAACATGCAATTTCATTCTGACCAAAATGTCCGATGAAGGCAAGGCATTCGATGTTGTTTTAAAAGAAGCGCAGAAACTTGGCTTTGCCGAAGCCGATCCTACTTTTGATATCGAAGGAATCGATACAGCCCATAAAATGGCGATCATTCTGTCGCTGGCTTACGGTAAAAAAGTAAACCTGAAGGATATTTATCTTGAAGGCATTACAAAAATCAGCAGTGATGATATCGGATTTGCCCGGGAACTTGGTTACAGGATAAAATTGCTGGCAATAGCGATGCTTAAAAACGGGGAGGTGGAAGCGAGAATTCATCCGACGATGATTCCTTCCGGCCATCTTCTGGCGAATGTCAATCAGAATTACAACGCCTTTCATATCATGGGTGATGCTTCGGGCCCCGTTTTTCTTTTCGGGCAGGGGGCGGGAATGATGCCCACGGCAAGCGCGGTTTTCAGCGATATCATAGACATAGCCCGCAATATTTTGAAAGATGTTGCAAGCCGGGTTCCTCTCCGGTCGAGGAGTGAAACGGAAATGGGCCAGATAAATCTTATACCGATGGATAATGTCGAGACAAAATATTATTTCCGTTTTTCCGCTCTTGACCGTCCCGGTGTTCTTTCTAAAATATCCGGTATTCTCGGAGAGAATAACATCAGTATTGCCACCTGTATTCAGAAGAAAAGCAAAGAGGAAGGGGCGGTGCCTATTGTCATGACAACTTATAAGGCGCGGGAAAAAAATGTTCAAAAAGCGCTCAAGAAAATAAATAAATTGAATATGGTTCAGGACGAAACTATTCTAATTAGAATCGAGGACGACTTAAATTAAAATTATTCACAGCGAAGATTCTCAGAATGTTAACATGAAGTATGTAATATTGCTCGGCGATGGAATGGCCGATTATCCGACCGAAATGCTCGGCGGAAAGACTCCGCTTGAGTGCGCTTTTACTCCTTTTATGGATCAGATTGCCGCCGAAGGCACTCTGGGACTTGTGGACACGGTTCCCGCGGGATTAATTCCGGGCAGCGACGTCGCTACTTTAAGCGTGCTGGGTTATGATCCCCGCGAAACTTATACAGGCCGGGGGCCACTGGAGGCGGCCAGCATGGGAATACCTCTTGAACAAAATGATATGGTTTATCGCTGCAACCTTGTGGCAATAGGCGACAAGGATACTCCCGGCGCGTTCATGGATGATTTTACCGCCGGCCATATTTCCACTGAAGAATCCAGACAAATTATTCTTGATATCAACAAAGAACTCGGGTTGCCTCCCTATCAATTTTTCCCGGGTGTCGGTTACCGGCATTTATTCGTCTGGCGCAACGCACCCGGCGCTCCCCAAACAACAGCGCCGCACGACATAACCGGAAAGCTCATTGCCGATTATCTTCCGCATGGAGATTCTTCAGGGGAAATAAATTCAATGATGCGGCGGGCCGGTGAAATTTTAGCAAACCATCCCGTCAATGCCAAAAGAAAAGAGGCGGGCAAAAAACAGGCTAACGCCATCTGGCTGTGGGGGCAGGGGAAGAAACCGCAGCTTGTTCCGCTTACTCAAAAATATTCTATCGCGGGCGGGATGATTTCCGCCGTTGATCTGCTCAAAGGCATTGCGGTAATTTCCGGATTGAGAGTATTTCCGGTCGAAGGGGCGACAGGTTACATCGATACGAATTATGAAGGCAAAGCCAACATGGCTCTGGATGTTTTAAATTTTATGGATTTTGTTTTTGTCCATCTGGAAGCCCCCGATGAAATGGGACACGAAGGGAACGCCGAAGGCAAAATTCGCGCGATCGAGCTTTTTGATGAAAAAATAGTCGGGCCGATTTTAACTAAAATCGGATCATTCGGCGATTACCGGATTATTGTTTTAAGCGATCATCCCACGCCGGTTGACTTAAAAACCCATGTCAGCGACCCCAGTCCTTTCGCGGTATTGTCTTCTCTAAAAGGAGAAAACAGAGCCTCCGGTCTGTCCTTTAATGAAATAAACGCTAAAAACAGCTCTGTTTTAATTTCTCCGGGACATCTGTTGATGGAAAAATTTATCAAAGACTGGAGGAGCGTTGCCGGTTCATAATTTAACAAAAGTCAGGGTGCTTTTTGCCGATACCGACGCAATGGGGGTGGTTTATCACACAAACTATATAAAATGGTTTGAACATGGCCGCAATGAGTTTATGCGACAGCTTGGCATTCCCTATTCCGAGGTGGCAAAGCTGGGGCTTAATCTTCCGCTGACAAAGGTGAGTTGCAATTATCACAAATTTGCGACATACGATCAGGTTCTGACTATCGAAACAAAATTCGATTATATCAAGAGAGCCAGTATCAGATTTAATTCCCGGGTATGGGATGAAAATAAAGAAAACCTTATCGCGGAAGGATATACCATTCACGCCTGCACAAATAATGAGGGCAAAATACGAAGAATACCTCAACTGCTTCTTGAGTTGATCAATAAATATAATATTAACAAAGGGGAATAATATGGCTGCAAAATTATCAAAAAAAGAATTGAAGCAACCGGATGCTTTTCAGTCCAGCGTAGAAATAATACAGGATTATATTTCCGAAAACGAGAAACGCTTCTATGCCATTGTGGCGGCAATTGTTATCGCCACGCTTATCGTGGTTGGTTTTTATATGTACTGGAGTCATTATCAGGCTTCCGCCAGTGAAATGTACATTAAAGCTTCGCAAAATATTGAGACGCCTGAGGGCGCCATGAAAAATATTGGTGTTTACCAGCAACTGATTGATAAATATCCCCACAGCTGGAGCGCCAGGATGGCGCATTATCATCTGGGAAATATTTATTACAGTTTAGGCCAGTACGATAAAGCCATTGCCGATTATAAAAAATTTGTTTCTTCCAGAATATCCGACAATGCCGGAATAAAATTTCTGGCTTTGACTTCAATGGGATATTGCTATGAGGCGAAGAAAGATTTCAAATCGGCGCTGGAATATTATGAAAAAGCGCAAAAAAGCGACAATATCGGTTTTGAATCTGTCGGTTTTCGCAACATCGCCCGGGCCTATGAACTGCAAAATGACAAAAAAAACGCGTTGGAAAATTATAAAAAAGCCCTGGACAAGACCACTGATCCGGCCATGGTATCTTTTATCAAGTATAAAATTTCTTCTCTTAGTTAGGGCCGGTTTGGAGGTTTAAGCTTTTGAAAGTGTTAATGTCAGGAAATGAAGCTATTGCCCGCGGAGCGTATGAAGCGGGTGTCAGGTTTGCCGCCGCTTATCCGGGTACGCCCAGCACTGAAATTATGGAAGAATTTTCCAAATATGACGGTGTTTACGCGGAATGGTCACCCAATGAAAAAGTAGCCGTCGAAGTTGCCATTGGTGCGGCCATAGGCGGAGAAAAGGCGCTGGCGGTTATGAAACACGTCGGCGTTAATGTTGCCGCAGATCCTATATTTACGGTCAGTTATACCGGCACAAACGGGGCGTTGGTTATCGTCAGTGCGGATGATCCCTCATTGCACAGCTCTCAAAATGAACAGGACAACCGCAATTACGCCAAGTTTGCCAAAATTCCCATGCTGGAACCTGCCGATGCCGGTGAAGCCAAAGAATATATCAAGCTCGCTTTTGAACTAAGCCAGAAGTTCGACACGCCTGTCTTTTTCCGCTCGACGACCCGCGTATCTCATTCCAAATCGGTTGTGGATCTTAAGGAACCTGAAAAATACAAAGATAAAACCGGTTTTGTTTACGATGCCGAAAAGTATGTCATGGTTCCCATCAATGCCCGCATCAGGCGTGTGGAGGTGGAAAAACGCCAAAAGGCGCTTAAAGATTTTGTAGAAACATTTCCGGAAAACAAAATAGAAATGGGTAATCCGGAAATTGGAATTATTACCGCCGGAATGCCTTATAACTACGCCAAAGAAGTCTTTCCCGATTATTCCTATCTGAAGCTGGGAATGGTTTATCCGTTGCCGGAGAAACTGATCCGCGAATTTGCCTCTAAAGTTAAAAAAATATATGTCATCGAGGAGCTGGATCCTTATCTGGAAGAACAGATCAAAGCCATGGGAATTTCGGTTACCGGCAAGGAAATATTCCCCTATACCAACGAATTTGATCCCGGAATTATTAAAAACGCCATTGAAGGAAACTCCGGGCAGGCGGTCTCGCCATATAAGGAAACTCTCGCGCCGCGTCCGCCGAATCTCTGTCCCGGCTGTCCGCACCGCGGGTTATTTTACGCTTTGAAAAAACAAAAGGTTTATGTCCACGGCGATATCGGCTGTTATACCCTGTCATATATGAAACCGCTGGAAGGCCTGCATTCCTGCATCTGCATGGGCGCCAGTATCGGCATGGCGCACGGCATGAGCAAAGCCCTGAAGGAAAAAGGGAAGGGCAAGGTTGTCGGAGTAATCGGCGATTCCACTTTTCTGCATTCAGGGATCACGCCGCTTTTGAATATGGCTTATAACAACAGTGACGCCCTGATCATTATCCTTGATAACAGCACAACAGCCATGACCGGTATGCAGGAGCATCCGGGAACTGGCTATACCCTGATGAAAAAAGAGGCGAAAAAAGTTAATCTAACGGATTTAGTTTCTGCACTAGGAATTGAAAATATAAAGGTTATTGATCCGATGGACCTAAAAGCTACCAAAGCTGCCATCAAAGAAGAACTGGCTAAGGACGGCCCTTCGGTTATCATCGCTCAAAGGCCCTGCGCTTTGTTTAAACGATCAAAAATCAAACCGAAACCGGCCCTGAAAGTTGATCTGGATAAATGCGAAGGCTGCAAGTCGTGTCTTGCTTTGAATTGTCCGCCGATTTCCTGGAAGAAGGGCATAACAAAAGAAGGATCGAAACGAAAAGGCATTTCCTTCATTGACCAAACCCTTTGCAACGGGTGCGGCTTATGTGAACAAATTTGCAAATTCGGCGCTATAAGTTAGATTAAAGGAATGTATTTAAATGTCTGATAATAAAGTAAAAAGCATATTATTTACCGGTGTGGGCGGGCAGGGTGTTTTGCGGGCAAGCGATATCATCTGCGAGGTCATAATGGAAGCCGGTCTGGATGTCAAAAAAAGCGAAGTCCACGGCATGGCTCAGCGCGGCGGCTGTGTTACCAGCCATGTACGTTACGGGAAGAAAGTTTATTCGCCGCTGGCCGAGTCCGGATGCATACAGACGCTTGTTTCTTTTGAAAAAATGGAAGCCCTGCGCTATTTGAAATTATTGACAAAAGATGCCGCTATTGTTGTGAACACGGAAGAAATTTACCCTCCGGCGGTCAATCTGGGTGAAGCGTCTTACCCTGAAGATGTTATCTCATTTTTAAAGGATAATTACGGAAAGGTTATTAGTTTTGACGCGGCACGGCTCGCGCAAAAGGCGGGTAATATCAAAACGGCAAATGTGGTCCTTCTTGGGGCCATATCCAATCTCATGAACATTGATCGATCAATCTGGGAAAATGTTATTAAAAAATCATTTCCGGAAAAATTGATAAAAATGAATTTAGACGCTTTTCAAATGGGAATTAATGCTTAAATTAACGAAAATAAGTGCTTAATATTTAAGGCCTCGTAAAAATTTCCAGGCATATGGAATTTTTAAGTGGCCAACAGAAAGGTTAATATGGCAGAAGATTACTATCAGGTTCTAGGCGTAGAAAAAAAAGCAACGGCTGATGAAATAAAAAAAGCATATCGAAAACTTGCCTTAAAATGGCATCCGGACAAGAATCCTAATAAAGGCGCTGAAGAAAAATTCAAGAAAATCAGCGAAGCTTACGCCGTTTTAAGCGATACCGAAAAACGTCAACAATATGATCAGTTCGGTTCAGCGGATCAATACCGCCAGCAGTATACTCAGGAAGATATTTTCCGCAACTTCGATCTTGATGAAATATTACGCGGTTTTGGCTTTGGCGGAGCCAGAGGCGGCGGAGGCAGGACAACATTTCGGACAACCAGAAGGGGAGGCGGCAGCGTCCGTGATGATTATGAAGATCCCTTTGCCGGCTTATTCGGCGGCGGAGCGGGCGGCGGCAGGCAGCAATATCAGGAAATGCCGCAAAAAGGCCAGGATGCAGAGTATAATTTATCTATCTCTTTAGAAGAATCCGTATTCGGCGCGGACAAGAAGATTTCATTCCAACTGGAAAATCGCATTGAAGATATCAATGTAAAGATACCCGCGGGAATCAGCAGCGGTAAGAAGCTGCGGTTGCCCGGTAAAGGATTATCCGGTTATAACGAGGCTCCGAGCGGCGACTTATATTTAAACGTTAATGTTTTGCCTCATCCTATTTATGCCCGCGACGGCAATGACCTCTACATTGAAAAAACCATAAAATTCACGCAGGCGGCCATGGGAAGTTCAATTGATGTTTCAACTCTGGACGGTACGGTCAAGAGATTAAAGATCAGTCCCGGCACTCAGAACAATACCAAGATAAGAATGAAGGGTTATGGCGTACCGGGATTTAAAGGAGGCGCAAAGGGGGATCTGTACGTAAAAATTAATGTTGATGTTCCCCGGAGGCTATCTGACCGCCAGGCAAAACTCATTCAACAACTCGCCGACGAAGGAATTTAATAATTATTGCCGATAATGCGCGATGTGGAAGCCTCTGTCATTGCGAATTCACGACAGTGAATGTGGCAATCAATTGTTGATCGTAATAATTCATGCGAATTATTTGACGGAAATAAATACTTTCTATAATTTTGCTCGTTTTGTTGCTCCTGTTTCTTCTCGATCTAATGAAATTGAAAATAATGAACCTGCAGGTTCATCTATATAAATTAATAATTTTTATATTATTTATTTTTTCGTTTTAAATCTTATCTAGGTTATTTATTTTACCTGCAAATCCTCAGAATCATGGAATAAATAAAATTAAAGATTAAGGGTTAAAAGGTTCATCGAAAAGCTCACACTGAGCAGCCCATCGGGCTGCGTTCGTGTGCAGTGGCTTGTTCGCTCATTTTACAATCCATTTGCGATTATATGCCGAGATCAATTTAATTGATTCAGCACCTAGAAAAGCTCTGTTTTTCTTGAATTGAATATGCGCTCTCTTTTTTAATGCCGGTGTATTGTACTCTCTTAATTGATGTTTGATGCGTGTCGAGTAAAACTTATCCATATAAGAAAGCTCTGGAGTAATTAAATGCGTGTTGAGTAAATGATAGTTGCATTCAAGAAGTGCATTTGGACTGCACCCCTGCGGTTAGACAGATTGGGTTAGAGCAGTTGGCCAGGGTTTATGGTTTGTAAAAAACAGTTCTTCAAATTCCACCGGCGGTCTGTATCCAAGAGAGGAATGCAGACG
>JBEKMY010000013.1:0-57190 GCA_049523355.1 Smithella sp. | reverse complement strand
CATGTGTGATGAAGTTATCCTGCCTCGCTTTATACGCGATGTATCCGTTCATTATCTCAAAATTTCGCGGATTAACATTACCCTTCCATTTAAACCAAATATAGAAATCAACTGTGTAATTACCTTTTCTGACATCAAGGTCATAAACATCCATTATATAGATTCCGATAGTTACTTTTGCCGGATTTTGATGTTGAGGTTCCCTGGATAGGGCATCGGACGAGAAAACAAAAAAAAGGATTATGATGCTAAAAAAAACAAACAAAGGTGATTAAAAAATTTACGCACAAGTGATTTTATCATATTGAACCGTGCCTCTCTAAAAGGAATCATGTCCTATGAAATTCTCTGAGGTCATTGCCTGTTCAGAGCATGTTTCACCGCCGCCTCCACGTGAATCGCCGTCGTGTCGAAAACCGGCACGTTTACATCCTGCTGTTTGATCAATAAAGGAATCTCCGTGCAGCCCAGGATTACTCCTTGTACTCCTTCTTCTTTCACCAGACGGTCAATAATTCGAATGTATTGCTCTTTTGATTCCTTTAAGAATTTTCCCGCACATAGCTCATCAAAAATAACCCTATTGATGTAATCCCGCTCGATTTTATCGGGTGTAATGACCTTGATCCCGTATTTGGCCAGGCGGTTCCGGTAAAAAGGATTTTCCATTGTAAAGGACGTTCCCAACAGGGCGACGGTTTTTATTCCACTTGCCTTGACTTTTTTGCCGGTTGCATCAGCGATGTTAAGAACTGGAATCTTGACCTTGCCCTCAATGAGATCACCTGTGGAGTTCAGGGTATTGGAGGCAATGACGACAAAGTCAGCGCCTCCGCGTTTAAGTCTTTGTGCGGCATCAATCATCGTTTTTCTCAATGGTCTCCAGTCCCCTTTATCCGCCAGCCGTTCCTGTTTTGAAAATTCTCCAAATTCGATTGAATACATAAGGATCTTCGCGGAATACAAGGGGCCAAACTCGTCTCTGACCATTTCGTTCATCAGGCGGTAGTACTCGAGGGAAGACACCCAGCTCACCCCACCGATGACCCCTATGGTTTTCATCCGCAAATCTATCGAAGGACCGGCACTCACCGAAGATTGGATCTGCCTGGGGTCATCCGCTTTTTTCTCATTTGCGCTCACGGAGGAAACCAACCCATCGATAGCAAAAATCATGCACAGTAAAACCAAAATCCCGGTTCGTCTAAGCATGGTAATCATATTTCTTCTTTTCCTTTCTCTATTTGACTCATCTTCCTTCCCTAAGATCTGCACTACTGAATAGTACTTCACCCTGGTTTGGACAGGATGGAGACACGATCCCCCTATTGATATTACTATTACCGTCATTTATTTACAATGAAAATCCTCCAATTATCTATTTCAATCCGCAGTTGTTCAAGACCGGCATAGAGCAAGGGCTAAGTTAAAAAAGGCGCTTCGTTCCATACTCATCATGAAACTGAATGAACGATCTTAATTTTAAAAAGCGCGGGAGTCTGCACAGTTTTTATTTTTTTTTAAAGATAGATTTAGGAGGAGAGGCATGATTCGGATTGATTTGTTGTAAACAAGAATGTATAAATAAAAATATATAGTTAAAATAAAACCATGAGAGTACTAAATGAACAAAGCTGATTTGATCGAAGAAGTGGCAAAGGTTACATGCAGTAAAAAAGAAGCAGTGCTGGCAGTAGATGCAACACTGGCAGCAATCAAAAAAGCGCTCAAGAAAGCTGATGCTGTTACACTTGTGGGATTTGGAACATTCGGCGTTAAGAAAAGCCCGCATAAGCAGGAATCCCCAGACAGGTAAGGCGATTAAAATAGCCGCGAAAAAGGTTCCTGTATTTAAAGCCGGGAAGGGACTTAAAGACGCTGTGAAGTAAACCAACTAATCATCATATCTTAATATGTTCATCAAGCCGTCTCATGCTCCTGTGGGATGGCTTTTTTCTTGCAATCAAAAAAGGATTTAATGAATAGATTAATCAACATAATTATCAGCAAGGAAGGAGATGCCATATGGATAAACTATATTAATGGGTTTAAGTTTATTATGTGTAGCGGCAACGGTTTCAACGGCTGCGGAATAGAAATTTGAAACCGATGTGATAAAAACATCAAAAGGAGATCTTACCATTACTTTTATCGGGCATGCCAGTTTGATGATGTCATTCGGCGGTAAAAATATCTATGTCGACCCGATCAAGCAAATGGCTGACTATTCAAAAGAGAGTAACGGGCTTACAGAAAACTCCAAAATATGGGAAAAATGGATGATTAGACACGCAAGAGATTTCTGATTCATACTTATTTGAAAAAATCAAAAAGTTCTACTTCAAAAATCAAAGTTGCATCAGGTGGAATTTTTCCCATACCTTTATCGCCATAAGCCAGACCAGGTGGTATGATGAGAATACATTTTTCTCCCTTTTTCATTGAAAGAAAAGCCTCATCCCAACCTTTGATTACCCTGCCTGTCCCGACCACAAACAGAAATCGTTGTCCTCGATCCACCGAGCTGTCAAATTTAGTTCCATCAAGTAACCTGCCGGTATAATGAACCTCTACAAGCGCTCCGCTTGTTGTTGTTGCACCATTTCCTTCCTTCAAGATAATATACATCAGGCCTGATGGAGTACGAATTGCATTTGGATATTTTTCTTTGATTAAAGCCGCTTCCCTGGCATCCTTATCTTGCTCTCCTTTGACCACATTTTCTGTGGCCAGCGTCTTTTCAGAGGAAAAACTCGTTCCTGCAATAAAAAAGCTAAATAACGTAATTAATGATATGCACGCAAAAAATTTCATCTTGTTCATGTGATTTATCCTGGAATTATTTTAACGTATAAGTAGTTGCTTAAGTTTAATTAAATGTCAAATAAAATTATAAAGTTTATCGGATTAATTTCCCGATAAACCATTTTTTCGAAATCTCTTATTATAAATAAATGTTAACGATTTAACGATATATGAAAAAGTATGGAGACCAGGTGACAGTATACTTAATTATTAACGGGGCCACAGGAGGACGCCCTTAAAATTTTAAGTTGATGGAAATTATGTACGGATAATTTACAGAAGACGGAACCGATGGGTCTTGAAATATGAGTTTTTTAGGAAAGGATAAAAGTTAAAGATAGATTGCCACAGCGGCCTCAGAGCCGCTTCGCATCTCAAGGTAGCTTCGCAAAGACAATCCTCTAGAATTGGTATTACTCATCATCAGCAACTTTGCCGCGCAGTGATTTAATTTGGGCCCGCTGATGTTTGGCCTCAAGAATTTTTTCTTTTGCACGGCGACTTCGTTTTCTTTTTTGACGGCGGATCTTTTCTCGCTTTTCTTTTTCTTCGGCTATAAAACCTTTTTGCTGCTGTTCAATTTTATCCAGTAATATTCTTCGCGCCAAAAAGCGATTTAATGATTGCGATCGTTCTCTCTGGCATTTTACGGAAAGACCCGTGGGAAGGTGAACAAGATAAACACAGGAGGAACTTTTATTGACTTTTTGTCCCCCCGGGCCGGATGAACGGATGAAGGATTCCTCAAAGTCGTCTTCTGCGACTCCCAATTCCAGCATTCTGGCGGCGAGAACTTTTTCTTTGTCAATGGAAACAGGCATGTTTTGTTTAATGAAGCTTAAGGAATAGAATAAATTTCATCGCCGATTAAGTGAATCCAGTTTTCCGTGAGAATCTCTCTGGCTTCTTCGAGCTTGTCGACGCCGATAATGACGATGGTTTCTTTTCCGATGCGATTGATCGTTGTATAGAGATAAAGAATATTGATCTCCGCGTTTGCCAGCGGTTTCAAAATCGCGTTGATGCCGCCCGCATGAAGAGGGACTTCGGCCGCAAGCACGGGCGTCACTTCAAATTTGAAATTGAAACTGCTTAACAGCGCGGCGGCGCGGTCGGGATCGTTGACGACGAGCCGTACACGGCTATCGTGTTCGATACTGGCGGCAGATACGGCTTTGGTGCTGATATCTTCAGAATCAAGAATATGGGTGAGCTTCGCGAAAGAGCCGGGTATGTTGCCCAATAAAACGGAAATTTGTTTGACAGCCATAGAGTATCCTTATTAATCCTTGATATAATCAAATCCGGCAGCAAATGCCTTGCGATTAATTTCCGCAAGGGCTTTCTTTCTGCTGCCCATAATCGTTTCGAGGCACTTAAGATAAATATCGGAAGGAACGACTTCTGATTTTTTTATGAAGGCGCCCATCATGATGATATTGGCGACGCGGCTGTTGCCGAGCTCTTGAGCCATATCGGTACAGGGGACGCAAATGACCTTTACATCCTGGCGATTGGGAAGCGCATCAACAATCGATGAATTAATAAAAATGGTCCCTCCGGAACTTACCTTGTTTTGAAACGAAAAAAGGGAAGGGGATGTCATCGCGACCAGATAGTCCGGCTCTGAGGCAACAGGAGATGCAATTTCCTCATCGCCTACCGCTACGGTGCAATTGGCTGTGCCTCCTCTCATTTCCGCGCCGTAAGCGGGAAGATAAGTGACATGATAGCCTTTGTTCATCGCGCTGTTGGCCAGACTGATGCCCATCATTAAAACGCCCTGGCCGCCGAATCCGGAAAAAATTGTTTTAACGATCATGATTGGGCCTCCACGGTTTTCTTCGCGGCGGCAATTTCATCTTTAAAAACTCCCGGAGGAAATTCTTTGCTCAGGACTTCATCAATCCATTTGCACGAATCGACAGACGACATTTTCCAGTTGGTGGGACATAAAGAAAGAATTTCCACCAGCGAAAAACCCAGTCCGTCAATCTGGCACTGGAGGGCTTTCCGGATAGCTTTTTTTGTTTTATTTACGCCGGCAGGAGAGCTTATCGAACATCGCTCCACGTAAGTCGAGCCGCGCAACTGGGAAAATATTTCGCTGACTTTTACGGGGTAGCCGTCCAGTTCCTGTTTGCGGCCGCCCGGACTGGTTGTTGTTTTTTGATTCAACATGGTTGTCGGAGCCATCTGCCCGCCGGTCATTCCGTAAACGGCGTTGTTGATAAAAATGACGGTAATATTCTCGCCGCGGTTTGCGGCATGAAAACTCTCGGCAATGCCTATGGCGGCCAGATCGCCGTCTCCCTGATAGGAAAAAACAACGCGGTCGGGAAGAGAACGCTTGATTGCTGATGCCATGGCGGGGCCGCGGCCATGCGGCGCTTCGATCATATCCACGTCAAAATAATTATAGGCCAGAACAGCGCACCCGGCGGGGGGCACGCCAATCGTAATGCCTCTGATGCCCATTTCGTCAATCACTTCGGCGACAAGCCGGTGGACAATGCTGTGACCACAGCCCGGGCAATAGTGGAAAATATTTTCTTTTAAGCTCTGGGGATGTTTAAAAACTATCTTTGCCATGTATTTTTGATCCTTAAATTATGATCGAAACATAATCAGTCTTTTTTGTCATAGATTTTGGCTATGACATTTGCCAGTTCCGCCGGAGTCGGCACAGCGCCGCCGGGACGGCCGTGGAAATCAATATCGGCATAACCCTGCAGGGCAAGGCGAACATCTTCGAGCATCTGGCCGGTGCTCATTTCAAAAACCAGAAATTTTTTGACTTTTGCCGATAATGCCCTTAATTTCAATTCCGGGAAAGGCCAAAGGGTGATCGGCCGGAAAAGGCCTATTTTCATACCATGTTCCCTTAATCTTTTAATGGCGCCCTTTGCAATACGGGCAGCCGTTCCATAAGCGACAATAACAATATCCGCGTCTTCAACTCGATGTTCCTCAAAACGCGTTTCATTTTTCGTGATCACTTCATACTTACGGGCTAATTTCCAATTGTGCGCCTCGCTGTCGATAGGATCCAGAAGAAGTCCGCGAATGAATTTGCTTTTACCGTTGCCCGCGCCGCGCAGCATGAATTTTTCAGGATATTGACGGGGCTTGGGTTTCTTAAAAATTACCGGTTCCATCATTTGCCCCATCATGCCGTCGGCAAGAATCATAACGGGTGTTCGGTATTTATCGGCAAGATCAAACGCGTCCATTGTTAAATCCGCGAGTTCCTGACCGCTTGCGGGAGCCAAAACAATCGTGCGGTAGTCGCCGTGACCGCCGCCGCGGGTAGCCTGAAAGTAATCTCCCTGAGAAGGCCTGATATTTCCAAGTCCCGGACCGCCGCGCATGATGTTAACGATAATACCAGGAAGTTCACAGGCGGCCATGGAAGAAATGCCTTCCTGCTTTAAAGAGATGCCCGGGCTGGATGATGAAGTCATTACTCTGACGCCCGCCGCGCTTGATCCGGCAATCATATTAATGGCGGCGATTTCACTTTCCGACTGAAGGAATACTCCGCCTTCCGCATTGCGTATGTGTTCTGCCATATATTCAGTCAGTTCGTTTTGCGGAGTGATCGGATAACCGGCATAAAAACGGCAACCGGCGCGAATTGCCGCTTCACCAATTATATTATTTCCCGACATCAATACTTTATTCACGGTATTATCTCATTTCCTATAAAATTCAACGACTTGTAAATATTTAATGTTTCCGGTACAATCATGATGATAATTTTTTAACTATATTAATATGTTCGCCAATTAAAATATCATCGGGCTTCTATCCTTTATTCCTGCTAATTTCAAGATATTTTTTATAACGATGACGGGAAACAGCCGGTATTGTATATATTTGGCGGAATACTTAATCGGGAAAATATTCCCTTCCATTATTCTTTATTAATAAGGTTGTTTTGGCGATTTAACTTTAATGAAAATTATTTTATGAAATTTAAATAATTTTAAAAATAAGTTGTAAAATGGCACACTTTTTTCTTTGCTGTTCATAAATTTATTAAGTTTTTGTTACAATTGTAATGATTTCATCATGTTTCGTTATGTGCTTGATATTACTTGATATTTATTTTGCACAAACTTTAAGCAATCTGCTAGAATCCGCATTATTTGTGTGCTTGCGGGAATTGGAAGCACAGTTATCAACAGCTTATCAACAATTTTGTGGATAGAAAATCTAAATGATTGAATACAAAAACAAAAAATATATTTTACCCCGCGTTTAAGGGGAAATTGCTACCGGGTAACTCGCCAACCCAAAATACCAAAAGCAGTTTAGTCAGCAAGCACTTCTTTTGTGAAAATCGATATTCATGATAATCTTTTCATGCATTATGAAAAAATTGGCCGGAGGATTATCTAATGATAAATAAAAATAAAATGTCTGCCTGAACCGGAATAAAAAAGAAATTAAATCAAGATTTCTTCTTTTGTTCGATCTCAAAAATCTTACGGTCCATCTTGTAAATGACGGTATCCAGTTCGTCAACTTTTTCAAGTATTTGTTCGTGTCTGCGTTTGTTTGAATCAATTAATTCAAGAGCATCGAGGATATCCATGCGCAACTTTTCCAGCTTTTCGTCAGAAGACATTTTATGCCATGTTTTTGCCACTATATTTTCTCCTTTGATTTATAGATCAGGCTAGTTAATATCAAAGAGGGGATGGCAATAAAAGACATGCTTATATGCAGCATATAAGCATCGATCATTTTTTGTAACCATAATTAATCTTGGTTTCCGGGTTCCATCGCAAAAACAGCAAAAAGCCTTTTGGGCCGAAATCCAACAATTCTTCACGGAGAATGCTTATGATACAAAACAAAATTATAATTAAGAACAATATTTTCTTTGTCATTGCTCCTCTCTATGAATCAATGCACCTTACCCTTATTAAAACATGGATAAAGGTTAACACAACCTTGTTAACATTTATTGGCAATCTTATTAAATTCTCATGACAAGAATAAACACTGTTTCGTCTACTGATAAACAATTGGGCTTGTGGAAAACTTTAATAGGGGGGTAAGCAGGGCTTCCGGGATATTTTGACAGCCTTTTGGGGGACTATTCGCGGTAAACTTCAATAGCTATATCAGGACACATTGTGGCGCAAATCGCGCAGCCGTTGCATTCATTTTCTTCATTAACGCATACAGGCCGGTAACCCTGGGCATTGTACTCTTTGGATGGCATAATGTGACCTTTGGGGCAAAAATGAATGCAGAGCAGGCATTCTTTGCAAATTTCTTTTTTAATCTTAATATGTCCCTTCAAAATCAATCCCCGTATTTAATTTTACGAAACCATTTGGTCGCCAACAATCATGCAAGGCAGCTATCTTGCCTATAATTATAAGAAAGTCAAGTTTTTTAAAACAAATAAGTTGTCCGGAACCGGTATCGGATCAGAATTTTCTTTGTTCCCCAAAATTCTCACTGCCCGGCTGTTTTTAAAATAGTTATTTTTTTCATTCTCTAACGAAGAGGCCACAGTGAATACATATCTGGGAAAAAGGGTGGCAAGTATTTTCTTTTTCCTGTCTTTTTGCTTGCTCAGGGATCTTATCTCGGGTAAAAAAGTCGTTAAATTCTTTTGAATGAAGAGGGAGTTTACCTTTTAAATCTTTTATATGAACCGGGGCCTCTTCGTTAGACAGGGAAGTTATAATGCCTGCCGTTTTTTGCAATGGAGAAATAATGAGAGTTTTACGCGTCAGCGGAATTAAATTAACTTTGGATGAAAATGAAGATTTGCTTAAAGCAAAAGCTGCGGCAATTCTGGATATATCGGTTGATGATATTGCCGCTGTAGAAGTTATCAGAAAGGCAATAGATGCCCGCCGCAATAAGCCGCCTCATTTTGTTTATGTTCTTAAAATCCACATTCACCCGGATATAAAATTGCCGGTAAAATTAAAAGAAGGATTTCAATTGCTGGAAATCAAAGATCAGCCGGAGATTCCTCTGATGAGGCAGGCTTCTTCGCCTAAACTTCCCGTCGTGGTTATCGGCAGCGGTCCTGCCGGTCTTTTTGCCGCTTATATTCTCGCGCGAAGAGGAATTCCGGCGCTGCTTCTGGATCGAGGCACACAGGTGGAAAAAAGAACAAAAAATGTGGAGGAATTCTGGAAGAAAGGAATTCTTAATTTCCAAAGCAATGTTTTTTTCGGGGAAGGAGGCGCCGGAACATTTTCCGACGGCAAACTGACGAACCGGACAAATAGTCCGTATTCTTTATGGGTTAAACAAATTCTTGTAAAAATGGGAGCGCCGCTGGAAATTCTTACCGATGCTAAACCGCACATCGGCACCGATAAACTCCGCCGGGCAATCGTGAATTTGAGAAAAAGTCTTATGGATACGGGTTGCAGGATTGAATTTGAAGCACAAGCTACTGATTTTTTAACCCGGCAGGGAAGCATAGCCGCGGTCATCGTTAATGATAAGAAAGAAATTGAAACCGATCACGTTATTCTGGCTATCGGCCAGAGCGCCGATGATACTTATGCAAAACTTCTGGAACGCGGCGTTCAAATGGAGGCCAAGCCTTATGCCATGGGGCTGCGTGTGGAGCACCCGCAGGAGTTGATTAATTCCATCCAGTACGGCAAGTGGCATAAACATCGGCAACTGCCTCCGGCGGAATATTTTGTAAAAGCCTCGATTCCCGATCTGGGCCGTTCCGTATATACTTTCTGTATGTGTCCAGGCGGTTCCGTTATCGGCTGCGGCGCTTTTGCCGGTTTTGTCATAACCAACGGTATGAGTAATGCGAGACGCTCCGGTGAATTTGCCAACAGCGCCATTGTGGTCAACGTAAACGTGGACGATTTTAATTCGGATAAACACCCTCTGCGCGGACTGAATTACCGTAAAATCTGGGAAGGAAAAGCCTATCTGGCCGGAGGAAGCAATTATAGAGCACCGGCGCAGAAGATGACGGATTTCCTTCAGGGTAAAACAAGCGGCATTGTAGGGCGGACAAGTTTTCTTCCGGGAGTAAATCCCGCAGCGCTTCAGAAATTATTGCCGGAATTTATTATCCGGTCTCTGAAGCGGGGCATCAGGGAATTCGATAAAAAAATGCCCGGGTTTATTACACAGGACGCTCATTTGATCGGTGTGGAAACCAGAACTTCTTCGCCGGTGCGCATATGCCGCAGAAGCGACGGCCAAAGTGAAAGTATCCGCGGCCTTTATCCCTGCGGCGAGGGCGCCGGATATGCCGGAGGGATTATCAGTTCGGCGCTTGACGGAATCAAGGCGGCTCAAAATTTAATGGATAATTTAAAATAAACGGCTGTCGATGATAATATCATCTCCGCGCCTTAAGACCTTCTGAACGGTCAATATTTTTGCCGCGTCCAGTTTTCTGATATTGAGATCGCCTACAGCTTCGATTCCGCGGCCAATAATTTTCGGCGCGATAATCGTTACCAGACGGTTGGCTAAATTATTCTTTAAAACGGACGTGATGACCCCGGCGCCGCCTTCAATCAGGATTGAGGATATTTTTCTTGCGGCAAGCATCTTAAATAATTTTTTCAAATCAACATTTCCCTTTTTATCGGCTTTGATGGTTATTATTTCGGCGCCTGAACCGGCAAGGCGCCCAAAACGAGGATCGGCGGCGGTTTTAATTGTTGCAATAAGCGTCGGGGTCGAAGAGATGTTTTGAAAAATCTTGGCTTGCCGGGAAATATTTAATTCGGAATCAACGATGACGCGCAGAGGATTGCGGCCACGGACAAGACGCACCGTGAGTTCGGGATTATCTTTGATCACAGTTCCCGCACCGACTAAAATAGCGTCATGTTGGGCTCTGAGGCTGTGAGCGTATTTAAGGGAATCTTCCGAGCTGATCCATTGAGAATCTCCGGTTGCCGTCGCTATGCGGCCGTCCAATGTCTGGGCGTATTTTATAGTGACAAAAGGCATGCCGGTTTCCATGAAATGAAAAAATATTTCATTGAGTTTACGGCAGTCATTTTCCATGACGCCGGTCTTAACCTCTATACCGCGGTTTTTCATATAATTGATGCCCTGGCAGGAAACCAGAGGATTGGAATCAATTGTGCCGATGACCACACGGGCAATTTTATGTTTGATAATGCTGTCTGTGCAGGGAGGCGTTTTCCCTTCATGGCAACAGGGTTCTAAAGTAACGTAAAGTGTTGAACCCGCGACTTTCCCGCCCGCATTTCTAATGGCGTTTATCTCGGCATGATTCCCGCCGAAACGCTGATGGTAACCTCTTCCGATGACCCTGCCGTTTTTAACAATGACAGCGCCAACCATAGGATTGGGACTGACAAAACCGCGCCCTTTCCGGGCAAGGGACAGCGCCAGTTTCATGTAATATTCATCATTCATGTTTACCCATCTAAAGGAAGTTTTCGCCAATATGGCGAAAATTCTCGGTAATGAAAGATTCTATTTATTATGCGCTCCCCTTACGGGTATGCGCTTCCGATTAAAGCGCTATTTTTGCTGGCGTCGTTGTCGGCTTCCTCAACGTATTATCAAATACGCCTCGTCTCCTCCTCCTAGCCGCCTCAATATCATCTTTGATTTAGATGGGTATTACCTCATTATTTTTTAAGATGCAAAGAAATTTATTGTCGGGGGGCCTCAAGATATGGTAAGAAAAAAATAATGAATCGTTTTCAAATAAATGCTATTTAAGGAGTTATTATGAAAGGAGTTATCCTCGCCGGCGGATTGGGCAGCCGATTATATCCGCTAACAAAAGTGACCAACAAACATTTACTCCCGGTTTACAACGAACCCATGATTTATTATCCCATCAGAATTTTAGTGAATGCCGGCGTTGACGATCTTTTAATCGTAACCGGCGGAAACAATGCCGGAGATTTTCTGCGTCTTTTGGAGAACGGAAATGAATTCGGCCTCAAACACATTAATTATACCTATCAGCAGGGAGAGGGCGGCATAGCCGCGGCATTGAGCCTGGCTGAATTTTTTGCCGATAATGATAAAATTGTCGTTGTGCTGGGCGATAATATTATTGAGGGAAACATCAGGGCGGCGGTGGATAAATTCCGCGTTCAAAAAGAAGGCGCGCGCATTTTATTGAAAGAAGTGACTGACCCCCAGAGATTCGGAGTGCCGGTTTTTGAGGGAGAGAAAATTATCCGGGTGGAAGAAAAACCGGCCAATCCCGCTTCAAATTACGCCGTAATCGGCATTTACATGTATGACCACAGGGTGTTTGAATTTATCCGTTCATTGCAGCCCTCACAGCGCGGCGAACTGGAGATTACCGACGTGAATAATTTTTACATCAGGGAAGAAAAGATGCAATGGGATGTGCTTGACGGCTGGTGGTCTGACGCCGGAACTTTTGAATCCCTGCAGTCTGCCGGAAACATGGTAGCTAAAACAGGAGCGAATAAGATATGATTGACGGCGTAATCGTAAAAAAACTGAAAGTTATTCCGGATGAACGAGGCAGGTTGATGGAGATCATGCGATCTGATGACACCTTCTTTAAAAAATTCGGCCAGGTATATATGACTACAGCATATCCCGGGGTCGTCAAGGGCTGGCATTATCACAAAAAACAGGCAGATAATATGGCTGTAGTCAGGGGAATGATGAAAATAGTCCTCTATGACAGCCGTAAAAAATCAAAAACTTATGGCGAAATCAATGAGATATTCGCCGGTGTCCATAATCCCGTTTTAGTTCATATTCCGGCATTTGTTTATCACGGATTTAAGTGTATTTCCGAAGAAGAAGCAATAGTCATTAATACGCCAACGGAAGTTTATAATTATAAAGAGCCCGATGAGTATCGTCTGCCCGCTCATGGCAGCCAGATAAATTACGACTGGGAGAGAAAAGACGGATAAACCCCGGCAGATGAATTATCAAAATAGTTCTTGACTTTTAGTGATGTTATTAATTATAATAAAGAAAAGCTTGGAAAAGGCAAACTGTCTGAAAAGACGGGACGCAAAGTTACTGACCTAAGTCTTCGTGTTGGGGATAAGGTGGCAGAACCGCCGGGCAACACCAAAATGAGTCGTCCAGCGATCCTGCCTATAATATCGGCCGTAATACCGGATGTAACAATTTTAAAGAGATAAACTGGAAATAATATCATGCTTCTGAATTGTTTTGCGTTTATTTTCGGCGCTGCGATAGGCAGTTTTCTGAATGTCTGTATTTTTCGCCTGCCCGCCAAAACGTCGATAATAAAACCTGCTTCGCGATGCCCCCATTGTCTGCATCCTCTTCGTTTATATGACAACATTCCATTAATAAGCTTTATTTTTCTGCGCGGCAAATGCCGGGATTGCGGCACTGCAATTTCTTGGCGTTATCCGCTGGTGGAATTGATTACGGCTTTGCTTGCTCTGCTGCTTTTTTTAAAATTCGGCCCTACATTGAATTTTTTCACTTTTTTTATCTTTACCGCTGTGCTCATTGTCATAACATTCATCGATTTAGATCATCAGATCATTCCCGATATTTTAACATTGCCGGGAATACCTTTATTTTTTCTGGCGGCAATTTTTATAGTTGGACTTCCCTGGCGTGAAGCATTGATTGGTTTGTTGATTGGAGGCGGAGTTCTTTTAGCAATTGCCCTTGTTTATGAATTTATTGCAAAGCGCGAAGGAATGGGCGGCGGCGATATTAAACTTCTGGCCATGATCGGCGGATTCTTTGGCTGGAAATCATTAATCTTTATTCTTTTAGTAAGTTCATTCACCGGCGCGGTTGTCGGTATTACCGCGATGATTATTAAAGGGAAGGATATGAAATATGCCGTTCCTTTTGGTCCTTTTTTGTCGGCGGCGGCAATTGCTTATATTTTCTGGGGTGATGTTTTTACGCACGTGCTTTTATCGCGATATTAAATGGTTTGAAGGTGAAAAAGACAGGCCATGCCGTTGAATTCACCAACTGTGGAGATTTTGATCAGGAAAATGAAATAATTGACATGATTGACAAGAATGATTTTATGGCGTAATGTATTGTAATTAAAATGATATTGAAAAAAAGATTACAGGATTTCAGTTATCAGGCATTAATTTGATCATGGCACGTAAATTGCGTAATAAATTATGGGTAAGTGGTTTTTTTGAGGCAAACGATGAGAATTAAAGAATCAAAAGGTTTGAGCCTGATAGAAATGATGATCGTAGTGCTGCTTATCGGAATCATGGCAACGATATCGTCTTATGCCTATTCGCGTTATGTAAATAACTCCAACCTCCGATCATGGGCAAGACAATTGGGGACAGATATAACTGCCATGAAGGCAAAAGCGGCCTTGAGAGCGGACAGGATCTATAATATATCCTTTAGTACGACAAATAATTCTTATTCATTGAATACTTATGACCTAAATATGAATCCGATTACGTTAGAGTCCAGGCCACTTAAAACATTATTCGGGTATGCTACGCCGGGTATTACAATTAACTCGCTTCCGGGCGGAGGAACAACATATACCTTAACGTTTCTTACAAGAGGGCTTTTGAGTCCCAGCCCGACCACAATGACCAACTGTGACGCAACAACGAAGTACACGTGCTGGATTGTGTTTCAAAACAGCAGGAACTCGCAGGCAACAATAACCTTCAACGTGGAAGGAAAGACCTATGTTACATTTGCTATGCAATAAAAAAGGGATGAGTCTGGTAGAGGTGCTTATTGCCTTTTTTTTAACCAGTATAGGCATTATGGCTCTGCTGGCTCTCCAGCCCACAGGATGGAAAACAATGGCCAAAGCCGATTACGTGGGGCGGGCGTCGGGAATTTTATATAAGACTTTAGAAGATAACGAAAACATGATCCTGAACCCCTGTAATCTTATTACGATGGGAACAACTACGACTACTGTTCAATCCAGCGACGAGGCATCCGCAATACAGGGAGATATTCCGTATACGGTAAAGACAACTTTAGCTCTGGATGCAAACAGCACGGGTACTCAGGGCGTTGTTGATGTTACGGTCAACGTGTCCTGGCCGCCACTCAACTCACAAGGCATTTCCGATACCATGGTCGTTGCACGTCAGGAGATATTTAGATATTCAACGACATTGGGATCGAACTGTCCGAACCAATATCCACCATAATTAGAGCGTATGAAAGAACATATGAAAAATAAAAACGGATTTACATTAGTCGAGACTCTTATAGCCCTGTTGATGGGAAGTCTGGTGTTGATGGCAATCTATTCAGCGATTAATACGGGGCAAATTTCATCTTCCAATATCGAAAGCAAGGTTACCGCCCAGCAGGATACCCGGGGTGCGATGGAACTAATGGCTATGGAAATACAGATGGCATCTTACAATCCCCAATTGACACAAAACATCTGGGTTAGTACCACAGATTGTCTCAGCACGTCAGGAAATCAGCCTTACAAGGGGATTCAGGAAGCAGGGGTAAACTCGATAACCGTGGAAATGGATATAAATGGTAACGGCGTAATTGATAATACAGCCAACAATCCAAATGAAGTAATCAGATACGCATATGATCCGACTAACCAGTACATTACAAGGCAAGTAAACTGTGGCACCGCCCTGCCTTTCCTCGGGGCGACAACCGCCAACGCGACCACTCAGACGGTTTGGGTAGTCAATAACGCGGCGGGAATACCTGTTTTCAGGTATTATGACGGCCAAGGCAATGCGCTTGCGGCGCCGGTAACTAACAATATCCCTATTATCAGAAAGATAGAAATTACACTTGTCACCAAGACGTCTAACAAGGATATCGTCACCGCAGGCCAGAGACAAATTGTTTACACGATGAGCGTTATTCCCCGAAACCATGCTCTCAATTACATTAACTGAGGATTACAACATGGACACGATGAAAGAAATGACTCTACGGAATGAAAAAGGATTTGCCCTGCTGGCGGCAATTATCGCCTTTTTAATACTTTTAGCCGTTGGCATGCTTGTTATTAACATGTCCGGCGGAGACCTGATTTCGAGTTCCATGTCCGTGGGAAACAAAAAGGCGAATATTGCCGTGGAAACCGGGATATCCGCACTGGAGGCGAATTTCAGTCCTGCTAATTCAACTGGTTACTACGCTTGCACGGGGAGTGATACCGTTGCGACCATTCCCAGCAGCGCATGGCAGACAGCCAGCAACACGGACGCGGATTCCAATACAAAATATGTCATATGTAATGCAACACCGGATACTACGAAGTCGAGTGTATACCTACCAAAGTATGGAACTAATTTTATTTTACAGCGTTATTATACCACAGTGATAGGCGAAAATTCATCTTATAATTCATTGATGAAAGTAAATGTTGGTGTAGGATATTTCGCACCCAATTATTAAAAGCAGGTATTTGTATTTGATTCGGTCATGTGCCGATGAATCAGGAGGTGAGGTAATGATTATGACAAGAAAAATAATCGTGATAATAATTGCTGCAATATTTATGGCGGTATCTTCCGGTGTGTCCCGTGCCGACGATTCAACGCTATGGACAACAACAACAACCCCGGATGCCCTTATTATCCTGGACAACACGGGAAGCATGGCGGATCTGCCTGCGGGCTCGCCGGCAAATCTGTATGTTTGCGGATCAAGCTCAAACTGCAACGGCAGCGGTCCTTTTTATCCCAGCGCCCTGCCAAGTCCGCTTCCCTCAACGCTCTATGATATTTCCGGCACGGGCGGCACCTGCTCAGGCAGCAATCCTTTTTATGGTGTATCTCCGGGTCTTATGCCCACGGCAAATATGTATATTCTTCCCGGTAATTCCTGCAGCAGCTATGCCGGTCCTTTTTATACAGTACCGCCGTCGAACGCCTGGGGATTATCCAGTACTTCTACGGCTTACATAAGCTCAAGCTTATCCTGCACCGGCGGCAGCGGCGTTGCGTTTTATCCAATTAGCAGTACAAATTATACAAAAGCATGCCCAATCGGTACATCAACCAGTACATCAAGCCTGGGCGGCCTCACCACCATTTATTCCGCGGGTGATTGCACAAACACAGCCACCGGCGGTCCTTTCTACTCAACATCAAAAAGCGGACATACAACGAAATGTTATCTGTACTCATCCTGCGCGCCCCCTGCCACCGGCTATACATCAGGCAGTTGCACAGCCACCGGTGCTATCTTTTACACGACGGCACAAAGCGGATATACGACAGCATGCGGAACAACCACAACATGCACGCCGCCATCGACCATGTATACCGATACATCAAGTGATTGCACAATCGGTCCTCTCTATGTGTCATCAACGACCGGATATACATACGCATGTCAAGCCTGCAACACCACCTGCAGCATCTCAGATAATTCAAATAATTATCCCTTATACGGCGACCCTAACTGTTCAGTAGCATTTTATTCAAACACGAATACGACGGGTTACACCACAAATTGCTCCAAAATTCAAATCGCCAAACGCGCCATTTTCAGTCTCATGAATGCTACCAATAGCGGTACCCTTACTTCAACGGATATGAACAGTCTGGGGGTGCGTCTCGGTTACATGAATTATTATAACTGCCAACAGGCTTCCGATGCTTCTACTTATTCTTATCCCGCCGGCAGTTCAAGTTCATGCATTCAGCTTCAATGGCCTCTTACAGGATCCGATAATGTCACAACAACACCCTATACGGATATCTACTGCAATAATAGTTCATCATGCCTCTCAACGAATACGTCGTCATGTTCAACATCCAACCCGCAAATGCAATGTATTGCCGGAGCGACTACCGGCGGCGGCACCCCTCTCGGTCCTGCCCTGCTGCAGGGAACAAACTATCTGACTTATCAGAAGTCGCTAGATCCTGCCTCGGCGTGCCGTCAAAAGTCCATGATCCTCATCACCGATGGAGCGGATACATTCTCCTGCCCGGGTAACGGCTCAAATCCTGAACCTGGCGAAAGTGGTACTTGTGGCCAGGGAAGTGTTACCTGCGATGCGCAAAGAAGATCTCCCGTGTATTATGCGGCTGCGGCCAAAGCTCTCGGTTATCAAGTTTTCGTTGTGGGTTTCGGCTCCAACATGCCTGTAATTGATCAAAACACACTAAACTGGACTGCCTATTTTGGAGGGACGAGAAATCCGAATACGACGCAATCGGGCAGTACGTCGGGAGTTACAGTGGGCACCAATCCCTGCGCCAACGGCACCGATCCGGGGGCATTTACTAATAATAATGGTGTAATCACATTAACATACCCCCTTACCGGTTATGCGTTTATAGCCAACGATACTAATGATCTTGTAAATGCTCTGCAGGCCGCCATATCAGCCATCCGGGCAGGCGAATATTCATTTTCGTCCGAGGCAGCGGTAGCCGCCGCCCGCGTTCAGACAGAAAATTTCATTTATGAAGCATCCTTTAATCCTGAGAACACTGCGGGAAATGCTAAAGAACCATTCTGGCCGGGACATTTAAAAAAATATGCATTAAATACCCAAAATGGCCAAACAACATATCCCGCCGAGTGGGACGCTGGCGCGGTACTTCAGAATACAGCATACACCAGCAGGCATATGTGGACATTAAAAAACGGAACCATGACCAGATTTAATACAACCAATATCACGGACGCCGATCTGGGCACAGGCACGTCCACAACAACTTGCGCAGCGGCCGGCGACTGCATAACCGGGTGCTTATGCGGCAACGTTGTCGGATTCTACCAGGGTAATACTACTGCCATTCCTTCTGACAATCTGGAGCAATGGTACCTGGGCGATCTTTATCATACGAATCCGGTGCTCGTCCAAACGCCAAACCAGTATTTTTTTGATCCCCGGGAATGCACACCTGCATCCGGTTCATCATCTCACGCTTCGTTCTACGCTAGCAATCAGCGATCGTCGGCTGCCGGCAATCAGCTTATTATTGCCGGCGGCAATGACGGTCAACTGCATGCCTTTACGACGGGCAGCGGTTCGGATCCAACCGCGGGCGGAAAAGAGGTATGGAGTTTCATTCCCCCAAACTTTCTGCAGAAGATAGCGCCTATAGCCCATGACGATCATTCCAACCGAAGTGCACTGAACTCCCATGATTTCTTCGTAGATGGGCCGCTGGAGGAGAAGGATGCCGTCTGGCTGCCTTCATCAGCAGGCACCGGCGTTACTAAAAACGCGGCCGACTGGAAATCAATACTTATCTTTGAAGAAGGGCAGGGATCCGGGAATTTTCTCTGGAGTTCTTCATCAAACTGCTATGTACCCTACACAACCTCAACAGGATTCAGCGCGACTTATGATCCAACAAATTATCCTTATTACTGTGGTCTTTATGCTTTGAATGTCACTAATACGTCATCCACCCAACCCGTCTATTTATGGAATTTGCAACCGACAGCGACACAGGCTCCCTATCTGGGCCAGGCATGGAGCAAGATGCAAATCGGCCGTGTTAAAATCTCGGGCAACGAAAAATGGGTTGGATTCATGGGCGGCGGTTACTCCGGGACGTCCTGTACGCCGGCTGCCGGTGGATCAGTATCAGAGCTATGCACTAGCGTGGCCACGGGCAGCTCCGGAAAATCGTTCAATGTGGTTGACCTGACCAACGGCCAAATTCTCTGGCAGTTTACTTACGGCACCACAACTACTTCACATACAAGTCCTTATATGACGTTCGATTTAGCGGGAGCGCCCATAGCTTTCGACATGGATGGCGACGGATTTGTTGATACGGCTTACATAGGCGACCTCGGCGGCAATATTTGGCGTTTCCGGTTCTGTACAGCTGATCCACTCTGTTCTTCCTGCGGTTTATCAAGTTATACAGCTTCGCCATCCTGCACTTCTTCTTCTTATCCTGCTCCTCCTCCTGCTCATTCTCCTCTTTCTTATGGTACCTGCAGCACGTCCGATTGGAAAGGCAGCCTCTTTTTTCAGTCGACGGATGCTGAAAGAGGTTCCGGCCTGGCCACTCCCGCGAACACTCACAAACAAATATTTACGCAGCCGCAACCCAGCATAGACAATAACGGCAATTGGTGGGTCTTTTGGGGTACGGGGGAAGCTACCAATCCCACTTTTGAATTATCATCGGATACAAGCACTACCAAGAACCGGCTTTATGCCGTTATAGAAGCCAATCTCGCCAATCTGGACAGCGCTGGAACGGCGTACCCTACTTTCACAACGGCGGGTACCAACTCGAACACTTACCCTTTACAGAATGTAACCACTCAGGCTTTTTCCTCTGGGACAGCAAATAGCGGATGGTATTATAATCTCTCTACTAATCCTCTGACAGACCTTACTAATACGTATAGCTCTCCCGTTGGGGAAAAAATGCTTTCCGATCCTACGGTATTCGGTAATGTTTATTTTGTGACCTATCTCCCCGCGCAGGGAACTGCCAGCGCCTGCGGCCAGGCGGGTGATTCATTTATTTATAGCCTCGACTTTCTTACCGGATACGGCGCCTCTCAATATGCCGGTCAGGGAATAAGTTCTTCAATTCTGGTATCTATCAGTCCAAACGGTACTGCGAACCTTTATTTTCCGGGCATGAACGCTCCCACTGGTGCTGCTGCAGGGAATACCAGTGGTGGTGGGAATGGTACCAGTGTGACGATGCCATCCAGCAGGACCAATATTCTTTATTGGCAGGATCAACGGTTGAATCAATAGAAATGATTTGTCAGAAAAAACTTGACAGAAAGGCAGTATGTTTTTATAGAGATTGGCAATAAATTAAATCAGGCTCTGCACATGAGTTCAGAATAAATGCTATTAACAGTTTAACTTGCAGTGACAAGCAGCAAATGATATTTAAAGCTGCTTGTCATTTTTTTTATAATGATGAACACAAATTTTTGATAATATGGCCAAATCGTAAGTTTCGCCATTTTGAGGACAATTTTCAGATGAAAAACAAAATTGCGCTAATCATAGAAACGGCAATCCATGATTGCGTCCAAAAAGGCCTGTTGCCGGAAGTCCATCTGCCTTATATCGAGGTGGAAGCCCCCGGCAATCCCCGGCATGGAGACTACGCCGCCAATACCGCTCTGATTCTGGCCGCGCAGGCCAAACAAAATCCGCGGAAAATCGCACAAACCATTCAGGAAAATATATCTGATCCGGAAAAGATCATTGAAAAAACGCAAATAGCCGGGCCCGGCTTTATTAATTTTTTTGTTAAAGACAGCGTCTGGCATGATTATCTGAAGAATATTGATGAACAAAAAGAAAAATACGGCATCTCCGATTTCGGCTGCGGCAAAAAAGTTCAGGTGGAATTTGTGAGCGCAAATCCCACGGGGCCGTTGCATATTGGTCACGCGCGCGGCGCCGTTGTCGGCGATGTAATTGCCAACTTACTGACGGCGGACGGTTACCGGATTTCCAGAGAATATTATATCAATGATGCCGGAAACCAGATGAATAATTTAGGTAAATCCGTGCTGCTGCGTTACCGTGAGCTCATGGGCGAGAAAATTGAATTTCCCGAGACCTGTTATCGCGGCGATTATATAATGGATATTTCCCGCGAAATTATTAACAGGGAAGGGGATAAATATCTTAATTTAAACGAAGAAGAAACTATCAGCTATTTTAACTCGGTTGCAGGATGCGAAATCCTGGAAGAAATTAAAGTCGATTTAAAGGATTTTGGCGTAATTTTTGATGAATATTTCAGCGAAAAGGAGCTCTATAAAGACAACGGCGTGACCAATCTTCTGGATAAATTGCAAAAGCAGGGGTTTATTTATTCCGATGGTGAGACCTTGTGGTTTAAAACCACTGATTTCGGAGATGAAAAAGACAGGGTTGTCGTCCGCAAAAACGGCGAACCGACTTATTTTGCCGCCGACATCGCCTATCATCAGAATAAATTTTCCCGCGGATTTGAGATGATTATTGATATCTGGGGCGCGGATCACCACGGTTATATGCCTCGCATGTGGGCGGGAATACAGGCTCTGGGCCATGATAAAGCCGCTTTAAAAATAATTCTCGTGCAGTTGGTAAATTTACTTCGGGCAGGAGTGCCCGCGGCCATGTCCACGCGTTCCGGCGAGTTTGTGACGCTGCGGGAAGTCCTTGATGAGGTAGGTAAAGACGCGGCCCGTTATAATTTTCTTATGCGCCGTTCCGACAGCCATCTGGATTTCGATCTGGAACTGGCTAAAAAACAATCCAGTGAAAATCCGGTTTATTATGTGCAATATGCTCATGCCCGAATTTGCAGCATTTTAAGAATGGCTCAGGAACGCGATATTGCCCTGCCGGTTTATACCGATATTGATCCCGGCATGTTATCCGATCCTGAAGAAAAGAATTTAATCAAGCTGCTGGTGCGTTACCCTGAAACAATTTGCAGTGCCGCCAGATCTCTGGAACCTCACCGCGTTACTTTTTATCTGAATGAATTAGCGGGAGTTTTTCACAGCTATTATAATAAAAATAAAGTGATTTCGGACGATAAACAGTTAACCGCGGCAAGGTTATTTCTGGCAGGAGCAATCAAAATTGTTTTACAAAATGCTTTGAAAATTATAGGTGTGAGCGCGCCGGAGAAGATGTAAATACCAATACGGCGAAAATATCCGTGGAGTTGATATAAATAATAATGTGACAAATTATCCGCCCGGTCACTGCTTATTGCCCTTTTTAAATTAAAATACTTTTAAAGTAGAACAAATGGCTACAGGAAATATTAAGAATTTTGAATTAAAAATAGGGAAGACCGGATTGGTTATTATTGTTGCCGGAATGTCGGCATTTTTATGCGCCGCTTTTTTGTTCGGCGTTGATGTTGGGAAAAATATTGATACTTATCCTGATAAAATAGCTGCGCTTCCCCAAAGGGCACTGGCTTTAGTCTGGCGTCCGGCCAGAATCGGTATCGCCCAAAACGCACCGGATAATAAAAACGGGCAACACCAATCGCAAGCGGGAGAGAATATTGATCTGACTTTTTACGATGAGCTGACCTCGAAAAAAGGCATTGCCAATTTGGATTCTATACCGGAAAAACAGCCGCCGGACATGCAGACAAAGAATGAGGAAGAAGCCGCGAAAGGTAATTTTAGTATTGAGGCTCAAAAACCGCCGCAGCCGGCAAATGATAAAAACAAGGCAATACAGGAACATAAAGTTAAAGAAGCTGCTGCGGATGTTGCTTCCGGTAAAAATCAATTCATTGTTCAGGCAGCTTCCTTGAAGGAAAAAAAGAAAGCAGATCAGGTCAGTAAAAAAATATCATCTTTGGGTTTTAAAACGCAGATAATAAAAACAGAAATTAAAGGCAAGGGGACCATGTTTCGCGTAACGGCCTTGGGTTTTGAAAATAAAGTTCAGGCAAAGGAAGCGGCGCAAAAAATTTCTTCCAAAACCAAAACGAATTGCATTGTCAAAAGCATCGATAATGCGGCAAAGGATAACTAAAAAATATAACGGGTTGTTTAATTATGTTTGAAAGTCTGTCTGAAAAATTAGAAAATATTTTTAAAAAATTAAAGGGACGCGGAATTTTAAATGAGGAAAATGTAAATGCCTCTCTCAAAGAAATCCGCATGGCGCTTTTAGAAGCCGATGTTAATTTTAAGGTCGCTAAAGATTTTATTGAAGATGTCAGGACGCGGGCAATAGGAAAAGAAGTCCTCGACAGTATTACTCCCGGCCAGCAAATCGTAAAAATTGTTCATGACCGTTTAGTGGATCTTATGGGCGGGGTTAGCGCCAATATCAAATTCGGCGCCCGCGTTCCTTCAGTCATCATGCTTGTCGGTTTGCAGGGATGCGGCAAAACAACAACAGCCGCAAAGTTGGCCCTTTTATTATCAAAAGAACAAAAAAAGATTTGCCTGGTATCGGCTGATGTTTACCGGCCGGCCGCTATGGAACAGCTGGCTGTGCTGGGAAAACAAATTAAAGCCGGTGTTTTTGAAGCCAATGGGTTGAAAGACCCTGTGGAAATTTGTGTTCAGGCCATGGAATATGCAAAAAGAAACGGTTATGAAGTGCTCATCATCGATACGGCGGGAAGATTGCACATTGATAACCTTTTGATGGAAGAATTGAAGCGTATTAAAGAGAAGGTCAATCCGGCGGAAATTATTTATGTCGCTGATGCCATGACGGGACAGGATGCCGTTAATGTCGGCGTCAAATTCAATGAGCTTATCGGTATTGACGGCGTTATTATGACGAAAATGGACGGCGACGCGCGTGGCGGCAACGCGCTGTCTCTCAAGTCCGTTATCGGAAAGCCTGTTAAGTTTGTCGGTGTTGGCGAAAAAGTGGATAATCTGGAAGTATTTCATCCGGAAAGAATGGCTTCCCGTATTTTAGGCATGGGCGATATTCTCACTCTGGTAGAAAAAGCGCAGGCGAACATTGATCAAAAAGCAGCGCTTGAACTGGAAAAAAGTATCCGGAAAAATAATTTTTCGCTGGACGATTTCCGCAATCAACTGGCGCAGATTAAAAAAATGGGATCCATGAAAGATATTTTAGGCATGATTCCTGGCCTGGGGAAAATAAAGGGGCTCAAGGACATGCAGCCAGATGATAAAGAATTGGTTAAAGTCACGGCGATAATTGATTCTATGACAAAAGAAGAGCGTTATAATCATTTGATCATTGATGGACGGCGGCGTAAAAGAATTGCTTTAGGCAGCGGAACATCCGTTCAGGATGTAAATCTTTTGTTGAAAAATTATCTGGAAATAAAGAAAATGATGAAAAAATTTAACAAGAAAGACGGCATCAAGTCTCTTATGCGGAATTTCCCCTTTTAAAACTGAAAAAACTGTGATAAAAAAGAATTGTGAAAAATTATTATCTTAAGGAGGTAGTATTAAAAATCAATGGCTGTTAAAATTAGACTGACTCGTATGGGCGCTAAAGGCAAACCTTTTTATCGTATTGTGGCAGCTGATACAGATTTCCCGCGAGATGGAAGATTTCTGGAAATTTTAGGCAATTATGATCCGAAAAAAAATCCGGCGGAAGTTACAATAAAAGAAAAACGTGTTCGCGACTGGTTGTCCAAAGGCGCCAAACCAACTCTAACGGTATCTAACTTGCTTAAAACAAAAGGTATTGAGGCTAAAGTTAAATAAGATGGTTTTCCGTTTTTTAAAGAAAATGATAAATTTTAAATTGAATATGTCCATAAATCTTTTAACATGTAATCAATTATTGACGAAATGATTTCTAAGAAGGAATTAATCAAAATCAGCGGAGGTTATGACTATGAAAGAATTGGTTAAGTTTATCTCTCAGGCTTTAGTGGATTTCCCGGACAAAGTTGAAGTCACTGAAATCATCGGCGAACAGACCTCGGTAATCGAATTGCGTGTGGCAAAAGAAGATTTGGGTAAAGTAATCGGAAAACAGGGCAGAACTGCCAAGGCCATTCGGATGATTTTAAGCGCTGCTTCTGCCAAAGCGCATAAACGGTCGGTTTTAGAAATTATTGAATAGGCAAAAAATGGATCTCTTTGCATTTGGGGAGATTGTAAAAACTCGCGGTCTCCAGGGTTGTTTAAAAGTATTATGTTATGTGGAGACTCAAAAAGATAGTTTTTCAAAACTTAAGTTTGTTTATATTGAAAAAAATTCAGGGCAAAAAGATCCTTTTGCCCTGAAAAAATTTGATGGTTCCGGTAATATTTTGTTTATCGAACTGGAAGAAATAAAGGATATCGAATCGGCAAAGGCTTTAGTTGGATGTAAAGTGTTTTTGCCGAAAGATATCATGGAAAAACTGCCGGAAGGTGAATATTACTGGCACGACATCATCGGACTGGATGTATACAGCGAAGAAGGCGAATATATCGGCATAATAGAATCAGTTTTCCCCACAGGAAGCAATGATGTTTATGTCTGCCGGGGAGAAAAAAGAGAGATTCTTCTTCCCGCTATCGCTGATGTGATTCGGAAGATAGACATAAATCGCCGGGTTATGACAGTAAAACTGCTGGAAGGGTTGTAAAAGTGATCAATTTTGAAATCCTTTCCTTATTCCCAGAAATGTTTGTCTCTCCTCTGGATTTCAGCCTTTTAAAGAAAGCTCAGGAAAAAGGTCTTTTAAATATTTGCCTGCACGATATACGCGATTGGGCGGATGATAAGCACAAGATGGCTGATGACTCTCCTTACGGCGGCGGCTGTGGAATGGTCATGAAAGTGGAACCGGTGGAAAAGGCCCTGAGGGCCATCAGGAAACCTGAAGATGATTCCATCGTCGTGTTAATGACTCCCCAAGGGGAAGTCTTAAATCAAAAAATCGCGGCACAGATGGCCGCCCAAAAGCATATAATTATTATTTGCGGCCATTATGAAGGGGTGGATGAAAGGATTAGAGAACATCTGGTTGACAGGGAAATATCAATCGGTGATTATATTTTAACCGGTGGCGAACTTGCCGCTTTAGTTTTAGTTGATGCCGTCTCCCGGTTTATCCCCGATGTTTTGGGAAATCCTCTATCAACAGGCAATGACTCTTTTTCTGAAAATATTTTGGAATATCCTCAATATACGAGGCCGGCTAAGTACAATGACTGGATGGTGCCTGATGTTTTACTGTCTGGAAATCACGCCCAAATTGAACTCTGGCGCAGGAGAGAATCCCTTATAAGGACTTACAAACGACGGCCGGATTTATTCAAAAAGCTCGAACTTTCAGCGGAGGATAAAAAATTTTTGGATGAAATTAAACAAGAAGAGATATAATATCTTGATTTTGAGAAGTTTTTAATGTAGGGAAAGCAAATTTTTAAATTGAGAATGGTTTCCCGATTTAATGAAAACAATTTGTTTTATGCGGAAAAGCGTTAATGCTTTACATTGTTCTTTTACATTATCCGGTTTATAACAGGGAAGGCAAAATTGTAACGACATCCATTGCAAATATGGATATCCATGATATTGCCCGGCTGGCAAAAACATATGCGGCAAAGGGATTTTACATAGTCAATCCGATACAGGAACAACGGAATCTGGCCGGGGAAATTATCGGTCACTGGCGGGAAGGTTACGGAGCGAATCACAATAAATTCCGTCAGGCCGCTTTTGAATTGGTCAGGATAAAAGAAAGCTTACAGGCCGTTTTAACTGATGTTGCCGGGGAATCGGGATTTATGCCGAAAATTGTAGTGACCGGCGCTAATTTATCAGGCGATCTTTTAGGGTTTACCGAACTTAGGCAGATGCTGAAAAACGGCAAATTGCCATATCTTCTTGTTTTTGGAACAGGATCGGGAATGGCCGGGGAAGTGATAAGTATGGCGGATTATAAGCTGGAGCCGATTAAAGGCCATGAAAATTATAATCATCTCGCTGTACGGTCGGCGGTGGCAATTGTTTTAGACAGAGTCAGGAGCGTTTAAATTATAATGATATAATGCAATGATTGCAGGAGGAAATATAAATGAATGTTATAGAAATGCTGGAAAAAGAATATATGAGAGGCGACATTCCCGGTTTTAAATCCGGTGATACTGTAAAAGTACATGTGCGCATCATTGAAGGCCAAAAACAGAGAATTCAGGCTTTTGAAGGAATCGTAATACGTAAAAGACGCGGCAACAGCGGAGCTAATTTTACAGTGAGAAAAATTTCTTACGGTGTAGGCGTGGAAAGAACATTTCCCCTGCATTCTCCGATTATTGATCAGATTGAAGTCGTAAGCCATGGCAAAGTGCGCAGGTCGCGTCTCTATTATTTGAGAAACCTGAGAGGCAAAAAGGCAAGAATCAAGGAAGTGGGAAAATAGTAATAAATATTTTTATTACGTTTTAATAAACCTTATTTAATTTATTGCGCCGGTTTGCCAAAAAGGGAAGGGAGCAATCCCTTTATTTCTTCAATGGACACATTTGAAAAAATTGCCTATCAGGAAGGCTACCAGGTCATTGCCGGCGTTGATGAAGTCGGCAGAGGACCGCTTGCCGGTCCTGTTGTGGCTGCGGCCGTAATTTTACCGCCTCATTATGTGAATACCGAAATAGACGATTCCAAAAAGCTTTCGGCCGCCAAAAGAGAAAAACTATACGAAATAATCGGTAAAGATGCTGTTGCGATCGGTACCGGAATTGTCGATACGGAAACAATTGACCATATTAACATTCTGAGGGCGACGCTTCAGGCCATGCGCGAAGCAGTTCTGGAACTTCCCACGTCTCCCGATTTTCTTCTAATAGACGGTCTCCATCGTATTCCCGTAATCACTCCGCAGAAACCCGTGGTAAAAGGAGACAGCTTAAGTATTTCCATCGCTGCGGCGTCAATCATTGCCAAAGTAACCCGTGACCGGATTATGGAAATATATCATCGCCAGTTCCCTCAATACAATTTTATTCAAAATAAAGGTTATGGAACTAAAGAACACTGTGAAGCCATTAAACAATTCGGGATTTGTAAAATTCATCGTAAATCATTTCATGTCAAAAATTTAAAACAGACATCGATTCAATTTATCCCTTAAAATGAAAGATATGTCAAAAATTGATACGGGAAAACAAGGCGAAAAAATCGCGGCGGCCTTTCTTAAAAAAAACGGTTATCGCATCATTGAAACAAATTTTCGTTGTGTTGCGGGAGAAATAGACATTATCGCGCACCAGAAAGGTGAAATTGTTTTTATTGAAGTCAAGACAAGAAAGTCCGCAGAATTGGGCTATCCTGAGCAGGCGGTGGGAATAAATAAGCAGAAGAAAATGTCACAACTGGCATTGTTGTATTTACAGAAAAAAAACATAACCGATACGCAAGCCCGCTTTGATGTGGTGGCCATAACGATAACTGCTTCGGGCAACGAGATTAGACTAATAAAAAACGCCTTCGATTTTATTGACAACCAATTCTGAAGGAAGTTTTCGCCAATATGGCGAAAATTCTCGGTAATGTAAGATTCTATTTATTATGCGCTCCCCTTACGGGTATGCGCTTCCGATCAAAGCGCTATCTTTGTTGGCACAGCCTGCCCCGGCGCAGGCCGGGGTTGTCGGCTTCCCAGAACGTATTAGAATACGGGAGTGCCACCCGAGGGGGGCACAATAAAAACAGACATTTTCCTTACCGGTGATCTGCGCCATTATGGCGCAGATCACATACGCCTCGTCGCCTGCACCTTGCCGCCTCGATATCATCTTTGATTGAGAATTGGTATTTTTTATAAGTGGCTTAAAGCCGGCTTCCCAATCGGATAAACATTAAAACCGATGGTAAAACATTTATTGTGATCTATAATATTGCGGCCGTCGAAAAGAAAGGCCGGTTTGACCATTGAGCGGTATATCTTTTTAAAATCCAGCCCCCGGTATAAATCCCAACCGGTAAGTATAAGCAGGGCATGGCAACCGGCTGCGGCCTGGTAAGGATCCTCAACATACTTTATACTTCCTTTGATATCTGAAAGATCGAGAGCCGCGTTTTTCAGCGCCCTAGGATCGGAGATAATGATTTGGGCTTGTTCCGCAAGCAGTTTGCGGGTAATATTGATAGCCGGACTTTCACGCGTGTCGCCCGTATCGGCTTTGAATGCAAAGCCCAAAACGCAGATTTTTTTCCCGGCCAGCGTGTTAAACATTGATTTGAGAATATTGGCGATGAATCGTTCCTGTTGATATTCATTAATTTTTACGACGCTTTCCCAGTAGGCGGCAACCTCCGGCAGACCGTAATAACTGCAAAGATAAACCAGATTTAAAATATCCTTTTTAAAACAGGAGCCTCCAAAACCAATGCCGGCGTTAAGAAATTTATCGCCGATCCGGCTGTCCGTTCCCACGGCCCTGGATACTTCGGAAATATCGGCGTCGGTTTTTTCGCACAGGGCGGAAATGGAATTAATCGATGACACCCGCTGAGCCAGAAAAGCATTGGCCACTAATTTGGATAATTCACTGCTCCAGATATTGGAGGTTATTATTTTTTTTAACGGAATCCACCGCGCATAGATTTCAATTAATTCCGCTCGGGCCGTGAGTCCGCTTTTTGTTTCATGAGAGCCGATCAAAACGCGGTCGGGATTTTCCAGATCGCCCATAGCCGTTCCTTCCGCCATAAATTCCGGGTTGGAAAGAACCTCAAATTTAATTTTACCTTTTCCCGAAGATAGAATTTTTCCCATAGCCAGAGCGGTTTTCACAGGCAAAGTGCTTTTTTCGATTACTATTTTTGATGACCGGGAATATTTTAGAATCTGACGCGCTGTTTTTTCCCAATACTGTAAATCTGCGGCCATGTCGGCGCCGGCGCCATAAGTTTTAGTAGGCGTATTAACGCTGACAAATATGATGTCATTTTCTTTGATCTGGTTTTCGATATCTTTTGTAAAAAATAAATTTTTGCCGCGGGTTTTTTTTATGATTAAATCCAGTCCGGGTTCATAAACAGGAAGCTCTGCCGAATTCCATGCGTCAATGCGATCGGGATTGGTATCCACTACCGTGATTCGATAATCGGAACATTTATACGCAATCATTGCCATAGAAGGGCCGCCGACATAACCGGCCCCAATGCAAAGGATTTTTTTTCTGAATTTCATTTGGATCTGTATCTCCTGTTGGCTGATTATGATGCTTTTAAAACATCACGGAAATATTTAATTGTACTTAACAAGCCTTCTTTCAACCCTGTTTCAGGATTCCAGCCGAGTTTCTCTTTGGCGAGGGTTATATCCGGCTTGCGCTGAGCAGGGTCGTCCGCCGGCAGGGGTTTAAAATCGATTCCGGATTTACTTTTTGTTAATTCAATAATGAGTTTCGCCAATTGCAGTATGGTAAATTCTTCGGGATTGCCAATATTAACCGGGCCGTAAAATTCATCGGCGGAATTCATCATCCGTATCAATCCTTCAATTAAATCATCAACGTAACAAAAAGATCTGGTATGGGTGCCATCTCCATAAATGGTGATATTTTTACCTTGCAGGGCCTGAATAATAAAATTGCTTACCACGCGGCCGTCATGGATCGCCATGCGCGGACCGTACGTGTTAAAAATTCTGACTATTTTTGTATTAACGGAATTCTGCCGCCTGTAGTCCATCATCAGGCACTCGGCAGCACGTTTCCCTTCGTCATAACAACTGCGAATTCCTATGGGATTAACCTTGCCCCAGTAGGACTCCGTTTGCGGATGTACTTCGGGATCACCGTAAATTTCCGACGTGGAAGCCTGAAGCACTTTTGCTTTTGTCCTTTTTGCAATGCCCAAAACGTTGATGACTCCCATGACATTCGTTTTAATGGTTTTAATCGGATTGTATTGATAATGAAACGGGGATGCCGGGCACGCAAAATTGTATATTTCATCAACTTCAAGATAGATGGGATTTATAATGTCGTGACGAATCAATTCAAAATTCGGTAAACCGATAAGCTGAGAAATATTCTTTTTATCACCGGTAAAATAATTATCCAGACAAATGATGTCGTTGCCTTCGTGCAGTAATCTTTGACAGAGATGGGAACCTAAAAATCCCGCGCCTCCGGTAATTAATATTCTTTTCATCATCAAAATTTGTCATTCATAGTGGTATAATTTAAATTTTCGCTATTTAACCTGAAATACTATGAAAATGTCAACAATAAAAATTTTTTATTCACATCACAGTCCCCAAATTGCCGAAAAATAAAGTTTTGCATGAATACAAATTAATATATTTCTTGAACTGTTCTATCCACTATGATAGCTAGTAAAATCATACAATAGTTAATTTTTCGTTTGTCTTAGTAAACTGATTTTGGGGAGATAAATATGGATTCGGATTCCACAGTAACCGAAAATAAAAATATTCATAATCTGACTGATGAGTACGTAGAACAAAATAACGGAAATAATCAGGAAGTTATTGTCGTTGATGGCCGTGGTTATGAAAATAATGCTGATAATAAAAAGGAAATCTTCACTCTTGTCGATGTAATCGAAAACTCTCACACTGCCGATAATGTATATGAAGAAATTATGAAACGGGCGGCCCAAATCGTTGAAAAAATTGCCCGTGAAATAGTTCCGCAAGTCGCTGAAAGAGTGATTAAGGAAGAAATCGAAAAACTGAAAAAAATCAGCGCCGCAAAATAAAAGATGACTAGCCGGCGTATATATGGATATATCTCTTTATCATTTTTTATTTTAATATTTTTATCATTTTCTGTTTATGCACAAAATGATTCTGTCCTTTCAAAGACAGATCCTGAAAGACAAGCTGTTTAAAGAAAACCGATGTTACCGCGCTCGCCAGGAAATCTTTAGCAGATGAATTAGTAAAAAAGGCGGATATTTGCTTCCTGATGTTTTGGCAGGATGATAAAAATATCATGTAAATTAATTGTATGCAAACACAGGAGAAATCATGAAGATTTATAAATTTAATCTTTTATTGATAGTCATGTTCTTAATGATCGGCGGATGTTGGGGCCACTCACCGCAGATAGGAAACGCTGATCATGATAAGATTCAGGCAAAGATTATTGCGGTGCTTCCGGTAGAAAATAAAGACCATGGTGACAAAACGCCCCAATTATTCCGCTCCAGACTTCTGGAAGAACTTTATTTTAAGGGCTATTCCAAGATACCATTGGAAATGATAGATAAAAAGCTGGAATCTTTAAATATCAATGAAGGCAATAAAAGCGCGTCTGCTGTCGCTCCTCAGAAATTAAAAGACCTGCTGGGAGTGGATGCCGGATTATATTGCACCTTGACTCAATATAACAAAGCGAAAATATTTTATACTCCTGTAACAATATCAGCTCGTTGCGAATTGCGCAGCGCTCAAACAGGAGAAATTATCTGGCATGCCCAATCCGAGTCCACTGAAAGAAATTTTGATTTTACCAGCAAAGGATTGGAGAAAAAATCGTATGAGAATTTGGAAATTTTAATTGATGAGGTTGTTACTAATATATTAAAAACTCTACAGGATGGCCCCAATCTGCGAGGTTAGAAATTATATTTCCCGATTCGGCGATAAACACTAAGATAATAAATCAAAAAGAAAATATATGAACATACCGAATTTTTTATCTTTGTTAAGAATTATTCTGGTTCCTGTTTTTGTGATATTTATAATTCAGGATTCATATATCAAAGCCTTAATTGTCTTTACTATTGCCGGTTTGACTGATGCCCTGGACGGCACACTTGCCCGTTTGTTGAATGAACAAACTAAATTGGGGGCTTTTCTTGATCCACTGGCTGATAAATTACTCTTATCCACAAGTTTTATATCGTTGTCGATTTTCGGCTTAATTCCCGGCTGGCTTACGGTAATTGTTATCAGCAGAGACTTTATAATCCTGCTTGGAATAGTGATATTATCAATGATGTCTATAACATATGAAATTCATCCTATATTTGTCAGTAAAATCACAACAGCTTTGCAAATCGGGACTGTCTTTTTGACTCTGTTTTTAAAAAGCTTTCATTATAGTATAGTAAGTCATGATCTGATTATTATTCTTTCCTGGTTAACAGCATCATTTACTATTATTTCCGGATTGTGGTATATTTTTAAAGGAATTAATTTTATAAATCGAACTGCCTAAAAATAGGCTAATAAATAAGATATTTAGCTTGACACCGCGGTGTTTTGCTGCTAGTTACGCAACGTTAAAAAGCTTGGTTAATTGTAGGCAAGTAGCTCAGGGGGAGAGCGCCATCCTGACGCGGTGGATGTCCAGGGTTCAAATCCCTGCTTGCCTACCATTTATAATATAAAAAAAGCATGTCTTAAGTTAGAATACTTTGAGGGCATCAGCAAAACAGTGATGCCCTTTATAAATGAACTTAAAACGATTTTATCAGAGTAAATTATGGATATAAAAATTATTTTCCCAGATAATAAAGAAATTTCTTTCAATGCCGGAATTACCGCCGGTGAGGCGCTCAAATCCTGGAAAAAGGAAACGCTGGCTTATGCCGTGGCAGTTAAAATTAATAACATACCCGTGGATTTAAGCTATCAGATCATGAAAGATTCGAAGCTTGATTTAATAGAAATATCCTCCCGTGAAGGTTTGTCTATATTGCGTCACAGTATATCTCATGTAATGGCTCAGGCCGTTCAAGAGATTTTTCCGGGCGCCAAAGTAAGCATCGGTCCTTCTATTGATGAGGGGTTTTATTACGATTTTGAATATAAAGAACCTTTTACTATCGATGATTTTACTAAAATAGAAAACCGCATGAAGAAGATCATCGCCGCTGATCATCCTTTTATCCGCGAAGAACTAACACGTGCGGCCGCGATAAAGTTGTTTGAAGAAAGAGGAGAAAATTATAAGGTCGAATTAATCAATGATTTGCCTGAAGATGTTAAAGAAGTCAGTATATACAAGCAGGGCAATTATATTGATTTGTGCCGCGGGCCGCACATACCTTCAACAGGCTTCATTAAAGCGTTCAAACTTTTAAGTGTCGCGGGCGCATATTGGCGCGGCAACGAAAACAACAAAATGCTTCAGCGTATTTACGGCACCGGTTTTGTGAGTGAAAGTGAACTCGCCGATTATCTGAATTTGCTGGAAGAGGCCAAAAAAAGGGACCATCGCCGTTTGGGCAGGGAACTCGATCTTTTCCAGGTAAATGAAGAAGCCGGCCCCGGTCTGATCATCTTTCATCCCAAGGGTATGATGCTGCGTTACCTGATTGAAGAATGGGAGAGGAAAGAACACTTGAAGCGCGGTTATGATATGGTCATGGGACCTCAGATTCTCAAAGTTGATCTGTGGAAGAAATCCGGTCATTTCGACCATTATCGCGAAAACATGTATTTTACTGAAGTGGATGAACAAGTTTACGGTATCAAACCGATGAATTGTCTTTCACATATGTTGATTTATAAATCAAAGATAAGAAGTTACCGGGATTTGCCTTTGCGCTATTTTGAGTTGGGCACTGTTCATCGTCACGAAAAAACGGGCGTTTTGCATGGTTTGATGAGAGCAAGGCAATTTACGCAGGATGACGCGCATATCCTTTGCATGCCGGAGCAGTTAAATTCAGAAATCCGGGCGATCGCGGATTTTGTCAATTATGCCATGGGAATTTTCGGATTTGAATATGAAGTAGAGTTAAGCACGAGACCGGAAAATTCTATTGGTTCAGATGATGACTGGAATCTGGCTACCGAAGCTCTGGAGAGCGCTCTTAAGGATAATAAAATAAGTTATGAAGTCAACGCCGGTGACGGAGCTTTTTACGGGCCGAAGATTGATTTTAAATTAAAAGATGCCCTGAAGAGAAAATGGCAGTGCGCGACTATCCAGTGCGATTTTACACTGCCGGAAAGATTTGATTTAAGCTATATCGGCGCTGATGGAGAAAAACACCGGCCGGTCATGTTGCACCGAGTGATTCTTGGCGCCGTTGAACGCTTCATGGGCGTGCTTATTGAACATTACGCGGGAGCTTTTCCCCTCTGGCTATCCCCTGTACAGTGCGTTTTGTTGACCGTTACGGATAAGCATATACCCTATGCCGAAACAGTCCATAACAAATTAATTGAATCCGGTATTCGTTCTGAGAGATATTTTGAAAATGAAAAATTAGGGTATAAGATTCGTCAGGCGCAAATGCAGAAAATCCCGTACATGCTGGTCATTGGAGATAAAGAAGTGGAAGCGCGTTCAGTTGCTCCGCGCACGCGCGACGGTCAGAATATGGGATCGATACCTGTTGATGAGTTTATTGTTTTATTGCAGGATAACTGTGCAAAAAAACAATAGGATCTGTTATTGAACATATTATTTTCAGGAGGTGACATATAGTAAAGGATCTGAGAATTAATAAGGAAATTAAGTGTGCTTCCGTTCGTGTAATCACGGAAGATGGAAAGCAGCTTGGTGTAATTACATTGCAGGAAGCTCTGGCCAGGGCGGAAGAAGCCGGATTGGATCTTGTAGAAGTATCTGCATCCACAGACACGCCTGTATGTAAAATAATGGATTATGGCAAATATCGTTACAAACAGAATAAAAAACTGCATGACGCCAAAAAAAGCCAAACCGTCATTCAGGTTAAAGAAATTAAATTAAAGCCAAAAACAGAAGAACATGATGTACAGGTTAAGCTAAAGCACATTAAAAAGTTTTTGAATAATCACGATAAAGTAAAAGTATCCATGATGTTTAGAGGACGTGAAATTGCTTTTACCGATATAGGCAGGAAGCTGATGGAGACCATAAAGAGTGAACTGGCAAATGAATGTATCATTGACCAGGAGCCCAGGCTTGAAGGACGGAATATGGTGATGATTTTTTCACCAAAAAAACAATAAGCATAGAGAGGTGATCGAATGCCAAAACTAAAAACACATAGAGGAGCGGCAAAACGTTTTTCGCTTACGGCCAAGGGTAAAGTGAAGCGCAGCAAGGCTTTTGCCAGTCATATCCTTACTAAAAAAACAACGAAGAGAAAAAGAACTTTAAGAAAATCAACACTGGTTGATTCGGCAAACTATAAGGAAATCAAGAGACTTATTCCTTATCTATAAGAAACGGGAATTATTATTTCCTGTCATAATTTAGGAGAAAAAAGAAAATGTCCAGGATAAAGAGGAGCGTTAACGCTCGCAAGAAAAGAAGGAAGATATTAAAAATGGCCAAAGGTTTCTTTGGAGCCCGCAGCCGATTGCTTCGGACGGCTACTGAAGCGGTAAATAAGGCGATGAAATATGCTTTTCGTGATCGTCGCGGAAGAAAAAGAGAATTTCGCCGATTATGGATCGCGCGTATTAATGCGGCTGCCGCCATCAACAATATATCTTACAGCCGGTTAATTGACGGTATGAAGAAAACCGGTGTTGAATTAGATCGTAAAATACTGGCTGAACTCGCTGTCAATGATCCTCAGGGTTTCGCGCAGGTTGTTGCAACTGTTAAAGGCAAGTAAGCGGCATGATTAGTGAGCTTCAACAGCTTGAAAAAGACGCTCTTGCCGAATTGGAAACGGCAAAAACCGAAGACCAGTTTTCAGATATAAGGATAAAATATCTTGGTCGAAAAGGGCTTTTGACCGGTCTTTTGAGAAATATTGCTCAAGTTCCCGAGGCCGAAAAGCCTTTATTCGGAAAACTTTGCAATGAGCTGAAGAATCTGCTTAATGGCAAAATTGATGAAGCGCTCAAGCAGCAGGCGACCAGAAACAAAGAAGACATCCTGCTGAAAGAAAAGATAGATGTCACTTTGCCGGGACACGCAATAAAATGCGGCCGGATACATCCTGTAATTCAGGTACGCCGAGAAATTTGTTCTATCTTTGCTTCGTTTGGTTTTTCCGTGGTGGAAGGGCCGGAAATAGAACTTGATTACTATAACTTTGAGGCTCTCAATATTCCCAAAGATCATCCTGCCAGAGATATGCAGGACACTTTTTATATCGAAGACAATATTGTTTTACGCACACATACCTCGCCGGTGCAGGTGAGGGTTATGGAAAAAGTCAGTCCGCCGTTGCGGATTTTATCGCCGGGGAAAGTTTACCGGCGTGATTCTGACGTGTCTCACACTCCGATGTTTCATCAAATTGAAGGACTGCTGGTAGATAGAGGCGTCAGCTTTGGCGACCTTAAAGGAATTTTAACAGCTTTTCTTAAAAAGATTTTCGGAGGCAACACAACGTTGCGTTTTCGTCCCAGCTTTTTTCCTTTTACGGAACCATCGGCTGAAGTAGACATTCGCTGTGTCATGTGCGGCGGACGCGGCTGTCGTGTCTGCGGAGGGAGCGGCTGGCTGGAAATACTGGGTTCCGGCATGGTTGATCCTGCCGTATTCAAAAATGTGAATTATGATTTCGAAGAATTTTCCGGTTTCGCTTTTGGCCTGGGTTTGGAACGTATCGCCATGCTGAAATACGGCATTTCCGATATCCGGTTATTTTTTGAAAACGACAGCAGATTCCTTAAACAATTTTAGGAGAAATTTTTCTTTATGCTGGTTAGTCTCAAATGGCTTAAAGATTATGTTGATATAGAACTAACCGCGGATGAACTTGCTCACCGGTTGACGATGGCCGGTCTTGAGGTGGACGAGATCAAAACTATCCGTCCGCAGTTTTGCGGCGTTGTTGTCGCTAAAATTTTATCCGTGAAACCCCATCCATCAGCCGACCGTCTCTCTTTATGTGATGTCAGCGATGGAACTAAAAACTATCCCGTTGTTTGCGGCGCGAAAAATATTGCTCCCGGAAACATTGTTCCTCTGGCAAAAGTAGGCGCTGTTATCCCAGGCGGATATACTATCAAATCTTCTGTTTTACGCGGTGAAAAATCAGATGGAATGTTATGTTCCGAAGCTGAACTGGAAATCGGCGACGATGAATCGGGAATTATGCAATTGCCCGCGGATTTGACGCTTGGTTCGCCATTGGAGACGGCTTTAAATATTGAAGACACCGTTTTTAATGTAAACGTTACGCCCAATCGTTCCGACTGTCTTAGCATGATAGGAATAGCGCGGGAAGCGGCCGCCGTTACCGGATCGAAAATGAAACGGCTATCCGTCAGGATTAAAGAATCATCCGAAGATATCCATTCCCAGACTTCAGTTAAAATAATTGATTCCGATTTTTGTCCCCGATACACGGCCAGAATGATAAAAAATGTTAAAATCGGACCATCTCCCGTCTGGATGAAAGCAAGACTGGAAGCGGCAGGATTGCGAGCCATCAATAATATTGTCGATGTCACGAATTTTGTCATGCTGGAGGTGGGACAGCCGCTGCATGCCTTTGACTTCAGATTCCTGGAAGAAGGAAGAATTGTCGTCCGGAAATCCAAAGAAAATGAAGAATTTATTTCACTCGATGAAAAAAAACATATACTTCCCGCTGATACGTTATTGATATGCGATGGCGTTAAACCCGTGGCTATCGGCGGAATCATGGGCGGCCTGAATTCCGAGGTTAAAGAGGATACGCAGGTTGTTCTTCTGGAGGCCGCTTATTTTAATCCCCCCTCCATTCGCCGCAGCGCGCGAAAGTTAGCCATGCCGACCGATGCGGCTTTTCGTTTTGAAAGAGGCATTGATCCTGAAGGAGTTGTAAGCGCCCTCAATCGCGCCGCGCAACTTATTGCCGATCTTTCCGGCGGCACTATTTGTAAAAATTATATTGATGAGTACCCGCGGAAAATTTCCTCCGCGGAAAATATTCCTCTTCGTTTAGACCGAATCCGCCGGGTAACAGGAATAGAAATCGGAGCAAAGGATGTTACCGGAATATTGCGCAGTATCGGCATGGTTGTAAAGCAGGAGGGCAGGGGAAGGTATCTTGTTACTCCGCCGTCATGCAGGGTTGATATCTCGCGTGAAATCGATCTGATTGAAGAAGTCATCAGGCTCTATGGTTATGATCGCGTGCCTGTAACATTGCCCGCTGTTAATGTGACGGAAATGGAAGTCATCCCCCGTTTAGACATGGAAGAAAAAATCCGGCAGTTGCTGATAGGCAGCGGATATACCGAAATTGTCAATTACAGTTTTGGAAATCCTCTGGCGGCGGATGTCTTATGTCTTTCTAATAATGATGAAAGACAAAATCCCGTGCGGATAAAAAATCCGCTGGGTGAAGATCTTTCCGCTATGCGTACAACTTTGATTCATGGTTTGCTCGAAACCGCAAAAAGAAACGCGAATAACGGTTCTTTTGATTTAAAGATATTTGAGATAGGACGGATTTTTCTTAACCGGAAAGAAACCCCGGAGCCGCTGCCTGAAGAAAAGAACATGGTTGCGGGACTCTTAACAGGAAAAATAACCGATGATTTCTGGAACTCGGGAAAGACTGTCGACTTTTATACCTTAAAAGGTTCTCTGGAAAATATTTTTGTTGATTTAAAAATAAATAATTGCGGATATATTTCGACAACCGTTGACCCTTTCCTGCATCCGGGCAAATCATGCCGGATATTTTTAGATGACAAGCAAATCGGTTTTATGGGGGAGGTTCATCCCGATGTTCTGGAGCGGATTAATTTAAAAAATACTGCTTATGTATTTGAAATTAATCTGGATATTCTTGTTTCCGCCTGTCTTTTGAGAAAATTTTCCTATCAGGAAATATCAAAATTTCCAGCGGTAATGCGTGATGCCGCCTTTGTTATTCCCTATACGATGGAAGCGGATCGAATGCTGAACATTGTTTTGGGACAAAAAGAAGATTTGCTTGAAAATGTAAGTATTTTTGATGTATACAGTGGAAAAGACTTTTCAGAAGGAACAAAAAGTCTTGGGTTGCGTTTTTCTTATCGCGCTCCGGATAGAACGTTGACTGATTTAGAAGCAAATACTATCCATGATAGAATTGTACAGAAGACCGTTACTTTGACGGGTGCAAAAATAAGATATTAACAGACAGACAAAGTTAAAATGGAGGTAGAAATAACATGACGAAGATTGATATTATTCAAAATGTTTGTGAAAAGCTCGGTTTTTCCAAGAAGGATTCGGCGGATATCGTTGAATCTCTGTTTGACATTATTAAGGATAATCTGGCAAAAGGCGAACGGGTGAAGATTTCAGGATTTGGCAATTTCATGGTGAAGGAAAAAAGAGCGCGCCGCGGCCGTAATCCGCAGACCGGACAGGAAATATCTATTACCGCGCGGAGAGTATTGACTTTCAAATCCTCACAGGTATTGCGTAAAGCTCTGAACTAATAATATAACGTCCGTCTGCACATATTTCTAAAAAATTTAATAAACAGGTTTCTGTTTATTTTTATAGTATAGTATTGGTGCGTTAATTATTATTATCAGGTTATGCCTACAAATTTAGCCGTAAGGGTTGAACAACTGTATGGAAACAATAATTCCCGAAAAGGCATATTTTCGCATTGGAGAAGTGAGTAAAATACTCAATGTCGAGCCTTACGTTATCAGATATTGGGAATCCGAATTTAAAACGGTCAATCCGGTGCGGACAAAAACCGCGCAGCGTCTATACAGAAAAAAGGATGTTCAGGAATTATTAACGATCAAGAATTTGCTTTACGCGCAGCGTTTTACGATTGACGGCGCCAAAAAGCAGCTGCATAAAACACGAAATAACGTCGAACCGGACGACAACGATAACGAAAAACAAAAGTGTTTAATTCGCATTAAAGAAGAATTACAACATATAAAAGAAATGATCAGCTAAAAAAGCCGGCGATTAAAATCGCCGGCTTTTTTCTTTTTAACCTTTTTGTATGCCGGATTATTATGATACCGCGCCGTTTAAGCTTTTTTACTTGCTCTCTTTGAAGCTTTGAGCGGATTTATTTTCTGTGTTTCTTTTATTTCCAGTTTAATATGCGTTGCGGTCGGACACTTGCCACTGAGCCATTTGCCGTTTGGATCAGGGTAAACCTTGCAGTATTTGCTTGCTTCATATTCCATTATCTTCCCACAGCCATCGCATTTTTCGATTACTTTCTGGCAACTGCCGCCAAAGAAACCACATCCTTTTTTGCTCATAAAAGCGCAGTCGAATCCCGCTTTCACAGTCTGACAATTCATTTAAACAACCCCCTTATATAATAACTATTCTGTTTTCAGGACGTTGCCGGAGATTGCCGAAAAAGTGAATCATACAAAAAATCTCTACAAACGCCTTGAATATTAAACGGTATACCTAGCAACAAAAGCAGTATCTGTCAAGATAAATTGAATCCTAATAATAAAAACAATTTAGCATATTTTTTAATAGAAATAACTTGAACGCAAAGCATTTTGTTGCTAACGTAATCAGACTATTTAACGGGATCACCCATGCGTGCAGTTATCCAGAGAGTTGACCGTGCCAGCGTCAGAATTAATCATCAGGAATTATCCTCGATAAACGAAGGAATTCTTGTATTATTAGGGGTGGAAAAACAAGACACCGAGATTGACGCCGATTATATACTGGAAAAGACTATCAATCTGCGCATTTTTGAAGATGAGCAGGAAAAAATGAACCTGTCTTTGCTGGATGTTAACGGAGCGATGATGGTTGTTTCTCAATTCACATTATTAGCCGACTGCGTAAAGGGGAGACGCCCTTCATTCGCAAAGGCCGAAGATCCGGCCAGGGCGAATGAACTATACGATTACTTTATTAAGCAAGCCAGCCAAAAAGTGAACAACCTGGCCACGGGAAAATTTCAGGAAATGATGAAAATCGAGCTGGTCAATAGCGGTCCGGTGACGATATTACTGGACAGCAGGAAAAGTTTTAAATAAATGGAAAATTATGAAATTAAAATAGACAAAGACGGCATCTGGTACTATAACGGCGCTCACATGTTCCGCAAGGAAATATTGAGCGTCTTTTTTCAAAATCTTAGAATTGATGAATGCGGCAGATATTTAATTGAACTGGGCCTGGAACGCTGTTATCTTCACGTGGAAGATACCGCTTTTGTTGTTGCCGCCGTCTATAAAACAAAACTGCCGTGCAGCGGCGGGGAGCAAATTGAAATTCTTTTGAATGATGATTCCTGCGAAAAACTGGAAACAAACTCTTTATATACGGGCAGGGATAATGTTCTTTATTGCCGTGTTAAAGAAGGAAGATTCACAGCCCGGTTTTCACGCAATAGTTATTACCAGCTTGCGGAATTTATCGAACAGTCGGAAAATGGCGCCGATTTTTATATCAATTTAAATGGCGAAAAATATTTTATCAAAAGCAATCAGGATTTATAATCATAACGGAGGGAACAATGCTAGATGACATCATAAAAGAATCTTTGACTTTTGATGACCTTCTTTTAGTGCCGGCGGCTTCCAATATACTGCCTCGGGACGTGAACACTTCCACATTATTGACAAAGAATATCTCCCTGAACATTCCCATCGTTTCGGCTGCCATGGACACGGTAACGGAATCACGCACCGCGATATGCATGGCTCAGGAAGGCGGTATCGGTATCATCCACCGCAACATGAGCATAGAACAGCAGGCGGTTGAAGTGGATAAAGTAAAAAAATCAGAAAGCGGAATGATTGTCGATCCGATCACCATTGAGCCTGACCGCAGGGTCAGCGACGCTTTGAAACTGATGAATCAATATTCCATTTCCGGCGTGCCGGTTGTCAAGAAGGGAAAGCTTGTCGGAATTCTCACCAATCGCGATCTGCGGTTTGAAGAAAACATGAATCAGCTTGTGTCCAATGTCATGACCAAAAAAAATCTTGTTACCGTATCAGCGAATATTTCCCTGGAAGAATCCAAAAAACTTCTTCACAAACACAGAATTGAAAAATTGCTCGTTGTTGATGATGAATACAGATTAAAAGGCCTGATTACAATCAAAGACATTGAAAAAATACGACGTTATCCGAACGCCTGCAAGGATTCTTTAGGAAGGCTGCGGGTCGGGGCGGCAGTGGGCATTATTGACCGGGAAGCAAGGGTTGAAGCATTGCTGGCGGCCGGTGTTGATGTCATTTCTATTGATACATCTCATGGACATTCCGGGGGAGTGCTTAAAGCCATTAAAGCCACAAAGTCAAATTTCCCCAAATGCGAGTTGATCGCCGGAAACATAGCGACATCCGAAGGCGCGAAGGCTCTCATAGATGCCGGCGTTGATGCTGTTAAAGTAGGCGTCGGTCCAGGTTCCATTTGCACAACGCGCATTATCGCCGGAGTCGGCGTGGCTCAAATGTCGGCCATCAGAGACGCCTATAAAATGGCTTCCAAAAAAGACATTCCCGTAATAGCTGACGGCGGCATAAAATATTCGGGAGATATTGTTAAGGCGATAGGCTGCGGCGCTCACAGCATTATGATCGGCGGTTTGTTCGCGGGCACTGAGGAAAGTCCCGGCGAGACGATTTTATTTCAGGGGCGCAGTTACAAGGTTTATCGCGGCATGGGCTCGCTGGAGGCCATGAAAATGGGCAGCCGTGACCGTTATTATCAGGATGACATAGAAGGCGCCGCTAAAACCGTGCCGGAAGGCATTGAGGGCAGGGTTCCTTTCCGCGGCTCTCTTTCGGCAAGCATCACCCAGTTAATCGGCGGCCTGAAAGCGGGCATGGGTTATGTCGGCGCAAAAAACGTTCAGGAGCTCATGCAAAAATCGCGCTTTGTCCGTATAACGCAGGCCGGTTTAAGAGAGAGCCATGTTCATGATGTAATCATTACCAAAGAAGCGCCAAACTACTGGATCGATTAAAACCCGATTATTTATATCATCTTTAGAATTTGATTTGCAGCTATGAAACACTCTGAATTCGTCCATCTACATGTTCATACCCAATACAGCCTTCTCGACGGAATGATTCGTCTGGAAGACCTTTTCAAAAAAGCCCGTGACTATAAAATGCCGGCAGTGGCCATTACCGATCATGGGAACATGTTCGGAGCCATTGATTTTTATCAGCAGGCTTACAAACACGGGATCAAACCGATTATCGGGTGCGAGTTATATGTGGCTCCCAATAAGCTTACTGACAGGGTTGCAGGTGAATCGTACAGGCATTTAATCGTTTTAGTTAAAAACGCTCAGGGTTATAAAAATCTGATGAAGCTTACAACCGCAGGCTATTTGAAAGGATTTTATTACAAACCCCGCGTGGATAAAGAACTTTTAAAAGAATGTCATGAGGGACTCATTGCATCCAGCGCCTGCTTGCATGGCGAAATCGCCGGTTTGATCATGCAGGGCAATATGGAAGAAGCCAAAAAAGCCGCTATGAATTATCAGGAAATGTTTGGCGAAGGCAATTTTTATCTGGAGATCATGGAAAACGGCATACCGGAACAAAAAATCGCCAACGCCGGATTAATCGAAATCAGCAAAGAGTTATCCATACCCCTAGTGGCGACCAATGACTGTCATTATTTGGAACGCGATCACGCCGAAGCGCATGATGTGCTGCTGTGCATCCAGACTGGCAAAACAATCAAAGACACGGACAGAATGCGTTTGAGCACAGACCAGTTTTATTTCCGATCGCCTGAAGAAATGCACCAGCTTTTTTCCTTAACGCCGGAAGCCTTATCCAACACGGTAAGTATCGCTGAAAAATGTAATTTTTCTCTGGAGACGGGGAAATTTTTCCTGCCAAATTTCGAAGTCAAAAATCCTGAAGAATCTCTTAACGAGTATCTGGAAAGAAAAGCCAGGGAAGGGCTGGAAAAAATCTTTCCGATTATATTAAAAGATCAAAAGGGAAATGAATCCGAACTGCGGGAAAAGTACGAAAAACGCCTGACTGAAGAATTGGAAATCATTAAAAAGATGGGGTTTGCGGGTTACTTTCTGATTGTTTCCGATTTTGTGAAGCACGCAAAACATAATAATATCCCTGTAGGGCCGGGACGCGGTTCCGCGCCGGGTAGCCTTGTGGCCTACGCGATAAGAATCACCAACATTGATCCCATCCGTTATAATTTATTCTTTGAACGGTTTTTGAATCCCAGCCGTATCACCATGCCTGATATAGATATTGATTTTTGTCCGGAGGGAAGAGAAGATGTTATTAAATACGTCACAGAAAAATACGGTCAGGACAAAGTCTCTCAAATTATCACGTTCGGGAAAATGCAGGCAAAGGGCGTCATTCGCGACGTCGGGCGTGCTTTGGATATCCCCTACGGCGATGTAGATAAGATTGCCAAACTGATTCCGAACACGCTCAACATTACGCTTAACGATGCCATCAAAGCCGAGCCCCGGCTGGCTCAGGAAGAGAAACAAAACCAGCTTGTCGCCAGGCTTCTGTCTTTATCCCGTATCCTGGAGGGAATTAACCGTCACGCATCGACCCATGCCGCGGGCGTTGTAATATCCGATGTGCCTCTGGTGGAGCGGGTTCCTCTTTGTTCGCCAAAAGACGATGTCGTTTCCCAGTATTCAATGAATGACATCCAGACAGTCGGTTTAACTAAATTTGATTTCCTTGGCCTTAAAACATTGACGGTCATCAAAAACGCCCTGAATTTCATCAAAGAATCAAAAGGGATCGAAATAGACATCGATAATTTACCCCTTGATGATAAAAAAACATATGATCTTCTGGGACGGGGCGAAACAGAAGGAGTTTTTCAACTGGAAAGTTCCGGCATGAAAGATCTTTCGATCAATCTCAAACCGGATCATCTCGAAGACATCATTGCCTTGATTGCCCTTTACCGCCCGGGCCCGATGAAAATGCTTCCGGAATTTACCGCGCGTAAACAGGGAAAAACAAAAATATCCTATGAACTGCCTCAACTGGAAACGATCCTGAAAGAAACCTACGGCATTATTCTCTACCAGGAACAGGTTATGCAGATTGCCAGCGTTATCGGCGGATACAGCATGTCCGAAGCCGATACCCTGCGAAAGGTCATGAGCAAAAAGAAAGCCGCGGAAATGGAGAAGGAAAAACCGAAATTTCTTGAAGGCTCGCAGAAACACAGGATCAACGAAAATAAGGCGAAAGTAATCTGGGAGCAGATGGAAACATTTGCCGAATATGGTTTTAATAAATCCCACAGCACCGCCTATGCTGTAATTGCATACCAGACGGCCTATCTGAAAGCGCATTATCCCGCGGAATTTATGGCCGCCCTTCTGACGAGTGAAAAAGACAACCGCGATAAAATCATCAAGTATATGAGCGCCTGTAAAGAAATGGGCATAGATATTCTGCCGCCGGATTTGAATGAATCACAAAGAGATTTCACCGTATCGGCAGATAATATCCGTTTCGGGCTGGCTGCGATTAAAAATGTCGGTCTGGCCGCCGTTGATTCGATAATAACGGTTCGGAAGGACGGGAATTTTACTTCTTTTGCTGATTTTCTCAGCCGCGTCGATTTACGAAAGGTAAACAAAAGAGTAATAGAAAGCCTGATTAAATGCGGCTCTTTCGATTCTTTGGGCTATAAAAGGGCTCAGCTCATGGAGCATTATGAACAAGCAGCCGACGATGCCCAGCGCAATCAAAAAGAAAAAATGAGCAATCAATCCAGTTTCTTTGATCAATTTAATTCCGGCAATTCATCCTCAGGAATTGCGGCAAAGTCGTATCAGATACCGGATGACGTGCCTGAATGGGATCATAAAAAACTTCTTTCCATTGAGAAGGAAACTTTAGGCTTTTATATTACCGGCCATCCGCTGCTGCGTTTTGCCGATCGTTTGCAATTGGTTACCAATGCCAAATCCGGCAATTTAAACGAAAAAAAGGACAAAGATACTGTGACAGTTGCGGGTGTTGTAAGCGGCATCAGCGAAAAAACAACAAAAAGAAAAGATATCATGTGTTATCTTACCCTCGAAGATTTACAGGGTTCGATAAACGTAATCATTTTTGGAGATGTATATAAAAAATATTACTCGCTTCTGCATGAAGAAGAACCGATCGTTATTAAAGGCACTCTTGATGCAGGCTCCGGAGAGGAAACGCCGAAGATAATAGCTCAGGAAGCAACTTCTTTGATGATATCTCTGGAAAATCCCTACAAGCAGGTTCGTTTCATGGTTGACGCCGGCAAGGTGTCGCCGGAAAATATTTCAATGCTGATTTCTTCATTAAAAAAATACCGGGGTAAATACGAAGGTTATATGCATATTCTTAATGGAAAAAGCGAATCCATAATTTACCTTGGCGATGAATTTCGCCTCGACATTAATGACAAATTAAAAAAAGAGGCGGACGGCATACTGGGAGAGGGCGCCACAGTCTATTCGTAAAACCTTCATAGAAACAAACTTATCATCTTTAAACACCATCATCATTTTTCACATCGAAAGCGGTAAAAGAACAGCACATTGAATTTCAAAAAAAAGATTCCGGGGGGAGCCGTACCGATTATTATCTAAAATAAATCCGTACGGCGCCCCCGGATATGAAGGAACAGACGATCGCGGCCGGGAATATTAAATTTCAACCTCCCCAACCGCGACGGAGGGGAAAGAACAATTTTGCGCAACTAAAACATTGTTTATTTTTCCATTTTTTTCATTATTCATCGAAATATTCATTCTTCATGGCAACCGTCAGGCCGTCACTGTTTTGCAGACGCTTTGCCAGACCTTCAATCTTGGGAAGTTCATAATTGAAGAAATAAGCGCAGGTGTGAATCTTCCCTTGATAAAAGTTGACATCTGCCGAAGACGGATTACCCGCCAGCGCCTTGCGTGCTACGGTTGCCTGAAGCAGCCACTGCCAGGCAATGGCAATAATGCTGAAGAACTCCAGAAAGAGGGCCGCGTCCGCCAGGAAAAGTTCCATTTTGCCTTCCATCGCAATGCCCATAAGATGCGCGGTTACTTTTTCCAGTCTGCTCATGGCCGTATCCAGCATGATACAGTAAGGTTTTAAGGCCTCATCTGTTTCGGCATTCACAATGGCTTTCCGGACCTGTTCAAAATATAATCTGCCGGCCTTACCCTGTTTCATGGTCAATTTTCGCCCCAGGAGGTCCATGCCCTGAATGCCGGTTGTTCCTTCATGGAGTGTGTGAATCCGGACATCGCGATAAAATTGTTCCAGCGGAAATTCATCGCAGAAGCCGTAGCCTCCCAGAATTTGAATGCCTGTGCTGCAGGATAAAATGCCCATTTCCGCGGGATAGGTTTTCGCCACGGGCGTCAGCAGCTCCAGCAGCAAATGATTATTCTCACGCTCTTCACCTTGGGTCACATTGAACAGGTCTTCATACATACCGCATTGCATAAGCAGCGACATCGATCCTTCGACAATGGCCTTCTGGAAAAGAAGCATCCGCTTCACATCGGCGTGTTCGATAATCGGAATCTGGGGAGAAAGGGGATCTTTGGAAGTAATTTTCCTTCCCTGCGGACGTTCTCTGGCATATTCAAGAGAGGCATAATAAGCCGCGGAAGCAATACCGGCCGCGCCTAATCCCACATCAATCCGGGCGCCATTCATCATCTGGAACATATAGCCGAGGCCTTTGTTGGCCTCGCCAACCAGCCAGCCGCGGCAGTCTTCATTTTCGCCAAAGGCCAGTTGGGTGATGGGAGCGCCCCGGTAACCCAGCTTGTGATAAATCCCCGCGCAGTTGACGTCATTAGGCGTCAGATCGCCTTTGGGCTCGATTCTTTTCTTGGGAATAATGAACAGGGAGATGCCTTTGATACCGGCCGGCGCGTCCTTGATCCGGCCGATGGCAAGGTGAATAACGTTATCAACACCGTCATGATCGCCCGCGGAGATGAATATCTTCTGGCCTTTCATTTTATAATAGCCCTGATCCGTCGGGGTTCCGGTCAGAGTAATATCCGTCAGAGAACTCCCTGCCTGCGGCTCTGTGAGGGCCATGGTTCCCTGCCACTGGCCTGACATCATTTTGGGCAAATACATGTTGCGGGTTTCTTCATCGCAGAATGACCCGATCAATCCGGCAGCGCCGGTTGTGAGGCCCGAATAGACAGAACCGGAATAGTTAGCCGCGGCCCAAATGGCCGTCGGCACCATCACGCCGATAATCATTGGAAGCTGCTGGCCTCCCCACTCACAGGGAAACGATGCTCCGATCCATCCACCTTCACCGCACTCCTTCAATATCGCGCGGACCTGCGGATGAACTTTGACCGTGCCTCCTGCATACTCCGGCTGATTCCGGTCCATTTCAGTAAGGACAGGCTTGAAAAGATCTTTCCCCATTTTCATGGCGGTTTCTATCACCATGTCAAATACATCCCTGTTATGATCGGCGAACTGGGGATATTTGATCAAACGTTCAACATCGAACATCTCGTAAAGCAAAAATTTTAAATTTCGATCACTGATGAATTTTTCTGCCATGCACACACCTGATTCCCTGTTTAAAATTAATTATTCCGTTAAACCAACAAACTAGCGCTGCAAATTTTCAATGACCGTTGCCACGCCCAAACCGCCGCCGCAGCAGGAACTGAAGCAGCCGTACTTGCCGCCTCTGCGGATAAGCTCTTTCATGGTAAACAGACAAATACGCGCGCCAGAAGCTCCGTTGGGATGCCCGAAGGCAATCGCGCCGCCGTTAGGATTCCATTTATTCATATCGACTTTCTCGCCCGTCTGTTTCTCAAGTTCCGCGATAACCGCAAGGTTTTGCACGGCAAAGGCCTCATTACATTCCAGAACGTCCATGTCAGAAAGTTTAAGGTCGGCGCGCTTCATAGCCTGTGGAACAGCATAAGCCGGCCCGATACCCATAATTTTGGGATCAACGCCGAAATCGCCGCCACTGATCCATTTAGCCATAGGTTTGTAGCCCAATTGCTGGGCTTTTTCACGGGTCATCATCAGAACAAATGCCGCTCCGTCGTTGCGGCCGGAAGCATTGCCCGCTGTGACAGTTCCATCTTTGATAAACGCCGGTGGAAGTTTGGAAAGGGCATCTATTGAAGTCATACGCGGATGTTCATCCAACTTGAACTCCAGTGGCGGGTTCTTCTTACCCTGGGGAACCATGACCGTCACTATTTCATCGACAAAATAACCGGCATCGATAGCTTTCTTTGCCAATGTCTGACTCCGCAGGCCGAACTCGTCCTGGGCATTGCGGGAAATGTTGTATATCTTCTGCAGGGCTTCGGCTGTGAGTCCCATGTTCATGGTTGCCGGGTCCAGCGTTGGAGACAACGAATACGCAATTGGCATCGGGGGAATCATTTTAAAGGGCTCTGTTGACATGGGAAATTTGGCACATGCCTGACTGTAAGACTCCATACCGCCGGCAATCATGATGTCGGCCTGACCGGCAATGATTCTCCATGCCGCGTGGTTGATGGAATCAATCGCCGAGCCGCACTGCATTTCCACATAGGATGCCGCGGTGCTCATGGGAAGCCCGCCTGCCAGGGAGGCCCAGCGCGCAGGATTGAGGGCAGAGGTTCCGCCAATGGCCGATCCCGCAAAAACGGAATCGACATGAGCGCCTTTCTCCAGAATTTTGGTTTTCTCAATCAGCCCTTTTATGGCCAAACCGCCCAGTTGTTCCATAGTAAAGCCGCGCAATGTGCGTCCCAATGTTCCAAAAGCTGTCCTTGCGCCATCAATAAAAACCACATCTCTTTTACTCATAAGTGCTCCTTAATTTATTAAAATAACCGCGCGCGTCACGGCCGGAATATATTTGAGAATCGTTTTTCAATACGCTTCGTAACGTTGCAGCATGATATTTGAACACATTCAATTATTATTTAAACCAATACCGGTATTTTGTCAAGCGTTATTAGAACATGTTCAACTAACGCTTAAAATACCTTTTCAAATAAATAATTTAGTGATATGAAAACAAATTACGGAAAAATCTCACGGCAACCAAAGGTGCGGTACAATGACGCGAACAGAAAAAAGTAATCATATTAAAAATAAAATCATCGAGATCGCGCGCCGGCTCTTTGTCAATCAGGGATATCAAAAAACAACAATCAGGCAGATTATTGAAGAAGTAGGGATTAATACCGGCACGCTTTACCATTTTTTCCGCGACAAAGAAGATATTTTTCTTCGGGGTTCAGAACAAACAGATATTGAATTAGTGGCGCTCGTCGAGAGCCTCACCAGGAATGAAAAAGATTATGTCCTTAAATACGCCGTATACATGGCGCTGGAATTCAAGATGGTTGAAAAATCCGACAAAATTGCGGAGCTTTACCTCGAATCCTATAGTTCATGGCGAATGACGCAGATGGTGATTCCAAGAGATATGGTGCGCAACAAGCTCTATTTTCACGAATACAATAAAGATTTTACCAAACAGGACTACTACCTGATATCCATGGCCCTTCGCGGGATGCGGTTGATGTATATCGCCGAGCGCGTCCACACGGGGCTCAATAAATTCAAAGAACATACTTCCTTTATTATCGACTCGGCGCTAAAGGCATTTAACGTCCCTAAGAAAAGGCGGGATGAGACAATTGACAAAGCGATGGCTATTGCCAAGAAACGATACAGATTATTTGATAATAAGAATCGTGGATAAAGAGAAAAAACCGATCGGATCACACCTGTTTGGTATATTATGAAACATGAGGAAAGAACATACCGATCCTTAATTAATAAGGGCAATCTCTGTTCATATCATGTCAGAATCGCCGAGAGCGATTTGTTTATCAGCTCTGATACGAACCTGAAATTCGACGCCTTAAAATCATTAATCAATCATCGCAATTCTATAGAAACATACATCAGGGATCATCCTGATTTCCGCACGTCACTTTTACCCCTTCCTGAAGATGATTTCGCGCCGCCGATTGTCCGGCATATGCTAAGATATGCAAAAAGCTGCGGGGTAGGGCCGATGGCTTCGGTTGCCGGAGCTGTATCCGAATTTGTGGGATACGATCTGCTCCTTCAAACGGATAACATTATCATTGAAAACGGCGGCGATATCTTTTTAAAATCGAATGATAAATTAACAGTTTCTGTTTATGCCGGAGAATCAGCTTTAAGCTATAAAGTAAATTTTATTGTAAAACCGGAGGAAACTCCGCTGGGTATTTGCACCTCATCTGCTACAGTCGGCCCGTCTTTGAGCTTCGGCAAAGCCGACGCTGTGTGTGTAATTTCCCAATCCGCCACACTTGCCGATGCTGCCGCTTCAGCAATCGGCAATCGGGTGAAAAGTAAAAAAGATATTAAATTAGCCATGAATTATGGAATAAAGATTCCCGGCGTGCGCGGAATCATTATCATCCTGGGCAATGATATGGGAGCAATAGGGGAGGTGCAGTTCGTTTAAATTTTTTTAAAAATATTGACATTTGTCCATTAACTATGTTTCTATAGTAACAGGGGTAGTCGAGTAGATAAAACGAGAATCAGGAGGTTTGTTTTATGATTCGATTGCGTACTATAATGATAGTTTTACTCGTTCCCTGTTTCTTTTTTGTTCAAGGCGTCTTGTCCATAGTGTATAGTGAAGGCGGAGGAGGAGTACCTTCTAATTTTCAAAATTATATCAATACCTTAACAGGAATATTAAAAAATCCGTCTCTGGCACAGGATTTAAATTCACCATCATCCACCTCTACAACGTCCGCGTTGACAAATTCAACATCCATATACCAGAACGCAAATCAAACACCTTTTTCATCTTACGATACGCCTGAACATACAATAGAGCTTATTGTACCTATGAATTTCAATTCCTTAACCGGAAATGAATCATTATTGCCAATGGCAGAGTCCTATACAGTAACCGTATGTATATCTTATAATAATATTGCAATGTCAGAGTGCCACGATGTAAAAACTCCGTTACAGGCAAGCCAAATGCTCGCCGAAATGATGCTCAACAAATATTTAAAAGGAATAGAAATAAGACCCTTCAGGGTTGTTCTGCCATCCGCGGCGCCGCTTACCGAACAAAATCAATTATTGCGTAAAATCGAAACAGAGGCAATCGTTATAATTGAGGCCAAAATGTTGGAAGAGTTAAAGAAATCAAAGATATTTTTATCGGAATCGGAAGAGGGCAGACAAAAAAGGCTAAATATTATTACACAGGACGCAAAGCAGGCCCTGCAGGAAGCGGACAGCGGCGCTAACTGGTCTCATAATATTAAAAATGATAGAACAAGCCATGACTTTCAATCCGCAAAGGCCTTTAAACAATTTATTAATAATATGTCAGTTGCCGAATTGAAAAGTCAATAATTGCCATAAACAGAAAATTGATTTTTTTAAAAAAAAGGAGACTAATGTGTTGAAAATACTGGGAGTGATAATTAATTTAGGGGCAATAGGCTATCTGGGATTTCAGGCAAAATCGTGTCTGAGTCCGGAACAATTAACAGATGCTAACATTGTGCAAAATCCTTTAATTCTCTCATTCATTGCTGTTATAGCTTTGTTTATTGCTTTAAAAAATTAATAATAAGGGAGGACCTATGAAAAGATTTTGGTTTGTTGCTGCCCTTGGCGCAGTCGGCGTGCTTATGAGTTGCGCCACCATGATACCGGTGGGCGGCTTATATACGGGCGCAAAATTTCCGATGATGGTAACCAGCAACGGCAACGCTTCCTCCAAAACGGGAGAAGCACAGTGCATAAGCGTACTTACTCTTATTGCCGTTGGCGATTGCAGTATAGAAACCGCCAAGAAAAACGGCGGCATCACGAAGGTAAATAACGTTGATTGGGATGTCAAAAACATCCTTGGCATTTATGGAACATACAAAGTCATTGTTTCAGGCGAATAAATGTGATATAATAAGTATGGAAAAAAGTTCCCTTATGAAGAAGGGAAATAACAAGGCGTTTAAAAAAATTGGAGATAAGTTTTATGATTCGATTGCAGACGGCGCTGATCGCATTACTGGCTGCCTGTCTCTTGCTTGTTCAAGGTGAAGTAGCAGCAGTTTACAGTGAAGGTGTGTCGATAAGTGTATCATCAATTTCTATTGGAAATACTTATAATCAAGCTTTGGGGAATCCGGCTCCCGCATCGATTCCGGGCAATACCGGGACGTCAACGACCACAACTACTCCCGGAACGCAGAATATTAGTTCATTTTCTGCAACTTCTTCCGTAACTTCTCCATCATCAAATTCATCAATATCCACCTCTTCGCAGGTCCAGCAACAGCCTAATACTACGGACAACCTCTTCCAGATACTTGAACAGACCGAGACATCCAAACTTGTTCGCATGCCCAACTTCAACCCTCTATCTGAAGAAGAGCCGTTATTACCTTCAGCAAAGTCCTATAAGGTAACGGTATGTGTATCTTATAATAATATTGTACCGTCAGGTTGCCGGTATAAAAGAACTCCGTCACAGGCGAGTGAAATACTCGCGGCAATGATTCTCAACAAATTTTTTGAGGGAACAGAAGTAAGACCTTTCAGGGTTATCCTGCCGTCGGCGGTGCCACTTACCGAACAAACTCAATTATTGCGTAAAATCGAAACAGAGGCAATCGATATTATTAAGGCCAAAATGTTGGAAGATTTGAAAAAATCAAAGACATTTTTATCGGAATCGGAAAAGGGAAGACAACAAAGGCTAAATATTATTACACAGGACGAAAAGCGGGCCATTCAGGAAGCGGACAGCGATGCTAACTGGTCTCATAATATTCAAAATGATAGATCAAGCCATGTCTTTCAATCCGCAAAGGCCTTTAAGCAATTTATTAATAATATTTCAGTTGCCGAATTGAAAAGTCATTAGTATACAACATCTTAGCAAACAATACATCAACTTAAACATCACATTGAAATGGAAGGATAGAATCCATGCTTTTAAGAAAAAAGTCTGTTTTTATTTTTTTATTTTGTATGATCGGTTGTACGTCGCCCATGATCAATTATACTTTAGATGACACAAAATCAGGCTTAAATGAACGTTATAAAGATAGAATAAACAACGTTAATTTATATAATTTAAAGTTATCGATGCAACCTTTTACGGATGAAAGGAGAAGCAAGTCGTACTTAAAGGAAGAAATATTTAAACAAGACAATAATAATGAAGTAGAATGTTATAATCGGGAATATAAATATAGAAATCTGATCGTAAGCGATACAATGACAGAACTTCTGGCAAATCATATTAACAGTATGAAAATATTCAAAGAAGTTTATTTTAATGACAAAGAAAAAGCCGATTTATACATGACAGGTAAAATTACGAGCTTCGCGGCTCACTATACTATTGATAAAGAATCATGGAAGACAGATGTAATGATAATAGGCATAGATTTAGGTGTTTTATTAATTGGAGGAAGGAACGGAGCCGCGGCAGCCGGAGTTATGGCAGCCGAAGCTCCTTATAATTCATATTATGATTATGAAATAAAATATGAAGATATTGTAATTTATAATCAAAAGGGAACTGTCCTTTGCAGATTGCCGGAATTTACTTCCAAGGGAAGAGAGCATCTGGACCAGGGACCTTATTCTTCATGTGATAATTCCATGTTTTATTATACATTAAATGACCAGTTAAAATGCCATAATGATTTATTCATTAAAAAAATCTGTAACGAATTAGCGAAGAGACTTCAATCTTAAATCCATCACAAACTCCAAGTTTACATAACATATCTTATAGGACCTTATTAAATTCTTAAGATTTTGCAAATTAATGTTTTTCTTGTACTTTTTTATATAAGACAATTTACGTTTAAAAATCAAAAGGACATTATTTTTTTCCAAAGGAGAAATAACATGAGTGCTATCAAAGACGTCGTTGATCTTGCAATCACCCTTAGTAATAAGATCAAGGATCGGCAATTGGCCGCCGAAATACTTCAAATTCAAATGTTGATACTTACAGTTCAAAAGGATGATGCGGAACTTGTGTCTGAAAACCTTGATTTGAAAAAGAAGATATTTGAACTTGAGAATAAAATATTTAGTCTTAAACAAGGCCATGCGAATGAAATATCTAGTCTTCAAAATAAAATAATTGATAAATATGAATTTATAAAAGAATTAGGCACCTATAAATCTAAAGAATCTGGGCATTATTTTTGTTCCTCCTGTTTAATGAAAAACATTGAATCTCCCTTAACTGAAACTCCAGGCGGATGGCGGTGTGAATTAAAAGATTGTGGAAAATATTACCGCAATCCTTCATTTCATCCTACAACAAGAAAACTTCATCAATTTTATTAACATTGTTTGAGTTGATTATTGTTTAATATTTAGTTATTAAACTTAAAATCACATTTTTTTATTGAGGTGTGTTAGGCCGACAGCGGTGTCGGCATTTGCAGTATTAGCACCGATTCATATAAACAATGTTCGCTCTAACATTATAAAAGGTTTACATGTATAGCATAGATACAGTATCATTTACAGAACTCTTTTCGAGAATCAACCGAGATTCAATCGCAGGAGTAAGGGAACTGCTGGACATTCAATGTAAAATTGCATCAAAATTTGTTGCTTGGTGGCTTTCGCCTTGCATGCCCTTAAGAAAAGGACATGATGATTTAATGCCGCTAATGTTTTCCTTATTTCATAGAAATTATTTTAATGTTTATTCCGCGATGAAATTAACCCTATCAGGTTTCTATGAATCAGCACGCCCTCTTCTACGCTGCATATTTGAGTCTTTGATGATCTCAAAATTCTGTCATATCTGTGAAGACGACCAAGTAATGAAAAAATGGGCTTCCGGTCAAACAGTTTATTTCGCGAACTCAATCCTAAAGAAGATTGAATCGCCGAACACAAAACCATTTTATGATTTTTGGACCCTTATATGCGAACATTCTCATTCAACAAAAAATTCTGTGCAGGCTTCAATCCAACTCGAAGATAAAGACGAACAAAATAATGTTGCAACAAACATGGCTATACTGAATTGGACTGCACCCCCGAAGTTGGACAAAATATGTTAGAGTAGTTGGCAGGAACCAAAGTCCCTTAAAATGGGAGAAAGGAACTTGCCATGAAGCACCGAAGGAGTTTTGCTGCTGAACTCA
>JBEKMY010000012.1:0-56919 GCA_049523355.1 Smithella sp. | reverse complement strand
TGAGTTCAGCAGCAAAACTCCTTCGGTGCTTCATGGCAAGTTCCTTTCTCCCATTTTAAGGGACTTTGGTTCCTGCCAACTACTCTAACATATTTTGTCCAACTTCGGGGGTGCAGTCCAGGCAGTAGAAAAGACACTGCCGCTTATCGACAATATTATGCAAGGTATAAGCAATATGAAAGTGATGACTTCTGTTTCAGTGAATTTACTTTTAGAGAAAAACCTTCCAGAGGAATTAAAAATAAAGAAGAGATATATCGATATCAATAAAGAGGCGAACCAAATCGGCCTACTAAAGAAAACGTATCCAAAAGGAGGGGATGTCAATCCCCAAAAGGATGTATCGATGATAAAATACATCAATAAAGAGAAAATGGATCCGCTAATTAAGAACAATATTTTCTTAAATCTTAATAAAACAAGAAAGACTGCCAGGAAAACAGAAGTTATAAATATATGATTGACCGATTCCCAGTTAATAAGATTATGAACGAAGAATTTATTTGAATGCATATTTGTGGACGACATCAATGCAATGTTAGCAAGTATATTTGGTATATATTTATCATAATTAAAAGCAACAAATATCGACCAACAAAAAAGAATCGGCGCAGAAACGAAACATAAATCAGTAAAATCAAATGACAAATAAGATGTTTTCCATTTACGGAAGAAATAGAACAGAATAACAGGTGAAAAGAGAATGAGACTCAAATGAAGAAGAGTGAAACTTATTAACCAAAGGAAAATACCGGCAATAATGAAGCAGGTACGCCTTAACGCGGCTGATTCCTGGCGAAAAGCAAGTAAAAGAAAAGCTAAATGCAAAGTGATGAATAAATGTGGATATGTATGATAGTTTAAATTCGGTATCGAATATACAAGATCAAGACCTGTAAATGCAAATATTGAAAATATAAGGGGTTGATACCAATATAATTTAGTAGTTTTATAAAGAGCCAAACTGAATAACAACAAAGCACAGATTGTTAAAATATATTGAATTTTTCTGAATCCAAGCAATGTGATGTCTGGATTGATACGAAAGATAAGGCTGTTTATAATAGGAGATAGATCTATCGCGCCACGGGCTTTTTCTTGAAAGAAATGATCGCCAACAGTTAGACGCCAGGCTTCTGTCATGTGATAGCCTTCATCGGTAAAGTTGAATCCATAATGCAGTTTTTGCCAACCGATGAATGCTGCGACGCAAAAGATCAAAATAGCAATGCTGAATATCAAAGATTGTCTATTAAAGCCGTGCAATATTGTGTCGGCATATTTTATAAGCCGCCTCGTCATAGTTTTGTCTTAAGTATCGAAGGTTTTTTGCGGCTTGCCGCGGAGAGCTTCAATATAGTCCACAATAACATGTCCCGCTTTTTCGCTGTGATTTTCCATATTGCTTTTAAGCTCAATGTAGGTGGAATCGGGTATTAGCTTTAACAGGCGCTTTACGTTATCGGTGGCATGGAGCGTATCCGACGTAGCGCCCATAACAAGACATGGAACATTGATGTTGTCTATACGGCCCCATATCACGTAGTTTTTGATGGCAAGCGCGTTAGCCTTCAGTTTGTAAGGATTTGCGCAGTCCAGGGTGTTTTCGTATTTTTTAATCTGTTCTTTACAGGTTTTTTTATCGAGTCTGAAGTTTCTCAGATACCATTTTATGACAGGCTTTATGGCAAGGTAAAGTGAAGGATGTAACGCCGGAATTATTTCTCCCAGAAATTTGGGGAATCTGAATTCGGTATTTGGATTGATGAGCACCGCGCATAAAGGTTTCCGCTTGTCCGAGGCGCAGTATTCCAGAATCGCGGAAGCGCCCAGAGAACTCCCCGCGAATATAAACTTTTTTGACGGCGGAATAATGTTTTCTATGATTTCACCAATATCGAGTTTGAGCCGCTCAATGGAGAAACTCACTTTTTTTACTTCAGGGACTGTTGATGATTGTTTTTCCCTCGTCTCGCAATAGATGACTCTATGTTCGACAGTCAGGACTTTCAGCACGCCCCTCCATCCGGAGATCAGAGAAATCCATCCTGCCACAAAAAGAATAACGGGTTTCTCCTGCGAAACATTTCGCGGGGTGAAATCAATGATCTTAAGAGAAACCCCGTCTGAAACTTTAAACATGTATTCTTTAACGTTTGTTGCAGGATTAGTGTATGAAGAATAATCCATGGTGTTTGATCCGGACAATTTATCAGCAGTTCCCGACATCAAAATCATCAGAGCTAAATTCCCCTCCATAATTAACTATATGAATCATATAAATTGTTCAATCAATTATGACAAGTATTTTTTTCAAGAGTAAAAAAGTAATGAGTTATTACATTTATTGCATGGAGGCTGTTCTTTTAAAGAAATCGGGTGAAGCAGGATTATTTTCATCTGATTATTAGACTAATGACCGGGAAAATTAATTATGGATCTCAGACGGCGTGGTAATCCCCAGGCTGTCATTCCCGCCCCCGCCTTCGCGAGGGTAAACTCCGGCGGGAATCAAGTATTGCAGGGTGGAACAAGCACAGCGGTTCCACCATTATCGAAACAATTGCTGGATGCGCTTCGCTTCATCCACCCTACGATCTTACTCTATATTTTTATGATGATTGTATCAGGCTATCAGGTGCTCTTTACCGAAAAATTTGAGAAGGGTGGATAGGGATGGATAAATTGTATTTAGTGAGGGGACTTAAAAAAGGTGAATTATAAAACGCTTTGTCAGGGAAAGAATCCGGTTAAAAGATTTTTTATTTTATGAAATAAAAGCCTAAGCAATTGTTTGACGGCCCACCATAATGATTCTTGATTGCGTAAACTTTTTGCCAAAAAATCAATATTGATCAATATATTTTTAGCAAATATTCTTTGAACATTGTCCTCATGCCCTACATTGTCGCTTATCCGGTCGCCGCCGCGCACATCGTTATAGTCCAGCACAATAGTGTCGATAAAGTAAGGCGTGTAGAGGGCGGTATATCGAATGACCTGATCCCAGTCTCCCAATCTTGTCAGTCCGGCATCATGGCCGCCCAGTTCGCGATAAAGAGCCTTTGAATGAACAAAAGTCCCCATATCAATAAAATTTGCCAGCAGCAACTCCGGGAAGGAAAAAGGTTTTCCCACGGCGACTCCGGAAGTGCGCAGGCCTATTTTGGCGTAAAAGCATTGATACCCGGAATTTTCCAGTATGCATCGGTTGTATGTTTCAAAATAAGACGGCATCATTTTATTGTCAGTGTCGAGGTAGCAAATCCAGTCGTATTTCGCGAGGCTCAGACCGATGTTCCTGGCGCCGGAAACTCCAACCTTGCCGCAGGGAATCAACCGGATTTTACCCTTTTCGATTTCCCCGGGATAAGTCTCTTTGATATGGTCGTCTGTTCCATCCGTTGAACAATCATCTACAATTAATAATTCAAATTTATCATAGTTTTGGGATAATACTGATTCGATGGCCTGATCAATGCAGTACTTTCGATTATGAGAGGCCATGATGACCGAAAAGGAGACATGTGAGGGGTTTGGATCGATATCTGAAGATGGCTTGTTTGTTGAATTATTTACGTCAACGATCATTCATTAAACCTGAGATTAAAGATTAATGGGGGAATCTTTCAATATTTCCGAGAATAAATTTATTAATAATCTTTTCACTATTTAATACTATAGCATGAAAATGAAAAGAAAATATGGAAAAAATGAGGAAATTTTAGTGAAGGAAAGGGGGGCAGGAAGAGGGCAAGGACGCGAAAAATAAGGACTTGCGAAAAACTTCCGGGTCAATCTATAATTACAGTATTGCAGGGTGGAACAAGCACAGCGGTTTCACCATTATCGAAACATTCGGTGGATGCGCTTCGCTTCATCCACCCTGCGATCTTTTAATAAGAAGGAGAAGTAATGACCATGAACAAACAGGAAGCAAAAGAGTTCGCTTCGAAGTGGCTGCCTGCCTGGACGGGAAATAAGCCCGAAAAACTGGCCGGATTTTATTCGGATGACTGCTTTTATCTTGACCCGGCAATTCCATCCGGCGTGAATGGGAAAAAAGAGCTCCTTACGTATTTCAAAAAGCTGCTTTCCCAAAATCCCGACTGGCTTTGGACTCAGATTGAACCCATTCCCATGGAAGGCGGGTTTTTAAATAAATGGCTGGCAGAAATACCCGTCGGTAAAAAAGTTATTGAATGTGTGGGCGTCTGCTTTGTTCAATTCGATAAAGAAGGGAAAATAAAGCGCAATGAAGTATATTTTGACCGAAGTGAGTTAATTTCGGAAATATATAAATATACTAAGTTAAATTGCCAAAAATCCTCTGTGTAAAAAAGAATAATTGACATCCGGGAGTATCTTATATATATAGCGTCACCTTCAATGTAAGTTCTTATCGAAACTCTGTTTGTTCTGACGATTATTCCATGCGGAATTAGTATTAGGCAATGAGAGCGATTTGACATATCCCACTCTTGTGAAAGAGTGTTTATATAGAGGAGCTACGGGTAGGCAAAGGTAGCCATAACCCAATCTGTGCAAAAGAGTGATTTTGCTCTTTTCAACACAAGGAGGTCATTATGTCAAGAATAAACCTATTAGTAGCAAAAGCAGTGCTTTTAGGAATTTGTATTCTATGTATTTCTTCCGGTAGTGTATGGGCGGAAGAAATCAAAATATCAGTTACAGCATACACGTTGAAGGAGTGTTACCATAATAAAGGGAAGACGGCTTCTGGAGAAATGGTTAGAAATGGAGTAGTGGCTGTCTCGCCGGATTTAGAACGAAAAGGATTAAAATTAGGAACCATAATTAGAATAAGTAATTTGGGGACTTTTGTAATCAAAGATCGTACTAATCGCAGAAATCGTGGTAATATAGACGTTTATATGAAATCGTACACAAAAGCTATTCACCTTGGAAGACAAAGGACGACCCTGGTATTAAACCAGTTTGAACCCATTCCGATGAGGTTTACCGATGTTAATTTTCTTTATGGAATTTTTCCGGAGGTAAAGCCGCAAAAAGAATTGTTTTGGGCACATGGTAATACTAATCATGATGTGAAAGCATTTAATGGTAAAAGGTATGTTTGTGTTCTGAGTTAATTTGTGTAAATTTTAAATAAATTGCCATCCAGGGGTATATGCTCCTCACCCCTGGATGGTAAAAACCTGCCCCGCAATCACTTCTTTTAGTAATCTTCAGTTTTCAACTTTAATGTTTTATGCTACAAGTTTTTAGGATACGGAATAGAAAGAAAATAAAATTCTTCTATTGAGAGGCTTTTTAATCAAAACGTCTTTTGACAAAAATTAAGGAGACTATATGCGTAAGATTTCAGGATGGTTGACTTTGATATTAGCAATGGTTTTAATTCCGGGTTTGTCCCAGGCTGAAAGAATTATAGGTCCGACTCATTATACGTGGGTTGCCGATTCCGGCCATGGAGAGGACGGCGGGAAGATGTCTTACAGTGTGGAGTATTCTTCATGCAGAGCAGTGACCGATGTGCCCAATGATGTTGTAATCTCGATTAAGTTTATCTATACGGATTGGGGAAGGCAGGTTCTTCAGAGACCGAATGTGGCTTACGAGGTTGAAACCAAATTTGTCAATCTGGCCACAGGAGCGACGAAGACTTACCACGCGGAATTATTTTATCTTAGCGGAGGGAGCTCCACAACAACCAATGTGGCAAATTTTGACCAATGGGTATATCCAAGACAGGGATCTGCCGGTGAGCATTATGTCGATTTAGCAAGACAAATTCCCAATTGCACTGAAAATTAATTGTCATGGAAAAGATGAAAACATGATTAAATCTGCTTTTAAAAAACTGTTGCTGCTTTCCATAATATTTAGCATTCTTATCGCTTTCCTCGCGTCAGTTGGAGAATGCGGTGAAGCAAATGCCGATTATGATGCAACTGTGGCAAAATGGACGTCGTATAAAGACGTTTACAGTTGGCTTGAAAATAATTTTGTTTACGATTATACAAGAAAAGGCCGTTACGGCAAAGAACCCCTGAGCCCTGCCGAAATGTTCAGACGCAAGAAGGGCGCCTGCTACGATTCCGCAAATTTTGTTATAGATGCTCTTAACAGAATCAATCCCGAATATAAGGCAAGATCTGTATTTATTAAAAACAAGCTGGGACCTCCTCATCACTGGGTTACCGCTTTTACAGTGGACGGCAAGTTATTCATAATGGACTATGGCACAAGCGCCAGTTGGGAAGCAATGATGGGAATTCACGGGCCATATAAATCTTTAAGCGAATATGAAGAGTTTTTATTTTCTTTAAGGATAAGAGGGTTTTCGGTGGATGATGTAATGTATAGAGACATTGATCTGCATTAAACTTAAATGAACAATATAAAGATTACCCTTTATGAGCTGATAAAAAGGGAAAAGATGAATGAGACCGAATGCAACAGTTATAATAAGAGCAAAAGACAAAGGGAAATCCATTGAAAATACGCTTAAAAGTTTGCGTTTACAGACCGCGCCCTGCTTTATAACGGTTATCGATTCCGGCTCAAGCGACAACACGGTTGAGATCGCGCAAAAATACGCTGATAGCATTATTAAAATTTCTCCATCGGAATTTTCTTATGGCGGAACGCTCAATATGGGTTCCGAAAAAGCGAAAACCGAATTTATATTTGCGCTATCCGCTCATTGCGTTGTGACCAATCCCAGGTGGATTGAAACGTCTGTAGCCCAATATAAGCGTGGTGACGTTGCGGCTACCAACGGCGCTTCGCGGTCACCCTATAAAGAGCCCATTGCCGAAACGTGGTTCCAAACGATAGAAGATGTCAAGGCGGTTCCGCGGTGGGGGTTCTCGAACCATGCCTCCTCGTGGAGAAAATCCGTATGGTTAAAACATCAATTCTGCGAAGGCTTAGACGCCTGCGAAGACAGAGAATGGAGCTGGAGAGTCCTTAAAGACGGATATACGATCGCATACCGTCCGGATCTTTTAGTTGTCCGGCCTCTTCCAAAATTCAAAGAATTGCTGCATAAATACCAGCGCGACGCATCAATCATGGTTCAAATGGGCGGCTTTAAACCGAGTATCTTTCGAAAAACATTTCACCTGGTGCGCAATGTTCCAATCAATCGCATGAGCATTCCCCGATATTTGATGTACCTGAATCTAAAAGGCATCGCCATGTATCTAAGTCAATATAAAGGTGAACGGCTCGGCTGGAAATTACTGCAACAGGGACAAAGCCAGATACCGCCATCAGCCAGACACAACCTGCTTTAGTTATTTTGGAAGGGTTCTATATCTTCTCGTTAAAAAATGGATTGTTGAATTTCAGAAAAACGCAGGGGTCTGCGTTTTGTCTTGTTGTTGAATAAAAATAATGTGCAAATATTTGTGATGGGAATTCAGTACAACTGCCCCCGAATTTTCCTCTCCGAATTTCAGTTATTTAATAGTTCATCATTGAAAATCATTGACCTGTTATTAAAGGTTGTGTTCGTATTTTGCCGGTTATATCTTAAATATTTCAGTTTCATATCTACAGAAGATATTGCTTATGCAGCTGTCATTTAAAGCTGACAAATAAAAACGGGCATGGTGCGCCTGGATTATGAAATAGCAACGGACAGGGTTTCAAAGATGAAGCCGAGGAGAAACAGGATAAATAACAATAAGATATGTAATTAAGTGTCCTGGTCTGATCCCCGGAATTCCTCAAAAAATAAAAATTTAACATAAAAATAATTGACAAATAAAATAATTTATTCTAGAGACAAAGTACATATATGAAATAAACAATGTCATATAAAAATAAAATTATTGACAAATAGATAAAATATTATAAAGTACATATGTGAAATAAATAATATCTTATAAAATCAAGAGACGGTTGTCTGCCTGCGAGTTCGCCAACCGGATAATTGCTGAGGAGGAGAAATGGCCGAAGCGCAAAGCATTAAAGGCTCGAACTTCAAATCACTTCTAAAATATGTTGTTGAGAAGCACGGGGCTGATGCGCCGGATAAAGTCATCGCACAATTATCCCCGGAGGATCAGAAGTTGTTCAAAAGTACTATTTACGATGGCGCCTGGCTCCCGGAGAGAGTGTACGCGGATCTTAGTTATGCAACAGATAAAGTATTTGGCAGAGGCGACTATTCTCTGTGCTTCGATATAGGGAAATACAACGCGCTCAACTGCGTTCCTAAGTTATATTCGTTGTTTATTCGTATGGGCAGTCCGGCGTTTGTGCTGAAATCCGCTTCTACCTTCTGGCGGCAAACCCACAGCAGCGGCAGTTTAGTCATCCATGAAGTAACCTCCAACACAGCCATTATTCATCTTAATGATTATTACCGTGGCAATCACATCAACCCGTCATTCTGCCATGGTTTGCGCGGTTATATGTCCGGGGTTCTGGAGTTGAGCGGAGCAAAGGATGTACGGATGGAAGAAACACAGTGCGGAGCCACGGGGGCATCCCACTGTGTTTTCAAATGCGTATGGAAGTGATATGTGAGTGTTTCAACAGGTAAAGGATCTTTTCATTAATAAAACGATTTGGTTTCATTTTCAAACTACTTCATGTGTTTTGTGTCCCCTGCTGGAGGTGCAGAGGGTGGAAGCACGAAGCAGTACAGGTTTTCAGATCGGTTAAAGCACAGCAAATCCCGATAAAACGGGATACACACCACGTGACTTTAATCATTGGGTTCGCCGCGGCGAACAACTCTTAAAAGCCAGAAAACCGGCCTTGCAGCTGGTACGGTTTTTGGGGATTCTCCAAAGATAGAATTATAACTTATTAGTTGTATAATTAATTGAGTTAGATTTCAGACATCTCAATACTTTCGCATTTTTCATTTGAAGTTGGCGTTGATTTAGGCAATTGGATTCATTTGTAACGATTATATCTCTTTTCGCACAATGGTCGTCTGAAAAAACGTATGGAAGATTCATCTAAAAAGGCAGATATTTTATATCAAAACGATGAGGATAAAAAGAATCAAATCCAAATCGGCAGGACTCCTATAAGTGACGGAAAGTCCGCCGCGAACATACTCCCCCAAATCCTGAATCTGGATATAAGCAACCACCAGGTAATCTCGGAAGCAGAGACGATTTCCCAATTACTTAAAAAAATATCTGAACAGCAAACGCCCGTTTATATCAAATCCAATTCAAGCTCAGATGCATTTCCGTTTATGATAACATCCATCGACGCGTTAGTTTGTTCCCATATTTGCCTTAAAAGATCCATTCAAACGGATGATTATGACTTCTCCGGTTATAATGAACTCATAATATTCTTTCATGACCAATTGACATTTTACACGTTTAAGACAACCGTCCTGAATATTGAGCGGGATATGATATCTGTCGCAATGCCGTCCAGCATAATGCAGTTATGGCGAAGATCGCATCCAAAATCGAGAGTCAACCTGGAAAACCAGCACATTAACGCGAAAATAGTTGTCGGTGAAAATGAAGAATACGCATTCCCCGTAAATGATATCGCATATCGGGGTATCTCTTTAAATTTGCCGAACCGGGCTACGGCAAAGGTGATGGAAAATGCTCCGGTAAAAATAAATATCAACATCGACAACACTCTGGATATTTCATTTGAAGCAAGTTTGAAATACATGACTGAGGCGCTGAAAAGCAAAACCATGAAATGCGGTTTTGAGATAACCGGCATTGACGCGGACAAGAAGGAAAAGCTCAAAGACCATATTTTCAGGCACAACTACCCGTACATTGTCCCGTTTCATGTAAAGTATATCGATAAGATATGGGATCTATTTTTCAAATCAGGCTATATGATACCGGAAAAGGCGGACTATGTAAAAAAAATTAAAAAAAATATAGAAGACACATGGGTCAGACTGTATGATGAGAAATCAAAAATCGGCAAGATGCTCCTGTTTATGGATAACAATGAATTATATGGAACAGTCGCGGCGGCGAAGGCTTACGATAACACATGGATGCTTCATCAGGTTGCGGGTTTGAGGCACCCGAAAGTTAAGATCGGTCAATATATTCTTGATTCAATCACCATACAGACAATAGAATACCTCGATATAGATAACGTAAAGGCATATTTCAGAAAAGAAAATAGTTGGGCCATTAAAAAGTTTTTTAAATTCCGTGAATTCTGCACGCTGAAGGAGTCTATTCTATATACCTTTCAGGATTTATATGAGATCGATATTAATGAGTATAAATATTTTAAATCCGGCAACCTTCATGTCGAAATAGAATATTTGTCATCCGAAGAGGATCGCCTCTTTATAACGGATTATCTGACTAAAACATTACCGGAACTTTTGCAGATTACCGAAAGCATAAATAATGACGGATTGAATCTCCCCAAAACAAGCGAGGCATACAGCAATATCGGTTTATTCAGAGGACGTAAAATATTAATTGCTAAAGAGAATAAAAGAATCATTTCATTTGCTTTATTGGAATACGGCTCAACAGGCATTAATATCGGAGGGCTGCTCGACGTCTTCCAGATCTTTACTGTTGACCCATTCCATGAAAATATAAATGTAATAAACAGGGTGTTAATGAACGAGATAATATATTTTTATCATTCAATAAAAAAGACCAAGGCGTTGTGTTTCGCGGATGATACAAATAAACATGTGCTGGAAGACGCCGGATTAACAAAAAAACTGGATTACATTATGTGGCATTTCAAAAATGATTCCTTCAAACAGGTATTACGATACTTTTCAACTGCCTCATAAATAAATAATTAAATACCATTACAAGGAGATAATCAGTCATGGCCGGAGCGAGCGGAATCTTAATTACCTATTCAGGCTACCCTTATACACCATCCTCTATGATGCCCGATAATGGTCTTGCCAACCTTGCGGGGGCGCTTATTAAAAACGGACATGATGTATTGATCCTTGATTACTGTATGGCTGATATCGTCAGGAGACTTATGCCTCAAAATATAAAAGACGATCTCACCAAACTGCTTCCTCTTTTAAAAGATGCGAAGGACCATAAACTCTTTGATGAATTTAAAACGATCAGCGCCGGAATGGAGGCGCACAGGGAGAAAGAAGTCCATAAAATCTATAAGGAGATTGAGGAGCAGATCGTCTTAAGAAAAGCGGATTTCATCGGTTTTAAACTCTGGATGGGAGACGGCTTTACCGACACCATCAGGATAGCCGAACTCATAAAAAGAGATCATCCCGAAATAAAAATATATGCCGGCGGCCCGCAGTCTCAAATGTATAAAGAGACCATCTATAATAAAACAAACGCATTTGACGCCATATGCTACGGTGAAGGTGAGGAGATTATCAGCCAGCTTGCCGATCACTCGTTAAAAAAGGCAAATTTAAAAGACATATCGAATATTATATATTCGGATAACGGAAAAATTATTACCAATCCGCTCAAGAGGATAGAAGAACTGGATAATATCGCATATCCCGTATATGACGCGGATGTTTATCCCGCCTGCGGCTCAAATGATAAAATAAAAATTTTCTCACTCGATGCCAGCCGTGGATGCCCGAATAACTGCGCCTTCTGCGTACATTCGTCTATCAGCGGACAAAAAATAAGAAATAAATCTGTCGACAGGATTTTTAATGAGATTAAATTCATTAAACAAAAGCATCATTCAAAAGCATTCAGATTCAGCGGGTCATATACACCGACGAAGATACTTCTTGATCTGTCAAGGCTGTTAATCGAAGAAAAAGTGGATATCATTTACACAGCCTTTTCAACGCTTCAGGATATGGATGCTCAAAGTATTCCGATTTTAAAAGCCGCCGGACTTTGCGCTTTGTATGTGGGTATTGAATCCGCGGATGAAAGAATATTAAAGGATGATTTTGAAAAGCGGTTTAATCCCGAGAGTGCCAGGGCCATTATTAAAAATCTGATTGATGCCGGCATATTCATGATTGCCAGCTTCATATATCCCGCGCCTTCTGAAAATGCCGAATCCACGGATAAAACAAAAAATTATATCCTTGAACTTTTTTCCGATCCGCAAAGAACATCGGTTACCATACATCATCCGGGCCTGCTGCCTCTTGGAAAATGGGCTGATCATCCGGAGAAATACGGTTTTGAAATTAATAATATGGAAGAATACAAAAATATCGGCATGACCTATAATATAAAACAATATCTTCCGCATTACTTGTGGGAAAAACTGCCTTTTAAATTATATGGTAAAGATCATGGCGAAATTTTGCTGGAGAGCGGCAAATTCATGAAAGAGATTGAGAATCACGGCGTTTTAACCATGCTTCTGGACGAAGCAGTATTGATGGCTCATTTTAATAATCAAAGCCCCATGGATTTTAAAAACCTGATGAAAAATATTTTTTTTACGGGAGATTATAAAAGCTTACATAACACGGTTATTGAAATTAACAAAAATTTAACTTGAAATTCCATATCCATTTCTTTCTGTTAATTTACCAAACCTTAACTCTTGCTTAGATGAAAATAACAACATGTAAGTATGGTCTGATAGAGAAAATGGTCGCCATGGTTGGAATAAAATATTTCAAAAGTAGTCCACTATCCGGCTGCTCATATTATAATCAACAATTAAAAAATTGCTCCAACTCTGATTTAACATGTGATACAGACCACGGTCAATGATAATGACCTGTGTGTTTTGAATCATGCATGTGGAATCGGAGGTATTTTCATTTTGAAAAACAACATCACAACACTCAATGAGTATGACGGGACAGCCCTGCTAAAACAGGGAGGCATACCTGTCGTTAACAGTATTTTGGTTAATAATGATCACGAGGCACAAGTCGCGGCCGCAAAGCTTGGCTATCCGGTAGCGCTAAAAATTTGTTCGGAGGCCGTGCCCCACAAGACCGACCGGGGTGGAGTCGCGCTCAATATTAAGGATAAGTCATCTCTTAGCAGGGCAGTTCAGGAGATGAGCCAAAAATTTTACGATGTTCCTCACGCGTTTCTGGTGCAGAAGATGGCCTTGCCGGGCACTGAACTGATCCTGGGGGCCAGACGCGACTGCGTGTTCGGGCCGGTGGTACTCGCGGGTATCGGCGGCATATTCACCGAGATTTTCCGTGATACGGCCATCGATCTTGCTCCGGTCGACAGTACAATCGCGCGCGAGATGCTGAGGCGCTTAAGAGGGGCCGCGCTAATCGATGGCTACCGCTCCGGCGAGGCTCTGGATATTGCCGCGATCGCAAACGCTATTTCGGCGCTCTCGAAGCTGATATCGGATAGGCCGGACATTCTCGAAATCGATATGAATCCCTTCATCGCCTATCCGGATGGGGCAGTGGCCGTAGACGCTCTGGTGCGGCTGGATAAAAGCCATGCCAGGTCAGCCAGGAGGCGTCCCGATCCCGCGACAGTAGCTCCATTTTTTGATCCTTCATCCATAGCGGTCATCGGCGCATCAAGAAGCGCTGGCAAAGGCGGCAACATTATTTTACGCAACTTGCAGAGGGCCGGTTTCAAGGGCGCCATTCATCCCATCAATCCGACGGTCAAAGAAATCCTGGGCATGCGCTCTTATCCTAAAGTGTGCGATGTGCAGACGCCGGTCGAATTGGCCATGATTGTGATTCCTAAAAGCGCGGTGCCGGATGCCCTGCAGGACTGCGAGGCCAAGGGCGTCACGAACATAATACTCAGCACAGGCGGTTATTCGGACGCAGGCGAGGCCGGAGCAGGAGAACAAAAAGTCATTATCGAACAGGCTCGTGCAGCGGGCATCAGAATCATGGGACCCAACAGCATCGGCACGCTCAACCCGTCGGCCGGCATGGCCACATCCATCGTAGGCCTTGAACCGATCAAAACAGGCGGTGTGTCAATCATCGGCCAGTCGGGAGTATTTTCTTCAGGCTGGGCGCGATGGATAGCCGACACGAAGCCCTTCGGCCTTGCCAAGGTGGCCTGTATCGGCAACAAGGGAGACATCAACGAAAGCGATCTTCTGGAATACCTGACGCAAGATTCAGCGACCTCAACCATCGGCATGTATCTGGAAGGGGTAATTGATGGGCGGCGCTTCATCAGGGCTGCCGACAAGGCCTGTAAAAGAAAACCGGTGGTGGTCATGAAAGCGGGACGCAGCGAGGCCGGAGCGGCTGCCATAGCTTCGCATACAGGGTCGCTTGCCGGATCGGACGCGGTATTCGACGCGGTCTGCCGCAGAACAGGCCTCGTGCGGACACACAATCCCGATGCGTTCTTCGATACGTTGTCCGCCTTTGAAAAGCTTCCACTGCCGCGGGGAAACCGCATGGGCGCGTTTTCTATTACGGGCATGGGCTGCGTCGCTGCCACTGATTCCGCGGAGGAATACGGCATTGTCCTGCCTTCCTTAAGCCCCGCAACTCTTAAGGGATTGGGAGAAGTAATGCCTTCATGGGCGCCGGTGCGAAATCCCATCGACACCTGGTCTGCCATCGAACAGCATGGTTCGAAAAAGACCGCGACCCATATGGCCCGGTGTCTGCTGGATCAAAAGGACATCGATGCTTTATTGATTATTTTAGTGCTCATGCCTGAGAGCATGTTCGACATCGCGGAAGCATTTGCCGATATTATCGGCAATCATCCCGATAAGCCGGTTTTCGCCAGCTACTATGGCGGCACGGCCAGGGAAATAGCCCACATCCACGAAGGATTTGCCGCCCTCGGCGTGCCATGTTATCCGACGCCGGAACGCGCCATGTTCGCATTCGGACGCATGGTGGAATACGCGCGGCACCGCGGCATCATCCGCAAACAACCTTAAATGATTAACGGGTATTTGTTTCTTTATGGAAAGCCCACGTGTCTCCAAGCGCTGTAGCTACACTCCCTATTATATCGTTCGATCCTGACATTTCTTTTTTCTCCTTCGACGTATATTATTAAAATCTGCACATATAAAAAGAACTATACCTCCTGGTAGCCAGACACAACCAAACATGAAACTCCCATCAATGTTAGATTGTATGGTTCCACGACCAACTATTTCTTTCTCGTTAACCCATAACTCAACAATAAGCTTATTGGTTTCCACAAATGGCAGAATGGGCTGATCATACCACAACACGGTCCCCTGCTTTCCCTGTATTTGTTGCCGTGTTTTTGCATCCCATATGCATGTATCACAGCCCTCCATAGCCGACCTGCAAGTGAACAATATTTCACCTTCTGGTGTTTTCAACCCAGTGCGGATACTACAGGCTTTTGTTCCGCTTTGAAAAAATATTATACCTGCTGTTTTCTGCAATTCGTCAGCAGGCGGAATTTTTGCTGTTATTGAATAATAACCAGGAATCCCAAAAGAGCATGCGAAAACAATTACTAGACATACTCTTGCAAAAGTCCAGTTGCCCAATACATAATCACGAAATTCCAGCTTATTTTTTTCACAATCCATCGCTTCTAAACCTCAATATGTTTTACAGTGTTTACAACTTGACTTTTTCTTAAATCAAAATGTTGCGATAGTTTCATTACCCTTCACAGGGGTCTTTTTGTATAGGCGTCCCCCCTATGTCCTTTCGCTCTCAATGATTTTTATAATGAACGGCTAACCATACGGTTTCCTGTTGAGCATCCGTACATTCCACACGATGTCTCCGGCGCCGGTCAATATGCAGGTAATCGCCGGGATTCAAAACCAGTATGCCCTCCTGATCCTCAAAACGCAGGCCGGCGCTTCCTTTTAGCAGGATTATCCATTCGTTTTCATCCTGATCATACCAGAAACCAGGAGGTGAACAATGACCACGGGAAACAATTCTTTCCACCCGGAAACAGGGTGTTTGCACAAGAGTATCAAAAAGTTCGTCCTTTATATTATCCGGTAAATTTTCAGGGATATCGGCAAAGAGATTTTTCATTTCTTTTTCCTCTTGATAACGTTTTTGGCAATGCTGATAAGAACTTTATGTCCTCACGATGGACTATAAAAAGTTCGTCATGATGTGTCAAGAAAAACTCATGCCGCTAAGATCAACCCGGAGCATGCTGATCAAGATTTTTCTTAATCCTGTTTTTTGAAGCTCTGGAGGTATTGCCGGCCGGCTGAAACTTAAGTCTCGGGCCGTAAGTATGTGAAAAATCAAGGGTAGAAATAAACTTGACTTTAGAGTTCATTTGCTTGTAAGAAAAGGGTGCTTGAAAAAGGCAAACCGCTCTGAAAAGGCGGGGCGCAAAGTTACGGCCTACGTCTATATAGATAAGGTGGCGGAACTGCCGGGCAACATCAGAAGTTCACTTCCGGCAATCCTGTCATAATACAAAATACTTAAATATAAGAAAAACATGTAAAAAGTAGTCTTGAAAAAGGCAAACCGCGTTGAAGGGGCGGGGCGCGAAGTTAACGATCCCAATAGACGTTTTAGTAAAATGAAGTAATTCTTAACGGAATGCAAAGGGAACTTGCTCGATGAGAAACAAGACCAAAGCCGTGCCTGAAAACAAAAAGCGGTTTAAAAATATAAAGAAAGAAATACCACCGCTAAAATCATCCTTGTCCGGGAAAAATAAAGACGAAAAAAAGAAAAATAAAGAAACGGGTAAAAGCAAATCCGGATCAAAAGATTCCGCTGTGCCAGGAAAGCGTGCAGCCGCGCCGCGAAATAGCGAAGATGCGGAAAAATATCAGAACATCCTTAGAAATATTCACGATGGGTGTTTTGAATTGGACCTGGCCGGCAACTTTACTTTTTTCAACGAGTCCGTAAGCCGAATTCTGGGTTATTCACAGGAAGAATTGATGGGAATGAATTACCGGCGCTATACGGATAAAGAAAACGCGAATAAAGTGTTTGAAGTTTATAACAAAGTATACCATGAAGGGGAACTCGCTAAAAGATTTAATTGGCAGGTTACGACAAAAGATAGCACGAAAAGATATATTGAAACATCAGTATCTTTACAAAAAGACACATCCGGCAAACCTTCAGGATTTATAGGAATTGTAAACGACATCACCGAACGCAAACACATTGAAGATTCATTACGCTTAAGTGAGGAAAAATATCGAACCATTCTTGAAAATATAGAAGAAGGCTATTTTGAGGTTGATCTAAACGGTAAATTTACTTTTATCAACGATACCGTGTGCAGAATCACAGGCTACACTAAAGATGAATTGATCGGCATGGACAACCGGCATTATACAGTGAAGGAAGATTTAAAAGAAGTTTTTCAGGCCTTTAACAAAGTTTACACCACAGGAGAACCCATAAAAGAATTATGCTGGCAGATCACAAACAAAGACGGATCTAAAAGATATATAGCCGGTTCCATATCGTTAATAAAAAATTTATCGCGAAAGCCAACGGGATTCAGAGGGATCGTCCGGGACACGACCGAGCGCAAGCTAAGCGAAGAATTGCTCAGAGAAAGCGAAAAAAGATACCGTCTTTTGGCCGACAACATCACCGAGCATATATGGATCATGGATTTGAACTTAAAAACGACCTATGTAAGTCCATCTGTGGAAAAAATATACGGATACACATCCGATGAGATGTCAAAAATCTCTTTTAAAAAAATACTCACGGCAGAATCTATGCGAAAGGTCATGGATTTATTTTTGACGGAAATGCCAAAAGCCGCGCAAAATCCGGCGCCTGTTCCCGATACCCGTCATTCATTGGAACTGGAAGCCCGCCACAAGGACGGTCATGTTGTGTGGATTGAGAATACCTTAAGTTTCATCCGTGATGAAAACGGGACGCCCGTATCCATCCTGGGTGAAACCCGAGACATAACCGAGCGCAAAAAGGCTGAGGAATTACTGAAAAAAAGCGAAGAAAAATACCGTCTCCTGGCAGATCATATGAAAGACCAGGTGTGGCTCATGGATATGAAACTAAACATTACCTATGTCAGCCCATCTGTAGAGAGATTAACCGGATATTCATCCGAAGAGATAAAGAAACTGCCTTTGAAAAAACTCCTCACCCCTGAATCTCTTGAAAAAGCGTTAGAGTTCACTTCCATTAGAATGCCAAAAGCCATGAAAGCATCTTCAAAAGATTTTGTATTTAGAACACAGGAACTGGAAATCGTACTTAAGGGAGGCCAAACGGTATGGGGAGAATGCTCGTTTAGTTTCATTAGAAACGATCAGGGAAAAGTGGTGTCCATCCTGGGTGAATCAAGGGATATAACCGACCGTAAGCTTGCGGAAGAAAAATTACATAAAGAGGAACAGCGCTTCAGGGCTTTGATAGAGCACTCTTCCGATATCATTGTTGTTCTTGATCCACAGGCAACCATAACATACATAAATCCGGCTATAGAACATTTTTTGGGATACAATCCTGAAGAAAGAATGGGCAAAAAGGGGAATGAGCTGGTTCATCCGGATGACATCAATCGTTTGGCTGAGTCTTACATTCTATTGCTCACTGATATAAACGCTCCTGTTCAATATTGGGAAATGCGTCTTCGTCACAAAAATGGAAAATGGCGAACGTTTGAAGCGGTGGGGAGCCACAGTGTCAAGAATGGTATCGTTGAATCCGTAATTGTCAACTACAGGGACATCACCGAACGTAAAAAAGCCGAAGACACACTCAGAGAAAGCGAAAAGAGATACCTGGAATTAAGCATCATTGACGACCTTACTCAATTATACAATTCCAGGTATTTTTACGCTCAGCTCGAAAAAGAAATAGAACGATCGAATCGCTATGAACAGCCGTTGACCATTTTGCTGCTGGATCTCGACAACTTTAAGATGTTCAACGACACATACGGTCATGTTGAGGGAGACTATGTATTATCACGCCTCGGCGAGGTGATCAAAAGATGCCTGCGTGAGACTGATTCCGCTTATCGTTACGGCGGTGAGGAATTTACGGTCATTCTGCCGATGACCACAAGCGAAGAGGGCCGTGTGACGGCCAAAAGAATCCAAACGGAATTAAGAAAAGAAGCTTTTGGCCCCGCGGGTCAGAGGGTTCATCTGACAGTGAGCACGGGTCTTTCGCAGTACAGGTTGAAGGAAGAGATGAAAGCGTTTGTTCACCGGGTAGACCAGCTCATGTACGATGCGAAAAAAAACGGGAAAGACAGAATTTGTTCCGGGTTATAACGCCGTGAACAGGTCAACAAGATCTGCCCGGAAGAAACGCGTTTATTCAATAAACGTTTTTAACGTTTAACATATCAAGGTAAAAAGGGAGTTAATTATGAGCAATTTGTTAGTAAACACGCGGGATCAGCATTTTGTCCTTTTTGAGCAGCTCGGTATTGAGAAGTTGTTTGAATCGGAAGCATTTAAGGATTTTACCAAAGACGACTTATTGATGATCATGAAAGAGGCCGAAAAGATGGCCGTTAACGTCCTTGCCCCCACACTCAAAGATGGCGATGAAGAAGGATGTCACCTTAAGGACGGCAAGGTATCGGTGCCCAAGTGCTTTCGTGAACCCTACAAGACGTTCTGCGCAGGCGGCTGGCTCAACCCCATGGATTCGCCGGAAGTCGGCGGCCAGGGAATCCCCGCTGCCGTCGGTTTTTCCAATCTGGAACTTTTCGGCGCCGCCAGTTACGCGCTTATGATGTATCCCGGCCTCACCCACGGCGCGGCGGGGCTTGTCCATACTTACGGAACCGAAGAGCAGAAGAAAAAATACATGCATAAACTCTTTTCCGGCCAGTGGACAGGCACCATGTGCCTGACTGAACCCGGCGCGGGCAGCGACGTCGGCGCCCTCAGAACAACGGCCAAACGACTGCCGGACGGAAAATTCCTGATCACAGGAACCAAGTGCTTCATTTCCGCGGGCGATCATGATCTTACCCCGAATATCATTCATCCCGTCCTGGCGCGCATCGAAGGCGATCCCCCCGGAACTAAGGGCATCTCCATTTTCATTGTTCCCAAGTATACGATCAACGACGACGGTTCCATCGGCGGATTCAACGACGTCAATACCGGCGGTATCGAACACAAAATGGGAATCAAGGGATCGGCAACCGCAACCCTGAACTTCGGTGAAGATGGAAAGTGCGTAGGCGAGTTGCTGGGCAATGAGCGTGAAGGCATTAAGGTCATGTTCCAGATGATGAACGAAGCCAGGCTGGGAACAGGCATGCAGGGTCTGGATTTGGGTTCGGCCGCTTATGAGCACGCCTTGGCTTACGCCAAAGAACGCGTTCAGAGTGTTTCCATCCTGGAAATGAGAAATCCCGATGCCAAAGCCGTTACCATCATCAACCATCCCGACATCCGGAGAAAGTTGCTGTGGATGAAATCCCATATCGAGGGCATCAGGAGCATGTGTTACTTCACCGCCTATTGCATCGATATGTCCAGGGTGGCAAAAACCGATGAAGAAAAAGCCAAATGGGAAGGCTTCCTTGATCTCTTGACGCCGGTCGTCAAAGCCTACTCGACTGATAAAGGACTGCTGATATGCTCCATGGCGATGGATGTCTACGGCGGATACGGATATTGCCAGGAATATCCTGTTGAACAATACATGCGGGATGAAAAGATCGCCACCATCTATGAAGGAACCAACGGCATTCAGGCCCTTGACCTGGTCGGCCGCAAGCTGGGCCAGCGAAAAGGCGCCAACATTATGAATCTGGCCGGCATGATTCAGGCAAACTACATAAAAATGAAAACCAATCCTGAACTCGGCAAAGTCGCCTCTTCTCTGGAAGAGGCCGCCAATGCCTGTCTGGAATTGACCATGTTTTTCGCCAAGGCCGGCAAAGCCGGAGATTATCTGCTTCCCGTCCTCAATGCCTGCAAATTTTTGGAACTCTTCGGAGACGTGATCGTCGGTCACTTCCTGCTTGATGCCGGCGCCATAGCCCTCAACAAGCTCGAAGCCATCTATCAGGCCAAAAGCGCCGATTTGCCCCAGAAGAAGAAAGACCTGCAGAAAAATGACCCGGACGCGGCTTTCTACAGCGGCAGAATCGCATCCGCGAAATTCTTCGCCAATGAAATACTCACGACTGTGAAGGCCCGCAGCGAAGCCATTAAAGAAGCCGATAAGAGCCCGTTGGAAATCACGGACGAAGCTTTCTAAGGCTTAGAATTAATGAACGACATTCCATAGAAGAAGAGCGCGGATCTTCCGCGCTCTTCTTCTATTTTTGTAATCAGGAAATGTTTTAGCTAGCTTTGCCGGCGGGAAAAACAGAATATTATGAAGCTCTATAGAAGCTCCGAATTTAAATTGACATTGACAATTTAAGTGGTCAATGGCAAAAATACCCGCCGGGGACTAATGAGACTTTGCTCCCCATACAAAAAAAATGAGAACATGGAGGATACATGGCTAAGAACGATATAATGGAAGCAAGGAAAGATAATATTATAGAAGCTGCCATGAAGGTATTCGCGGAAAAAGCTTTTTCCGAAGTTAACGTGTCGGATATCAGCAAAGAAGCGGGTGTTTCCACTCCTGTCTTATATGAATATTTTAAGACAAAGGAGGATATGCTCTTCGCGATTCCGGAAAAATATACCAAAGAACCCATTAGGCTTCTGGAGGGTGTTATTCCTTATCTTAGAGGGGCGGAGGCAAAAATCCGCGCTATTGTTCAGGGTTACATGACGCTTTATGAGCAGAATCCCCTTTATTCATCCATCGTTATTCTGCAATTGAAGGCCAACCGGAATTTTGTCAAGACAAACGCCTATCAAATGATTCGCAAGGTTGCGCGAATTCTTTTAAACTGCATCAGGGAAGGGGTTGATGACGGCACATTCAAAGAAGATACAAATCCGTTCCTGATCAGATCCATGATCCTTGGATCTATTGAGCATCTTTGCACCAGAAAGCTGCTACTGGGCAGTCCGTCTGATCTCGTGGTCTTTGCTGACCCGATGATTGACGCGATCCTTGCGGGAATTAAGATGCAGCCGAAACAACTCTCTATGAATCTGAGTTTGAATAACACGGATATCATAAAGAGCTTGATTTCCGACACCCTGCGGGATGCAAAGGATGCCGCTCCCAAACGAAAAAAAGCTTCCCGTAAATAACCTGAAACCTCAATAAACTCCGCATGGGATGTCACGGTTTTAAACAAACAGCGGCATCCTGAACCTGTGGTATGCCGGCGTGTTCCCGCGTGACTTCAGAATAGCAGGCAAGCCGCATAAAATCTAATCATCACTGATATAAGCCGTTTATTTCATTAGAATTTCATCAAGACTTTTATAAAAGCAGGCGGTCATCGTCTGCCGGGCCTTAATCTGTATAAAGCGGTAAAATAATTTATAGTTGTCTTTTATGTATTAAAAAGAACTGGCTATAAATAAATATTGACATATATATAATATGTGTCATTATTATTGCATGATTAACAACAATAAATATTTTAATCGCCTATTTTACTTAAATAGGTTTATTTCAAATTCTTTATCGGGGCTTGTCTGTATTCCGAAAAAATTAAAAAAAGCAAATTCCGAAAAAACATTCCCCGCAAGCACAGGCAAATGCCTGTTGAAAACAATTGCCGGATCAATGTTTCTAACCAGCTTGCCGGGTATTCAATACAAATCATCAGGAGGATATAATGAGAACAAAAAAACAATACTATGAAGGTCTGAAGAAAATGCGGCGCAATCTGTACTTTAACGGCAGCAGGATCGACCGTACAGACGCGGCCCAGGAAAAGGCGCTCAATGTGATGGGGGTCACCTTTGACGCCGTAACGGATCCAGAGCTCAAAGACCTGTGCACGGCAACTTCCCACTTGACGGGAGAAACCATCAACCGGTTCTGCCATGTGCACCAGTCCGCCGCGGATTTGCACAAGAAACAGGACATGACCAGGGCCTTGTGCCGCAAGGTGGGTCTGTGCATCCAGAGGTGCATGGGCGTGGATGCCTTAAACGCGGTTAACGCGGTTTCCTTTGAGGCGGACAAGCAGAACAACGGCACAACCGAATATCATAAGAATTTTCTCAAATGGCTTGAGAATTTTCAGAGAAACGATCTTGTGGGCGCGAGCGCTCAAACGGATGTAAAGGGTGAGCGGTTAAAGAGACCCGCCGAACAGACAGACCCGGACGCGTATCTCCATGTTGTGGAAAAAAAGAAAGACGGAATCGTGGTGCGTGGTTGCAAGGTCCATATCTCGGAGGCATCGATCGCGGACGAGATCATGGTCGTTCCTACCCGGGCCATTGGTCCGGATGAAAAGCAATACGCCGTTGCCTTTGCGGTACCCGCCGACCATGAAGGGGTCAAGCAGGTCGTGCACGTTCACACGAGTCGGGATCGTCAGATCTATAAACGCGGGTTTGAAGGCGGGTACACGGATTCCTATGTTATTTTCGAAGACGCGTTCATTCCGTGGGAACGCGTGTTCCTCTGCGGCGAAGAGATGCACGCGGGAGCCTGCGCCCTGTTGTTCGCCCTGTTTCACCGTCACAGCTATTCCGGATGCAAGCCCGCCATCGGAGATGTAATTCTGGGACTTGCTGCCCAGGCGGCCGAGATCAACGGTATCAGGAAGGCGCCTCACGTGAAAGAGCTGTTATCTGAGATTATCAAAGTAAGCGAACTTGGCTATGCCGCGGGATACACGGCATCCGATCTGGGCAAACCGGAGATCTACGTGCCGGGTCTTGGCCCCATGCCCTACGGTCCGGGCAGTTATATTCCCAATTCCATTTATGCCAATGTCGGCAGATGCCTGACCGGCGAGGCTGTCTTTCATGAGCAGGAAATTCTCTGCAACATCGCGGGGGGCATGCCCGCGACCTTTCCCTATGAAGGGGACCTTGCCAATCCGGAGACCAAGGCGCTCCTCGAAAAATATTTAGCCCGTAATCCGAAGATCCCCATCGAAGAACAAATCAGGTTCTGGCTGCTTCTCATCGACTTCGCCTGCTCTTCGGGAAGCGGATCCATGAACTACGGGAACTATCACGGCGGAGGATCTCCCATCATGGAGCAGATCGCCATCACCTCGCAGTATGACATCAAACTGCGGACGCATCTGGTGAAGTACCTCGCGGGGATAGAGGAGCTGAAACCTGGCACGCTTACGAAATAAGGAAAGCGATATCGGTAAATAAAAATCCTTATGATATTCGGGACCATTGTTTTTTCGAATTTGCCGGAAGTTATTTATAGCGTGATGATAAAAATGATCATCGATGAGATTTTAATTCGAAGAATATATCCATGAATATGAAAGGAGAAAACGTATGGGTATAGAAACAAAAAAGGTTACAATGGATATATTTCCGCTGGAGCAGCTTTCTTTCCTCAAGGGGAAGAAGATCGAATTTGACAGTCTGGCGGAAATGATCATTTCGCGCGCCGCGGAGATTCCCGACAAACCATTCGTTTTTTTTTACGACCAGACTATCACGTACCGGCAGGTCAATGAACGCGCGAACAGGGTGGCCAATTATTTAAAAAGCAAGGGAATCAAAAAGGGCGACATTGTTTCCTTCCTGGTGCTCAACTCGCCAGAGGTCTATTATATCCTGTTCGGGATTCAGAAGATCGGAGCCATCGCCGGGGCCATTAATTATATGCTCCAGGGTCCGGAGATAGCCTATCTTCTCGATGATTCAAAACCGCGTATAGTATTTGTGGGAAGCGAATACATGAAACCTTTTGCCGCGGGCTTCGAGCAGGCGGCCCAAAAGCCCCTCGTAGTAGAGGTCGTAACCGGCGTAAAGCACGAATTCAAGCTGGCTGAAACGCTCCTTACGGACATCCTTCAGAAGTATCCGGATGACGAAGCCCTCACACCCCAGAAGCCTGATGATCCCTTCCTTCTGCTGTATTCTTCCGGCACAACAGGACGGCCCAAGGGCATACTACTTAAAAATGCCGGTGAATTCGCGTTATGCAGGGCTATGGCAGGCGTAGACCTGACAAGAGAAGGCGATGTCATGCTCATGCTTCTGCCCATGTTCCATGTGAACCCACTTTGCGTGTGGACATACCCCATCATCTTTGGCGGTCAGACCATCTGTCTGCGCAAGACCTTCTCGCCCAACGATTTCTGGGAACCGATCCTGGACTATGGCGTCACGGTGCTCATGGGTGTCCCGGCCATGTATGCCTTTGTCCTTCTTACAGTCGATCCGGAAAAGATCGACCGTTCGCGGCTGAAGCTCAAGTATGCCTTCAGCGGCGCTGCCCCGATGCCGGTGGACCTCATCAATACCTTCAAGGAAAAATTCGATGTGGAAATTATTGAGGGCTTTGGTCTTTCCGAGGCATGCGGCATATCAACGGCAAACCCGCCCGTGGGAAAGCGCAAACCGGGATCTATCGGCGTGGCTATACCGGGGACTGAGGTGAAAATCATGGATGACGACAATAACGAAATGCCGGCAGGGGAGAAGGGGGAGATCTGCGTCAGGGGAGATCAGGTCATGATCTGTTATTTTAATCAGCCCGAGGCGACAAAAGAAGCTATCAAGAATGAATGGCTGCACACCGGAGATATGGGTTACATGGATGATGAAGGATTCTTCTTCATTGTCGACAGAAGAAAAGACATGATCAACCGGGGCGGAGAAAACATCTATCCCCGGGAGGTGGAATTGGCCATCGAGACCCATCCCAAAGTAAGGGAAGCCGCTGTAATTGGCGTCCCGGACCCGGCCCTCACCGAGCAGGTCAAAGCATACATTATCCTCCACGAGAAGGGTTCGCTTACTTTCGACGATCTTAAAGCATACCTCAAAGACAAGCTTGCGAGGTACAAGAGCCCCACGCTTGCGGAATTCGTGGACGATCTTCCGAGGAATCCCACCGGCAAGGTGCTTAAAAAGGAACTTCGCCGTTTGGATCAGGAGAAAGGAGCCAGACCATGATTATCGATTGCCATTATCATCTTGAAGAGAGAGTTTTTAAAGTTGATCGGCTTGTAAGCGAGATGCAGAAAAATGGCATCGACAAGGTTGCTCTCATGGGCAGCATTATAGGGCCTTTCGCGGAACCGTCCCGGTTTCTGATCAGGACGCTTCAGTTTCTTCTGGAGCGTTCCCTCTCCAGAGGTCTGGGAAAGGCTTTGATCTCTAATTTCACCGAAAAAGGCGACGTCAAAATCCTGGGCAAGCCCTATCCCCTTGAAACAGACCCGGATAACGAGAAGGTATTCAATACCGTCAGCAAGTATCCGGATAAGTTTCTCGGCTGGATATTCGTGAATCCCCGCGGAAGGAAAAACCAGGTTGAGGAGTTTGAAAAGTATAAAGACGCGAAAGGATTTATCGGCGTCAAGGCACACCCGTTCTGGCATCACTTCACCCCGGTGGAGCTCGCTCCCGTTGCCCAAAGGCTCGCCAAAACCGGCAAGCCACTTCTGATTCATGCCGGATTCGGTGAAGAGGGCAATTTCGAGGCCCTGCTGAAAAAAGCACCGGACCTTAAACTCATCCTGGCCCATGCCGGTTTCCCGCAATATGGGGACACATGGAAAAAGATCAAGCCTCTTGAAAATGTATACATGGATCTTTCACAGACAAGCTATACTTCCGAGTCGACCACCCGCAAGGCTGTGGAAATGTTTGGCGCGGACAGACTTTTCTTCGGCACCGACGGACCTTTCGGTTTTCACGGACCTGATCATCAATACGATTATGGTTTTATCAAGCGCAGAATTGATGGGATGTTTGCCGATGTCAGAGTCAGGGCAAAGCTTCTGGGAGGAAGCTTTGCCAGGGTTGCCTCTGTGGGTTAAAAAATGTTTGTGGCATCACAAAATACAAGGGTCGTGGAAGATGACGGCTATCAGACTTGCGACAAATTATTATTTATAAATTGATACTGGAGAAGACCTGGTTATGAAAAAAAACAGCGATGGCTGTTTGGATGGAAAAGTCGCCCTGATAACCGGGGCCGCGGACGGAATACCCAGAGCCGCGGCGGTACTGTCTTCCCGAAGAAGTAGCCCGGGCCATTTGTTTTTTGGCAAGCAATGACGCGAGCTTTATCGCGGGACAGGCTCTGCCTGTGGATGGCGGCAATACGGCATCGCTGAATATGCCGGGTATGAAAATTTAATTTATATTCGAGATGGTCAGGTCAAGTTTTAATGACAGGAAAAATAAAACCCCCCCGCAAAAACCGCGAGGGGATAACAAGATAACCTATGCACTCTTGTTCTTTCACTGGAGTCCTATATTTTAAACTTGGCCTTTTACTAGGAGGTTTAACACTAAGACCCTATTTTTCTTTTGCGTTAACGTCCCGTAGAATGGACTCCCTTATGAGCATAGCATTATCCCGTTTGTCCGGTTTAGATGCGGAAGAGAACTGCAATGCGTTGTTTGCATATAAGCTGTAGTCAGCTTATTTTTATTACCGCTCTTAAAAGCAGCACGCGTGATCTCTAAAACCCTAAAGATGTTTATTTGATTACCTCTTATTGAAATTTTGTGACTTTTATTCACATCGTCCGGGCATTGCAGTATCTCTTCACGTTTAATGTAACTCTGCCGATTGCCAATGTCAATGAGTTTTGTGTAGAATCTACAGTCTTAATTATGAGCCGGTCCTTATCGATAGAAATTCCCCTTGCGGTTTACATACCATAAAACCTTTAAAAAACTTGTAATGGTAGACGTTATTATATAACTTATCAATATCATTATGAATATTACGACGCACAAGGTTTGGGCATTTTGCTAATAAGTACTGTTTATCTATAGGTTAGATGATTTATCAACAGGCTTATCAACAATTATTTCCACACTGTTGTTGATAGGATATGCAACACCTTGTAAACGAACCAGAAGGGTCTGGCTGCATCATACATTATCTTCCGGTAAATTGAAGCTCTCCGCGGCAAGCCACGGAGAATCTTCGATTCTTAGGGAAAAGTATAATTATATATTCGCTCGCTTAATTAAGCGGCAAGCGAAAGTATTTGCGCTCGCTACCGAATTCAAAAAGAGCAGGCAAAACAGCCCGGGTCTGATCTCAGATAAGCAGAAAACCATGAAGTTTTTTTACGTATGTAGTTACTTTCATTTGACAATCATAACAATGGAGTTTGTTATTTTATTCTTTGACACAGTGTCATTCTTCATATATTTTTATTAAAATTAGAATTGTTCAGGTAAAAACGTTAACAGGTTTTTTTATCGGGCAAACGTCATGGTATTAAATAAAAAAATTAATAAAAAGTATGACGAAGAACATAAATTCCGGGCTCTCGCGGAGCAATCATCCGATATTATTCTTCTGGTGAACAGGGAAGGAAACATCATCTATGAAAATCCCGCCGTGGAGAAGATTATGGGATTCAAAATTGAGGATAGGATTGGCAGGCCTGTATTTGAAAATCTTCATCCTGATGATTTAAATTTTGTGACCGGGTCATTCCATACATTGCTGAGAAATCAGTATTCCCCCGCTCAAAATCATGAAATACGCCTTCGTCACAGCAATGGAAGCTGGCGTACTTTTGAAGTTGTTGCCTGCAATCTGAAAGACGGCGATGTTTCTGACGCGGTGATGATTAATCTTCACGATGTCACCGAGCGCAAGCAGACGGAAATGATTCTGCGGGAGCAGGAAGAACGAATGCTTGGCGAAACTGAAAACCTGCCGGGAGTTGTTTTTCAGTTTCGCGCGAAAGACAACGGCGAATTCGATATTACCTATGTCCGTAAACGTATGGAGGAATATTTTGATGATCTTCCGGAATTAAAGAATTTTTTCACATTTTTCCTTTCCCGTATTCATGAAGAAGACCGGGACAGGTATCTTTCCTCCATTCAGGAAGCGGTGGAAAAAGAAATTCCCTGGAATTTCGAAGGCCGGTTTTTTGCCCAAAAGACCGATGAGATGATCTGGTTTCAGGGACTTTCCACTCCGATCCGCCATGGAGATCAACTGGTCTTTAACGGGATTTTGTTGAACATCACCGAGCGCAAGCGGGTGGAAGAAAGATACCGGAATATCTTTGTAAACGCTCAGGAGGGCATTTACCAGTCAACGCCTGAAGGAAGATTCTTGCTTGCCAACCAGTCCATGGCGCGAATGCTTGGATATGAATCGCCTCAAGACCTTATCGCAACCATAACCGATATCGCTTCTCAGGTCTATGCCGATCCTGACGAGCGCACGGAGTTCATCAGGATGATGAAGAAGCAGGGCTTCGTAAGAAACTCTGAAGTCCGGTTCCGCCGGAAGGACGGCAGTATTATCTGGGTGTCCAGGACGATGCAGATGGTTCGCGATGATAAAGGCCAAATTCTGTATGAGGGTATTATTGAGGACATCACGCAGAGGAAAGAAAGTGTTGAACGATTGAGAAATGCTCTTGCGGGAACCGTCCGGGCGATAGCCGCCATTGTTGAAACCAGAGATCCCTACACAGCAGGCCATCAGCGCCAGGCGGGTGATCTTGCCCTTGCCATTGCCGCGGAAATGGGGCTTTCAACTGATCGTATAGAAGGCCTCCGTCTGGCAGCCATCATCCACGATTTGGGGAAAATTTCCGTTCCGTCCGAGATTTTGAGCAAGCCGTCTGAACTGACGCATTTAGAATTCGAGCTCATCAAAACCCATGCCCATGCAGGCCATGAAATATTGAAGGATATCGAATTCCCATGGCCGGTGGCGAGGATAGTCTTTGAGCACCATGAACGGATGGACGGCTCAGGTTATCCGAAAATGCTTAAAGGAGAAGATATTCTGCTGGAGGCCCGGATTCTGGCCGTGGCAGACGTTGTGGAAGCCATGTCTTCACACCGTCCCTACCGCGCGTCTTTGGGTATTGAAGCAGCGCTTGAAGAAATCGAAAAAAACAAAGGAATTCTTTATGACGCTGCCGTCGTCGATGCCTGCCAGATATTGTTTCGCGTGAAAGGCTATCGGATTACATACGATGAAAAAACAAACCACAGAAATTATGGAAACTTGTAACAAGGTCAATCAAAACGCGTATATTTTTTGGATTAAAAATCTTTGTTTGAGCGTCAGCAAATCATCCCCCCAGCATAATCCTTCTTTGAAATATATTTATTTTATGATAAATTCACAATGTAGTGGTTCTATGAACATATTAGGTATTATGCCGCAATCTTAAGGGAGATATATTATGCTACGCGAAAAAATCGCCGCACTTCTTGTCTTTTCCGCGTTTCTCTCTACCGTCCTTTATGCTTTGCCACTCCGGGCTTCCGTTGAGGTGTTCGAACGGGAATACACCTATCAGGCAACCAAAATCGACACCAGGGAATCCTCAAGGGCCATTGCGCTTGAGCAGGCTAAGAAGCTCCTGCTGGATGAATTGGGAATTTACGTCGAGGCCACCTCGATTGTGGAAGATGACAAAATCAAAGCCAATGAGATCAAGGTCCTGACCGCGGGAGTTGTCAAAACAGAGATTTTGGATGAAAAGTGGGACGGCTCCAAGTACTGGATGAAAGTAAAGCTGGAAGCCGATCCGAATGACGTGGCAAAATCGATAGCTGAACTCCGCAAGAATCAGGAAATGGTCGAGGAACTCAAGCAGACAAAAAAGGACAAAGAAAATGCCCTCCAGGAGATCGATAACCTGAAGACCCGGCTTGCCGCCGAGCAGGAGGATATCACCGAGCAGAAACAGAAATATGACGCTGCGATAAATGATCTGGCTGCCGCCAATCTGACGGGAAATGGCGATACCGCAATGATCTATGGCGACTATGATAATGCCGCGGCTTCTTACAAACAAGTTGTTGAGATGGAACCTGATAATGCCAACGCCATCTACAACCTTGGCGTTGTCTACGTCTACCTGGGAAATTATACCCTGGCTGTTGAAGATTTCAACCGCGCGATTGTTCTAAATCCCCAATTGAAGAGGGCCCACAACCAAATAAAGATTGTGGGCCAGATAATGCGCAACCCTGGGCAGCGTCAAAAGCTGCTCCACAGCCCCCTGAAGCGGCAGGCTTATGTAGAAAAAAACAAGCCCGCGTTCATTGTCGGCGAGGGAAAAAACATCTATATAGGGAATTCTCTTGATGAGATCCACGCGCAGATGCAGGAGAAAAACGAGTCCTCCCGCGAAACGCCTGATGAAAAATTGAGTGATAACAATCAGAGTGGCCGAGATGACGTTCAGCATCAGAAATTTACGCAACCGCACGAAGTCAGTGATTTGCGGAACGCAAACGGGAGATCATCAGGACAGCACAGAAGTATTGAGCAACAGAAGAAGATAGCCGAGATGAAAATAAGGAACCTCAAGAGAATGGCAGAACAAAAAGAAAGCTACGTTAAAGGAAACGCGCGCGGCAGGGAGAAGTTAAAGACGACGTCAATGGCAAGGCCAAAGGCAAGGGCGGGAGCGGGGAGGCCGATTCCTAATAAATGAAGTCCTGAACTTTTTCTTTAATTGAAAAAATGATAAGTATAAAGTAAACTTTTATTAAAACATAAAATAAGGAGGTTATTATGAATTCACGATTTTTTGTTAATGTAATTTCCATAGCAGTTTTTGTTTCCAGCGGGATCATACTCAATGGATGCGCCAGCCAGTCGGTAACGCCAACCGCAATAGATACCGTTATGAAAAATGAATTTATCGGAGCGCCTGACTGGGTTACGAAAGATTGTGCTTCATATATCAAAGATAATAAAAAAATATGCGGAGTCGGTTCAATAGGAGGCACCCGTAATCCGTCAATAGCGCGTACGACTGCTGTTGCCAGAGCCAAAACAGAGATTGCCAGGAGTCTTCAGACCAGAGTCACCGCCATGTTAAAGGATTATCAGGCGACCACATCAGGGGGTGAATATTTCGGTAAATATGCCTCTGATGAGCAGCATGTAGTCGATGTTTCCAAACAAATTACCAACATGACTATATCCGGCACTGTACAGAAAGAGATATGGGTCAGTAAAAACGGAATTTATTATGTTCTGGTTACACTTGATATTGAAAAATTTAAGAATATCGTGCAAAACATGCATAGTCTTCCTGAATCGGTACGCAAAGCTGTTGTTGAACGCGCCGATAAGGCGTTCAAGGAATTAGACGTAGAAATTGATAAACAGAAAGAAAATTAATTAAATTTCTTTCTGTTTATAGAAATGACCTGATCGCAGTTTTTACCTTTGAAGGGATGGTATGGATATTTTAATCCCATGTGTTATTAAAATATCTATACCCTCTCCGGTATTTTTTATAGATTTGTTTTGACCGGCGAATGTTCGACTACAGCCCTTAATCAAATGCGGGGTCACATGCGGAATTAATCTGTCAACGGGCTTTGGCGCAAATAGAGGCCATTGCCATTCCGGTTCCGGCGCATGGTAAACAGGGATTGCATAGGTTGAGAATGAAAAAAATATTCTTCTGTTTTATTACCGTCATATTTATTGCCGTATTGTTCTTTTTCCAGACAGGCACAATGGCAATGAGCCTCTTTGATAATAGAACCATAATGGAGAAAGAATTCGAAGGAGCGCCGCAGTGGATTACCAAAGGATGCTCTACATATTACAAAAACAATAAAGATGATAAGGTCTTGTGCGGAGTCGGCTCATCACTCAACAAAAATCCTTCTGATGCCAGAACTATTGCGGTTATAAAAGCCAGAGCTGAAATTGCGGGAAACATTCAGACTCATATTACCGCTATATTAAAAGATTATAGTACGACCGAAACCGGAAGGAAAGAAATCGCTCCGGATGATTATCAACGTATTGAAGATTTCTCCACACAGATTACAAAGATGACTCTCTACGGCACCAAGGTGGTTGATTATTGGGTGAGCAAAAATGGCACCCTGTATGCTCTTGTAGTGCTTACCAGGGGACAATTCAAAGGTTCTATCAATCAAATGAATGGTCTTTCGGGAAGTCTGAAGGGAAAAATTATTGAAGGCGCCGAAAAATCCTTTGACGAAATTGATAAGATTAAATAGTCGCGTCGGGAAATTAGCCTTGGTAAAGCGAATGCTATAGCTGATTTGATTGTAATGGCAGTTAATGCAGCTGTGACTAAAGCCGCACCGAATTATATTCCCTGATCTATGGCGACTATGATAATGCCGCGGATAGCTTCATTTTTTCTTTAATGGTCTTCCCTCTGTATCTTGACAGATTCTCAATCGTGTATTTCGTAGAAGGGTAGGCAAGAAGACCGATGATCAAAAGATTTGCTGCGGCGTTCATTATATTATTACTTGCAGTGGGGTTGGTCTATGCAAAAGATTACGTTGTTATGAAAAAGGCGGGCAGCTACACGGTTGAAGTATAGCTGGATAAGAATCCACCCATTACTGGTGCCAATAAGATGGAGACAAACAACTTTTCAAATGGAGGGTAACAATATAGACAAAACAATATAGTCAACTTAAGATGGTTATTTCCCTCTTGACTTTACATTCCGGTAAGGGCATTCTTCAGACATACAAGCGCACATTTCTTTATAATATAAGTAAACTCATCAACCTGACTTCTAACCTTAACCTTGTCGTTTTGTTGCTTTCAGCGGAAGTCCATTAACTATTTAACAAGGAAGTCTTAAGTCAAACTTATAAAAATAAATAGTCAATACCATCAACAGGATTTAAGTTTCAAATCAAAAAAAGGAGGATTACTATGAAAAAGTTTTATCTTGTACTCATGGCTGCACTGTTTATCACAATGCCATTTCAGGTATTTGCACAGAGCACAACATGGAAAATGGACAAAGCACACACCTCGGTAAAGTTTGAAGTAGAGCACCTTACTGTTTCATTTGTGTTTGGACAGTTCATGGAGTTTGACGGGATTGCTGTTTCAGACAAAAGTGATTTTACCGATTCAAAAGTTGATTTTACTGTTCAGACGAAGACCGTAAACACGAATGTTGAAATGCGTGACCAGGACTTGAGATCTCCTCGATTTCTTGACGTGGATAAGTATCCCCAAATGAAATTCAAAAGTAGGGCCGTTAAGAAACTAAGTAAGGAGAAATATATTCTTACAGGTTATCTCACAATCAAGGATGTCACAAAGTTGGTAAACTTTGATGTAACGTATAAAGGCACGGTCATCGATCCCTGGGGAAATACAAGAGCCGGTTGCCGGGCTGTTCTTGTGATTAACCGTTTCGATTATAACGTCTATTACAAAGAAAAATTCGGTAACAACGCATGGGCCGTGGCGCCGGAGGTAAAAATCATTATTGATACGGAATTCACAAAAAACAAGTAATCACAGGATATCCGGGGAGAAGATATTGTCAGCGGTAATACATTGATTAAGATCGAAATGAGAACAAAGACTTCTTCATTTGAAAGGAGAAAACCATGAAAAAGTTAACCTGGAGCATAGGACTGATGGAAGTTCTGGTTTTCTGTTTTATAATCCCCTCAACGTTTGCAGGAAGCGCGAAGGATGAAAGCTATTCACCGGAAATGAAGGCGAAGATTGAAGAGACAAAAAAGGAACTGAAAAAATTCACCGACGAGAGAGAGTTGACAGCAAAACATCTGAAGACCTTTGATGAACTGGATTTCGTGGTTTTCAGCAATCAGGAATGGACACGGCTGCATGAAAGCCATTCAAAAGACGTCAAGGTCAACTGGCCCGACGGGCATTCTACAAAAGGTATAGAGAGACATATCGAAGACCTCAAAGCGATGTTCGTGTATTGTCCCGATACGAACATAAAAGTTCATCCGGTAAAAATCGGTTCAGGAGAATGGACCTCCGTGATAGGAGTGATGACGGGAACCTTCACCAAGCCCATGCCCATTGGAAACGGGAAGTTTATCCAGCCAACCGGCAAGAAATTTTCCATCAACATGTGCACTGTGGGACATTGGAAGAACGGTGTTATGATCGAAGAATGGCTTTTCTGGGATAATTTGACCTACATGAAGCAACTGGGAATAGCAAACTAGAAAGACAACAACGGCATTGAGCATACTGGAAATCAACTTGTAAAATGGTTTCCAGTATGCGGTATTCAATGCGCTGCCGGCAGAGCGAAAAAGGAGTGTTGTGACAGGTAAAAGATTGAAGGTGAGCCACGATTTTCTTGACACACAAGGCTGTATTTCATATACTCTCATTGTCAGAATTACGTTATTGAAATAGTTAATGAATATCATTACAAACATCTCAAGGATAATATTATGAACAAATTTAAAAATGTGTTCCGAATTATTTTTGTTGTATTTTTAACGTTAATTCTCCTATCCTGCGCAAAGAATATCAAGCATAATCAAGAGACAAATTATCATGACGAAAATTCGTTGAATGGATTAAGAATAGTAAATTATGGGAATTCGGATTTTCCGGATATATTTAATAATGTAAAATACTTTATCGATGGGAGAAAGGCAGCTTCCCACATTTCTGATAAAAATTTTGAGAAACTCATTTTGTTGCCGCCCGGTGAGCATCATTTAACCGTTGATAATGGCAAGTATTATAATTGCAAATACAGTTTTAAGATTGATAAGGGACAAATCGCCATTTTCAACAATTACAACTATTATACCTATGTGATGTACCTGGCCCAGAAGGAAGAGGCAAATAAAGCCGAGAAAGATATGGCGGATTTGGCGCCATGGGGATTTCAAAATGTGAACGCACAGGTCATGGAAAAAAAGGTTGGTGAGGCTGGTTGTTATAATATAGAGAATATGTTCGGCAAGGCAATATGTCATGAATACCATGACAATCTGTGCCGTTAAATAGTTTAAAAACCACCGCAATATTAAATATGCAAGACCGCAAAGAAATAAAGACACACATTTAAATACCGGGAGAAAATGAAAAGAGAAGCTTCAATGACCTGCCAATTATAGTGAACAGGGATTTCAGCGCTATAAATACCCGCACATTTCCAATCCCCCCTCCCATGCCGCCATCCGGATAGCGCCGGTAATGCGATACTTAAATGATTAGTCTTATTAGTAGTAATCGAAGGCATTGATGACCTCAATGAAAATGCAAATAAAAATCTTTCCTGTCTTTGATTTTTGGGGAAATTTATAGTATAATTAAAACGTAATCGGGTATTGAGATTTTATGATTAACGGTTCAAAAAGTATATTGAACAAAAAATTCATAACAATGTTACTTGCACTTAATAAGAATTCAATAAAGACCTGATAAAAAGGCGTAAAATAAAGAAATAAACGTGGATGCAATTTAGACAAATGCTGAAGGAGACAAATTATGAAGACATTTAAAAACAGAGGTTTAGCAGCCATTTTGAGGGGATTCTCCGCGATTGCCGTTATTTCATTTTTCCTGCCCGCGTTGGTCTACGGACAGGCCCCCGCAATGACAAAACATATTCATGAAGCAGTTTCACAGGCAAATTGGCTGGAGAGTCTTCCCGCGTCGCAGTCGCTGCAACTCAATATCACTTTGCCCCTGCGCAACGAGGCACAACTCGACAAATTACTGGAGCAAATTTATAACCCGCAAAGCCCCATGTATCATCAATTTTTGAGCGTGGAAGATTTCACCGAACGCTTCGGCCCGTCGCAGGAGGATTATGAAACAGTCATTAGTTTCGCGGAAAAAAACGGTTTAGCCGTGACGGGCACTTCACCGAATCGATTGGTTGTTAATGTTGAGGGACGCGTGGTCGACATTGAAAAAGCATTCCATGTGAACATGAATATATATCAGCACCCCACGGAAAACCGCGTTTTCTACTCTCCGGATAGGGAACCAACTACAGATTTAGCGGTGAAGTTATGGCATATCACGGGCCTTGATAACTTCTCGAAACCAAAGCCGGCCAGCCTGATAAGAGACGCGGCAGCCAGAGGAAACACAACAGGTTCAGGGCCAAGCGGGTATTTTATCGGCAGCGATATGAGGGCGGCCTATTACGGTGGAACAGCCCTTACCGGCGCCGGCCAGTCGGTCGGGCTGGTGGAATTTGCCGGTTATAATATGACCGATATCACCAATTATTTCGCCAAAGTGGGACAGCCTCTAAATGTCTCTGTTGTCGGCGTATCAACGGACGGGTCAAGCTTAAGCTGCACAGGGAAGTGCGACGATACGGAACAGGCGCTTGATATCGAAGTGGCAATTTCAATGGCGCCGGGAATGAATACGGTTCTGGTTTATGTATCCGATACCAGCGATGTGAGCATATTCAACAAAATGGCTACGGACAATATTGCCAAGTCACTGGCCTGTTCGTGGGGATGGAGTCCGGCTGACCCGGCCAGCGACGACCCGATATTCAAAGAATTCGCGGCGCAGGGACAGACTCTCTTTGTGGCTTCGGGCGACAGCGGCGCTTATCGCAACTCCAGATATGTTTATCCGGCGGACGATGCTTATATCACGTCAGTTGGAGGCACGAATCTGACGACAGTCAGCGCGGGCGGCGCCTGGAAATCGGAAACCGCATGGTCTTACAGCGGCGGAGGAATTTCCCCTAATCGCATTGCGATTCCAAGTTACCAGAAGACGACAGGCGTTATTACCACTGCCAATAAAGGATCAAAAGTTTATCGCAATGTCCCGGACGTTGCCGCTGAGGCGAATACTGATAATTATATTTGCTACAACGGCACCTGCGCCGGAGGATGGGGCGGAACGAGTTTCGCGGCGCCCCGTTGGGCCGGATACCTCGCGTTGGTAAATCAGCAATCCGTTGCTCAAGGCGATGGTACGCTTGGCTTTATCAATACGGCAATATACTCAATTGGATTGGGAGCAAAATACAGCGCGAATTTCCATGATATTACCAGCGGCAAAAACGGAACGTACTCAACAGAAAAAGGTTACGATCTGGTGACAGGGTGGGGCTCACCCAATGGGACCGGGCTGATAAACTCCCTGGCGCCATAATGGACATTTTAAATTCAACTTTTATTTAACTATCCGGTATTGTCGGATAACTTGATCCGGAGAGGGAGTGGTTACATATCTCGTTTAAGATTGTGACACTCCCTCTCAACGGTTTTTAACAATATCGCATAATGGCCTTAGCTAACCCGTCATCAAACGGGCCGCCGTGTTTCATTCCTTATGACATTTACCTGTTATCAATAGAAATTGAATCGTCTGAAATCCAAATGTAAAAAATATTTGACATAAAAAAATGATTTAGCAGACTCGCTCCAATCCAAAAATAGAAATATTCATTCTATTTTTTAATTCCACTAATTCAGGGGAAGTGCAATTCCGTAATCCTCAAATCTTCAACCTTGAAGAAGATGCCGGACTTCAGTCCGTTATCATTGATTGAAATTTCCTTAACAACATTATATAGAAAATTTAACCTTTGATGTTGTTTTCATGATCGGTAAAACTGCATGATTAGAGGAAACGAAAAACCGGATATGTTCAATAAGATAAATATCAGTCCCGATAAACAGAAACTGATCGTTTATATTGTTTTAACGGTTGTCACATTTGCTGTTTTTTGGCAGGTAAATCTTTATGGCTTCGTCAATTTCGATGATCCCGTTTATGTAATATACAACAGTCATATCCAGTCAGGACTTTCACTTGCCGGATTGCGCTGGGCGTTTTGTACAACCTATGCTGAATTCTGGCATCCTGTAACCTGGTTTTCCCTGATGTTGGATTACCAGTTCTACGGCATGAATGCCGGCGGCTATCATCTGACCAATCTTATCCTGCATATACTGAGCGCTCTGATGCTGTTCTGGCTTTTTTGCCGCATGACAGGAGCTATCTGGCGTAGCGCCTTTGTCTCGGCGCTCTTCGCGCTTCATCCGCTTCATGTGGAATCGGTTGCCTGGATTGCTGAACGCAAAGATGTCTTAAGCGCCTTTTTCTGGATGCTTACTTTGTGCTTTTATGTCTATTACACGGAAAAACCGGTTATAAAAAGGTATCTTCTTGTTGTGTTTTGCTTTGTTTTGGCGCTTATGAGCAAGCCTATGGTTGTCACCCTGCCGGTCATTATGATTCTTCTGGATTACTGGCCGCTTGGCCGTTTTCAGCAACAGGAAATAACATCTGCCGTAAAGAGCGTTATGCCCCTTTCCATCAATAAAGAAAAAAGAAAACGAAATCCAAAAGATTCCCTCAAAGATCAACGGTTGAAAAATATATCCCTTTTCAATAACCGGAAAATACCTGAAACCAGAATAGCACGAATTATTCCGTTATGGCAACTGTTGGAGAAAACACCTTTTTTTATTTTATCAGCAATTTTTTCCATCATTGCTGTTTATGCTCAGTACAATCCATACGGAAAACATCTTCCCCTTAGTTTCCGGTTTGCCGGCGCGCCTGTTTTTTTTGTACTTTATCTTGAAAGAACATTTATCCCGCATAATCTGGCTGTTTATTATACTTTACCCGGTCAATTTCCCATCTGGGAAGTCTTAGTCTCCACGTTGCTTGTTATGGTTATCAGCGTTGCCGTCTTTGCAACATTGAAACGGTTGCCGTATCTGTTTGTCGGATGGCTGTGGTATGTGATAACCCTCCTGCCGGTCATCAAAATCGTTGAAGGCGTGTATGACGCGATGGCTGATCGCTATCATTATTTACCCTCTGTAGGGATTGCCATCGGGCTTGCCTGGGGTATTCCGCTTTTATTTAAACATGAAGACACGCGCAAGAAAATTTTATTCCCCGCGGGAATAGCATTTATCGCCATCCTGGCGGTGTTGGCATGGCAGCAATGCCATTACTGGGAAAACAGTAAAGCCCTCTTCACCCACGCCTTGCAGGCAAAAAATAATAACTACATGGTGCATAACTGTTTGGGCATTGTTCTTTTTGACGAAGGCAAAATGCAAGAGGCTTTAGATCATTATAATGAAGCGATCCGCCTCAAACCCGATAATACGGACGCCTACTTCAACAAGGGAAATGTTTACGCCAAGCGGGGAGATTACCAACGCGCATTTGAAAATTATAATGAAGCGATCCGCCTCAAGCCTGATAATGCCGCCGCCTACAACAACAGAGGGAAAATATTCGAGAACCTCTCCGAGTATGAAAAAGCCATCGGGGATTATAATGAAACCGTCCGTTTGAAACCTGATAATATTTTAGCATACTACAATAGAGGAAATCTGTACGATAAACTCGGCCGGTATCAACTGGCCATAGAAAATTATAATGAAGCCATCCGCCTCAAACCTGATAATGCCGCTGCCTACTGTAACAAGGGGATGACTTATGCCAGGATCGGCCAGTATCAACATGCCATCGAAGACTTCAATGACGCAATCCGGCTTCAACAGGATTATGCCGATGCTTATAACGGCAGGGGGATTGTTTATCTATCGCAGGGTAACAGCGAACTCGGCTGCCGGGATGCGCAAAAAGCGTGTGAACTTGGGAATTGCAAGGCATTAGAACTGGCAAAGGGCAGGCAGGACTGCCTTTAATTTTTCAACATACTTTCTATCTGCTTGAAAGGTTATGTAATTAAAGGAATCATTCCTTATGAATCGAAGACTCTTTGCGGCTTTGCGCGCAGAGCTTGAAATTTGAGTCCTAAAAATACAGTATGGAGATGTTTTTTATGGAACGTATTTGGATGAAAAGCTGGCAGAAAGATATTCCAACGACATTAACTTTTGAACACGGCAAAAAACCCGTTCATGAATATCTGAGAATCAGAGCCGGGCAGACCCCTGACAAAACAGCGATTATTTTTTACGGACGCGAAATCAGTTATCGGGAATTGGACGAAGCGACGGATCGTTTTGCCAATTATCTGCGAAGGCAGGGTGTTAAAAAAGGCGATCGTGTGGCGATCTTCATGGCCACTTGTCCCCAGTATGTCATAGCTCATTTCGGCATACAGAAACTCGGCGCCATTGTTTGTCCCTGCTCCCCGCTGTTTAAGGAAATGGAGTTGACTTATGAATTAAACGATGCTGAAACGGAAATTCTCATCACCTGGGATATTCTCATGCCCATCGCCGGAAATGTCGTCCCGAGGACAAAAATCAGGAAAGTTGTCGTAACCAATCTCAACGATTTTGTGCCGGCAAAGCCCACCATGCCTCTGGTGGACGCCATGAAAATTCCAAGACAGAACGTCCCGGGAACGGATGATTTTGTGGAGATTATCACCAGGGGCGACAAAACGCCTCCAACGGTCGATATTAATATGGATCAGGATATCGGCCTTTTCCAGTATACCGGAGGAACAACCGGCCTGCCCAAGGGCTCCATGCTGAGTTTTTACGCGGCTCTGTTTAAAACAGCGGCGGTATGTGCTATTGCCGGAATCACCAAAGATACCATCAGCCTCGTTTCTATGCCAATTTTCCATATCGCCGGCATGGTGGCAGGCATGAACAGTTGTATTTACGCCGGTGCCACACAGATTCTCTTTACCCAATTTGATGTGTTGGCCACCATGGAAGCCACGCAGCGATACAAGGCCAACTTCTGGTACAGCGCCGTGCCGATGAATGTCGGTATCATGACGCATCCCGATGGCAAAAACTACGATTTGAGCAGCCTGAAGTTATGTCTTACGTCATCTTTCGGGATTACGCTTACCGAAGAAATTTCCCGCCGGTGGGCCGCATTTACAGGCGGCGGCATATTGCTGGAAGGGGCCTACGGACTCAGTGAAACGCACACCGCCGATACCTATGTTCCCCGCGACAAGATCAAGTACGGCACGATGGGAATTCCGGGTTTTGAAGCTGATTTCAAGATTGTTGATTTAAGCGACCGCGGGAAGGAAATGCCTGTTGGAGAATCAGGAGAAATTGTCGTGAAGAATCCGGCCGTTTTCAAAGGCTATTGGCGAAGACCGGAAGGAACAAAAAATACCCTCATTGACGGGTGGGTCTATACCGGCGATGTGGGCAAATTTGACGAGGACGGTTTTCTGTCTCTGATCGGCAGGGCCAAAGAAATGATCAAGGTTTCGGGTTTCTCCGTGTATCCGGAGGAAGTGGAATTCATGTTGAACCAATATCCCGGCGTCGCGCAGTCTGCGGTGATCGGTATTCCCGATCCGAAAAAAATGGAAGTCGTTAAAGCCTTCATCGTCATGCAGCCGGGCAAAGCAGCAACCGAAGAAGAAATCAAAATCTGGGCAAAACAAAATATGTCCGCCTACAAGGTGCCGGCTCAAATCGAGTTCAGGACTTCACTGCCCATGCTCGGAACCGGAAAAATTCTGCGCCGGGCGCTTAAAAGATGAGTGGGAGAAGAAATAATTCCTGTTACCTTTTACCTTATGCGCTGATAATCCGGGGAGGGATAAAAAGCGGTATGGATGTTTCCTGATTTCATCACGAATTTCAGACATCCGGTGTATCTCTAACCTGTTGGTGACCACGGCGTATTTCTGCCTCATCCAATTCACGTCTAATTGCCGGAACCAGGCGGGGAAGTTCTGTTTTCTGGATATAGTCATGTGCGCCATCTTTCATCAAAGAGACAGCCAGATTGAGATCAATTTCTCCGGATACAATGATGAACGGCAAGTCCGGACGTAATTTCCTGGCCAGTCTCAAGGCATCCGGAGCGTTGAAGTGGGGCATGCTGTGGTCGGACGTGATCACATCCCACTCCTGATTTTCCAATGCGGCACGCATGGCATCAGGAGTATCCACTATCTCGTAGACGACCTCATAGCCGTCACGACGCAGGACGCGTAACAATAAAGTGGCATCATCATCTGAATCTTCGACCATCAACAGACGCAGAGGTTGATTCATAAATTCCTCCTGCTTAGCGCATCAGCAGCGATGTTTGTTCCGATTTTTATACATATCGATAAATAGTTAAATAAAGGTATTGTTTTCTCCATCTTACGTAAGCTGATAGCCTTTCTCCCGGAATAATCTCAGGCAGGCATCGGCAACATCATTATCATAAAGAATCCCCTTATTATTCTCTATCTCTTCAAGAGTTGCTTCAATACCCAGGGTCGGCCGATAGGGACGATGGGAAGCCATGGCCTCCACCACGTCGGCGACAGCTATAATGCGTGCCTCCATAAGTATTTCATCTCCTTTAAGCTTCCTGGGATAGCCTGATCCATTCATCCGTTCATGATGCTGGTAAACAATTTGTGCCAGCGGCCAGGGGGATTCCACATTCTTCAGCATTTCGTACCCGCTTTTGGAGTGTTCTTTAATCAGGGAAAATTCGATATCTGTAAGTTTGGTAGGTTTTGACAATATCTCCGCGGGGATGGATAATTTTCCGATGTCATGGATGAAACCTGCCATCCGGAGCCCCTCAATTTTATCATTGGGTAATCCCATTTCATTGGCAATGGCACAGGCCAGATTTGAAACCCGGAGCTGGTGACCGGCCGTATACGGATCTCTCATCTCTACAGCGGATACCATGACCCCAACGATGGAACCAAAAGCCTGCTTGAGCCTTTCGAGTGTCTTTTGAAGTTCCTCATCCGCTTTCTTGCGCTGCGTGATGTTAGTCAAAAAGGCCAGAGTAGCAGGTTTTCCCTTCCATTGAATAACAGCCGCGTTAAGTTCACACCATATTACAGTTCCATCCTGACCAATGATCCTGATAGAATAAACAGGGGGAACTTCATCACCTTTTATTCTTCGTAAATGATAATCAACGACCATATTAAGGTCATCGGGATGGACAAAGTCTGTGAAAGATTTCGATGTTAATATCTCTTTGGAATACCCCGCCATGCCAATGGCAGCAGAATTGACAAAGACTATCTTAATATCCTGTACGATAAAGATTGATTCCTTTGCATTTTCTACGACCAGACGATATTGCTCTTCGCTATCCCGCAGAGCCTCCTCGGCCTGCTTGCGCTCGGCTATGTCACGGGTTACGCCCAGAAGGCCCACTGGTTGCTGATTTTCATCTCTGATAACGGAAATATTTACCTCCGTCCACAACGTGCTCCCATCTTTTCGTATCACTTCCAATTGAAGCGTCCAGGATGTGTTAATCGCCCTATGTTCTTTTTTCAGTTGCATGGCCTCGGCTACGGTTTTCTTGACCAGATCCCAGGAAGAGGGAGTCAATGCTTTAGAAGGTGGTTGTTTCATTACCTCTTCAGGTTCGAATCCCCTGAGAATTTTTGTAGAAGGGCTGACATAGGTGTAATTCAGATTCATATCCAAAACGAAAATAACGTCATGGACATTATCAGCCAGCAGGCGATATTTTTTTTCACTTTCCTTCAAAGCCTCCTCCATCCGCTTGCGATCCGTAATGTCACGCCAGATGCAGTGGTAAACCGGTTTCCCCAATATCTCCGTGATCAGAGCTGTCACATGGACATTTCTTATTTCACCTTGTCGTGTGCGTTGCAGGGTTTCAAAATCAGCCCGCCCCTCTTTTATAACTTTCGCAATTCCCAACCTGATTTCTTCAGGCGTTTCAGAGACCTTTAAATCGGAGATACACAACCGGGCAAACTCCTCGCGTGAATAGCCTAATTGACGGTGAGCAGTTTCGTTGAACTCCAAAATCCGCGCTGTATCCGGATCAATAATAACAATGCCATCGGGCGAATGCTCGAACAACAAGCGGTAGCGGGTTTGAGCATCTTTTATCGCCTCTTCCGCCTTCTTGCGGTCGGTGATGTCCAGGACAGTGATAATGCCGGCCGGCCTTCCCTGTAACATGGTTGATGTCCCAGAAAGATCAACCCACTTTTGGGTGCCGTCTTTTGTAATAATTTTAAATTCATAACGAATTGTCGTTTCTTCTCCCTGCTGACGCAGCCTTCCGTGTTCCTGAATGAGCGCCTTGAAGTCAGGATGAACTATGTTCCAGAAATTCATGGACAAGAGTTCTTTTTCGGAATAACCACAGATTGTCTCGGCGGCTCTGTTTGCGTAAATCCAACGGTCATCCTGGTAAAGCATCACCGCCGCAGGCGTCGAGTCGGCCAATACCCTGAACTTCTCCTCGCTTTCCCGCAACGCTTCCTGCGCCTGTTTGCGCTCGGTAACGTCGCGGATACTGCATTGCAGCAATGTTGCCCTGTTGACTAAATATATATCCGTATCCATTTGCCGCCCGGACTTGGTTTTTACCGGAACATCATTGTAATTAAGAAATCCGCTCCTGTTCAAAAGTTGCTTTGTCGTTTGGAAATCACCCATATCGAGCAATACACCGATATCCAAAAGCTTATTCCCGATGAGTTCCTTTTTGGTATAGCCCAACATCTTCTCACTGGCAGGATTAGCATGGGTTATCTTCCCTTCGTTTTGTTCAAGAAATACTATCCCGTCGCTTGAAGTTTCAAAAAGATGCCTGTAGCGCTCTTCAGAATCCGTTAATAAGTTTTCCAGTTGCCTGCGTTCGGTGATGTCCTCTATAGCAAGAAGAATAATATGTTCTTTCCCCAGCACTCTATGAATTTGCCGGGCATTCAAAAGCATAATGCGCTTGCCAATGGCAGCAAAATCGTGTTGGACCTCATAGTTGTCAAAGGTTGTCTTTTGAGGAAGGATGTCTTCCAGAAGTTTCCACAGTTTGGGGATATTCCACTGTCCATTGCCCAGATCATAAATAAGCTGTCCCGCGGTCTCTTCAGGTTTTACCTTGAAGAAGTCATAAAAGGAACGGCTGGCGGTGACCACTCTTAAATTATGATCCAGAACGATCAAGGGTTCACGCACGGTGTTAATGATGCTCTCGGCGTATTCCTGAGACTTTGCTTCGGTTTTTTTCACGGTCATTTTCCGCCTCTGTGCGCCTCGTGATTAATGCAGCGGCCTATTGGTTGAATTCATTACGATTGGCTTTACTGTTTTCCACTCCGGTTGAGAAGGAACATGTTCCCGCAGCAGATCGGCAAACTGTTCCGGCACAACGGGTTTACTGAAATAGAAGCCCTGCATCTCGTCACAGGAGTGCTCTTTTAAGAAGTTCATTTGTTCTTCAGTTTCCACGCCTTCGGCCACAACGGTAAGACTCAGGGTCTTGCCCATAGCTATAATAGCCTCGGTGATCGCCTTGTCTTCAGCATCCTGAGGGATGTTTCGGATGAAGGATCGGTCAACTTTTAGAGTGTCGATGGGAAAATGTTTAATTTGGGCAAGAGATGAATAACCGGTGCCGAAATCGTCAATTGCCAACCGCACACCCATGCTTTTTATTTTAGCCAATATGGAAATTATATGCTCAGGATTATGCATGACCATGCTTTCGGTAATTTCCAGTTCCAGCAGATTGGGCGCCATGCCGGAATCATAAAGCGCTGCCCTGATATCATCCAGCAGGGCGTCATCCATAAGTTGCCGCAACGACAGATTCACCGCCATAGAGACAAGGGGAAGACCCTGCTTTTGCCAGGCAACATTTTGGGCGCATGCCGTCTTCAATACCCACCGGCCAATGGGCACGATCATACCTGTTTCTTCGGCCACGGGAATGAATTGCGTGGGGGTTACCGAACCAAGATATGGATTCTGCCAGCGCAGCAGCGCCTCCACTCCGGTAATCATGTCTGTCTTGAAGTCAACTTTTGCCTGATATTGCAAAGAGAGTTCATTGCGTTCGAGGGCAAAGCGCAGGTTTGTTTCGATCGATAGACGTTCCAACGATTTTGATTGAATATCTGCGGAGTAGAACTGGTAGTTATTTTTGCCTTCCTCTTTGGCCAGATACATGGCAATATCGGCATTTTTCATCAGAGATTGCTCGTCCTGGGCATCCTTCGGGTACATGCTGATGCCGATGCTCACCGTTATACGGTTTTCCTGTCCCATAAGAGTTATGGGTTTAATAACGCTGGTAAGGATCTTGTGGGCTACTGTGGCGATATGGTTTGAATCGCTTACCTCCTCGATCAATATAACGAACTCATCTCCTCCCAGACGACCAATGACATCAACTGTCCGCAGGGATTGTTTTAGCCGCGCGGCGATTTTCTGCAGGAGTTGATCTCCCGCATCGTGCCCCATGGTATCATTGATAATCTTGAAACGGTCCAGATCGAGGAATAACACGGCAAGCTGACGCTGATAACGATGCGCCGTCTTAATGGCGTAATTTAGAAGCTGGCTGAACATCGAGCGGTTGGGCAGACCCGTCAGAGTGTCATGTGTGGCGAGGTACTGAATCTTTTCATCCGACTGTTTGCGTTGTGTGATATCGCGTCCGACTCCTCTAAAGCCGATAATCTCTCCTTTTTTGTTTTTCAGAGGGAAACCGGAGTTTTCGATGAATATTATTGTTCCATCCTTACGTATAATCTTGTAGCTAATGTTTTTTTCGGGCTTACCGGTTGTGTATATCCTCTTGAAGGCATTATAAACCGTTTTGATATCTTCCTTGTCAATTGAAGCCCGGACATTTGTGCCGAGCAGTTCCTCTTTAGTCTGCCCTAAGTGACGACAAAGCGCATCATTAACGAAGGTATAATTGCCGGTGATGTCTACTTCATAATATGCATCCGCCATCTCATCAAGTATAGTCCGGTATCTCTCCTCGCTCTGCCGTATGATCTCTTCCTCTTGTTTGCGTTCGGTGACATCGCGTATCATGCCTTTAAACCCTGCTGGTTTATCTGATAAATCTTTTTGCAATGATACGGATGCTTCAATATATCTTTTATCCCCATTTTTTCTAATAACCTGCCAATCGAATCCTTCGGTGGGTTCCCCGGTATTGTAAACTTTATTAAACGTTTGAAAAAGTTTTTTTGAGTGCTCTTTGTCTGTATAGTGCCGATAATTCATTCCCATCAATTCTTCTTTGGAATAGCCATAGAGGCGACATATTGAATCGTTGAAAAAGGTAAAGTTGCCGGTAAGATCAACCTCAAAATAGCCTTCCTGAATACTTTCCAGAATGGTTCGATATTTTTCCTCACTCTGACGCAGCGCTTCCTCCGCCTGCTTGCGCTCGGTGATATCCATGGCATTGCCTAATATAGCCGTGTTCCCTTTGTATTCGATAGGGGATACTATTTGCATGATCCACCTGATCTGGCCCTGCTTGGTTACCATCCTGAACTCATATGGCGCGGGATGTTCACCCCGCAGCATGGCTCGGCCTTTTTCCTTCACCATTTCTCTGTCTTCGGGATAAACGATCGTATCGGCATCCCGGCCTACGAGTTCCTCCGAGTCATAATCTGCGTGCGCGATGGCGCTGGTGTTAATAAAGCGGAATTTTCCCTTCTGCACAATAAATACCGCTACAAGAGATTTTTCCATCAGGGTTTTATAAAGATCCTCCGCCTGCCTGCGTTCGGTGATGTCCTCGATGGCCAGCAGGATGATCCTCTCTTTTCCCAATGCTCTTTTAATCTGCCGGGCATTCAAAAGCATTGTGCGCTGGCCAATGGCGGCAAAATCGTGTTGGACCTTATAGTTGTCAAGGGTTATCTTTTGAGGAAGGATGTCTTCCAGCAGTTCCCGCAGCTTCGGGATGTCCCACTGTTTATTGCCCATGTCATAAATAAACTGTCCCATGGTCTCTTCGGGTTTTACCTTAAAGACTTCATAAAAGGAGCGGCTGGCGGTAATCACTCTTAAATCATGATCCAGAATGATTAAGGGTTCATGCATCGTGTTGATGATGTTCTCGGCGTAAACGCCTGCTTCATTTAAGGAAGTCCTTTTTTGAATCAGGGCCTTCTTTGTTTTAGATTGATCCTTCATCTGATTATAGACTCCCCGTGTCTTTTTGTTTAAGTATTATTAAAGTGCACCCTCGTCCGTTAATTTACTACTTTTAGGATTTGGATGAGCAGTTCTTCCTGTCGGCCAATTTCAATATCATGCCATTCATTAAATCTTCTCCATTCCCGCCGGCTGGGAAACAGTGTGGAACTCCGTTTCATAGGGCTCTTGGAGAAGGTTCATCGCTCCCCGGATTACCCTATTAAATTCCCTTCCATGCCGTTTCCTGTCACTGCGGCAGATCAAACGTAATGTTTAAGATCGTTAATCGCCGAATTCCCGGATTCAGGCCAAATCATCATTTTCTGTGCTAAATTGAATGCCTTCAACTTTAATTTTTCTCCGCGGCCAAACCAGATTGAATCCAGTCGTGTGGCCGAATCTTCACCCGACATCATGTGGTCCGTGTATTCGGCTACACTGTTGAAAGCCCCCCACCATGTTCCCCGCGCCAGATGCGCGCCCAGGCCGGAGTCATGCAACCCAAGAACGCTGTTCCGGATCTTTTCGGTTCTTGCCGTATTCTCGTCCTCTTCGTTATCAGGAACCAGCGCCTGCACATACGCACGCAATTGCGCTTTTGTGATCTTTCTGGAAGCCATAGAGTTGAACTTGACGTCGAGTTGTTCGTATAAGTATCTTGACAATCCGAGGATTGTTGTTGTCTGTCCCAAATCACGCACTGTGTTTGGTGTGTGAATGATTGGAATATCTCCCGCTCCCCGCAATGCGGACGTCAAAGTATTATTGCAGACTACGCGGATGGGAGTAAGCCTCACTCGAATCTGTGAACTGCCGTCATGACTATTTGTAAGCAGGAGATATTTATCGACGATGTCATTGCCGTGGACATTAATGAAGCCCGGAAGTTTTGCCAATATCCAGATAAATTCACCCTTGCCAAAAAATCCGGCTGTCTCGTACATCGCCTCACCCTCAGCAACCAAAGTGTCGAAGAACGTGAAAGCATCGATATTCTGAACGGGTTCATAACTCGCTTTGACGTGGCCCAGAATATCACCGTTATCCGTTCGCACTGTCACATACGATTCCTGCTTCAATCCCTTTTTCAACGTTAGAGGCTTCTTCATTACGGTGTAATTCAATCCGGCCTTTTCTATTGCCTCTCTCGCAGTCTTAGGATGATTCAATTCGATTCCCAGATCATGCCAGGGAGATGACGCTGTTTCCGGATATGGAGAGGGAATTCTCGGAACACGCAGGCGCAGTCTGTGTAAGGTTGATTCACTCACTGTTGACTGATACAATGGATGATCCGTTACTGTAATATTGAAAAGAGGAAAAAGTTCTCCCGATATTTTCCCCTGCCACCCGAGAAACTTCGCATCTGAATCCGAATCAGACGGTCTTGTATGTTTAGACATAATGGTATCCTTTTACTTTTAATCCTGCAGCGAACGCAAACACCTTCGCTTGCTGCAGGGAAAGAAAACAAACACGGAATAATATTAATCATTAAGATTCAAAGATTCTCCGCGTCTTGCGACAGATCGCTTCAATGATTCAATTGACATTATTAATAACTGCAAATAGTCTGCCAATAGCGGAAGCAGGGTTAGAAGTTTTTATTTACCCTGTAATAACAGTTGATTGGGTTAGCGGGAGAGAATCAAAGATAAGCATTAAATGATTCTTTTGGCCTCAGTATTTGGTGAGGCCTCAATATATTGAGGGTTCCTTTGAAAGGAGATGGATGATTTTAAGATTTTTGTCGTCCGGCGGAAAATTTGTTTCTTATGGATTAAAAGCAAGCATATCCGTGAAAAACCTGAACGCTCATCTTCAGAAAGTTATTGATACAACGCCCGAAAGTTTTTTATGAAGTGCGACGTCATAGATTTAATGTAGCGAAACTTCAAAATAATGTAGTATAAGAGGGTAGGGGTTTGTTGAAATACCCCATATTGGGGGGCTGTTTAAAAATGTTCAGATGTGAGGCGCGCAAAAAACCGAACCGCGAGGCGTATATAGATATACGGTGAGTGGTGCGGTTTGCAGCGCAACAAAGCAGATGAGCGTTTTTCAACAGCCTCAGGGGTTTAAATAGTTTATGGACGCATATAATGCATTGATTATAGGTTCCGGTCCTGCAGGCCTGTTTGCGGCTATGGAGCTTGAGCGCCTCGGTATGGACAGGATTGCTATCATCGATCGAAATCCGTATCCCGCCGGAGGGTTGCTAAACGACGGCAAACTGAATTTCGACTATCGAATTGGAATCGATCTGGATGAACTTAAGATTGATCGTGATACGGCGCAACAGTTGATGGAAGAAATCAGGCAGGTCTTCATCCGTTTCCCGAAGTGTCAACAGGTAACTTTTGTGGATAAGAATGAAAAAATCGAGGCTCTGGGGAATATTGCCAAAGAGCATGGAGCGCAATTCATAGCTCCGGAACAGTGGCACTGGGGAACGGACAATGGCAAGGCGGCCGTTAATTATTTAAGAAATTATCTGAAAAAAACAGAGTTCCTGCTGGAAACCGCGGTAACCTCCATTGTCGGGCACAATGACAACACCTATCATGTCTTCTGTAATCATCAGCGAAAAAAAGTCTGTTATGCCGCGAAAGTCGTTCTTGCCGCCCCCGGCCGCAGCGGTGCTTACTGGTTTCGCGACGCAGCCGCAAAATTAAATATTCGCCATAATTTCGGCCCTATCGATGTGGGAATCCGCATTGAATTAAACAGAAAGTATTATGACGACGTCACAGATATCGTATACGATCCGAAATTCATTTTCCGAACAGTTCGTCATGGAGATAAAGTCAGGACCTTCTGCACCAACCCGGGCGGACGTGTACGGCCGGAAAACTATAACAACTTCAAACTGGTCAACGGTGACGCGCTTTCCGGCCGGAAAACAGAAAACACGAATTTCGCCTTAATCAATACGGTTTTTTTGACTGAGCCCTTTTCCGATACGACAGAATTCGGACAGATGATTGCCAGACAATTCTTTCTGCTGGGAGGAGGCAGGCCGATTGTTCAGCGCGTGGGAGACTTCCGGGAGGGGAGAAGAAGTTCCAACGCAACATTTAACAGCAGAAATCGTCATTTTGAGCTTTGCAAGGCAACCTATAATACCACACCGGGTGATATAACGCTTGGTTTACCCGCCCGTATTATCGACAATCTCTGGGAGTCCTTAAAAAAGATTGATAAAATAGTACCGGGAATTCTTCACCCGTCCACCCTGTTGTATGCGCCGGAGATTAAGTTTTTCGATACACACTTTATAACGGATGAAAATCTTGAAACGAATGTCAAAGGTATCTTTGTAGCTGGCGACGGAGCCGGAAAGAGCCGTGGTATTGTAGGGGCAGGAATTTCAGGAATCATTGCGGCCAGAGGAATCTTCAAAAAATACTTTTGATGTTTTTTAAGTAAAGAAATTCAAAACCCGTTAGAAGTAGCGGGTTTATTTATTGCTTTTAGTTCAAAGACGTATTATAAAATTTATCAGAATCCCGTAATTTTAGATATACGTGAGAGGGTAATATGCACCCAAAATTTTCATATACACCTAAAAAGGAGAAAGCCCAACTATTGGACTTCTATTTTCAGGGGAAAGAAAACATATTTATGAAAATACAATAACTCTCACTTGCAGAAAGTAATTAATAAAAAACCAGATATTCGATTATTGATACTTTTAATAGGGCGCTGTTGTTCCCCAGTATCCCTTGGATTTACGGACTTATTAAATAGCGTTAAAAAGAAATACAAATGCAAGAAAAAAGCACGCATAACAAATACGTTGGGCGGGCGGCAAAGCGAGAATAAGTGAATGGCGATCTCATTGAATGACCTTCTAAACGACGGCAGGATGGAGAGGCTATTTTCGAAGTTCGACCGCGACTGCGCACTGCAACTGTGGATTTTGCAGATAAAGTCCGCAGATGGAATCGAGAACCGGTTCCTCTATGGACGACTACTTCCCTACAACCACTCAAACAATACTTGGTATGCCACTGATGACGATCATTTCACGCCGCTTGGGAAGCATCATGCACAGATCATTCGACTCAGTCTGTACATCAAGAGCTCCGATGCGGCTCGGCTGCTTGAGTATTTGAGTGCCGGTCATGATCTGACGCGCATAAGCGAGAAACTGAAGCTGACGCTGTCACAGCATCTTGCCGGTCGGGTTGGATCGACAAGGATCGGAGTTCCCGTTGCCTATCGGCCTGTCGCATACCTGATAAATCGGGATGCGCCAGGTCGAGACGTACATCGAAGCCCACACGGCAGCGCTGGGGCGTTCAGTGCTTCTTTGTCACAAACTGACAAGCTTGCATTGTTTCGCATTGGAGATGATTTCGATGACGCTTTGACAACATTCATTGTAAAACAACTGAATGCCGATACCGGCCTCGACTTTGGAGACAAGGACCTCCGTCGATTGGGAGATCTGGAGTTGTTGGTTTTCCCAACATTGGATGATAATGAGCGTGAACTCTTGAGTGCCGGTTGGAAGACCAAGCCAATAGTTTTTGCTATAAAACTGAATCCAACGCAACTCCCGCACTACAATACATTCCATGTTCGGTTCTGCCTCACCAACGACAGCCAACTCATTCATGCGTCCGTGGCGACCGTGGAGTGCGCTGAGGGATGTGAAATCGAGTGTGAGTTCGATGTGCCCGCGCAATTGTATCCGATTGCCGACGGCACGGAAGTCGAGATATACGGATCGCGGACGGACAATGAACGTGCTTGCATCCTGTGCTGCAGATGGGGAACCGGTTACATCCGGGAAATAACAATTAATGGCCACCTCGCGGAAAATAGAGGTGGCTCGGTTCATCTGGATTGGCTCGAACGAGTTACAAAGTCCGCCGCCGCTTCGCAACGGCTGAAAGCAGCTCAAGCAATCAATCAAGGGGGAATAGGGTTTTTAAGTCGCGTCGGAGACCGGAAAGCCGACCTATGGGTCCCCATCAACCGCGAACTCAGGTCACTGCTTGCCAGGTTGTATCCCCAGCGTTCAGAGGGGCGTTTTTTTGACCGTTTGAGCGATGGCGATGGACTAGGACGATTGGAGTTCGTGGAATGGATAAAGGACCAGCTAGTAAAGCATCAGAATCATCAAGTCCTGATTTTTGATCCGTACTTTGAAGACGCGGGGATCGGACTTATCGTTCCGAACGCAGGTGATCAGGGCGATTACGTCGTTTTTACAACTCTGCCCAAGTCCCCTAAAACAAGAAATCAGGAACACCTTACTGCTGCGGAATATGAAAAATTGATGGACGCGGGAGAAAGTCCATCTCCCGCCAAAAATCGAATCAACAACCTACTGGCAAGCTGCGAAAAGCTCAAACCGTTATTGAAGAGAGTCAGACTAAGGGTTTATGGCTTGAAGGATGGCGCGCTTCATGATCGATATATCCTGATAGTCGGCAAAGATGGATTGCCGGTCTCGGGATTTAATCTGTCAAATTCGATCCAAAAAGCCAATGAAAACTACCCGCTCCTGATTACTCCAATTCCTGCCGATGTCTTGCTAAGAGTGCTCAAGTACGCCTCTGGACTTCTACGGCAAGCAGTGGAGAAATCATCCGGCGATGAGGCTGGCACTTCAGGAGCGCAACTGATTTTCGATTCAAAATCGGCTCGCGATGCATCTCTCAAGCGTTTTGAACCCTTATCGTTTCTCAACAACATCCTCGCAGGCGATGTCCTAGCTGAATGGATGGGAGAACTGTCGCTTCGTGGGTTGAAAGGCGACGCCTTGAGGCAACGAATGAGGGAGTTGGGTCTGCTAAACGAGGAGTCGCTTGTTCTAAAGGACGCACCGGGCCTGAAAAGCTGTGTGGATCAACAGGCAAACGATTTCAGTAACTTTAGGTCGAAGTGGGATGTGCTTGGTGAGATACTGGCCAACACGCCTGCAGGTAACATGCTTGACACTGCCGAACTGTTTGTGAACACAGCCTTTTTTAATTTTTTGGCGCAGTTTTTAAGCAACTCATTCAGTCGAGTACATTCCGAGGAGGTCGACGCACCGATAGCGGTTGTTGCCAGTTCCCATTTTCAAGAATCCATTGACATACTACTAACAAAATCCTACAAGCCGCATCACTTCTTTCACCCCGTGAAGTATGCAGCCTTGACTTGGCCGGAGTATTTTGCTGTAAAAATTCTGTGGGCGCATGATCCAGATGCCTTGCTTTCAATAACAGAGGCTCAAGTGGTGACAGTCCCGCTAGAAGGTCGACAAACAGAAATTGTCAAGCTTTCTTTGCTTAGCCAGATAATAAGTGAAATCGCTCTTGGTGTAGAGTTCGGTCTTCGAGACACGCAGAAAGATCGACTAATCAATAGCGCCAATGGGTTACTGAAGTGGTTGGGATTAAATGCTCTTGAATCGCAACTGAAGATGCCGGAGGCGGTGCGTGAAGTCGTTCGCTATGTGTCATCATTCAGCCATTACGAAAGGGTTCAGACCCTAGGATGGATGACCAACCATTTTGCCGGCAAGCCACAGGGTATGACGATTTTCGGGGGGTTGGTTGATTCCCTCCACGAAATTATGCCGCGAGAAATTAGCGCAGCAGACGCAAATCTTCTGGTGGATTCTCTGCGCGGGCATATGCGGAAATTGGGTTGGTGCGAGCCATGGCTTTTTCAGGATGTTATATACCCACTTATGGTCGACGGACGCATCGCTGCGGACGATCTTTGCAATATTTGGATTAGAGAGTTGGTTATGTATTTAGAAGAAACTCTAAAAGACCAAGTTGGCATTTTCAAGAGAAACGCCGAAGGTCGCGTCACTGAGGTAGCCGCCTATCTGTTTGGACAAAGCGGCCTTCAACAGCAACGGACGGCCATAGAGTCGTTTCAGCGGATGCTCGCCAGAGTACAGCGAGATATACAGCAACCTCTTGCCAGTACGCTGAACTGGAGTAAATGGAATACGTCGTTGGTTATTGCCATGTGGATTCTGGCGTTTACGAAGTGGGCATCCCACTTCATAGCCATGCCCAGCGGAATAGAAGCAGAGCTTGCAAACCTCTCAAACGAAGCACGTCGCCTTGCTCTAATAAGACCCATCACCGAATGGAAATCGTATCAAGGTGTGGACCCGGCCGGTCTTGCCCGGTTTATCGAAGAACTAGAAGAAATCTGAGCAGATTAGGCCGATTGTCTATTCAGTACTTTGAAGATAACACTTCGGACCTACGTTTTGCGAGGAATGCGAGAACAAAGACTCGTTAAAACCAGGGACAGCACCCGATTAAAAAAGCACCCCATAATCGAACATCTGGTTTTTTATTGATAACTGTTATGTTGAAAATACATTTCAAATACTATATCCAAGATTTCAAATAGTAATTTGCAATATAACTACAGCAGATAATCTCTAGCAAATGAGTTGGGATGTTATGCCGATCCATATAATATCCCAAAACAAGAGAAACGAAATGGGTTGATTATTGTTTCATAGTAAGCTATTAAGTTTAAAATTGCAAAGTTTACAGAGGGATGTTCTGCTAACAGTGCCGTCGGTGTTTGCAGTATTAGCACCGATCCATATAAACAATGTTAGGCCAGCACTATGCTATAATGTTCTCTCGACATTTTACTAAAAAGGAGGCTTTCATGACATCCAAACTAACAAAAATGGTTTTCGTTGTTTCAGCGGCCCTTCTCTTCGTAATTGTAATCACAGTCGTTACCTCCCTGCGTACCCCGACTCCGGTGTACGCCTTGGCGCCAACCCAATACAAGGTACTTATGTACCAGGAGTTGAACCCAAACGGACTAGAGGCAATGCTAAATATCACAGTCAAAGATGGCTGGCAATTTGTAGAAATGGCTGGCCCATTCGTAATCTTCCGAAAGTAAGAACGCGCATAGCGTACTTCTAAAATACATTTCGTCTCCATCCTCCAGGATGATCCAGGTGCAGGCCTAACCACGCCGTTCAGCGGACGCGTACCGTGTCCGCCGTTCACGATTACCATTGTTCAAGCTCAAACGCAGTGCCCGCGTCCGCTGACGGCAAGCGTTATGCACCAAGGAGTAAAAATGGAAAATCTTTTTATTGTCGCAGTACTTTTAATTATATACTTATTAAGTGTTACTGAATTATATAAGACTAAGTTAAAACAAAATACCAGATAACAAAATCAATCCAGCCGATCGCTACTATTCGGCTGATTTTTTAGATGCACCTTGCAACCGGTAATCCTTAATTCAGACAAGTACGCAATACTGAACAGTAGTAGGGTATGCCGTGTAAAACGTATGACTAGTCGGTTAAAGTCCGACGATGGGAGTTCGGTAGTTCGCCCATGTAGCTAGAGGGAGGTGTTAAGGGTAACCTGAAGCATT
>JBEKMY010000011.1:0-59594 GCA_049523355.1 Smithella sp. | reverse complement strand
CCCGTTCGACAACATAGTGATTATATTGGAACTCCTCAGGAAGCATTGTCGTCCGATGAATTCCGCAGTTCATTGAAAGTGCTGTTTTTAGCTGTCAAAATCACCCGGGAATATCGGGAAACGAGGCCGAACTTAAAGAAAGTGGAAACGAAATTATTAACCATTCAAATTATTAGCGCGATACATGGCATCATTTCGCTGCATAACAGCGGCATGCTTTTTCAAATTATCGATGACCCGGACGTTGCTTTTAAAAAAGTCATTGATAACGCAATACGGTTAGCTACCGGATAATTAAAATGTTTGTTATCCCGGTTTTTTGTTTCGCAGGTAATTTCTTATTTTAAATGATTAATAGAGCAATCCCTTGTATTTTCAATCTCTTTTAACCGGTAATTCTTAAATTTAACGACTGCAAAATAGTGAAACTTTGTAGATAGCCAAAACAAACGGCACAATTTTTATTTTAATTGATCTTTTTTGCACAATACAGTTCAGAAAAAATGATTTTTTCCCAAATCAACGATAATGGAATGAATAAAAGAAAAACTCTCAAGATACTGGGGGCCGGACCTTCGGGTTTAGCTGCCGCTATTATCCTTGCAAAAGCAGGATACAATGTTGAGGTTTACGAAAAGAATGACGATGTCGGTAAAAAATATTTTGGTGATCTTCAGGGATTAGAAAATTGGACAGATCATGAAGATGTTATAGATATTTTCAAAAAAGCCGGAATCGAAATAAATTTTGATTGCAATCCCGTAAAAGAAATTACTTTTACAGACGGAAATAAAAAGCAGGAGCGCGATTTTGGTAAACCCATCTTCTATTTGGTTAAAAGAGGTTGTTTTGAGGGTAGTTTTGATTATGGTTTAAAGAAACAGGCTCTAAAACAAGGTGTAAGATTTCATTTCAAATGCTCAATCCCCGAAAACGAAGCAGATATTGTGGCAACCGGCTCTCTATCAAACAATATCTTCGCTGTTGATAAAGGCATAATATTTAAAACGAAATTACCTGATACGGCCATTGTTCTTTTGGATAATAAGGCGGCGTACAAAGGATATTCTTATTTGCTGATAACTAAAGGCTACGGTTGTATGTGTTCTATGGTTGTTGAAGATTTCAACAGGCTCAATGACTGCTTCGAAGAAACAAAAAAGATTTTCTTAAATATGTTTGACTTTGATTTAAGCGAACCGGTACCGATCGGAGGAGTCGGTTGCTTTACTCTAAAAAATAGATTCATGAGAAACAATACTTTGTTTGTTGGAGAATCTGCCGGTCTACAGGATTTTTTTGCGGGTTTTGGAATAAGAAAAGCTATTGTTTCCGGATGCTTAGCCGCAAGAAGTATTATAGAGAATAAAGATTATGGGACATTGGCAAAAGCCTGTTTTGATAGAAAGCAAAAAGCCGGTTTTGTGATTCGGTTTCTTTGGGAGAAAGTCAATCGTCACGATTACTCTTTTGTCTTAAATAAAGTAAAAACCAGTCAGGATATTTTTGGTTTTCTCTATAGCTACCACAACTTTAATCTTATTGAAAAACTGATTTATCCAATCGCGCTTGTCAGTATGAAGATTAAAAGGCGAATATAACAAATTGTCTATTTAATAGGCTGTATATATTATTTGTAGATGAAAGTAATTAAATGCAGTATATAATAAATGAAGAACCGTTAGAAGCGTAAAACGTTATTTGGATTAGAACAATTTAGTGCTAAAAGGAGAAGTGTAATGGAAGCTGAAGCAGTGAAAAATATTACAGTAATAGGAGCGGGCGATATGGGGCACGGTATTGCCGCATGCTGCCTTCTGGGCGGATACAAAGTGTGTCTGTACGACATTGATCAGAAATTTGTTGATCGCGGCATGACCGGGCTTAAAAACAGTCTGGACAAATTCAAAGAAAAAGGGAAACTTTCTTCTGAGGCTTATGATGACGCTATGGCGCGTCTGACTTCCACGATAGATATAAAAGTGGCGTCACAAAATGCCGATTTTATTATCGAGGCTGTTCCGGAAAATATGGAAATTAAAAAGAAAGTCTTTGCCGATTTGGACAAGTATTCTCCAGGGCATGCAATCCTGGCATCCAATACGTCCACTATGAGTATTACAGAAATTTCCACAGCCACAAAGCGGCCGGAAAAAGTCATCGGCTACCATTTTTTTAATCCGGCTATCCTTATGAAACTTGTGGAAGTCATTAAAGGCCGGAAAACCTCCGACGAGTCCATCGGGATTGGATACGCGATCGCGAAAATAATAAAGAAGGTTCCTGTTATCGTGAAAAAAGATTCTCCGGGGTTTATTTACAATCGCATCAATGAAACGACGCTGGTGCTTCTCTCCAGGATATTGGAAGCCGGGCATCCTTCTCCTGAAGAATTTGATGCAGTCTTCAAACCGCATATGGCTATGGCCCCCTTCGAACTGACAGATTATACAGGGCTCGATGTTGCCGTTCACGGGCTGGAATATTTTGCCCAGGTCCTTTCTGCAGATTATAAGCCTTCTGAGGCTATGCTTTCGTATCTGAAATCGAACAAACTCGGTAAGAAAAGCGGAAAGGGGTTTTATGACTGGTCGCAGGGACGTCCCGCTATCGATCTTTCGAAAGCAACCAGGGAATATGATTTGAATCATATGATAGCTCTTCAGGTCAATGAAGCGACAAGACTTCTGGAAGAAGGCGTGTGCGATGATCCTAAAGAGATTGATCTGGCTATGACCAGTGTCGGCGGCAACCCCTTGGGGCCATTCGCGCTGGCGAAGATGATCGGTTATCCGGTGCTATTGAAGAAACTGGAGGAAATACATAGTAAATTTCCCATTAATATATTCATGGCGACAAAAACAATGAAAGCGGGCGACATTAAGGCATAATCAAGTTCATTAAAACGGTTTATGAACTTCTCAAAACCTGTTACGCGGATTTGTCCTGGCCTTGTGCAATCTATCTTTTTAACCTGTCATTCCCGACTTGATCGGGAATGACAGGTTTTTATTTTAACAGGCGCTGTATCTTGCTTCAAAAACTTATATTTTAAGACGTTCTTTAGTGTTTTCCAACCCTTAAACTGTAAATCAATAAACAACTTTTAATCAAAAAACGGTTATGCTATAAAACCGGGAAAAGCAAAGCCCTGATATTCATTGTTTGAAGGTAAACGGGAGATGAAAGGAACATGGTTTTTGTCAATATGGATTGTTTTCTTCACAATATCATTTGTATCATTAACCGGATGTAATGATCTAAATACGATAAAAGAAAATTCATATGCTTCAGAGAAAAACTTAAAAAAAGAATTAGAGTTATGTGAAAAATGCAAAAAAAAGTGTGAGGAGCATTTCAAAAAGGAATATGGTAGCGGTATATTGAACAATGGCAGGAGAACGGTTACTTATGAAAGTCACTATAATAAGAAACTGAATAAATGTTTCATCGTACTTACCACAAATTTTATGATTGAAAAATATAATAAAAGTTACAGGGAAAAATTTCTTTTTGACGTCAATTACCTGAGGGACTACGCTTTTTATCATAATAGTGGAACAATTACTTTCTGTGATGTTGAAAGAAATAAATGTAGTTCTGAAGAAGAATGGGTTTCACTCGTAAAACCTTACATGGAAGAATAATAAATTTAAAAATTTGTTTAAATATAAATAAATCAATAGGGGAGATTCGACATGAAAAGAAAAATTCACTTGATAGCAGCGGCTGCTTTACTGGTTTTTGTATGGAGCGCCTGTTCTTCGGCTGCGGATAAAATCGGCTTTGTCAACTTAAATGAAATATTACAAACGACCAATGTCGGCAAAAAGAAAGTGGATGATTTTAAAAAGTATGTCGATAAGAAAAATGAGGAAATCAAATTTGTAGAAAAAGAATTAACAAAAATGAAGGAAGAACTGGAAAAACAAAGTTCGAATATAAATGAAAGTTCACGAAAGGAAAAAGAAACCGCTTACCAGAAGAAATTGCGCGATTATCAATTGATGGCCAATGATATAAAAGAAGATATTAAAAGGCGCGACCAGGATGCGATTCAAGCTATGGTGCCTGGAGTTATGAAAATTGTCCACAATATAGCTGAAAAAGAAGATTATGCTCTGGTGCTTGATGTATCAACCATGCTGATACCTTACTACGCGAAAGAAAATGATTTAAGCAAAAAGGTTGTTGAAGAATACAATAAAGAAAACAAATAAGTCAGTGGTGAAGGACTTTTCACCCTTTACGGGCAATCCCCTTTTTTCTTTGCAGCCTCCAGCGCTGGACAAAGTCCTAAATCACACGCTTTTTGCGCGTCACGGCAGCCAAGCTCTTTGTTACCCGAACTCAAATAAGCATTCCCTCTATTAACGAAGGCATTGGCAGAATCCGGATTCAGATTGATAGCAACATTGTAGTCTTCAATAGCCCGTTGATACTGGCCAAGGTCGCAATAAGCATTACCTCTGTTGACATAAAAAAGATCATAATCCGGTTTTAGGCGGATGGCTTCATCATAGTTTTCAATGGCCCGTTGACACTGGCCAAGGTCGCGATAAACATTACCTCTGTTGTTGTAAGCCCACGAAAAATTCGGTTCTAATTTAATTGCTTCATCCAGATATTCAATAGCCTTTTGAGGGTCTGTACATTTTTCGCCGGGGCAAAGATCCAATGCCTTTTTGAACAATTCATAAGCAGAATTGGCTGCTGCCAATTCAGGTGTTAAGGCAGGCTGCGGACGGGGAGCAGAAAGAACAGGGTTAGCCGCAGGAGCGGCAACTTTCGGGGGGGTAATTTCATCTACATTCGGCTTTTGAACAATGGCGTAGAAAATGAGAGCTATTGAAATAATAGTTACTATAATGGATATGGTATTTTCTTTCCATATTTCGCCAAGTCTGGTTTGCCATTTTACAGTACCTGGCTTGCCTTTTTTCTCCACAGCGGGTTCGACCGGAGTTTTTCCCCTCAGAGCCGTTATATTGTCAAACACTTCACGGCATTGCCAGCATCGATTTACTTTGTCGTCATTCCATTCACCGCAAGAAGGACATCTTTTCATATTGTTATCCGCATGTTGGGCTTTCGTTTGGCCATCTTTTAATTTATTTCCATTTCAATGTAGCACAAAAACAAATATTTTGAAAATATTGACTTCATAATTCAGCTATTGGCCGGGTGCGGGTTATCTCTTCACCGGCGATTACTTCAAAGGCGAAGACGACGGCACTCACCCGGTTCATGATGACTATATCCTGATGATTAAACTTACCCTCTGTTTCTAAGAGAAAGTTTATTTAACCTTTAAACTAAATCCCGGGATGAGCAGGCACTCTACCGGAGTTCTTTGTTGCTCCCATTCGATCGAGTCTTTATGACTCGATCGATTTTCAAAACCGGTTACGTGACCCGGTCAGCAAGACTCGTCCTGACAAAGGGGTTATTATTTCATGGAACAATGTTTAACGGGTTGATATTAATGCCACGTGCCGCACTTGCGCTTTTAAATTCTGGATATAAGATTCTCTCTGCTGCGCAATCGTTCCTTTTTCATCGTATTCTATCTTTGCCATTGATTGCACGGCGCCATCAATATCGCCGTTTGCGGCGTCAAGATAATTTTCGATCAACTTCCGATACCTGGGAGTGGCTTCAAGGGATCGCTGTAAAAACCGCGTGGCGTCATCATCGGTAAACACCCACATATGAGCCATTCCGATGAGTTTCGGCTGAAGTCTTATAAGCTTACAAAGCGATGAAACATAGTCGTCATAAGAAGCTAAAAACTCGACCTGCACGTCACCGTCTTTATTGCCCTCGGGGATGCCGTAAGCTTCTCCAGCGAAGAGCGCCCGGATTTCAGGAATGAAAAACGCCAGCGAGTCGCCTGTGTGGCCCGGCACCTCGTATACTTCGCAGGTTACACCACCGAGATCAAACCGGTCTCCTTCTTTGAGATTGAACTCAAAATCCACCGGCTCGATATGGACATCCTCGTTCCCGACGATATCCTGGAAAAACACCCTTTGAAGATCACTTAAATAAGTCATCAGATCGAGAACGGATTTCTTTTTCATCAAAGTTCCGACCCGCCAGAACGCGCCCGCCTTAAGATGAGGTATTTTTCTCTTGAGATAAGGAATGGCACCGATGTGGTCGAAATGGGAATGCGTGGCAAAAACATAGTCCAGAGCGTTTTTATCTCCGAAGATCTTTCCCAGTGAAGCGATATATGCAGGACCCATGAGGTTAATTCCGGCATCGATCATCAGATGTTTTTCTTTACCCTTAACGATATATGCCGGATAGAACCGGTTTCCCGCAACGGTTATCCATTCGCCAAAATCATGATCTGCCTGTAATTTCATATCTGTTCTGAAGTGTCGCGTTGCATATGTCACATTAGAATCTTACGATGTTTCTACGTTTTAACTGTTATCAAATAATTGTCCGGCATAAAAGTAAAATTTAAAAAAATACGGATCATACCACAGGGACTCCTGAACGCCGTGCCATATGTTTCCAGAATAAAGAGGATAAGCCCGGGGGAGTCCTTTTTATTTCTTTCATCCGTTCAGTCATAGCCTTTTCCCAACCCTGCGAATCCAAAAAAGCGCCGTGGGAAGTTTCAACCAATAACTTCTCCGCACTGTTCCATTCATAAACAGGAAGGCGGGCAGTCCACTGGGCCTCCGTATTCAGAATGTATTCCCGCGCCAGAGGTCTGACGGTTTCATAGCGCAAGATGGCGCTGATGTGATAGGCTTCATGCATCCACCAGTATGATTGGTCGGAGTAATATCCGGCGCCAACACGGGTGTCTTTGAAAGGCGCAGCCGGTATGAACGGCTTGAATACAGTGAGGCACGGCGCGGAACCTCCGGTAACGAATATCCTGAATTTGTCATCCGGATGCAATTCAACCACCATGGACCCTGTTGTTTGCGATTTCCTGATAAACGGATCAGACGCATGCATGCATACATCACGGTTGAATCCCTTTGCCGGCAAGTCTCCGTAATGATCCCTGAGCATTGCAAAGACATCTGTTATGCCGATGTGGTCTTTTGCCTCAAGGATGGAAGTCAGGTTACATTTCCTCCGATGGGCGCTTCCTGAAAAGAATGTAATCAAAGGATCGCTAAACGCGCTGAAATCAGCGCCAGCGGGAAGCGATGATGAGTCCCAGTCCCTGGTAATGGTTATCTCGTTTGAAATCACGGCATGACCGGTGAGACGCCTAAGCGCATAATCCCTGCCCGCCGTTTCCAGTTTGATGATGCCATGCCTGTCCATGATAATGAACGAGTTCATGTAGCCAAACTTCTTGTCGCGATATCCGCAGGGTCCTGACTGTCCATATTTTTTCAGGAGTTCTATGATAACTTGTGCCGCTTCTTCGGCATTGGCGCCTCTCTCCAGGGCCAGCCGTAAAAGATCCATGCCGATGAGTCCGGGAATTTTTTCCTGTTTGACCCTGGTAAACAGGGCCTCGTTCCCGATAGCCACGCCCTTTTCGTTTACTCCCATCTCCGCGCCCCATATCCAGAAGGGCTTGGATATGACCGATGCGTATGTTGAACCGGTCTGAGGAATAGTAATGTAGGTGCATTGCAGGTCTTCTTTTTCCGTATAGCTCTTTGACGGCAGTGAAAGAACCAGTTGGGCTTCGTCAGCCTCCCGATCGGAGTTTTTTCCAAAGATTATGATATCGGAGCCTGTGAGTTCCGGACCGATTCCCAAGGTATCGCACATAAAAACCTCCTGTGATGAGACAATTTTTCATACAACGATAAGGATCTGGATATCGCACACATTAGTATATGTCGGGCCTGTGGTAAAAAGATGACCCGTATCCCGAAAGAAATGATATGAATCGTTTTCCTCCAAGCATGCTTTTGCCTTAGCGCAGATATCATTCATCTTCTCCATAAGTTCCGGCGTAACAAAGGCGCCTGCCGCGTCTGTTGGCCCGTCACTTCCGTCAGTGCCCGCGGAGAGAAAAAAGATGTTCCGGGAGCCGGAGGGATATAAGCGGTGCAGGTTGATCGCGAAGGCAAGGGCCATCTCCTGATTTCTTCCGCCTTTTCCTTTCCCCCGAATAGTTACGATAGTCTCGCCTCCGCTGATAATAGCGGCAGGTTTTGACGGGCCTGATTTTCCCGTATCAATTTCTTTGGAAAGCAGGGAGAAACAGGCTCCTGCCTGAGATGCCTCGCCGGCCATGGTCGTGCTGAGGATGCAGGCATTATAACCCAGCGTCTGCGCGGATCGGCAAGCCGCGCTGCAGGCAAGTGTGTTGTTGCCCAGGATGATATTCACGGTATTACCGAATACCGGATTGTTTGCTTTGGGCGTCTCGGGAATGCTCCCCCGCGCTCCCAGGCAAAGATGATCTATCACGGTCTTTGGCAGCTTATCCCTGATATTGAATTTTTGCAGAATCATGAGGGCATCATTAAATGTCGTCGGGTCAGGGGCAGTAATGCCTGAAGCGATGGTGTCGATTCTGTCGCCTATCACGTCCGATAAAATAAGGTTGATGAGTCTTGCCGGGTAGGCGATCTGCGCGAGTCCACCGCCCTTTACCTTGGAAATATGTTTCCTGACGCAGTTCATTTCATCAATGTCCGCACCGGAAGCAAGCAGGGCTCTGGTCGTTTGCCTCTTGTCTTCAAGGCTGATTCCGTCTACGGGCAGGCAGAACAGGGACGAGCCTCCGCCGGAGATCAGGTTAATGATGAGGGTGTGTTCGTCAGCCGTGCCCGCCATCTGTGTCAGGATGCGGGCGCCTTCCATACTGTTTTCATCGGGGACAGGGTGGCCTGCTTCCATGATTTGAATTTTCCGCAACTTCAGACCGTGTCCGTATTTTGTGATGACAAATCCCCCGGACAGGTCATCCCCAAGGATGTTCTCCATGGCCGATGCCATGCTGCCTGATGCCTTGCCTATGCCAAGGATAAGTATCCGTTTATAGCCAGAGAGATCTTCCGAAATGTTTGTGTCCTGGCCGTGAATAACCAGGGTCCGGCCGTCCTTTTTCACCCGCGAGTGAATGAGACCTGCCGGATCAACTTCACGAACAGCATCCCGGAATATACTCTGCATATCTTTAACAGGGTTCACTATATTCCTTTCCCGTTCAATGCCTGAGCATTACCAATTAGCGCTTATAATGTAGCATAAAGTTAAAAAATTGGAAGATATTGATTTTAGGAAGAAGTGCCTGCTGATTTTGCCGGACCGGGCCTATTGGCCTGTTTTCCTGTTACCGCTTAAGCGCCTCATCATATAATTTTTGCATACCCTCCGGCGGATTGGCGGGTTTCATAGTTCCGATATTGATAAATACTCCGCCCTGAGCACCCGTCGCGGCCAGTTTGCCGTTAGCCGTAAATTCCATATTGGCGATCCAGCCTGACGAATCGAATTTCTCCATCCAGATACTGCCAATGACCTGATCATGCATCCTGATCGGCCGCTTGTAATCTAAATGCGTATGGGAGAGGATTGGCACAATCAATTCCGACATGAGTTTTTGCAGAGGGTAATGTATTTCAAGGAATTGAAGCCGCAAATCTTCCATCCAGCGTATATAAGAGATATTGCTGACGATACCCATAAAATCGATGTCGTATGTCTTTACTGTAATGGGCAAATCAATATTCAGCGTTCGTTTTTGTATCATAGCGCCTCCTTTGAATCGTTTTAAATATTCTAATCCAGATAAAATTTAAACTCGATTTCACACTTTCCAGTTTGATGCATCAGGCATCCGTTAATCGCGGGCGTCATTTCATACCTTACGCCAAGACCTTCGAACCATCCCTGCACTCTCATGACAATACCGCATTGATATACATCAATAAGGCCTGTTTGACTGACGCCGTCATGAGCAAAACATTGGTGAAAACCGCCTCTGAATATATTCTTTTCAGGAAAACCGTAGTACAGTTTCATGAATTCAGGCTGTATCAGTTTATAGGTTGAGTCGATGATCTCTTTTAGTTCTTCAAATGTTGTAATGACGGCGCCTTTTGGCTTACCCATTAATTTCATGATTCTTTTAATTTCAATGCCGGCCATCGCTTTTACAGCGCCTTTGTTTATTTGATTGGCTTTCTCAGCGCCGAATTCCTGCATGACACCGGCAAACCACATGGCGTCATGAGTCATCCAATTCTTGGAGAAAAACTCCCGGATTTCTTTTTTATCAAGCCCATCGATTAGATTCATAGCGTCCTCCGATTATTATAAACTTATATATGACTTTTAAACTTTATTAATATTGATAAGTAATCGTATAACTTAAGCCCTTATTCGCATTATCATCGGGTAAATTAGAACTTTTATTTTAGAATATACATTCTATAATAAAGCATGTCAAGAATATTTTCCTGCATAGATACGAAAGACGATTGCTTCATAAACAGAGATTATTTCAAAACGACGTACGGAAATATAATGAGATGTAAAATTAAAAGACAGTAAATGCCGGTAAAATTACACAGATATTATTTTGCTTTTTCTATCAAAGCAACATAGCTTTCACGGATAAGATCAGCGACGGATTCCGGAATTGTTTTATTTTCATGGAGATATCTTCTGATGATTCCGATGGGGGCGTCGTGGATGGCAAAAATTACCCGATCGATATTTTCTTTGGTAACACGCCCGAATTGCTTTTTTGTAAATGCGGTTATTCCGTCATACAAATCTTTTTCTAAACGCCGGGCGCGTTTTTGCAAATCCTGCGGCCATTCTCCGGTAGTGAGGTCATCTATACGATACAGCAACATGACGCGGGCTTCATAGGGATGAAGACGAGCCCATTGCAGACAGGAAAGTGTAGCCCGAAGTCCGTCTTCCTGAAGAATTTTTAAAAATTCATTTTGAAATGATTCAATGATATTCAACCAGAGTTCAGCAACAAGCGCGTCGCGCGAGGGAAAGCGGTGATAAACCGAACCGACCGGCGCGGTGACCCGTGTGGCCAGTCCTGCAATTGTCAGTGCGCCAAGGCCTTCCTCTGCAATGATCTGTATGGCAGCGTCGATGAACTCTTCGTGTTTGAAATAAGCTTTGCGTCCCATGATTAAGTAATGGAATATTAATTCTATTATGTCAAGAGTATTTGCTTATAGAAAATCCTGTTAAACAGATTCACCCCCTATGGCCCGTTTTAAAACTGTCACCTGATGCTTGCTTAAAAAACCGTGTGCAATAGTTCATCAACCGGACTGAACCTTCAATTTTATTAAGATTTCTCCGGAAGAATGCTGATATTTCTCTTTTTGCTTCTGCGGGAAAGAAATCTGCTCTTTCCCATTGACTTACCAAACTCAAATCTCCTATAATTATAGAAAACAAAACGGTGTAATATTTAATCTGCGAGGAGAAATCTTTTTTAGATATTATGATTTCAAGACGTGATTTTTTAGTGACACTTGCAAAACTGGCCGTGACAGCTGGCGGCGCCGGTATGATTCTGTTTGATCCTTCCCTGGAAAGAATTCTTGCCGGCGGCGATTCGGGTCTTGCCTTCGGAGATGCTTATTTTGATGAACTTATCCGACTGGCGCCAAAGGCACGTTACTGGAAGCCACTCAATATCAAAGACAATAGCTATGCCCCGGAGGAAACCATTGCCGGATGTCTTCTTTGCGCCAATGGTTGCGCTATTACGAACGGTCAGCGGGGAAAATGCCGGACACGTATGAATGTTAACGGAGAATTGAAGAGCCTTGTCTATGGCCGCCCGATATCCATCCATATTGACCCGATCGAAAAGAAACCTCTTTATAATTATCTGCCGGGATCTGCGGCATTTTCTTTTGCTACTGCCGGATGCCCGCTTCGGTGCAAGTTCTGTCAAAACTGGGAAATTTCTCAGGCATCACCGGAAGATAATAAGGTTCCATTTACGCCGCCTGGCAGGATCGTCAATGCCGCGCATAACAGCAAATCGCCTGTTATTGCATTTACATATAATGAACCGACGGTTTTCGTAGAATATCTGACCGACATCGCGCGTGACGCGAAAAAGCAGGGTATTCGTTCCGTATTAATAAGCTGCGGATTCATGAACGAGGCGCCTCTTGCGGAAATGTGCACTGTGCTTGATGCCATTAAGATCGATCTGAAGGGTTACAGCGAGGATTTTTATCGATCTGTATGCGGCGCACAACTGCGGCCTGTTCTAAGAAGCATTAAACAGGTGGCAAAAAGCCGCGTTCATCTGGAAATTGTAAACCTTGTTGTGCCTACCTTGAATGATTCAGACAAGATGCTGCACGAGTTGATAGAATGGATATTGGGAGAAATTGGCCCCGATGTTCCTGTTCACTTCACCCGCTTTCATCCCGATTATCAATTGCGCAATCTTCCTCCTACACCCGTTGCCATCCTGGAGAGCGCTTATAACATGGCAATGAGTAAAGGAATGCATTATCCTTATGTGGGCAATGTGCCGGACCATCCGGGGAATCACACCTACTGCCCGAATTGTAAAAAAGCTGTGATAAAGCGACAGGGATTTTTTATAACAGAGATGAATCTGGATGGCGGCCGTTGTAAATTCTGCAAACATAAGATTGCCGGCGTGTGGGCATAATAAGAGGTTGAAAGAAAATGAAAATGTTACGATTGAGTTTTGCACTGCTTATTATCAGTTTCTCTTTTGCCGCGGCATGCCAGGCAAATAAAGGATCGAGTTCCGATATTCGTGAGCCTGCCGTGGCGGGGAAGTTCTATCCTGAATCCGCGGACAGGCTGAAACTTGCCATCGAAAAATATCTTCAGGATACCGTTTGGGTCAAAGTAAAAAAACCCGTTGCCATCATCGTTCCCCATGCCGGTTATATATTCTCCGGCCAGATTTGCGCCGATGCGTTTGGGCAGGTCCGTAATCAGTCCTATGATGTGATCGTCATTCTGGGAACAAAACATACAAGCTCCGATCTTGACAAAATTTCGCTTTATCCGGGGGATGGTTTTCGAACTCCACTCGGTATAGCAATGGTGGACAAGGATGTTATCTTTTTGCTTAAGAAGGCGGATCCGTCCGACTGCACCCTGGATAAATCACTTCATGAATCTGAACATTCCGTCGAGGTAATCGTGCCCTTTATCCAGGTTATCTTTCCCAAAGCAAAGATTGTTCCCATTGTTGTCGGTTCACAGGATATGGATACATGCGTTCGTTTCGGTAATGCCCTGGCGAAGGTTTTAAAAAACAAGCGGGCATTGATTGTCGCGAGTTCCGATCTTTCTCACTATCCGTCCGCTCAGGATGCAAACATTGTGGACAGAGAAACTTTGTCGGCCGTTGCGGGGCTTGACCCCGCTGTATTTAACGCAACCCTTCAAGCGCACAGAGATAGAAATATTTCCAATCTTTATACGAGCGCTTGCGGAGAAGCTCCCATCATGGCGGCAATGGCAGCAGCCAAATCTCTGGGCGCCAATCGCGGAGTGGTCATCAGCTACGCCAATTCGGGGGATACCTCTATCGGTGAATCCTCCCGGGTTGTAGGATATGGCGCGGTTGTATTAACCGCGGAAGGCGAAGGAAAAGATACCAGCGCATTAGTTCAAACAAAACCGGCTGCTGTATCCGCGCCGCTTGGCGCATCCGATAAAAAGGCATTGCTTGCTTTTGCAAGAGAAACCATATCACGATTATTGTTGACCGATACGGTTCCGCTGGCAAGAGGTTTTAGCGAGAATCTTCGGCAGCCGCGGGGTGCTTTTGTGACCCTCAAAAAAAAAGGAGAACTTCGCGGCTGCATTGGCCGGATGATCCCGGATGAGCCCCTGTGCAAGGTTATCGGCGCCATGGCAATTCAGGCAGCCTTTAATGACCAGCGCTTTCACCCGTTAACCGTCGATGAACTGAAAGACATCGAAATAGAAATATCCGTGCTGACACCTATGAAACAGGTAGCCGGCGTATCCGATATTGTTGTCGGCAGGGATGGCGTCTTGCTTGGCAAAAATGATCATCACGCCGTTTTTCTTCCTCAGGTAGCGACGGAACAAGATTGGAGTCGTGAAGAAATGCTGGATAATCTTTGCCGGAAAGCCGGGTTGGAAACCGGATGCTGGAAGCAGGGAGCGGAATTTTCAACATTTCAGGCTATAGTATTTGGCGAATCCCAATGATGATAACCTAATGACCATTTTTCTCATCTCCATCGGGCTTACTTCAATTCTGGGGCAGATTGTCCTGCTTCGGGAACTAAATGTTTCTTTCTTCGGTATCGAATTAATATACCTTCTTGCCCTGGGAATATGGTTATTCTGGACGGCTGTAGGCGCGGTCATCGGACGCCGGAATAATTCTCCGTCGCAAAACCATATTGCGGCGCTTTTTATCATCTTCGGAATCGTCCTTCCGCTGGATGTAGTGTTCATCCGTTCCAGCCGTCTCCTTTTTAGCGGCATACCCGGCGCGTATCTTACTTTTTTTCAACAATTAATTGTTGTAATCATTTCCATCCTCCCCGCGGGATTGCTTTCAGGCCTGTTATTCCAGTGGACCGCGAAAGCCTATGTGACAACGGGCGGGACGCTGGCTATTGCCTATGCTTTTGAAAGCGCGGGCGGATTATCGGGCGGATTGTTCTCCACCCTGTTTCTCATGTGGGGACTTTCGAATTGCTCTATAGCGATTGTGTGTGCTCTGATCTGTGTCATAACGCCCCTGATTGTTTTAAAGGGATTAAGGACATCGCATCTGCGCTTTGTGGTCATTGTCCTGGTTTGTATCTTTCTGGCGCTCCTATGGAAGGCATCCTCTCTGGATCGCCGGATGACGACATGGAATCACCCGAATCTTCTGGCAAATAGTGATTCTCCATATGGCAGAATCACAGTAACAAGGCTCTACAATCAGATTTCCGTTTTTGAAAATGACGCTCTGTCCTTTGAGACCGAGGGAACCGACGCCGAATACTTCTCCCATTTAGCAGCGCTCCAGCACCCGAATCCACAGAACGTATTGATTCTGGGCGGTGGAATTGAAGGAATTGTCAGAGAAATAGAGAAATACAAGCCAAAGCGAATTGATTATGTTGAACTTAATCCCGTCATGCTGAATCTGGTTACGCAATATCTTCCTGATGACATCCGGTTTTCACTAAAAGAACCGAACGTCCATATTATATTCGCCGATCCCCGGCAGTATCTTGAAAAAAGCGGCACATACGATCTCATCCTGGTCGGAATGCCGGAACCGGCATCGGGACAGGCAAACCGATTCTTTACGCGTGAGTTTTTTCAGCAATGTTTTGCGAAACTAAAATCCGGGGGAATTCTCGGCTTTAAGCTTCGCACGGCTGAAAATCTTTGGACGGCGCCGCTGACCCGCCGCAACGCGAGTATTTACAGCGCCCTGCAATCCGTTTTTCAAGAGGTGCTGTTTCTTCCGGGAACAACGAATGTCGTGACGGCCTCTCAGGCACCACTGCCGTGTATGCCGGAAATGATGTCCCGCCGGTTGCAAAACCTGAAAATAGCGACAAGATTAATCTCGCCGGCTTACATCAAATATCTTTTTACAAACGACAGATATTTTGAAATGAGGGATTTGCTCAGAAGAGAAAAAACGCAACCTAACACCGACATCCGGCCTGTTTGTTATCAGTACACTTTCATAATCTGGTTGTCGCAGTTTTTTCCGCGTGTTGCCCTTGTTGATCCATTTTCAGTTATGGATAAAGGTTTTCTTAAGCCGCCATTGGTATTGTTGTGGATTGGTTTGCCCATCTTTATTTTTATGAGATACTTCCATCCTGCGCTGCGCCGAGCGATCCTGGTTGCCATCGCAGGGTTTCTGGGAATGATCCTGGAAGCAATCCTCATTCTTTATTATCAGGTAAAACACGGGGTGCTCTATCAGGATATAGGATTGCTTCTGATGAGTTTTATGGCTGGTCTTGCTCTGGGCGCACTGATCATCAATAGAGAAATGGTTCGACAGTTCGACAATAAAAAAAATTTGCGAAGGTATGGCATCGGCCTGTTTGCCGGATTTTGTTTATTGTGCGCGTATACGGCATTGATCGTGAAGATAAGCATCTTTGCAGGTCTGATCGAAATTTCATGTCTTTTGGCGGCAACCGGTTTTTTAGTCGCCGGTATTTTTGCATACGCCAGCCTTTATAAAATTGAAGACCAAAAAAAAGTAATTTCATCGCTGTACTCGGCTGATCTCATCGGCGGATGTCTGGGATCTCTGATCGGCAGTCTTATTTTAATCCCCCTGGCAGGTATGGATGTCACATCATGGGGAATGTTTCTGCTTGCCGCGTTTTCTGTTCTTCTGGTATGATTCAAATAATAATCGTCAATTCATAATGGAGAATCCTTTGTTTGCAGGTAAATTCATGATAGTTGACTGTAGTCCCTAAATCGTCAATCTTGATGAAGATACTGAATTTAAAAAAGAAATACACTCAATTTATGCCCGGTAATTACATTCATGCCTGACATTTGATGGTCTTGTCATCTTTCCCTTTGACACAAAATTATTCTTCGTATACTTTCTATACAGAACCACAATAACCAAAAAAGCTTTTACCGGAATCTTTTATCGCGCATACGAATTCATCTTAAGGAAAAGAAAAATGAAAGAAAAGAGAGAGGAAATGCATAAAAATAAAACTATCTCTCATAATACTGCCGACATGGATAAAATGACGCAAGAAATGCTGCGTCAAAGTGAGGAAAAATATCGAACCATTCTTGAAAATATAGAAGAGGGCTATTTTGAGGTCGATCTAACCGGCAAATTTACTTTTATCAATGATGCCGTATGTAGAGCAACCGGCTACACGAAAGATGAATTGATCGGCATGGACTACCGTCAGTATACAGCCAAGGAAGATGTGAAAGAAGTTTTTCAGGCCTATAATAAAGTTTACACCACAGGAGAACCCATAAAAGAAATCTGTTGGCAGATCATAAGCAAAAACCGATCTAAAAGATATATAGCGGGTTCTATATCGTTAATAAAAAATTTATCTGGAAAACCTGCCGGATTCAGAGGGATCTTTCGAGACACTACCGAGCGCAAGCAGGCGGAAGAGACTTTGAAGGAAAATGAAAATAAATATCGCCTGAGTTTTGAAAATGTGTCGGATGTTATTTTTATGATTGATACCGACCTCAATATTTCAAGCATATCTCCGAGCGTGGAGAGGATATTGGGATACAAACCGCAAAATATCATTGGCCGATCTGTTTCTAATATAGGAAAAATCGTTCTTAAGCCGGATTCTTTTCAGCAGGCTGTAACCAATATAAATCAGATATTAAAAGGTAAATCCATATCTTCGGTGATTTACGGGTTTATCGCCAAGGATGGAACCATGAGGTTTTGCGAGCTCAGTGGATCTCCCGTTACGCAGAAAGGCAAGATTATCGGCATGATTTCAATTGCCCGTGACATCACCGAGCACAAACGGGCCGAGGAGGCGCTGAAACAATCTGAGTCCTGGTACAGAACGATTTATGAAAATACGGGTACCGCAATCATAACCATCGAGGAGGATACAACGATAAGTCTTGCCAACACCGAATTTGAGAAATTATCCGGTTATTCCAAAAAGAAAATCGAGGGGAGGAAACACTGGGAAGAGTTTGTTGTTCCGGAGGATATGGAAAGAATGTTAACGCATCATCGTCTGCGCAGATATGACGCAAAATCAGCCCCCAAAAAATATGAGTTCCGATTCGTCGATAAAGATGGCGTTGTTAAAGATATTGTCCTTAGCATCGATATGATTCCCGGTACGAAGAAAAGTATCGCTTCTCTTCTCGACATCACCGAACTTAAGCAAGGCGAAAAGAAACTTCAACGCACTCTTGAAAGCCTCAGAAAAGCTGTTGGCACCACCATTCAAGTCATGGTGTCCGCTGTAGAAATGAGAGATCCCTATACGGCCGGTCATCAGATCCGGTCTGCGAATATTGCCAGGGCTATCGCAATAGAGATGGGATTGGATCAGAATAGAATTGATGGAATCCACATGGCTAGCTCCATCCACGACATCGGGAAATTATCCATACCCTCGGAGATATTGTCCAAGCCTACCAACTTGACACGACTGGAATTTTCTCTAATTAAAGAACACCCGAGGAACGGATACGAAATGTTGAAGGATGTGGAATCTCCCTGGTCGCTGGCGGAAATAATCTATCAACATCATGAACTAATGAATGGCACCGGTTATCCAAGAAATCTAAAAGGGGATGAAATTCTTGTCGAGGCCCGAATCTTAGCCGTGGCAGACGTTGTGGAGGCTATGGCTTCCCACCGTCCTTATCGTGCGTCATTGGGTATTGAAGCAGCCCTTAAAGAAATCGAAAAAAATAAGGGAATCCTTTATGACAATGCTGTTGTCGATGTCTGTCTAAGATTATTTAGAGAAAAAGGTTATCAGTTTACATAATGTGGGGCAAATCAATCCTATAGAAATCATGTGTCCTGAACTATTCTTGAGTTGACAATGGCCGCTGATGTACCAACCGGGCATTTCCCGGTTAATTGTCATATTCTGGGAAGGAGAAATATGTTCATAGTTTCGTTGAAATATAAATGTGGTCTTGAAGAGGTGGATAAACATCTTGATGCCCATGTCGCCTACCTGAACGAGGAATATGCCAATGGTCATTTTATTGCATCGGGAAGAAAAATACCAAGAACCGGTGGCATCATTTTGTCTTGCGTTAAAAACAAAGAGGAACTGGAATCGATTATATCAAAAGATCCGTTCAACAAAGCGGGAATTGCGGAATATGATATCATTGAGTTTGTTCCAAGTATGGTTGCAAAAGGTTATGAAATATTACAAAAATAAAATAAGCATCGAGAAGAATATATTATGACGACACAAAAGGAATCAGAAAGATTTGCGGATATTGACAGGATATTCGCGCCCCGAAACATCGCGATCGTGGGAGTTTCCTCCGAAGGATTCGGTTTCGGCCGCGGTATGCTGCTTTCGCACATTGCCATCGGCTGTAAATGCAAAATGTATCCTGTCAATAAGAAGGGTGGCTCAATTGCGGGCATGACGATCTACCCTTCTATCGAGGACATTCCCGATACCATCGATTTTGCCATTATCGCCGTGCCGGCGCATTTGGTTCCTTCCGCCGTGGAAGCCTGCCGGCAAAAAGGCGCCGTGGGTGTTGAAATACTTTCATCCGGTTTCAGGGAAGCCGGCACTCCGGAAGGGATTGCCCTGGAGGAGGAGTTGCAGGCCATTGCCAAACGCGGTATCAGGGTGATCGGCCCGAACTGTTTCGGAATCTACTGTCCGAAATCGGGGCTTACCATGCTGCCGGGGCCGGACTTATCAAGAAAATCCGGAGGTGTGGCGCTGCTTTCGCAAAGCGGCGGCCTTTCGGTGGATTTTGCTCACATCGGCAAGTGGAGAGGAATAAGCTTTTCCAAGGTTGTCAGCTTTGGAAACGGCTGCGATCTCAGGGAGACGGAAATGCTGCAGTATCTTCGGCAGGATCCCGAAACAAAAGTGATCTGTATGTACATCGAGGGCGTCAGCGACGGCCGCGAATTTCTTTCCGCCCTGAAGGAAACGGCCAGGGAGAAACCTGTCATAGTCATCAAGGGAGGTCTCTCCGATTCGGGATGCAGAGCCGCGGCCAGCCATACGGCCTCGCTCGGAGGACAGAGAGTTATCTGGGAAGCCGCGCTGAGACAGTGTAATGCCGTTTTGGTGGAAAATCTCGAAGAAATGACGGATGCAGCGCTGGCCTTTTCTCTATTGCCGGCAGGCGAATATCTGGGTTGTTCTGTCGCGGGTGGAGGCGGCGCGTTGGGAATAGCGGCGGCGGATGCCGCGGAAACTTTTGGACTTGCAGTGCCGCGCCTGAGAGAAGATATTCAAAAGGCAATTCTGGATGTTCTGCCCAAACCCGGTTCTTCTCCTGCCAATCCAATCGATATCGCCAACCCCTTTGTCACACCTGCGGCCATCAAAGATATCCTGCTTTACGCGGCAAAAGACGAGAACGTGGACATACATATTCTCATCCAGCTTCTGTATCATTATAAATCAATTCAATCGTCGATGGGAAATGTACGCCTCAAAGACATTACGCCCTGCCGGGAACTGGCCTGCGCCTGCAGCAAAGCGATGGAGACCGGCGGGAAGCCCGTTATGCTTGTTCTTCCCAATTTCAAGCAGGAGGAAGACGCCATGGAAATTGAAGAGGTCATCCGCGAGACACGACGTCTTTTCACCGAGGCCGGTATGCCGGTCTTTGACGATGTAAAAAATGCACTGCGTGCCATAGCCACGGTTTCCGGATATTACCGGCGCCGGGAAATTTTCGCCAATTGCAGCATAAAATAAAGAATCAACAAGGCGGGGTGCTTTGTCGGGCTGGAGCAATTATATTGATTGTTTCAGGATTATAGAAAGAAAGAGAACATCACGATGACTTTAAACGCATTGAAAATTGTAGACCGAATAGAAATTCTGACTCTGCAGGATAATTATATTGAAATGACCGCCGCTGACGGGAATGCCGTTGTCCTGCGGGCATTCCCTTTAATTGACGGAGAAATAAGGGCTTCCGTCCTGGCGGAACACGGTTTTGCAACACGTATCAAAATCATAACCGGCGGGAAAGCACACACCTTATTGTTCGATTTCGGTTTTTCCGAGAACGGCGCGGCGCAAAATGCGAAGACTCTGGGCGCCAATCTGGCTGAAGTTGAGGCGACGGTTTTGTCTCACGGTCATATTGACCACACGGGCGGCCTTAGCAGGCTGGGCGCGATGACCAGCAAAATAAATATTCCGTTTATCGCGCATCCGGCCGTTTTCAAATCGCCCCGTTATCTGAAATTCGCCAAAGAATTAAAAGTTGATTTTCCGAAGTTTACGCGCGAAATGGTTCATTTGGCGGGCTTTTCCATAATTGAAAGCGAAAAACCATATATGATTCTGGATGACACTGTTCTTTTTTTAGGTGAAATTCCGCGCCGCAATGATTTTGAAAAAGGAATGCCCGACGCGTATTGGCAGAAAGACAACCATGAATTGCCGGACGCGATAGAGGACGACACTTCTGTTGTCATGAACCTGAAAAATAAAGGTCTGGTAATTATATCAGGATGCGCCCATTCCGGCATAATAAACACAATGCACTATGCTTTGGAGGTAACCGGCGTCGAAAGAATCCACGCCGTGATGGGCGGCTTTCACCTTACCGGCAAGACCTCAGATTCTGTTATTGACCGCACAATACAGGAGATGCGCAATCTTCATCCGGCTTATGTAATACCTGCGCACTGCACGGGGCGAAGGGCCGTCACAGCTATGGAAAAGCAAATGCCGGAAGAATTCCTTTTGAATATGTCGGGAACGAAATTAACTTTTGTTTAGCAGAAATGATGAAGCAGTGGTATAAACATTATATGAACGCGGCTGACTCTGCCCCGGAAAACTGATCCGTCCAGACACGGTTAATAATGTCCGGACTATATTTTGAATCTGCAAGGCATAACGCCCGGCATGATAATTTATCTCCAAGTGTGCTATCGGTCATCAGCCTTATGCATGCCTCGGCAAAAAGCCGGACATCATCTTCAATAAACAGATGAACTCCGTTTTCAACATCCAGTCCCTCGGCGCCTTTGGATGTTGACACAACAGGAACTCCATGGGCAAACGCCTCCAGTATTTTAATTCTGGTTCCGCCTCCGCCGCGTATAGGAGCTACAACAATATCGGCCGCATCATATTCAGAAAAAAGATCCTTTACCCTGCCGGCAAATTCCATTTCGGGTATCTTTTTTAGTTCTTTTATCCCTGTTTTTTCCGGAAGAGCTCCGATGACGCGCAAATGCCATTGCCGCTTACAGTTTTGTCTAAGTATCGGGGCTATTTGATCTGCAAAGAATAATAAAGCATCGGTATTTGGATAATAATTCAAATTTCCCACAAAAAGCATGGTAAAGGTCTTATTCGCCCGATGGTTTCTTGCTTTCCCTGGAATCGGCACGACATTCGGCAGGGCAGTAATAACTTTGTCCGGAAATCTATTTTGAAGAATATCTCTATCGCGGTATGAACACGTAAATATTTGATCATACCCCGGTATACTTTTCGTCTCAATGTCAAAAAAGACTTTTGATTCATTGTTGAACTTTGATGCTTTAATAAAATTCCTGTTTCGGGAATATAATCCGCTGATTGATTTTCTTGTTTCCGACTCGATATCATCAATGTCAATGGAATAAAAAGACTCAAGGCCGAGATTTTTTAGAACTTCGGCAATCGGCGTCAAATAGAGTCGGAACACATGAACCCTGTCAAAATTCATCTTTGCCTTCATTTTCAGAATATCTTTATGCATTAAATAATTACGATCGGCCAAATCTGCTGCAAAACCGGGACTGGTTCCTTCAGTAAACTGCTTAAATCTGTCCGACAGAAACCGGTAACGGAACCATAAGCTGTATTTCCAGCCCAAATAACGAAAGCAGCAAATATAATCAATTTCATCACAATATTTTTTGATATTATCGCCGACTACAGGACATTCGGATGTCGTGCCTGCTACAAGCAGATGTATCGAATAAATACGGCTTAAATTGATTATCTGATAGAATGGCCGCATGGCCAAACCAGGCCCGTCGGGAGAAGGGATTATCGGAGATATGAACAAGAGACGGCGCTTCATCGAATTGGAAACCATGAACCATCAAAAAAATATATTGTAAAATTCAAGCTTAAAAAAGAAATTCTATTTATACAATTTAGACTTTTTTTAAAAAGAATGATCAGCATTTTGACCCCATAGAACGATTTTGGCAACGCCTGAAATATTATGGATAAGATATTGCTTCATTAAATGGAAATATAGAAAAATTCCGTCTGCATGTCAATTATTTTAAAAGTAATTCTTACAATAGAAATATAATATTAACGTGAAAAAATAGAGGTTCTTTTTTCTGAGATGCGTTTCCGTAATTGCCAAAAGAAAAAGTAAGCGTCGATTTTTGCTTTTTTAAAAATCTTCGATAAATAATCGTAAATTTTTATGCTGAATAATTTCGGATTTATAAACAGTAATTTAAGCAGTTTGATAAAATAATATAACCGGAATTCGGTGCGAAACTGAATTCGCGCGATATAAACCATAAGTGAGAACTCGCGGTATTTATCACGTAGGGTATGTGATTGGCAGCGTTCCAGCGCCGAAATATAAATTTGCAGCGCGCACTTTCGGATTTCGGCAGTGGGATCGGACGACTGTTGTTCACCGACGCCGTGCTTCGTGCGGTAAACCGCGCCAAAATGATCGGCAAATAAACCCTTATATTGTTCGCTAATCCTCATCCACATATCAGCGTCTTCACCATAAACAAGGTTTTCGTTAAAAAGCCCGACTTTCCTGAAGATTTCTGTCCTGATAAGAAATACATTAGTGTTGACGATATAGTTCCTGGATAAAAACAGATAAGCTTTATCCCTCGCTGTTAATTTGGAATGGGTCCATGGGGACTCAATCCATTTTCCGCGAATGTTCCTTAATTCCTTAGAGCGTGAAAATGCGAATCCCGCTTCGGGATTCGCGTCCATCAGAGCTACCATTTTATTTAAATGTCCGGGCAGGTAATAATCATCGGAATCCAGAAATGAAATGTAGGATTGAGTTGCCGCTTCAATACCGCGGTTTCGCGCACCCGATACACTCCTGCGGGAATTACTTTCCGGCTTTAACAACACCTTGACCGGTGAGCCGAAACTCCTCGCGATATCCACTCCGTTATCCGAGGAACCGTCGTCGGAGACAATAATTTCCAATGTGCCGGCAAACTGCTGGTCAAGCACGCTCTGTATCGCTTGGGCTATAAACCTTTCCCTGTTAAGCAGGGGAATTATCACTGTAACACCGGACATGTTAACGGTTCCTTTGCAATAATATTCTGTCTGTTGACAAAATATTCTACCAAATGGAGAAATAACTGGAAAAGATTTTACCTGATCCGCTCTTCGAACATAATCAATAATGTTCTCTTAAGTCAATTAATTTCTGATTGTAATTGGAGACGCTCCGAACATATTCGTCAATCTGTTGATCGCGGCAAAAGACAGAAATATGAAAATGATTTCTTTTATGTTATGAATTAAAATAAATGGTTGATTATTGATGTATCGATTCAAGCCTTGTATCAAAACTATCAGGGATGAGCATTTGTGAAAGATATCTTGAAAATTCAGTTTGCCGACCATTACGAAGGATTTAATCCTGAAAAAAATTACTTTTGGGATCTTTTATCCGTCAAATATGATCTGCGGTTATCCGATAATCCGGATGTTCTGATTTACACCGGCTTTGGCCGGTCTCACGTTAACTTCAGGTGTCTGAAAATATACTGGACAGGAGAGAATCGCAGACCTGATTTTCATCAGTGCGATTTTTCCTTCACTTTCGATGAACACAGTCCGGATGGGAAAAATTACAGATTACCGCTTTATGCCCACTTTCCGCACGCTTATGGTCTGGGCGACTTAAGTTGTATTACAAACAGGAAACTAAACAGCGCTGAGGCGGATGAAGTTCGCTTTCAGAAGACCAGGTTTTGCAGTATGGTTGTATCGAACGCCCGGCGGGACAAAAAATGTGAGGAGTTTTTTTTAAAATTATCAAAATACAAAAAGGTTGATTCAGGCGGAAGATATCTCAATAATATCGGAGGACATGTGCCGGACAAACTTGATTTTATTAAAGACTATAAATTCATAATATCTTTCGAAAACGCATCATACCCCGGATACACAACCGAAAAAATAATTGAACCCATGTTTGTGAGGAGCATTCCTATTTATTGGGGCAATCCGAAAATTGCAACCGAGTTTAATCCCGAAAGTTTTATAAACCTGCACGATTATGCCACTTTTGATGAAGCAATCCGGAGAATAATCCAAATCGATGAAAACGATGAACTATACAACAGCATGATATCCGCGCCTTGTTTTCATGATGATCGTGTTCCTTATCATCTGACTAATAATGCGATTCTGGAGCGTTTTGCCGAAATTATTGACGGAAGGAATAATTATACACCGGTATCCCGTACATGGCGGTATTATCCGCAATGTCTTACTGCAAAACTAATAGATGCGGGTGCGATTGCGTTAAAAAAATATGCGTCTCAGAATTTTAAAGACCTGATCTATCTGACCAAGGGAAAAATGGGATTGTAATATCACCTGACTTTGCAATTATGCTGCCGCGTAGCTTTGAAAGGAATATGTCCCCATCTAAGATGGCGATTCATTTTTAATTTGAATTTATGCAAAATCATTAAATCTTCAAATTCCAAACGGGTAAATTTGCTATAGCCCGGCAGCCCTATAGAATGAGGAGATAAATTGTCATATTGTCCGCCGTATTCATGTAACTCGCCGACAATCATGTCCACCTGATCAAGCATTTGTGATTGTAAAAGTATGGGCCATTCCGAACCTTCAGCATCTATTTTCAATATTTTAATTCGTTTTTTACCATGGTTTGTAATTTCAGTGATAATTTGATCGAATGAAATTGTTTGAACAGCAATTTTACCGCCGGAAAAAACATCACATCCTCCTGTATTAACATCATTGCCCCAATTGGGAAATTCATCAAAATAAAGAGTCTGTCCGGTTTTGTTCCAGACTGCCAGGTGATTGATTGTAACTTGATTTAAGTATTTTTGAAGATTTATTTTGCACAATTCAATATTCTGCGGTGATATTTCATATAAATGAACATATCCTGCTCCCAGGTTGAGAATGGTGCGGGCAAAAAATCCAATATGTCCGCCAATGTCTAAAGCGATATCAGATGAAGTAAAAGATTCTTCTTTTAACATATATTCATCGACTTTTTTAATTTGATCAAATATGCATCGATCCAGACTTCCATTTCTAAAATAAGCATCCAATTTTTTATCGTATTGGACCGCCATGATTTCGTCTGTCATGGTTTTTTTCTTTTCTGCCCGTGCCTTGAAGCTCGCCAGCGCGTTTTTACAGAGTCTGATAAAATGCATTATTGAGCCCTTCTATTCCGATAAAACTCATCACCGACGATGGAGTGAAAAGCGAATCCTTTTTTCTCCAATAGTGACGGAGTTCTCCAGTCCTTGAAGTTATTTTCAACACCTATGACCGACACGTGAAACCGGATGACATCCAGGCCTTCCAGTATCTTGTATTCCAGTCCTTCAACATCGATGCTCAGGTAGTCAACTTGATGGATACCATGATCCTCAATATAGCCCAGGCCCCACCGGGCAGTTTCCGGTGGAAGCGGCAAGCAAATCATTGTTCATAAGATGTCTCCTGTTACTCCCCAAAATGAGCATTTTTAATGTATGCCTTTTCAATGGCATCAATTCTATATCTCTCACGAACCGTTATTTCTTTTTTCAAACTCAGATGTCCATGGAAAGAGCCATTTAAGAAGCTGCCTGCAGGCAAGACTCGTCATTCCACCCTTGCCAGATGCTTCGATATCGTCGTTAATACACAAAAATCGCGGCCGATGGCGATAGGCCGCAATAAGCGACCTGATAGACGGCAACACATGACTATCCAACATCAGGAACATGTACTCATCGGAATAGTTTTGGAGCGTGAGCGGTTTGTGGCCGTTATTTTGTTCCGAGGTCTCCAGAATATAAATGAAATACAGAATTCGCAGCACGATGTCTTTCGGATCCCTGAACCGATGGGATGCGGTTTCGTTAAACGCCTCGGGGAAAAGATCTTCAAGATGAAAAAGAATTTCCCTGTCGTAGAGCTGCGGACAGTGGGATGGCAAATAACGTTTCGTAATGTCGGGCTGGAGTTGCTTCGCGACCATTTGAGTATATGCATACGCCCTGTCATGCACGCTCCCATAGTGGCAGTCTTCATGAAGAGGTATAGAATCAAAGAAAAAATTTTGTCCGGCGCCGCCATTGATGTAGCCAGAGCGATATATCGGTCTGCACAGGAAAAGATCATCGTTCATGTACAAAAACCGCCTTGAAAGACCGGGGATCCGGTGAAGCTGCGATTCTATGGCGTTGGAATTGAAAACGGGCAAGCGAGCCGGATCGGAAAAAATCTGTTCATGGGTCACCAGGGATATCCGCTCGCAATCCGTGTTCAACCATGCGGGAACCTGTCCGTTTGTCACAATGTGGATTCTGCGAACCCATGGAGCAAACCTCTCAACGGACCGCAGGGAATATAACAACTCGCCGTTATCCCGGAAATGGTTGTCAAGGGAAGCCTGCCCGGCATTACAAAACGCAGACTGCCCGGCAAACCTCTTTCTTGCGGATATGAAAAGAGGGTCTCCTCCATCAACCCATGTATAGACTATGTCGATCTCTTCTTCAGTAAAGTCTTTGTTTGCCATTTTCCCTCTGATGCAGGCGGAACTGTTCATTTCCCTCTGCCGTTTTTCGGATAATATTTACGGCTGCCTTCGGCAGATCATGATCTCAATTGCCGGGCTCTCCTTCAATATGGAAACAAGAAGCAACTCAAACGGATATATTAACATTCCGGCTAAAAAACCAACCCATTCACTGTGCCGAACAGGGGTCATCATCTTTTCCCAGACTCGTTCATTCAACTCACGCCTGCGGGTATCCGTAGGAGCAGCCATCAGCACGGACATGGGCATGCGCGAAACGACCTCAAACCCGGAATTGTGCATGGCCGAAGTTACAAAAGACAGCGAACGGCCCCGCCAGTAATCCTCGAACTGCTTACTGTTCCCATGAAAAAAGCTATCCGAGCAAATCAGGTAACCACCCGCTTTGAGCGCATGGTGAATGTTTTTCAGCGCATTCAGGTACGCAGCATCATCAACAATATGGACCAGAACATCCATAGCGGAGACAACATCAAATGCGCCTTCCTGAAGTATGGAATCCTCCGCGCTTATATCAGTCCTGTATAACGCAATATCCGGATATACATGGGCCAGTTGTGAAACAGCCCAATCCGAGATGTCCAGCCCCGCCAGGTGTTTAACTTCAAGCGCCTGCCACTGTCCGAGATAAAAGCCGGTGCCGCAACCGACATCAAGCACAGAAAGCCTGTCGGGCTGCAGACCCATCAGGCGCACCAGCCTTCGAAACACCTTGGCGCGTACACGATACCGCCAAAGGTTGAATTGCCGTCCATAAACAACGCTGCCTGCTCCTTCCGGGCCCCAGTTCCGGCATAGACGCTGGTTCCAGTATTCCCGTTGCCTCTGGTTTTCTGCGATCATTTTAGATCCCCGGCATATGCAATTTTGCCATAATAATTGTCCCGGCTCATGCCTGTCCGATGCTCCCGGTGACCGGCTGCCGGCATTCAGGCCGATCCGCATCCGGATGGACTTAAAGTTTATGACTGCGACCAAATGCGTTCGGCATGCGCATGATAGTCAAACAACAGCCGCCAGAGCCTCAGACGCAGGCCCGAAGGGGCCAGTGCAGCGCGTAACCGTTCCCGGGAATTAATGGCGCAGGCGGTGTCGGCTGTAAAGTTCTTCACACGGCGGACCATGTCCTTATCACAACCGAATACATTCCCGATCTGGGTATGATAGGAGCGCAGGGCGTCGATTTTAGCCTGTACATCAATGGATACGGTTTGCGACGTCCATTGATAACTTTCAAACCTTGCTTGCGCTGCCTTTACCCCGCCCAATTCCAGTTCAACATAAGGATAGTCCTCATAGAACAAAACCCTCCATCCCGCTTGTCCCAAGCGTTGCCCCAGTCTTCTGGCCAATTCATGATCCACATGCCAGCCGACACCCAGAGGAGCGTACAGGAGAACGTTCTTTTCTTCTTTCGCCAACTGCTTCAACCACTCCTCCCAGACAGGCAGCAAAAAAGCCGCATCCTCAATATGTGGTTCACAGAACAGATCGGCTCTGTTCTGATAATATGGAATTCCGCCGCCGGCGCGGAAAATGGCATCCGGTGTGCCGCACTCCCAATTCATCACCCCCCATCTGGCCAAAACATCGGCATTTTCGGCCCGGCGATTCGTCACGCCATCGCCGGATTTATTCCATGCAGCCAGGTATTTTAAAGCCAGAGTGGATTGCGGGGCAGGCTCAGGCAAACTTGTACACAGGGTCAGTACACCCACCCTCTCGTCAGCGCAACGTTGTGAATAGATACCTCCGCCGCAGGAGAGAATGGCATCGTCATAATGGGGAGAAAGATACAGGTTCAGGTCTTCTTTCATTATTATTTATAATGCCTCACCTTATCGAATATGTTCAATTTTAAGTGAAGATATTTCGTCAAGCAATGATTGCATCATCCTCTGCCTGGAAAACAGATGCGCACGCGCCAGTCCCAGTTGAGTCAAATGTTTTCTTATGGCAGGTTGTTCTATTATTTGTTCAATTTTTAAGGCAATTGAAGAGGCATCAAATGGATCGATATACTCGATTGCGTCTCCGCCCACTTCCCTGATTGAACCGCAATCCGCAGTCACGACAGGACAACCGTTTACCATCGCCTCGAGCACCGGCAGGCCAAATCCTTCATATAAGGTCGGGTACACCATGCAAAGCGCATGTTGATAAAGATAAAGTAATTCCGCGTCATTGGCGTCAATATCAATACATTGCGCCAATATGGACAAACTGTCCAGATTGTCCGTTTCCCACTTGTCGAACCTTCCTGTGCATACCAGTCGAACATCTTTATGGGATTTTAACACCGGGGCCACTGCCTTGGCGAAAAAACGGAAGTTTTTCCTTCCCGATCTCTCTCCAACAAATAATATGTAATTTTCAGGCAACTGCGCCTTCGGCATAACCGGATAGCAATCAATCAGGTTGCCGGAATAAATAACTTTTATTTTATCTTTGTTTATTGCGCAAAGCTTCAAAAGGTCTCTTTGGGTATTTTCCGACACACAGATGATTTTTGCCGCGCGTCGAGCCAGATAAGCCAAACGATCTGCACTGCTTCCACGCATATCCAGGAAGCCTGCCGGGTCGTAAATGCTGCTCATGGTATCATGCACGATCATAACAAACGGCTTTCCCCCCGCATGCGTGAGGAAGTCATCCTCAAAGGATGAGGATGTAATAAGTATTGCATCATATCCGCTCCGGCCCAGTTTATAAAAATACCAGCGTTTGGAAAGGGCGTCAATCAGCCGGCGGAAAATGACAGGCGGCCAGATATCCCGTAGTTTACTGAACGCCTGCAGTTTCCCGTCAATAAAATCACTGCCTGAAACAACAAGCGGGAGGTCAACTGTACAGCCCAATTGGCTAAGTGATTGGCATACTGAGCTGTAGTATCTGACCAGTCCGCAGCGTCCTGCAAAAAATATTTCTGGATCGACCAGTATTCGCATAATACATTTCCTGTTTTTCTGCCTGTATTAAATTAAGATCATCTTCAACATTTAACAGAGAGTTTATTGTATATTAACTTAAGCGTTTGCGCGGTCCCGTCATTTTTAAGATAGTATATTAACTTAAGCATCCTTTCATAGACGTACTTATTAAGGAAGAGCTTTATATCTTCCATAAAAGCATATGCCCGCTGCAATTTATAAGCCCGCCTGCTGTATGATCTTGCTTCCGGTAAAAAACTTCGCGCCAGTCCGGCATAGGCGGAATTTGAAAACATTACATACTCAGGCGTCAGCCTTCCTGAGTGAAAATAGGATGAATCTATTTTTTTACGGTCCCACCATATGTGGCTCCATAAATGCATGCTGTAGATCCCTTCAACATCGGCAGGCGGTCTCTCAAAAATCTGTCTTAGCCCTTCCGGCGCCCCGTCATAGAAAAAGAAAGATCTCTCCGGTTCCACACGGATCAATTCAGGGTACTCCCTGCTTAACCGGTATGGCAGAAAAGTGGAGTGTCCGCTCCACGAGCCGTCAAAATTTTCATATATCATCTTTAGCCACAGTCTGGCAAAATCCGCATCAGGCTCTCCCATGAACCATGCATTACAGAGGGAACCTCCCGCTATTCTTGCGGAGGGAGCAGCCCAGTCAACATTTTCTTTCCCCATGATGAATTTCTCCCGGAAAAAACTTTCCGGGAGCCTGTTGATGAACAGAGTGTCAATGTCGGCGTATACTCCGCCGTGTCTGATAATGATTTCGAGACGCGCAATATCCGCCAGATGAGCATACCGCCACTGATCTAACCTCTTATCGGAGTATTGATAGTTGGATATGAATTCATTAGGCTCTATCTTATGCAGTTCAAGGCGAGGCGCTATAAGATTCCACCATGGCCCCCAGGGCAGGTAATGATAATGAAACATGACGGTTTCCGGTTTGTTGACTTCAAGACATGTGGCGATGCAGAGATAATGCATCAGATGAAACGGCTCTGTCTGCGGCTTAAGACCGAATATAAAATGAAATATGCTGGGTATTTTTTTCACGTCGTCTTCACAGGGCACTTACCCCTGACATTCCCTTCAATGCCATTGATATATCTTACAATAGTCTATCTTATTATTATTTCATATTACAGACTTTGTCCAGACACAATTATGATTTTACGGCTGCATTTCAATAAAACCGGCACAAAAGCGCGTTTGGACATTTTATTGCCGGGAGCACTATAATTACCTCGTTAAGAAATTTCTTAATAATAAATTTTGCCGTTGCCTTTATGTTTTCGTCACTATTGTTATGGTCAGGTACTACAGATATGCGAATAAAAACCTGTTGTAATCGGCATTATAGTTCCTTCATAAAATCAACGGCAGTCTCCCTTGTCTTTTGCTGTTTCTAACAATCTGCAGTCTCCCCATGCGCAAACTTTCTGCGCATCACTGCAGCCGGACTCTCTGTTTCCCTGATTTAAATAAACAGTTCCCCTGTTGCCATAGGCCTGGAGATAATCCGGTTTTAAATGGATGGCTTTATTATAGTTTTCGATAGCCTGCTGATATTGGCTCATTTCATTATAAACATTTCCCATGTTGAAATATGCTTCAGCGTAATCCGGTTTCAGGAGGATAGCCCTGTTATAGTCCTCAATGGCGCGTTGATGTTGACCGAGTTTACCGTAAGCGACGCCCCTGTTATTGTAATTATCGGCAGAATTCTGTTTTATGCTGATGGCTTTGTTATAATGATCGATAGCCTCCTCCATTCTGCCTTCGGTAAAAAGAGCAAAGCCGATATTGTTATGCGCCAGATAGTTGTTTTTTGTTACCTGCAAAGCATGACTAAAAAGTTCGATACTGTTTTTCCAGTAGCCGCATTGCTGCCACGTCAAAATTGCCAGGATTGCCAGGACGGCTGTTCCTGCCGGGACTAAAATCCTTTTGCTCGTATCTTCGTTCTTGAATAAAAGCGGCGCGCCCCAGGCAAGCCCAATGCCAATGCCTATAGAGGGCAGGTAAGTGTAGCGGTCGGCCATCGCGTCATTACCGACTTGAATAATCTTAATGACCGGCAGAATGGTTATGGCATACCAGAGCCATCCGACAAGGAGATACGGCAGCCGTTTCATCATTGAAATTGTGGCAGCGCTGATGACGATAATAAGCAAAACACAACCCCATACCTGCAAGACCGGAAGTTGATCCGCAAAGGGGTAAAAAATTGACAAATCATGCGGCCAGAATATTTCCCCCAGATAAGTCACAAAAGAAACGGGCGCGTTGGCGAGCCGGGAAGCCAGAGAAAAACCTTCTTCGGACGGCTTGTCAGGAGCATAAAGTATAATGATAACAAGAACTGCTGATAAGACAAAAAAAGGTATTTTCTCCCAAAATAGCAAGCCGTCATTGCGGATTGATGCAATCCCGGTTTCCGATAATCTCTGTTTATTGGATGGAGATATGTTTCCCCTGAAAGTTTCTGTTTTGGGTTTGGTTTTCTGTTTTTGCGGATTTGTGTAAACGGGCATAATGTCCGTCCGATTGTTTGTGATTTTTCGCGAACCAAGACGTTCTAGCGGCCAGTAATCCAGAAGAATCAAAATCAGGGGCAAGGTTACAACCATGGGCTTGCTCATAAGAGCCAGGACGAAGGAAAACACAACAAGCAGATATCTTTTTATAACCGGTTTTTCCGTGTAATAGACATACAGGCATAAGGTAAGCATCCAGAAAAAAGCGCTTAAAACATCTTTACGTTCAGAAATCCACGCAACCGATTCCACATGAAGCGGATGAAGCGCGAAAAAAGCGGCTACAAAAGCGCTGCGCCAGATCGTGCAGGTACAGCGGTTAAAAAACCAGAAAAGCAATAATGTGCTGAGAATATGAAAAATGAGATTGGTCATATGATAACCGCCGGCATTTAAGCCATGAAGCTGATAATCGAACATGAAGGAAAGCCATACCAGAGGATGCCATAAGCCATAATATCTTGTACTGAAGGCCCAGCGCAATCCGTCCGGTGTGATTCCGGACTGGATATGACTATTCTGGCTAGTATAAACGGGATCATCAAAAGTAATGAAGTCATATTGATTCACCTGCCAGAAAACAGCGAGTGTAATTAATGTCAAAATAACATAAACGATCAATTTCTGTTTTTGGGGATTGATATTTATCTTATTCGACATAGCCGGCATCAGTTTCCTTATAATGTTCAGTACAATGTTGAGCATAGAATGTGGAACTTGTCTAATTGCAGTCCCTTCTACCTTTAGCAACTTCCAATGTTGTACAATTTCCCAGTGAACACGCTTTTTGCGCGTCATGACAGCCATGCTCTCTGTCGCCCTGAATTAAATAACAAGATGCCCGGTGATTGTAGGCATCGGCATCGTCAGGTTTCAGGCCGATGGACTTGCTGAAGTTATCTATAGCCAGCTGATACTGGCCGAGGTTAAGGTAAGCGATTCCTCTGTTGTTGTAGAAGATACTGACATCTTTCGTCGATTTCAGGCTGATGGCTTTATTAAAGTCTTCTAAAGCGCGCTGGTATTGTCCACGTCGAGCGTATACAGACCCCCTGTTAAAGTAGGCATTGAAATCATCCGGCGCTATGCGGATGGATTCGCCATATTGGTCTATAGCCTCCTGAATTCTACCATGGTCAAACAGGGTGGTGCCTAAATTGTCATGCATCATACTGTTATTCTTCGTTACATCCAAAGCGTGGCTGAAAATAGAAATGCTGTTCTTCCAGTAACCGCATTGCGTCCAGGTAAAAATTGCCAGGATGCCCAGAATGGCTGTTCCTGCCGGCAATAAAATTTTTTTGCGCCTGTCTTCGCGCGGAAACAAAAGCGGCATACCCCAGGCAAGCCCGATGGCAATGCCGATGGATGGCAGGTAAGTATAGCGATCAGCCATTGCCTGCGTGCCGACCTGAACCAACCCTATTACCGGGATGAGCGATCCCAGATACCAGAACCAGCCAACGAATAAAAACGACAGTTTACGGATGTAATAAATAACGGCAAGAGTAATTGATATAATTATAATGCCGGAAATTAATACTTTCCATAAAGGGATAGAATGTTCATAAGGATAAAATAAGGCCAGATTGCCAGGCCAGAAGATTTTTACCAGATAAGCTGTAAAGGAAACAGTTACGTTGAAAAAGCGGGCAGAAAATGGAAAAATATCCGTGGAAGCAATAGAGCCTCCTTTATTTTGCGCCCATAAGGCAATAACGCAGGATATGATCGACAGACAGAAAAAAGGAACCTTTTCCAATATTTGCCATAAAGGAATTATTCCCGCAATTCTGTTTTCCGGTAATTTCCGGTCACTTGCCGGAGAAATATTTTTCTTTACAGATTCATTTTTTAATTTTGTTTTCTTTTTTCCTTTAATTTGAGAAACAGGAACAGTGTCTGCCGGGCTGGTTGCGATTTTCCGTGACCAAAGACGTCCCATCGGCCAGTAATCCAGAAGAATCAGTAGAAATGGCAGGGTAACCAGCATTGGTTTGGACATCAAAGAAAGAGCATATAATATCAGGCATAAAAAATATCGTGAGAGCTTGGATTTTTCGACGTATAAAGCATAAGCATAGAAGCAGGACATTCCAAAAAACATGCTTAATACATCTTTTCGTTCGGCTGCCCAGGCCACCGATTCCACGCGCAGGGGATGGATGGCGAAAAGAGCGGCGGCAAAAGCGGAAGGCCAGATACCATTTGTTGTTTTATTCAAAAAGAGAAACAAAAAAATAACAGCGCCTATATGAAGAAGCAGACTGACAAGGTGATGGCCGGAGGCGTTTGCTCCGAAAAGACTCCAGTCCAGCATATGGGAAATCATAGTTAACGGATGCCAGTTTCCGTTAACTATCGCTGTAGACGCCCATTTGATACTTTCGGAATTAAATCCCGATTGAATATAATTATTTCCGGTAATGTATGAAATATCATCAAAATTGATAAAGTCATTTCCTGCTATTCGGCCGAACGCAACGCAGGAAGCGGCAATTAATAATATAACTATAAGGCGGGAATAGTTCCTGGAATCGCGCAATTCAAACTCCTGATAAACACTGATGCCAAAAAATTGAATTTCTTATATCATAATCCTATGGAAAATATCATCAAAGAATGCTGATAAAAATAATGTATTTTCGTTGAGGCTGACGTTTTGCAAAAGAGTTTCTGATTGATTTTTGTGCTAATCAAAAGGGTTGTAAAATGGACATACTTCTACCAGTGCGGTTGATTGCCAATCCGATATCCCATGACTTCGGCTGTGTCGCTAAAAACTACGAATGCATGGGGATCGATTTTATTAATCAATCTCTTCATGCTTGCCAGATCGCGAAAGGCGATCACCGTGTAGATAATATCCTCGGGTTCACCCGAATATCCTCCCTGACCTTTGATTACAGTAACACCGCGATTCAGTTCCTTAAGTATCCTGATGATAATGTCTCCCTGCGACTTAGAGATAATCATCACGGATTTTCGCTGGCTTAGTCCCGTAACGACAAGATCAAGAATGTGAGAAGAAACGTACATATAGATGAGTGTGTACAGGGCAATTTCTAAAGAAAAGAGCATTGCGGACGCGGCCAGGACAATACTATTGAAGGCCAGTACAGTATATCCCAGGCGAATCGAAAATCGGGTCTGAACCATGACGGAGATGATGTCCGTTCCGCCGGAGGAACCGGCAGAGCGGAGAATGATGCCGACGCCCACGCCCATAATGATTCCTGCCAGCAGGGAACACAGAAGCGGATCCTGGACTTGTATGGGGACAACAATCCACTCCATAGCGGCAGAAAAGACGGCAGTGCCGATAATGCTGTAAATAAAAAACCGGCGGCTTACATATTTCCATCCCAGGGCGAACAGCGGAACATTGAAAAGTAAATAAAGGACGCTCACAGGAAGATACGGTATTATGTAATGAAAAATCAGAGCAACTCCGGTTACGCCGCTGCTGACAAATTTCCGGGGAATGAGAATTCCATTTACAGCCAGGGCGCAAATGCAGCTTCCGGTAGTGATGAGAATAAGATTCCAGAAAAACTGCCTTATGTTTTCAACCACCGCCGACCGCAAGAATGACATTATTCTTATCATGCTTTCCAACAAATCCGCTTCATTACTTTAAAGTAGATGAAGAATGGCTTCGCGCCGGATTTGATGAAGAAGAATCGCTGTCTGATGAATTTGATGAAGAAGAATCGCTGTCCTTCTTGCACGCATCAACGCATTCCTGATATGCGGCGCTACAACGTCTTGAATCTGCGGTCATGTTTATACAGACGTCCCCTTTGTCTTTGCAACTGCTAATGCATTCGTTTAAGCTTTTTCCCTGTGATCCGGATGCGATAGAAATGCCGGCAAAAGAGAAAAATAATAAATACGAAATCATGACAAAATACGAAATAATGGAAAATATTCTCAACTGTTTCATAATACGACCTCCTTCAATTTACAAGCGTGTTTCTTAGATTATAAAAATTACACATCTTCTATTGATTATAATGTAGCATAAAAATGCTAAAAAGGAAAAATAAGAATTACAAGAAGTCACCATTGAATAACCGAAGGCCAAATACTTATAGAAGATAACATCAACAATTCCTCGAAAGAGGAATTGTTGATGTTTCCAGAGCTGTCGAGTTTTTTAACTCGATCTGTTTTCAAAACCATGTGGTCGAGTCCTAAAGATTCGACCAGACAAAAAGATCGTTGAAGTTAATGTTTATCGCCAGCTAAAAACCAGGATAGTAAAGTGATTTAACTTAAAAAAAGCGCCTTCAAACTTGAAGACGCTTTTTTTATTTGCTTATTTGAACTATGTCGCGTTTGTTCTTCAGCGCATCAACATCACAGTGTTAATGGTGTAATCATTACTTCTTACAACCTGCAGGCTTTCCATTAGCATCGCAATGCTGTACGCCATGACCCTGCTGTCCCTGCTGCACATGACCTTGTTGTCCCTGCTGAATATGGCCTTGCTGTCCCTGCTGAATATGACCTTGTTGTCCCTGCTGAATATGGCCTTGCTGTCCCTGCTGCACATGGCTTTGTTGTCCCTGCTGAATATGGCCTTGTTGTCCCTGCTGCACATGACCTTGTTGTCCCTGCTGAATATGGCCTTGCTGTCCCTGCTGCACATGGCTTTGTTGTCCCTGCTGCACATGGCCCTGCTGTCCCTGCTGCACATGGCTTTGTTGTCCCTGCTGCACATGGCTTTGCTGTCCCTGCTGCACATGGCTTTGTTGCCCCTGCTGCACATGGCTTTGTTGCCCCTGCTGCACATGGCCTTGCTGTCCCTGCTGCACATGACCTTGCTGTCCCTGCTGGTTATGACTCTGGAATCCCTGCTGATGACCTTGTTGCCCCTGCTGGTTATGACCCTGGAAGCCCTGTTGATGACCTTGTTGTCCCTGCCATCCATTATTATCTCGCCAATGATCACCTCTCCAATGCCTATCAAGATCGGCATGATGAATTTGCGGAGGATTCCAGGGATGACCACCCCACATATGATTTCTATAATTATTTCTCCAATCATGAGGTATTCTTCCCTGCCATGACGGATAACCGGAATAATAACCCCATTCATGGTCATAATATCTTGAACGGTACCAATGACCGTTCCAATTTCTCCACCACCAGCCTTGTTCGAAATATATATCTTCCTGGCTGTCAGGAACAACATATACATCTGTATCGGGCACTACGACTAAATCCGGCGGCGCGGCAAATTGTATCGGCGGAGGCAGTTTAGAAGTTACCGGCATCTGCGAAGGCGGATTAGCAGCAACCGTTGTCCAACTCCACTCAATCTGATTTTCGAGAGCATTTTTTGCAGTATCTTTTGCAACTGGAGTTATCATGCAGGAGTACAACGTGCCGGGAGCCAATTCACTATCCGGGGTAAAGGTCATAACCGTATCCCCGTCGCTCCATTTAAAGGCGCCATTTACGCTTGGACTCATAGAAAACGCATCTTTTACAGAAGCTGTGTCCATTTTTTTACTAAAGGTCAAGATAACGCTTGCTTTAGTAGGAACATCCGTAGGACCATCATCCGGACTTGCAGATATTATTATTGGAGGGGTTTTGTCATCTGCCGGCGGGGCGGGACCATTATTTTTTTGACATCCTGTCATTAGAAGACTGACGAATAAAACAACTGCGAGCAAAAAATACTTTTTCATATACAGTAACCTCTCTAACAATTATTTTTGGTCACACATTAATCTTTTATTTTTAAAATAGCGAAATATCGTTTGTATGTCAATTATTTTAAAAGAGATCATTACTGTTGTAATCGCATGGCAGGCAGAATTAGAAAAACAATAATATAGGAAGGTTCTAATGAAAAAGCCTCATTAAATGTTTGAAGTTCTTCACGGCAATCCTCGGAGACTTTTCGATACTTAGGGAACAACATTATTTATTGTTTGCCCGCTTGTGAATTCAAGATTGCCGAATCAACGGCATCGTCGGCTGCCGGTAATAAAGATATGGCGGACAGATGAAAGGGGAGGGGACGGCGGTAACAAAAGATCTTGCATGACATGTACTTAAAAGATTTTTCAAGACGGGGTTAAATATATTTTGTAAATAATCCGATTCGTTTATTCAGATGTCGGTTTGTTGAATTTCGCAAAAATCCAATATGGCACACCAACCGGATTAAGGTTTGTATAATCTTTTATCGACAAAATGTAATCCCCAAGTATTTTGATTGATTCGCCGGGCGTATCCACGAATTCCACGCCCGCCTCATAAGATTTACCCTCAATGAGGGCTTTGTTCCATAGTACTTTTCCGAAAACGGTTATGTTTTCTTTCGAATTTTTTAATGTTAAATCTATTTTAAGATAGGTATCGACGGGCAAGAGAACATTGCCTTGAATTCTTGTGCCGGATATAGAAATATCCTCGCTGTGATTATAAATGATTTCTTCTTGAGGGAAATTCGCTATTTCGGAGAGGATAGTTATAGTTATATCGTTCTGTTCCCTTAACCGTTCCGGTTCTCTTTCAGTTTTCTTCGACCGTCTGGCTTTCTTTTGTTTTCCATCCTTCGGCTGTTTCGCGCTTACTTTCTCATCCATTAACCTGCCTCCCGAATGTATTCCATTTTAAGTTAGAATTTTGTCATGTTATTTGTTACGGGACGGATTTGACTTGACATACAGCGACCCATCTCGTCTTTTCCGCTTAATTCAATCTTTTTTATCTTCCATTTTTTTGGTTTCTGCCGCCTCATCAGGTTTCTTTACCGGCTCTTCTATTTTTTTGGTCTCTGCCACCTCGTCAGGTTTCTTCTCCGGTTCTTCCATCGCTTTTTTGAAACCCCTGATCGCCTTACCGATGCTTCCGCCCAATTCGGGAAGCTTTCCGGGTCCGAAGATAATCAGGACGATAATCAAAATGATGATAAGATGCATCGGTTGAAAAATTCCTTCAAACATTGATTCACCTCCTGAATCTTTTTTTTATTTATTATAACACATAACCATTAGAAATTACACTAAATGAAATTTCTTTATAGATGTTTAATTATTACTGTTTGAGATGTTGCGGCCAGAAGTCTTCATTGGAAAAACAGGGCTTTAGGGAATAAGTTAATCTATCCCGGCCTATCGTTATTTTTAAAAGAAAAACGGCAAATGATTTACCAGACAATCTCTCTCTTTTTTAAAAAATCCTGCGCTTCTTTAAGGCCAAGTCTGGCTGCTGTTACCCAATCCGAAGCGGCCTGATTGTTATCGCCGTGCGCACTATAGGCAATTCCCCTGCTAAAATAGGCAAGCGCAAATTTCGGGTTTAGCTCAATGGCTTTGTTATAATCCGCAATGGTCTGATTGAAGTTGCCCAGTTGAGAATAGGCATCTGCCCTGTTCACATAGGCATGCTCATCTTTCGGATTGAACTCGATGACCTTGTTGAAATCCGCAATGGCCTGATTGAAGTTGCCCAGTTTAGCATAGGCATTTCCACGGCTGAAGCGGGCTTCTGCCTGATTCGGGTTTGACTCAATGACTTTGTTGAAATCCGCAATCGCCTGATTATATTTGTCAATATAATAATAAGCGCGTCCACGGTTTACATAGATTTCTGTGTCTTGCCGGTTAAGTTCAATGGATTTATTGTAATCTTCGATTGCCTGATTGTAATCGCCAAGATAATAATACAGATGTCCACGATTAACATAGGCCTCCGCAACTTTCGGGTCGAGTTCTATTGCTTTATTAAATGCAAATAGCGCTTTATCCGGGCTATTATCAATACTGGCCATACGGCCGATTTCAAGCCACTCGGCAGCATCGAAACCATCCATGGTTTTATTATGCGCACAGCCAACTACCATCAGTAATGCCGCTAAAATGAATAACAGCAATTTACAGCGGATTTTCATATTCGTTATCCTTTTTCCAATCTGTCATTAGTCGTCGGCATTGCCAACCGGACTTCGTTTTCGTTATAGATTTATCACAACAGCTTTTTGATTTAAAGGTGTTTATTGATTTGCCCGCTTACGAATCCAGGCGCCGGCCGGGACAAGTTGCCTTGATAAATTTTTTACTTAACAAAAACTGACCGGTTAAATCCGTTCCCGCACATTTTAATCTTTACGAATAAAGCTGTTTTGTATATACAAAAAAAATGATATCAAATATAGCTAATATTTCATTGTTATTCCTTATCGTTTTTTTCATTGTTTCAGCAATTGTTACCTGGGTGGCCGGGATTACTTTAACCAAAACAACCGATTCTTTAGACACCCGTTTTAAAATCGGGGACGCCCTTGGTGGATTAATCCTGCTTGGCATTAGCGGGAGTCTGCCTGAAATCGCTATAACCTACAGCGCGGCCCGCGACGGTCACATTCCGGTAATTATCGGCAACTTATTGGGCGGTATTGCTATGCAAACTTTGATTATCGTAATCTTTGATTTTGCCGTCGATAAAAAAAGACCTCTTTCATATTTAGCCGGTTCACCTATTTTATCTTTAGAAACAATTTTTGCCATAGTGCTTACAATGATTGCTTTATTGGCCACCCTTATTCCGGCTAAAGACACTTTTTTTAAAACAAATCCTCTTTCCATTGTCCTGGTTGCCGGCTGGGTTACAGGATTGTACTTAATAAATAAATTCAGAAATAAGTCTCAACTTCATCGAACCGCGCCTGATGCTTCTCCCGGCCGCAAACATCACGAACGCCGGGCGGTGGAAAACCATATATTTTATGCTAAAAAATCAAATCTGCAGGTTATTCTGTTTTTTTTGGTTGCCAGCATTGTCACTTTGGCTGCCGGAGTTGTTTTAGAGGAAACAGGTTCAGCTATTGCCGATCGTTTGGGAATTAACAGCGGCATTTTTGCAGCCATTGTCCTGGCCTTAATGTCATCGTTACCTGAAATAAGCACAGGACTGGAATCGATATTTATTGGTGATAACCACCTGGCAATCAGCGATATTATGGGCGGCAATGCCTTTATGCTCATCATATTTCTATTTGCCGATCTGGTGGCGGCCAAGCCGATTTTATCTTATGCGGGACACCTTGATATTTTATTTGCCGTTTTGGGAATAGCAATGATGGGAGTCTATGCGGTTTCATTCATATTAAGACCAAAACGCTGCTACTTTCGCTTAGGATTTGATTCTGTTTTACAAATGGTTCTCTATGCTTTGGGTTTACTGGCTTTATATTACATTCATTGATTATTCAGTCAGGTTTTATGTGCAGCAGCGGCAGGCCCAGATGGCGGCGTCTTGTTTCGCCTTTAAGCTGAGTTTGTTCGCGGGACGTGGGTTCACCCCGGCGGCCTTTGCCCAGTTTGTCAATCGGATGAGAACTGCCCAGATGCAGGGTGTGCTTGCCGAATTTCCGTCCCAGTTCATCCGCGGCATTGTAGATATCTCTTATTTTTTCCGCCTGCACGGGATTATCAAAAAGAGAGTATTGAACGAGGTCATCCTGCTCCAGATCAAGAAGAACAACCCCGGTAGCGCGGTAAATATCCCGCGGGCAGTAGCAGGAATCGAAAAGATCATGAATGATGCCTGAAAATTCAAGCGGCGAAGCGCAGGGACGCGAGAGTTTTGCCTCATTGCCGACTGTGCCGAAATCATTTTTCTTGAGAAAGACGGCAATTTTATTCGGCGCCAACGAATAGCGTCTGGCCTTGATACATGCGGATTCGACATTACGCATAAGATGAGCAAACAGGTATCCGGCATCGGAAGTCGGCGGCGCGAATGTTTTCGTTTTGCTGATCGAGGCGTAAGAGCTTTTTTCTTCCGCAGTCACGGGATAAACCGATTCTCCGCGCAGTTCCTGCCAGATTTCCACTCCGGGCTTGGTAAATCTTTCTCTCACTTTCTTTTCCGGCAACTGCGCGAATTCCAACGCGTAGCGGATGCCCATCTTGGCCAGATAGTTGGTTGTGGCAAGGCCTACGCCCCAGATTTTCTCCACGGGAAGATCGCCGAGATACCCGGCAATATCCCTTCCTTTTATTATTGTCACGCCGGATGGTTTCTGATGTTTGGAAGCGACTTTCGCCAGCACTTTGGTGATGCTCAATCCCACGGAAACAGTTATGCCCAATTCTCTTTCGATTTCTTCTTTCATCCTTAAGATAATTTCTTCATAAGATGAACGCAGGGCGCGGCGCATGCCGGTAATATCGGCAAAAGCCTCATCAATGGAATATTCTTCCACATCGGGCGTAAAGCGCCGCATGATGCCAAACATTCGCCGTGAAAACAAGCTGTAGGTTTCATAATCGGAAGGAAGAATAATTAATCCCGGACATATCCTCCGCGCTTCGTGAAGGGGCACGCCGCGCTTGACACCTGATTTTTTGGCCGGATAGCTGGCGCAGGCGACAATGCCGCGCTCGCCCCCCGTAATCAGCGCCCTCCCTCTGAGTTCGGGATGGATCGCTTCTTCGCAGGAAGTGAAAAAAGCGTCGCCGTCAATGTGGGCAATGGCCCGCGGCCGGGAATGAATACTGAATAATTGATCGCTCATAGAAAAAGAAGACGCTGGATGCTCAAGACCAAAGATTAAATGCTATGCTAAAAGCTTCACAAATTTCATATTCTTGCTTCAAGCAGCGTAGACGGTATTCTGCTGATTTCGTTAGTAATTGTGCCGTGTTTAATATGATAAGAGATCTTATTTTTCTGGCAGAATCTAATAACCGAAGCGGCTAAGTTATTATAAAATTTTTTATGATACTTAAAATCCGAGATAACCGCATTATAATTTAGGCGTCCGAATACAATTTTATCAACGAAAGAAACTGCTTTAAGGATTTCTAATAAATCTTGATTCACCAGGTTAGGTGTAGGATAAGGCTCCATACTGACCCAGGTTTTAAATCCCGCTTTGCTCAAAGCCTTGAGTGCTTTAATTCTTTCTTTAAATTTAGCCGTGTTTGGTTCGTATTCTTTGCGAAAATTCTCATCGAGAGAAACCAGTGTTATCCCGTATTCATTATTCTTGCTGTGTCCGTTACGTTTAGCCAATTCGGATGGATAGATACCTTTTGTTAAGACCGTACAACGAATATTACTCTTGTTGAGTTGGTCAATGATTTTTAAGCTTAGCTCGGCCACATCGTTCTGTTCGTGCATGAAAGGATCCGTAGAAAAACAAAGATGCACGTATTTAATTTTATTCTTATGTTGTGGAATTTCTTTTTTTAAAAGTTCTAATGCATTAGAAACAATTTTAGGGTGGCACCAGTCTTCATAAGTTTTCACAACACCACACCGCTTTTTCATCATAAAAGCATAGCAAGGGTATTTACAGCCATGAGAACAGCCTTCTACATGGTTTAAACAGTAATCGGCATATTCAACACCGCTTTTATAGAGTAAAGTTTTTCGCTGAATTGTTTCGAGTTGCATTAGAAAGAAAAACTCCTTTGTCCTTTGGAATCAATTTTGATAATACTGTTCCATATTTTTTGACCAAGCTCGTGTTTTGACGCCAAAATCAGAATATACAAGCTGACATTACGAGTATTTTTTACTGATACCGCAGGTAATTCATTTGCGATATTGCTTCTTAATCCCTCTTCTGGATATCCAATAGTTTTAAGCTGTTCTTTAAAGACATCCGTTAAGACGTGATAGTCGTTATGTTTTATATCTTTTCGCGCGGCTTTTATACGATCACGCCAAGTATCGGTTCCCAAAAAGTTATCCAAAATCGTATTTGTTCTACCCATCCAATTATCTAAATTACGGTGGATGCTACCTATGGGAAAATGGATAAGCATATCCATGTATTTGAACTGTGCCAATACCTTAAGTGTGTTGAAATTTAAATTCTCCGGCGCAAAGGGATCGACATAAACGCAGTGATAACGATAGTCTTTTTTCTTTAAATGGTTGACAAGACTTTCAATAGTATTGTTAGAATCACCTGTGTAAAAAATACAAATTTTCTTTTGCCGAGTCCGTTGTTTAAATGCTTCAATATTACTTTCGTCTATATCGCAGAAGATGTATTCATTAAACGGTGCTTCATTTAGTTCTATAGCACGAAATCCGCCACTCTTAATTTCTGTTTTTTTCTCTCTAATAATGCAATGCCCGGGACCGGAAAATAAATCAATGAAAACAGCATTGCCCCGATCAGCGAATTTTCGGCGTGCTTCACGGCTGGCATTTAAATATCGTTCGAGAAAATAATATTTGTCTTCAACCCAACCACCAACACATTGCACAGGGTGATCATCACTCCCCGGCCAAAAACAATTCCCATTGTCTTTTACATGCTTGCATTTCTTGCCGATTTTTTCACAAATTCTATTCATATACGTTTAGCCCTATTTGAATTTGAATTCGATATCTTACAATAGCACAAAAAATATTGACCGTGTTCATTTTTTTTACTATTCAAAATAATTGTCTGTTCGACCATCACTTGTGATATTTTCGAACCACCGCCGTAATCACTCCGGCAATTCGTAATTCTTCCCGCGGCGTGATCGGCGGATACCTGGGGTTGGCCGCTTCCAGTGTTATCTTTTTCCCTTTTTTACGAAAATACTTCATGGTCCAGTTGCCATCCACTTCCGCAAGAATGATATCCCCGTTTTTAGGTTCTCTGCTTCGCTCCACAATAACCAGATCTTTTTCTTTTATTCCCTCGCCGATCATGGAATCACCGGTAACGGAAAGAACAAATGATGATGCCGGATGACTGATAAGATATTCATCAAAAGAAATGGTATCCCGCAGTTCTTCCTCCGCGGGGGAGGGGAACCCTGCCGCCACATGACCCACAAGGGGAAGATTGAAAGACAAACGCGCCGGTTTAAGAAAACCTTTGGAGTCCTTTTCCAAAGCGCCTTTATCCAGCAGTTTCTTTATCCAGTACTCGGCGGCGCTTTTGGCTTTGACGCCTAAAAGAGGAAGCATTTCCGAATAAGTGGGCATTCGTCTGTGTTCCCGGAAAAACGAGGCAAACTTTTGCTCCACGGCGTTAATGTTTATTCTTTTCTTCATGGTCACTATATATAGGACGATTGTCCTATTGTCAAGATTAATTTAGTTTTCTTAAAATTTCCGAAATTATTCAGCGGCTTGCCGGAAAATCTGGTATAATTAACGCCGTGAAAAATAAAAGTTATATTCGTAATAATTTATAATTTCAGGATAAAGACATGTGCGGAAGATTCGTACTGATAAGCGATTTGAAGAATATCCGGAATAATTTCAATATCCGGAATATATCATGCCAGTACCAGCCGAGCTGGAATATCGCGCCTAATCAATTAATCCCCGCAATAATCAATCATAACGGAGAAAATCAATTAGTCTGTTTCAGATGGGGACTGATTCCATCGTGGTCGAAAGACCCTTCGATTGCCGGCAAGCTGATTAATGCCCGCGCGGAAACAGTGGATAAAAAACCAAGTTTTCGGGATGCCTTTAAAAAAAGGCGCTGCCTGATTGTTGCTGACGGATTTTATGAGTGGAAGAAAGAAGGCAAAAGAAAAGAGCCGCTGTATTATTACTTAAAGTCAGGCCGGCCTTTCGGGTTTGCGGGTCTTTATGAAACATGGATATCGCCGGATAAAAAGGAAATGAATACCTGCGTAATCATTACCACCGGCGCAAATGAGCTGATCGCGCCTGTTCATGACCGCATGCCGGTAATTGTTTCCGTGGAACAGGAGCAAACATGGCTTGGCAATGAGATTGAAGACAAAGCCATGTTACTTTCAGTCCTGAATCCATATCCTCATGATAAGATGGATTATAAAGTCGGGATGGGACCGAAGTTTACTGAAGATAAATGATTAATTTCCGGCCGGATTAAATATTGAAGATATGTTTATAAAAACAGTTCATTTAGAAAAGTCCTGACAGAAGACCAGGCAGATAATGATTATCAAACACGAATCGGCATGATTACCGTCTCGATGCCATCCCATTGTAAGCGTCGCTGAATAGCGTAAGCCGTTTCATTATGGAGTAACTTCTGGAAAAAGCTCTCCTGACGAAAAATCAGCTTTCCGGTGAATACCATGGACTTCGGGAATTCTTTTGCCAGCGATTGGCACATGTGAGTTGCTGTTTCGACCACGTCAGTTCCGGCATCCATTCGGTAGTCTGCCGGCAACCCGTAAGATCGGACAAGTTCCACGTATTTTTTTAAACCGTTTTCCGCTGAAATTCTCAATTGTTCCATTTCCGCCGATCCTTTGAATGATCCCTGGTCAACTTCGGCAATAGAGACAAAAATAAAATTTTTATAGAAATGCGGGAATTTGCGATTAATGGATAGCCATGTATGCAAACCGAATCCGTTAAATGCGCTAACCAGCAGAATAGCCGTGGGTTCTTTTGGATTCAAAGGCTCGTCATTGAATTTTTTACCCGGGTGAATTTTCTGTAAAATATCTTCCAGTTTACGCGCTTCTTTCAGGACGTTAAGATAATGCTTTTTGATTAAATAGCATAAAGCGATAAGGACAGATGTTATTGCTAATGTCATCCAACCGCCTTCGCCAAATTTCTCATATACTGTGACGCAAAGTATCGTCACGCAGAGAACAAAACCAATTACATGAACGACAATATGCCTCTTCCAGTTCGCATCTTTTTTCTTATCGTGAAGGAAAAAACGGATCATACCGAATTGAGAAAGGGAAAAGGTCAGAAAAACATTAATGGAATACATGACAACGAGAGCGGATATTGAACCGTTTGTATATAAAAGCAAAATTATGGATGCGATGCCCATTAATATAATGCCGTTTTGCATGGTAAGCCGTTCGGAAAGCATCGCGAAACGATGCGGCAGCCAGAAATCGGTCGCCATGTTGGCCATAACGCGCGGGCCATCGACAAAGCCAGCCTGGGCTCCCACTAAAAGCAGGGCGCCTTCGGAAAGAATCGTTATGAGCACAATCCATGCGGCTAAAGGCCAGTTGCGAAATACTTCGTCGGCAAGAATCGCGTTGAGCGTTCTGCCTTCCGCCGGTTTGATTTGAAAGAGGGCATAACAAATTAACAAACCGCCCGCGGTAAAGGCGAGAGATGCCGCCATGTAAACCATGGTTCGTTTGCCTGTCTGCACCCGCGGCTCCCGCATAATCTGCATACCGTTGGATACAGCTTCTATTCCGGTATAGGTTCCTCCGCCGAGAGAGAAAGCCCGCAAAAATATCGCCAGTATGCCGATAAAGCCAATTGCCCCGACATCCTGTTTAAAGCTTACGTTAAATTGGCCCATCACCGGTCCGATTTGATCGGCATGATAGAATATGCCATAAACGATGAGCAGAATATGGGTTGCAACAAAAACTATAAAGATGGGAGCCAGCGCTATGACAGATTCCTTTACGCCGCGCAAATTCATTATTACAAGCATCAGAATAAGAAATGCAACGAAAATGAGTTTATATTTTTGATAAGCTATAGGCAGAAAACTGAATATGGCATCGCCACAGGAAACAAGAGAAACTGTGATCGTCAGCATATAATCGATGATCAAAGCGCTGCCTGATACGACACCGGCGCCGCTGCTGATAGTTCTTGTCGATACAACGTATCCTCCTCCGCCCTGCGGGAAATGTTCGATGATGCGCGAATAAGCATAAGCAATGACAAAAACGGTGAATGCTGTTGCCAGGCCGATGAGAATAGCGATATAAGAGTGACTGCCCAGCGCTCTAAAAGCTTCTTCCGGCCCATAAGATGAGGAAGACAAACCATCGGCGCCCAGGCCGATCCAGGCCAGAATCGGAATGAGTGATATTTTATGAAACAGAGACGGTTCATTGAAGTTACGCGGCTCTCCCACAAGTTTATGCCACAGCCTGTGCTTTAAACTTTTTTCGTGTTCTGAAGAAAAATTATCCATGATTAATTGATCTCTTCGGAATATATCCGTCTGATATTTTGACGAAACATGTACCGCATGTTAAATTAGAATTGTGATGTATATACTGTTTGATTTAAAAAAACAATATTGTAGAAATGTTTCATTTAAACCGCAAAATTAATTCAGATAGCGAATCGTAATGGCCTTATTTTTACAATTTGTAACGCTGCTTTCATCTTTTATGATCAAATATTTTATTCCCGCCCTTTTATTACTTTCATAATGAACATAATTTCAGAGAAACAATGGATACGGGAAATTCGTTTTTACCGATGATTCTGATATCAAGTCAGCATGACCGTTTCATCCTTTGAAATTTACCGTCTTGGATTTATAATCCGGTTGAGGCAGGTCAAAAGAGGCTTCCATGGTGGCCGTGTATCTGGTTTGCAGCGGCTGCTCCTCCAGTTCCAAATCTTTGAGCGCTCTGCCGGATGGTGTGTCGAATAACTTAAGCAGAGGCTTTTCCGCCTTCAGACCGGCATGAAACAGCACCTTCATATTTTTCTGAATGTTGAAAGTGGCCCGGAAGTTGGTTCGGGATTTCTTAAGATCGTTGTCAAGTTTGCTGTAGAGAAAGCCTTCGACATCCATCGGGGTAGGATTGCCGTCACGCGGCACGCGAAGTTCGAAGTATTTTTTACCGCTTTCCTCCATTCCAACTGTGACGCAATCAGGACCATCGTCAAAAATATCTATCTCCTGCGTAACCTTGGGCAAACCCCAAATCTTGTGGCCGCGCAGCATGTTTTCTTTTGAGGTGACGGGCATGGAAAACACATAATAGCCGAAACCGGGATAGGAACTCATCAGGATTGGCAGCACCGGCAGGTTAATTGGAGAATCCACCAGCACCGGAATGGTCATGGCTATTTCGTTGTAAGGAAGCACGCCCAATACCTGGCGGTAAATATAGCAGGCAAAGGCCACCACCGCGCGTCCCCTCGGGAATTTTACCGGTTTAATGGCCGGGTGAAGCATCATTTTGACAACCTTTTCATAGTTGCAAAGGAATATAGCCTGTGCACAGGTGACATCACCGTAAAAAGTGGGAAACAGATAATCCTTCGCGATTTTGTCTGTAAGCCGGATGGGGCTTGGCGCGTGCCGGAGCCCGAAGCGCTTGTAGAAATCGCTCGTGAACAAATCCTTATTATCCAGAATTTTTTCATCAAAATTTTGTGTGGTTTTCATTGCTCCTCCTCTTTTTACAGATCAAGCCGAACGGCTATTTATTTAAAATTTAGCATAGAATTTAGAAAATTAAAATAAGGATTTCAGGAAGTTTTTCACAGGTCTGATCGACCGGCAACTAATCCGGCGGCAACCGGGCAGGTCAAAGGAAATCTCCGTTTTCCTCTTGACATTTCTTATCATGGCTGTCCCCGGATTTAAACAAATAAAAAATGAGGCACCGGAGGATGAAGACCCTGGTGCCTCTTTAAGCACATAACATCGAAACTAGGAGTTTATCTTACGTCTTCGATTTTATCTGCTGCTTTTCTTTCTGCTTTGAGTCTCTTATTACTATTACTGCTTATAACACGCTCGTGCTGGTACATACTCATAACAAGAGCAATTAGCATACCAACAACTCAATGAGCGTCATAATTTTTAATTAACCATATAAGAACATGTGTTTAGAGTAACAGCAACAAATGGCAAAGAAGCGTAGAATGACACGTTTGGCCTCAATATATGGTGGAACCTCAACATATTGAGGGAACTCTTGATAAGTTTTAAGTTAAACGAATCTGAAGACAAGGCCTTCGTTTTTATAGGTGATACCGTCCGCTTCCTTCGGCTAACTTTGTTGGCACAGCCTGCCCCGGCGTAGGCCGGGGTCGCAGGCTTCCGTGGGCGTTTGTTTATATACGTTTCCGGAGCCTCCTCCTTGCCGCCTCGTTATCGTTTGGAATCGAAGCGGTATAAAGTATTTATTCGACACGGCTATTCGGCTTCGTTTTCCGCCTCCACAGAAATACCATCCGCGAACGCCGGTATTTTCGATTCGGCGAATGGTACCTCGTCGAGCGTAACCTTCCCGGCCGCTCTTTGAGTAAGGAATTTTGGATTTACCATGAAGACGACAACAGGCAAAATGGTGAGCGTACTGACGATGCACGCTAAAATTGAAAACGAAACCAGGAAGCCGAAAAAACGGATCGGCAAAAAATTACTGAACAGGAAAACGAAAAACCCGACGACAACGGAAAATCCGTTATACACAATTCCCTTGCCGATCGATGTCATTGTATCGACATAGCCCTCTTCAATGTTTCCGCGGACCCGGGATCGCTCCCTCAATCTCCAGAGAAAGTACGCCGTATAGTCCGTACCCGCGCCGATACTGATCCCTGTTATGGTTGCCGTGATATAATCCAGCTTTATATTCAAAATTCCCATGAGACCGAATACCAGAGTTATCGCGCAAAAAAGCGGTATCGCGGCAAGTATGCCCGCGGTAAATGACCTGAAGAAAATCATATAGCAGGCAATGATAATAATGACACTCAACACAAGGCTCCAGAGCTGTCCGCCAACAATCATCGACCCGATTTCTGCAACCATTTCGACCGTTCCGCCAAAGGATATCTGAATATCCTTATTCGGATGCTCCTTGATATACTGTTTCAAATGGGAAATGAGATAATTTAAACGGGCGGTGCTCATGTCCGGCAGTCTTACTATAATTTGCGCCTTATTGTATTTATAGTCGACAAGATTGGAAAAATCTCCCTCGCTCTGGCTTTCATAGGAGAGCAGGTATTGCGCGATAAGCTCACGTGTGTCCGGCACCCTGTTTTCATTCGGATCGTTTTTCATGGTCTTATTCATGTAGGAAACAAAATCGGACATCGACAGGGCATCGCCGATAAGCTTTTTATGTGTTTTGGGGTCGGTCAGCCCCCACGCGAATTTCTGAAAATCTTCCATCCACTTCAATATCTCCGGATTCTTCATCGGGCCGTCTTCAGGCGAATTATTCGCCACCGGGTGCGTTGACTCGATAAAGATATTGAGGGTGCTGTATCCGCCGAATTGATTGCCGATGAATTCGGCGTCTTTGTATATAGCCCCGCTCTTCGGGAAGTTATTCATAAAATTCGCGTCAACCTCTATTTTCGGAATGAAATACAGGCAGGCGCCGACAAGAACCAACACGCCGGCGAACATCGCGATCTTTTTGTCTATGGTAAATTGCGCGATCGACTGCAATAATTTATCCGTTTTTGTCCCATGGTTTTTATCGATCAGCATCTGCGGTATGCGAAGCATGGAGAGGATGGCCGGCGTGAGAATGATTGTCAGGATGAACGAAACAATGATGCCGAAGGCGCAGAAAAATCCAAGCAGCGCAAGCCCCCTGATGGGATGGGAGATCATTGTTACGAAACCGACGATGACGGTGACCGCCGAAATAAGAACCGGTGAACCGATCGAGACGATGCAGTTTCCCGCGATGCACTTGATGGCATCCCGCGTAAAGGGTCCTTCCGCGTCCTGCACGTCTTCATAATACTTCGCGATGAGCTGTGTTCCATAGTTATGGGCAATGGCGATAAGCATCGGTCCCATGAGCAGGATGGGCAGGGTAATCTTCTCTTTCATCCATCCCATGAAACCGAAGGATGCCGTCAGTCCCATCAGGACGATGGTGAGAGGCAGAAGCATGCCCCGTATGGTCCTGAAACTAGCATAGAGAAAGGCCAGCATGACCAGGATGCCCAAAACCAGAAAAATCTTCAGATCCGAAGCCATTTGAAGCTGCATCTTGTATCTTAAATAGGGAAAACCGGTAAGCGTCAGCGTATAAGCGGGGTCCGCGTATTTATTCATGATGTTGAGCAGGGTCGGTTCATCAGGCTTACCAGGCATGCGCTCGCAAATATCATTATCGGAGATCCAGCGGTATGTCGTCTGACCATCCGGCGATCTGACGGGAACATGGAGATTTATTGTCGCGGCAATGAGCGCCGATTTTTCGTCAGCGCTTATCAGGCGTGTGGAAATCATGTCATTGGCTTTCGCGTCGGTTCGTATTTTCTCCATTTCCGCCGGTCCCAATGCGGCGGTATCTTCCGGAAAGATCGGATAGACCTTCATGATATCGTTATCGTTGGAGGTTGACTTCACTTCGGTTATGGATAAGACTTTATCCACATAAGAGGCGGTTTTTAATGCCCTGCTGATATTGCGTATCTGTGAGAGCGTGTGTTGGTTCCAAATGGTTCCGTTTTTTGCCGTTACGCTGATATAGATGGTATCAATGCCGCCGAATGCATTGGTAATTTTGTCAAATACCGTGCGCGAAGGAAAATCATTCGGTAGCAGCATCTTGAGATCGGGTTCGAATGTCAGGTTTTTAGCGCCGATCCCGAGGATGCCCACGATGATGAAAGAGCAAATAAAAAATAATACGGGTTTGGCGGTTACCGTACCGGCGATATTTTTGACGCCGATCCTGATGAAAGCATAGAATGTAATAATGCTCAGAACCAATACGGTGGCATAGATAATAATGTCATTGCTGATGGTCATATCATCACCTCAATTAACTAAAATGAATATTTGAGTTTTGCAAACACCTCATTATTATGACTGTACTGTCCCAGCATGGAGTCATCATAACTGCTTTCAATGATTAATAAGCCGATGATACCCTGCAAATTATTTGTGAAGTTGTACTTGATAGACGGTTTTAGCATAATATCCCGAAACTCCACGTCATAAACTCCCCCCAGGTTGATCTCGAGGGTATTTTGAAGGAAAAACTGTTTAAACATGAAGGTCAGCATGGTATTGAAACCGTCTTTGATGAAATATACCGGTCTTGATGAATCATAATACGGGATGAATTCCTGGATACACTGGACGCTGACGCTTGAGTCGCCATGGATGTAATCTAATCCCAATCCGTATTTCATGGAATCTTTCTGAATATCGACGTCCGGATCGAAATGAAAAGTCTGTGTCGTCGCAGCGCCCCCGGAATCGATATAATTTTTCATGAACTCCGCGAGAATCGTATCTCTTTCCTGGGTCGTAAGAAGTCCTGAGAGGACGGAATCGAATTCACGCATATAGTACTTGTTGTTGTAATAGGCATACTCGCCGCGGACGGTAAACGAACCCATGGTGGTCGTGAAATCAAAGCCGAAGACATTCATCATATGAAGTCTGGGTTCGATACTGACATTGGCATCTATTGCGTATTTAAGAGCGATGGGATCCTTCAGATCGACAGTGACATCCGTCGGAGCAGCCATCAGAGGCATGGTATCAAAACCTCTGAAATAGCTGAGCGAGACGTCCCAACCGGAGATGTATTTGGAGATTCTTATGCCGGTTTCCGAATTGCTCAGATTAAAGTCGGGCATATTAATATCCTTGTACGTCGTGGTAAGCGGAATATTGCCGAAGGCGGAATTTGTGTTTATAGATGAAGGGAGTATCAATACTCCCGGAAACCACCGCTCCCCCTCTTTGGGCAGACGATAGGGAACATACCGCGGAATGAAGGCAAGTTCTGTATTGAACCAATCTGCATAATAATTCATTTTCACTGCCGGCACGCCTATCTTTTGGTCAACCTGATCATTGGTGCCGCCTTCGGTCAGATCCGGGGTGTTGAGGTTGTCCGTAGGGGTCATTTCATCGAGCCTGCCCCAGGCAAATTTTTGAATCCCCAGCCTGAAATCAACCTTGCCGGTATAGATATCAAAATAAGCCTCATTAAAATCAATGTACGTACTATTATTCTGGTAAATCACCGTAAACTGATCGAACACATTATTGCCGCTCGGAGGATGAACCTTGCCGTCCTGCCCCGCCTTTAACATAACCTTGGCCGACAGCCATGAAGATACGCTTGCTTTCACATCCAGCCCGACCTCCACGGATGGATTCTCATAAGGGCTGTTATGATCGAAGGCATAGATGCCCTTGCTCTCAATATATCCCCCGACGGAAAGCTTTGTCGCAACATCCCCCTCATATTGATAAGCCGCCATGGCCGCACACGGAAAATACAATCCCGCAATGACAATCAGGGCTGTATAGAAACACTTCAAAACTACATTCCTCTTGTCATGAACCTTTCAGTAAATATGTTATCCTTCAGACCGGAGTCGTATATGATATTATTCAGGTCGATAATCGTCTTTCTTCCGTTTTGTTCATTGGAAATTTCAATATGAGTCGGGGTATTGATGCCCTTGATGGTTTTCACATTCATGAACAGCCCCTGCTTGAGATACTGTCCTTTCGTATCGTAAAAATCGGCCTTGATGGGAATGTAATTGCTTTTCCGGATCCAGATTGTAATCGCGTTATAATATTCTACCTTCTTTGGAACCGCTTTGATCACGAAGCACATTTCGTTGTTCACGTTCTCTTCCTTGACAAGCGTGTAGGTATAGTCATTGATATCCTGACTTCCCATATCGAAAAAGGTAAGTTCCGTGCCCATAAAGCTCTCTCCTTTTCCGCTTGAACTGATCTGGCGCACGCGCTGCAGCGCCGGCAGATATAGCCATTGCTTGTCCTGTTTGTTTTCATCCGTCCAGACAAGAAAACTGGTTCCTTTGACATCGGAAGGTGAATTAAAAAAGATGATGGATTTTGATTTATTCTCTCCCTCTCTCCTGGTAAAGGCGCTGAGGGTCCTCTCCCGTTTCTCCCCCTTTTTGCTTTCCAGTGTCATGGTCATTTCCATCTTGCTGTCTTTGGCCTGATCGAGCAGATCCTCGGTTTTCTTTACAATGTCATAAGTGCTCATCCCGGCAAGTGCCGGAGTGGGCAGGGTAAGCATGCAGCAGATCGCCATAACAACAATCGCTTTCCAGATAAAAGAGCATTTCATGATAAACCTCCTGATATTTTTTATTTTATATATCCGCAAATATGTTAATTTCCGGTATGCACATGTTTCAATATCTTCGTAAGGTCGGACTGTGTTGTAACCAAATTAATAAAATACCGGCCGGAGCCCGAAGTACCTGCGACTTCGCTAAGGCCGAAACCGTAATTCTCCATGTTGATTGAAAACATCAGATCGGCTCCGGTATCGGAGGGCAGTAATCCGGCCACTGCCGCGATAAAAGACTGGACAAAATTCGAATGATCGAACAATCCTATTCCCTGATCGTCCTTCATGACATGGCATCGTGCTGAACCGGGCACGAGCGTTATATTCACATCAAGGTAGGATTCCCCCGAATCGTTATGGGTGCTTAAGGTAAGACTGAATGTCATGTCCATGGACATCATCCATTGGGGGACGTCATTTTCGAGATATTCAAGTCTTACGTCATCCAGAATCAGCAAAGGCGTGCCTGTCCTGAAATCGAAAGCAATGCCTTCGGGGTTGAAGGTAAACCTTAATTTCTGGTCAACACCTGTCGCGCTTGTATCGGAGGAGGGCAGAATCAGCGAGAGCGGAAGCGTGCTGAAATCCAGTGTGACGGAACCGTTTAACGCGTTTTTGACAATCTGGGTGAGACCGTCCATAGAGATATTCAGCCCCACGCTTTGTACCAGCACGTCGTCGGAATTGGTTCCAAACATCAACTGGACGTTTGCCGGGGTCAGATTCAATGCCGGGTGAGTAATATCATTATAAGGATAAAGCGTTATCCCCGATGGAAACGCCGGGGCATTCGCCGCGATGAGAATACCCAGATCGATTGCCGTAAAGTCATCCGATGTGGCATTCGGAAGTCCATGGAAATCCAGATAGGCCGTTTTGAGGTTCAGATTCAAACCGGCCAGATAACCGTCCAGATAATAAGCTGTAGAGCCGAATACATCCGACAGCGTCTCGGATACCGAGCCGACAGTCATTTGCGGTATGCCGGTAATGAAAGAAAATGTCAACGAGGGATCCACAACGGCCGTGGTGCCGTCCGTAATTCCGTCATACACCGCGAAATCCGTGTCGATAATGTTTGATGAACTATCGGTTACTTCGGTATAAAGCACCGCGTTTTGCGGCGATGATCTGAATGACAGCTGTGACGGGGCCAGTGTATCGATTGTGTAGCCGTTATATGTAATGCCTTGTGCCGTAGCCAGTATATTCTTTCCTATGAAGATATCCACGCCATCCCGAACCAGCTGATTGTCCGGGGGACCGGCGTATGTTCTTAAAACAAATTTTTCTTTAGACGCTAAATTATTCGAATAAATGACCTGAACAAGTATGGGAACAAGCAACTGGGATCCGATAGAATAATCGCAGATATAAAGTCCGTTTTGCAGCGTTGCCTCCACCTGGTAAGTCAACCCGTCGCTTAAGAAAACCCTGCCGCTGGTAAAGGCTCCGCCTGACACCTGTACACCGAGCTTGGCCGTGGAATTGGCTGCCACAACGGAACCGTTGAAGATTTGCACGTATCCGCTGCCGGAATCCTGATAAAGGGTTATCGTCGCGGACTGGCTGTATGTTACCGCGTCGACGGAGACGCCGGTATCATATATTGTGGATTGAGGTGGCACAGTGGCATGACTGGAACAACCGATGATAGCCGCAAGAAATACGGCCAATTTAAGAAAGAAATATGCGGAGGACGTTTTTTTCATAATAAGTTCAGTTCTTAAATGATTTTAAACACAAACAAGATGCTGTATACCTCCCGTAAGCAATATGGGACAAGCCGTATTTCAGCCCGTATTTTAGCCCGCAGCCAGGAAAGTTGAATCGGCCAGCAACGCCGCCAAAAAGCATTCCCAAATAGTGGCTAGTAGCGCTATCCACTTTCCATTGATTTGATAATCAATATTTGTTATTATGTCAAGGGATATTTGAGGCAGTTTGCGTCAATAAATTAAAAAAATAGAAGCGGCGAATCATAAATTATGATATGAACTTGCACAGCAGTTTATACGAAGAGGAGAGAGGCCATCGTGAAAAAAAATGCTGAAAATCTTATGCGGATTAAAAAACTTTCCGAAGAGACCGGTGTGCCGAGAGGTACGATTAAATATTACATCAAGGAAGGGCTGATTCCCCGTCCCATCAAGACGCATCGCAACATGGCCTATTATAATGAAAAGCATCTTGATGCCATACGGATGGTGAAAGAGCTGCAGAGCAAACGTTTTTTGCCCCTGTCCATCATCAAACAAATTGTCGGCGTGAGAAAAGACGACATGACCGTCGAGGAACTGAAGACTATTTTTCAGATGGACGGTAAATTATTCCTTCACTTGAAGGAGCGGCCCACGGTAAAACCCGTAACGGAAAAAAAACTTTGCCAGTGGACGGGAGTCCCACTCAAAGAAATCAAAGAACTGGGAAAAAATCATATTCTCGAACCGGTTAAAAAAGGCGATAAGATTTTTTATAATGAAGATGACATTCGAATCGTTGAGCTGTGGGCCAAGGTTCGAGTTCTGGGCTTTACAAGGAATTTGGGGTTTGACACAAGCGTGGTCAATATATTCAGGGAAATGATTGAACGCCTGGTGGCGGAAGAGGTGAGAATCGTAATACCGCGCATCACCGGGAAAATACCTCCGGAAAAAGCGGTAAAAATGATTGAAGACGCTCTGAAACTCGTGGATACCTTTATAGAATTGCTTCATAGAAGGATGATTATGAAGATTGCACGCAAATACGCGCTGCAGTTTCAGGAAAGTGTGGAGACAAACCGGCAAAAGAAAACGGTTTTGGCAAATAATTAAAAAAATATCACTATATAACGAAAGACGTTATTTGCGGGCTTTAAATGAATTTCTTTTGCGGAATTATTTACTTGACAAACAATGGCTATTACAGAGGGGGATTGCCAAGTGAGTAAAAAATATTTTTTAGCAATAAATTATCCCGACCTGTTCCTGACTTGAAAGATATTGTCCAATTAAATCTTATCCCGATTATTTCTTTCATCTACAAGTCCTCGGTTTATAATTTAGAATCGACATAAGAAGTACTACTTGAAATGCGTAAGCATACGAGTCATTTTCATCTCCCACATAGTTTTCCAGTCGTTACCCATTAAAATAGCAAAATCCCAATCAACAGAATTAGGAGTAATGTTACTGAAAGTGATGCGTCCTTTTAATTCATGACCTGGTGATCCCAATAATGAAAAGAATTCGCCTTTTTCATCTTTAAAATTTCCAGTAGAGACTGGAAGAAAATATCGATTATGAGTGTCCAGCCAATATATATTCCATATCTGTTTTTTGTGATCATATGCGCGTATGCTAATTGCCTTGCGATATTCAGGTCCAGACATATTATCCCATGGCAATTGAACTTCTCCTTCCCAATTTTCCATCAAAGCATGACCATCTAAAATTGTTCTCACAATGGTCTGAGCTTTAAAATCTCGCCATAGTTGATTTGCCTGTAAAACGCGCTGATTAATAGTCCAACTGCCTATCCAAAAATCAAATTCCCGTTCATGATCTTCAATTGTTTTCATGTATATGTCCCTTTTTTATTTATCACTATTTATCGCTAAGAATGTTTATATTTATCCTTACTAATACTTTAAACGATTATAGAAAACTTTTAATGAAGAAGGATTTTAACGATTATGGGGTGTAATCTATCATAAAACGAAAAAATAGAAAATTGAGGACTTCAGGAAGAACATATCAGCTAAGTGAGCTTTTTGGTTTTAGCTACTCCATAAAATTTAGGGGCTGTTCAAAAAAACCCAGATGCAAGGCCCCCGAGTCCTGAGGAATGAGGCGTATATGAAAA
>JBEKMY010000010.1:0-66551 GCA_049523355.1 Smithella sp. | reverse complement strand
GACAATACACCGCTGTCAGAACTTATTGTTCCGCTGCCATTCATTATCCCGCCTTTCCATATCGCGGAAGCTTTACGTTTCATTTTCGATCTCCTTTATAATCTCTGACCCGCCAATGCAGGACAAAGACGCATTTTTATGTGTAAAGCACTATTGATTTATTATTCCTCCGGCTATAATTATTTTAAACGCGTTATCAGGGTAAAAGCAATATGGGCACCCTTCCGCTGTTTCATAACCATAGTCAATACGTCCGCATGCCTCACAGCGCCAGGCAGTTGTGTCATATATCTCCTTTTCATAATTCTTTTCATATATCTCACTTGCCTTACCTTTTCTTACCGAAGAATCTTTACGCTTCATTTTTAATCTCCTTGCTAATTTTATTTTATTGTTGAAACTCCAATTCTAATGAGCGCGCTTTATTCCCGCGGCCATACTTTTTTAAATGCGCTGCCGGGGAAGAAGCAATACAGGCATTCGTCCGGCGGCTCATTCCCATGCTGTTCCGGTGTTAAGGTAAAATCTAACATATGTGCCTCCTTCAATAACGGTTTTAAACACGTCAATGTTTTTGTAAGTTTTACCTCTTTTACCCAAAAATTAATGTAAGGGATGAGGGAAAACAATACTGATTAATTGTAAGGGAAATAGTAGGAAATGCCTATCATCACAGGTTGTCCGATCCGGCGGTACAAATAAATCTTCTTTGATGTTCCGGTCTCAGGATTAATTCTAACATTCGTCATATCCGGCGCTTGTTTGATGCAAACAATTCTATTCAATTACAGACCTCCTGCCGGGCTGTCTTTCGGGTAAAAAATTCTTTTCTTCTCAACTTTTGCAAACGGCGTCATCAGATGATGTTTGTCGGTTTTTTCATTTATTATATCTATGACAGTAATATCCATGATCAAAAGGGCATCACCGATCAGTGTCCGGTGACAACGCTAGGGCAGAGCTTCGGCGCACATGATAGCCGTCGTTTTATCTTTGATGATACCGATTAGCTGATCAAGATTCTCCTTAAATTGAGTCGTCTGCGTGTAATCGGCGTATCCACGAAAGGAGGCATTCTCCCAGGCTGTATTGATCGAAGCTTTTGTTGTATGCCGCAGTCCGCCAAGTCCTTCGCAATGTATATATCCAATGCCTTTCCGGTTTCAACTATTGCGCAGATCATTTTCATTAAACTGCGGATTGTGTCTTGAGGCTGCCATTGTTCGCACATCGACGACTGTTTCAATCTTATAGGATTGAAGGATCTCAATAAATTTTTCAATGGTCCGCGTTGAGTGACCAATTGTATAGGCTATGCTCATCTAAATACTGCAATCAAAAGTAACAAAAAAGAAACAACCGCACCTGCACCGTGTATTCCGATCAGAGCAACAGGATGAGTTTTTCCCTCAAGTGATATAAAAGCAAAATAAAACCGCCCAATGCAAAAACAATAAACAAAAATGGTTAAAATCTCTCGGTTGTACTAATAAATTTTTTGTATTCTAAAGGTTTTTCAATAAAGTTGTTAACTCCTAATTGTAGACACTTATTTATGTCAGTCGGACTGATTGAGGATTCCAATACTACGATAGGTATATCTTTTGTTTGCTCATTAGACTTTATGATGTGTAAAAATTCCAGTCCATTAATTTTCTGCATATATAAATCCAGAAATATGGCCTTTGGACGTTCGGCTCTTAAAGAACCGTCTTTAGCAAAAAGATAGTTAAGGGCATCTGCACCATTTCGTTCAATATGAAATTTATCTGTTATTCCATATTCTTCGAAATCTGAATAAAATATATCCACATCAGAGCTATTATCTTCAATCATAAGGTATTCTGCAACTCTTGCGTTCATGGAACAACCTCCACCCCGAAGTTGGATTAGCCGCGTTTCCAGTTTGGATCAGACATCCGGACGAAATTGAATATTGTGCGATTAAAATTTGTTCGCCTCTATTTTTATTGAATTATTCAATTGGCTTCTCAAATGTTAGAGCAAACAGCATGCCAATAGCGGAAAATAATCCGAAGATTGTATTAATTCTTTAATAATAGGTTATTATATTAATAAAATAAGATTGTTGAAAAGGATAAGTTAATTCATTAAGCCTCAGTATTTGCGGAACCTCAGCATATTGAAGCTGCATTAGGCCTCAGTATTTTGTGGAACCTCAGCATATTGAGGGTTGAATTGATGGGATGTGGATACTTCGTCCGGCTGTTTGTCGTCAGGTGAGAATTTTGTTTATTATGGCAATGGGGTTGTTGAAATACTCCATATTGGGGGGCTGTTCAAAAATGTTCAGATGCGAGGCGCGCAAAAAACCGAACCGCGAGGCGTATATAGATATACGTTGAGCGGTGCGGTTTGCAGCGTAACACAGCAGATGAGCGTTTTTCAACAGCCCCGTAATCTTCAATTTTATTCATTCCATAAGCGTGTGGAATTGCAGGCAATGGCAACAACCGGAACACGACTTAACCGGATACCGTCTGTCAATCGAGGCTCCGTCGAGGCTCTCTGCTTTTTTTATCTATGAAACATTTCAGGCATCATCAAATAACGTTGAATTCTCATTTAACATGTAGTAATGCCTGAAATATAACTCATGTAAGATATTCCGTATTATTATTTTCTAAACTAAAAAGGTCTGAAATGGCACACCGCATAACAATCAACGATTTCCTGCCGTGGATTGCCGCTATTGCGGGCGGCATACTGGCGTTTCTGGGTTATGCGGGATTCGACCATTTCTACCTGGAGTGGATCTGCCTCGTGCCTGTGCTATGGGCCATTCGCGGGCAGAGCCCCACCCGCGCGTTCTTTATCGGATGGGTCGCGGGCATTATAGGGCACGGCGGCGGCTTTTACTGGATCGTCTGCATGTTCCGGCAATTCGCCGGTTTGCCATGGCCGCCCGCGCTTTTGGGACTGCTGCTTATTGCTGCCGCAAACGGCATCGTGTTCGCGGTATGGGCGGGGGCCACGCGGTTCATCACCCGCGGCGCCGGTTGGAACGTCATCTGGGTTTCACCCGTTGTATGGACCGCGCTCGAAAAATTCTGGCCGGAGATTTTCCCCAACTACCTCGGCGCAAGCCAGTACAGGCTTACTCTTTTAACACAGATTGCCGATGTGACAGGCATCCTCGGTGTTACTTTCCTTGTCGTCTATGTTAATTCATTGATCTTCGCGATCATCGAAAGGCGCCTTGATAAGCAACCTTTTCCCTGGCCTCCGGTGGCGGTTTTTGCTGCCCTCATCGCGCTGGTATTGGCCTACGGTACGGTTCGCGTTTATACCGTTGACAAAAACGCTGCTGCTGCCGAAAAACTGACAGTCGGCCTGGTTCAGACAAATCGCGGAGGTGAAGAGAAGTATAAGGATCGCGACCGTTTTCTTCGCGAACACATAGAGATGTCCAGGCAATTAATTGCCGCAACTGCGATTGACCTCATCGTGTGGCCCGAAAACACCCTGACGGCCGACCTCACGTCACGCGAGGGTCAGTTGCCGCCCAATGTGCTTGACAACCAGCGCACACCGATATTGTTCGGCGCGATTTTGCGAATTGACGGCGATGACGGGACCCGCTTATACAACAGCGCGGTGCTTGTAAATGGAACCGGTCAAATTACCGGCACTTACGACAAAATGACGCTTGTGCCCCTGGGCGAGTACATACCACTGGGTGAAATGTTCCCGTGGCTGTATTCGTGGTCGCCCTACTCCGGCCGGTTTTGGCCGGGAGAGAATTACGAACCGCTCATGCTCGGCGCTCATCCGCTCTCGGTAAGCATCTGCTACGAAGATATTTTCCCCGGACAGATTCGCAGGCTGATAAACGGCGGGAGAGACGGCCGTATTCCCGAAGCAATGTTCAACCTGACCAACGATTCCTGGTACGGCAATACAGTGGAGCCCATGGAACACCTGACGCTTGCGAGCTTTCGGGCGATAGAGCACCGGCGTCCCCTTGTGCGGGCCACATGCACAGGCATTTCCGCGATCATAGACCCGGTGGGCAGGCTATCCCGTCTCAGCGGACAGTGGACAAAAGAAACACTTGTCGGCCGGATTCCAATGATGCACGGCCGCACGGCATATGCCATATTGGGAGACTGGGCGGGCTGGCTGTGCGCGATCCTTGCCCTTTTTGGCATCGGCAGGGCATATCAATTAACCCGCCGCACTGAGGGCGGCCGGACATTTGATCGTAAGGGGAAAAAACGCGATAAGCGGCCGCGGAGGGTCTAAAGCCTGTGTGCCGGTTCTGATTTTGGGCTGATTTTTGCCGGAGTAAAAAAGAACGGACGCGAAAATTTAGATTTAATTTCACGCCCAACCCCTAAAAGTTAAATCTTAAAACATGGTACGCATCTGATGTAACGTGTTTGATGGAACGTGTCTGCCAGCCATTATTTTCTTTGACATCCGGGGCGATTATTTGTATATTTTAAAAACAAGCAGGACAATCTTAAACCATATTGATGGATTTATATGATTATGATTTAAAACCGTCAATTTATCACGGCAGTCATTAGTAAACATTCAACTCATTTTGTCAATTCCGACGCACAGGAGACAGCCCTATGAAGGATAAACCGCTTCGGGCATTAATTGTTGATGATTCGGAAGATGATGTATTGCTTATAATCCGCGAGCTTAAAAAAGGCGGATACAATCCGGTATATGAACGGGTAGAAACCGCCGCAACCATGGAAAAATCCTTAAAGGATAAGCCATGGGACATTATTCTTTGCGATTATAAAATGCCGAATTTCAGCGCTCCTTCAGCCATTGCTTTATTAAAGGCAACAAGTATCGACATCCCCATCATCATTATATCCGGAGCTATCGGTGAAGAAACAGCCGTTGAGTGCATGCGTTTGGGCGCCCGGGATTATATCATGAAGGGTAATTTTCACCGTCTGTGCCCGGCAATAGAAAGAGAATTGGAAGAAGCAAAGGTTAGAAAAAAGAAAAATCAGGCGGAGAAAGAGCGCTCGCGCCTGACCGCGATCATAGAAAACACGACAGACCTGATCGCCACGGCGCTGCCGGATGAACAGGTAACATATATTAACAAAGCAGGCAGACGCATGCTGGGCATGGGTATTGATGAGGATCTCCGCGGCTTTAAAATTTCGGACGCGCACCCGGCATGGGCCCGGTTGGTTGTGCAGAATAAAGGCATCCCTGATGCAATCAAAAGCGGGGTTTGGCATGGCGAAACTGCCCTGTCGGGCAGGGACGGCCTGGAAATACCTGTCTCGCAAGTGATATTGATTCATTATTCCCCGGACGGCAATGTCGATTATATGTCAACCATCATGCGTGACATCAGCGAACGCAAGCATGCCGAAGAGGCGCTCAGAGCCAGTGAGGAATTGTACACAAGACTGGTCAATGCCATCCCTGATATTATTGTTCGCACCGACCTCACGGGGAATATTTTCTTTGTGAATGATTATGCTCTCCAGATGAGCGGTTACAGCCGCGAAGAAATAGTAGGAAAGAACCTGCTGACATTCATTTCCCCCGAAAACCATGAAGATGTGATTAACAATCTTCTGCTCATGACCCAAGCCAGGCTGGGTCCCAGAGAATACAACCTGATCATAAAAGACGGAAAGAAAATCCCCATCGAGGTCAACGGTGATGTTTTGCGTACTGAAGACGGAACTCCTTTCGGCCTTGTCAATGTGTGCCGGGACATCCGTGAAAGAAAACGGGCCGAGGAGTCCCTGCATGCCTGGATGCGCCGTTATGACCTCATCGTCGAGGCCTCAGGCGAGATAGCCTACGAATACACCATTTCCACAGGAGATATTGTGTGGGGCCGCAGCATCGAAAATGTCCTCGGATATTCTCAGGATGAGATAAGCGGAGGATTTACCCAATGGCAGGATCTGCTCCACCCTGACGACCGGCCCGGCACTCTTGATTTGCTTTCGGCTGCCGAAAAGACATGCTCCTATTGGGATGTCCAGTACCGCATGCGGCACCACAACGGGCATTATATCTGGATCAGGGACAGAGGATTTTTCCTTCCTGATTCCGGCGGCAGGGCTTATTGTCAGCTTGGGATGCTCGACGACGTTACCGAGCACAGGCTGGCTGAAGAAAAACTTCAACAAACCCTCGAAAGTTTCAAGAATGCCGTTGGCACGACCATTCAAGTTCTGATCTCCGCCCTGGAGGCAAGAGACCCTTATACGTCAGGTCACCAGTCCAGGACCGCTCATCTGGCATGCGCCATCGCGACGGAGATGGGATTTTCTCAGGATAAAATTGAAGGAATCCGTATGGCAGGTTCCATCCACGATATCGGAAAATTATCTATACCCGCGGAGATATTGGTCAAGCCTACAAAGCTGTCAGACCTTGAATATTCTCTGATTAAAGAACACGCCAAGGCCGGATACGAAATGCTTAAGGATGTTGAATCTCCCTGGCCTCTGGCGGAAACTGTTCATCAGCATCATGAACGGATGAACGGATCAGGCTATCCCGGAAATCTGAAAGGCGATGAAATTATCCCGGAGGCCCGCATTATGGCCGTGGCGGATGTCGTTGAGGCTATGGCTTCCCACCGTCCCTATCGCGCGGCCCTCGGTATTGAGATAGCTCTTGAAGAAATCGAAAAAAACAAAGGGATTCTTTATGATGATGCTGTTGTCGATACCTGCCTGAAATTATTCCGGGAAAAAGGCTATCAACTGCTTACCGTTAAATCTTAATTACTTAAACTTTTGTCTGGCCGTGTCAAAATACGCAATCAAACACTGGCCGATCATTCGTCATTTGCCATATTCCCACCCATTCGGCGCTTGTAATGATATAAATTTTTACAGTTCTTCCACATTTCTTCCACATTTGCCTGTTATAAATATTTTACAATAGTCTGTAGATAAACAGGGCGCTGCATAAATGATTTATGCGGCGCGTTTGGAAAACGCGCCCTGCTTCCCTGATGTCATTGCCAGCCCTCTGGCGTGGCAATCTCATAAGATCGCAGGTTGGATGAAGCGGGGCGCATCCACCGAATATTCAAGTAATGGTGTAACCGCTACGCTTGTTCCACCCTAAGATACTTTATTTCAACACCGCCAGCGCATCAGTCTGCATCTTCCTTGTCCCCCGCTGGCGGCGGTAGGGTGGAACCAAAACGAAGGCCTTGTCTTTAGACCCGCTAAAGCGCGGCGCGTTTGGGAAACGCCCCCTGCTTTCCTGACCCCGCAATCAACGCCATGTAACAAGGGGCTTGTTGCGCACGGGCACCCGATGATAGCTGTACTTCGGATACCCCAGCATCACTCCTCCAAAGCATTTATGGCCCGCAGGCAAATCCAGCGCTTTGATCAGAGGTTCGTGCAGTCCAGCGGCTGCCGTGAAATAACCGGCCCAGCAGGTTCCAAGGCCTTTGGCATACGCATAGAGCTCCAGATAAGTGAGCGCGATCGCGCAATCCGCCGCGGGGAAATTCAGATCGGCGGGGCAATGAGCCACCATTAAATGCGGCGCTCCCCGCAAAACGCGATCTTTGCCGTCATCCCAGGCATCGACGAGCCGCTGCATACGCTTTGCTCTTTCCACATCTGTCAGAACGGGCAGTATAATTTTCGTGAAATCAACGACCATCCCGGCCAGTTTGCGGACATCTTCGGGATTCTGAAAAACAGTCCAATGCACCTCTTGCGCGTTGCTGCCTGTGGGAGCATATCGCGCCACATCGATCAACTCGGCCAGAAGCTTGCGGGAGACAACTTTTCCCTTATACTCACGGATGGAACGCCGCGCCAAAAGAAGCTGCTTTAGTGCATCGGCATCCGGAAGAAGTTTCTTTTGAATCGGCGGACAGGCGGCAACGGGCATCGTGTTTAGCGTCAGCGCCCCGTAAGGACACACAGCCACGCAATGTCCGCAGTTAATGCAGAATTCCGCGCCATTTTCCATAAGAGACGGGAAAGATTTCCTGTCAGCCTGAATAATGATTTTTGACGGACATTCCGCCGCGCAGATGCCGTCCCGTTTACATTTTTTCTGATCAACACTAAATAGCGACATGGTGACTCCTTTTGAAAAACGAGAAAACTAGGGACAACAGCACCCTGTTTTCTTATCTCAGCAGATATGCGTTTTTAAATTGCCCGTTATCTTATAACTTTCAAAACGTATTGCAACTAAAAATATAGGGCTTGCTTCTTCGCTTCGCCCATTGCAATGACAGGATAAGGACAGAGAATGCCACGAACACTTACGTGAACCCGCAATGACAAACCTTTGCCGAGGGACGCTTCGCAATGATAGAAGTCAGTATATCCACCTCCGTTGCTTTAGTAACGCCGCATCCCTTGTTGAATCCCGTGGGGGACAGGCAAAGAAAAGGCCCCTTAACCTTACAATGGTCAAGGGGCCTTAAGCTTAAAATTATCTAAAGATGTTATTTAATTATTTTATCACAATCGCGTCAATCACACCCTCTACTCTGCGGTTTTTCTGACGCCCTTCTTTTGTGTCATTGCTGGCGATTGGCCTCTCGGGTCCGTAACCTACAGCGGTTAGACGGGACTCATCAATCATGAATTTATCTATAAGATATTGCCGTACGCTGTCGGCTCTGGCCTGAGAAAGCTGTTTATTGTGATCCGGATTGTTGAATCTATCGACATTATCCGTATGGCCTTGAATTTCACAAGTAGTTTCGGGATGCTCTTTCATGAAATCGGCCACTTTACTGATTTCGTCATAATATTTATCTTTGATATCAGACTTATCGGTATCAAATTCGACATTAAGTCTTATGATGACTTTCTCATGAATACAGCCGTCACTTTCTACCTTCGCGCCGGGAGGCGTATTGGGACATTTGTCCAGACCGTCGCAAACGCCGTCACCATCGGAATCAATGGGGCAACCGTCTTTGTCGACTATGCAGCCGGCAGGCACATTGGTGCACTTAGGCGGAGGAGGCGGTGGTGGCGGAGGAGGAGGCTCAACCTTGACTACAGGAGGCGGAGGGGGCGGAGGAGGAAGCGGTTCTTCAACTCTGGCTACGGCAACTACCTTCTTATGTCCGCCGAAAGCAAAAGTAACTCCTAAAGTTCCCATGAAATCATTATAATTGTCATTGGTGGGAAGAACCCAGCGGGCATCGGCCCTCAGGGCAATGTTTTCGGTTATGAAGAATTTCACGCCGGCGCCGGCATCGATAAAGAATTTGTTCATGTTGTCTGCCCCGGCGGGTGTATCATAATGCATTTCTCCCATACCAACCGCCAGAAACGGAACAAAGCGGCTCTCGGGCATAAAATGATAAAGGCCTTCAACGCCGTATCCATAAAGATTAACTCCATTATCACCGGGCATGTCTTGAACTTCCGCTGGAACGTAGTTGACAACTCCCTCTACGCCTATATGCTCGGTAAAGTTATAACCGGCTCGCAAACCCGCGGTCCAAGCTTGTTTGGTAAGCCCCAACTCATTACCCTCAAATGTATAGACTCCAACAAACGGGGTAATTGTGAAAGAGCCGGCTTTAACTTCTGCCTGTGCTATCGTGGAAATAGCAATCAGCATGATGACAGATATTAACATGCCAATTTTCTTCATAATATTCCTCCTTTTATACTTATTTCTATGATAAACGGTTTTTACAAAATTCTAATTCGTCTGTTTAAACAATTAGATTATAATAAATTTTATAATTTATACTAGAACAGATATTTAATGTCAATAGAAGAAATCCCTCCGGGGTGATTTTATTCTAATATGACTTGACGCGTAAAATGCCTCTGACTATACTCCAGATGAATATACTCCAGCACAAAATATCTGTCCGCATTATGGAGGGGAATATGAACCATGAATTTCATCATCTCAGGCGCAGGGATTTTCTTAAATACTCTCTTTTAATGGCGGCAGCCGCGTCCATGCCCACCATTTCGGGCTGTGCGATACCCAAAAAAAACGTGCCTTCTCTTGATTATAAAACCTTCCTGATAAAGAACGCCCGTCTGGTGGACGTGAACTCCGGACAGATTGTTAAGGACGCTTGGCTGCTTGCGGATAATGGAAATATAGCGGCTCAGGGAACAGGCGAAGCCCCGCCCAACAGGCAATGCCTTGTTTTTGATTTGAAAGGCCGGTACCTGATACCGGGGCTCATTGACGCCCATTGCCACAGCACCGTGACTTCCGTCTTCTCCATGAGAATGATAGATGTCATGCACCACGCACGCCAGCAGAAACAGAATTATGTATCATCCATTGAATCCGGCGTGACCACCATAAGAGATATGGGCGCATTCCCCGGCCTTCTTCATATGTTTATCCGGGATATTGAAGAAGGAAATATGCCGGGCCCGCGTGTTTTGTACTGTAATTCCATTCTCAACCTCATGGGCGGTCATCCTGAAATTCCGCCTTCGGATATGAATATTTTCGCAAAACCCCTCTCCTTATTTATCGGAATGGTCATGGACAATTTCAGGGATACCGCCGAAATGGAACACGACCTTGAAGAAAATGTCAAAGGCGCTTCCCTGATCAAATTGACCATGGACAACCAGACGATCTTCTGCAAGAAAAAAAAGGAGATTCCCGTTTACACAAACGAGGAGCTCAATATCATCTTCCGTTACGCGGACAAAAAAGGGCTGCCTGTCTCGGGACATCACCAGTTCAAATACGGTTTCGACCGCGTGATGGAGTATCCCTTTCATTCGATCGAACATATGCCCAACGACGCGGTTCTATCCGATGATGACATTCTGAAGATGGCCAAACGAAATGTTGCCATCGTGCCCACCATGACAGTCGGTCAGTCTTTCCTTATGGAAGAAGCATTCGATGAAATCCCCCCGCAGTACCGAACGCCGGAAATCACAAAAGAATTAGAGGTCAGGAGGAATTATTTCGAAAACGAAGCCCAGAGACACTGCGATCCCCTGCTTCACAGGCAGAATCTTGCCGCCCTGAAAGACTACAAAAAATACGGAATGGATAATCTCTGGGAGAAAAAGAAATTTCTCGTCAATCCGTTTGTTTTTTTCAACATGATCGGCAACGGCTTTGTTAATCTCAGAAAAATGAATCAGTCGGGCATTCTGATAGGCTGCGGCATTGACGCGGGCATGCCTTTTAATTATTTCGGCGGCAACTACAGGGAATACGAAATTATGAAACGCGTCGGTTTCACCAACATTGAGATTATCCGGTGCGCGACTATAAACAACGCGAAGATTCTTCGTCTGGAGGATAAAACAGGTTCTCTGGAAACCGGGAAATACGCGGACATGGTCGTGCTCAATGATAATCCGCTGGATGACATTCGGACATTAAGAAAACCGCAAATGGTTTTCAAACAGGGCAGCCTGATGTTTTCCGCCGGAAATCTTCACGAAGACGGAACCATTCCAGCCTGAAGGGGGGGGGGGTCATTGCCGGGCAACCCTCTGGAGCCGTGGCAATCTATCTTTTGCATTGCTTTCGAAGGCCTTGTCTTTAGACCCGCCTATTAAAACAATATTCCTTTCTTTCGTAGTCCGGGTCTTTAGACCCGTTAACCCGGCACACCTGCCTGCGACCCCGGCCTACGCCGGGGCAGGCTGTTCCAACAAAGTTAGCCGAAGGAAGCGGACGGCATGACCTTTGTCATTTAAAACGTGTAATCCGTCAATGAACGGCATTTTTTGACGAAGCCGGCAGCCTGTTATAGTGCTGCAAAATAGCCCTCAGAAGCGAGGCGCTGTGTCCCAGTTGTATATAGGCTTCTTGCTTTGTCATATCTCTGTTTTCCGCCCGCATTTTGTAGCCCAGCCTGCGGCTGAGATTGGCGATCCGCGCGATCTGGGCCGCCAGATCCGCCTCAAAATCTTTTTTGCTTAAGTTTATGGGATACATGTGTCCGGCTATTTTTTCAGGCTCTTTCAGAATCGTGTCCTCCACGATGCCGTCATTGATACTATGATGTTTTTTATTGAAATCATCGAAGGCTGTGTTATGCAGGGGCATACTGAGGTCGCCGATGTAGTGGGCGCAATAAACAAGATTATACACGGCGTATTTATTATCTCGAAGATCTTTTTCGTACGCGCGTAAAGAAGCGATAATCGCCCCCAGCAAATGCCCTTCCGAATCAAAAAACACATTATCTTTATTATAACGCTCAATTTGATCCAGAACCATTTGCGGCGTGATTTCGACTTCCGCGGTATTGTTAAACCAGTGATTATAGGCTTCGATATCTCCCGCTTTGAGTTTGGCAATATCGGGGCCCGCGCAGTTGTACCAATTATCAAATCCCGCCGCTTTGCAAATCGCAAGGTGAGTCTGGTCATGCCAGGCCAACGCCTGCGACGCAAATAGCAGCAGACATAACACCATCATTAATTTTGATATTACACGCTTCATTTTTGAACCTTACCACCCTTTTTTCCACATATCATCGTCGTCGTATATCTTCTCTTCATCGGAGGCTTCCTGCGCGTCGAGTTCAAGATCGCGGGTCTTTTGTTTCGCCTTTTCCGCGAAATATTCACGGTACCATTCATGAGCGGTAATCATGGACATGACTTCGCTGGTGCCCGTCCAGATTGAGGCAAGCCGCACGTCGCGGTAGATGCGTTCAATGGGGAAAACATTGGTATAGGCTATGCCGCCCATGACCTGCATGGAATTATGGACAACCTTCTGGCATGATTCGGTGATAAACTTTTTGCTCTGCGAAACCATCCGCCTTATCCTGTTCATGTCCGCGCCCGCGTCCACCGCCCGCGCTGTCACATAGGACATGGCGCGCGCGGCATCCAGCAGCATCGCGGCCTCCGCGACCTGAAAACTAACGCCCTCGAACTGAGCGATTACCTGGCCGAACGCCTTGCGTCTTGCCGTGTAATTTGTGGCGATTTCCAGAGCGGGGCGCGCCGCGCCGATAGTCATGGTGGCTGTTCCCAGACGTTCCGGTATCATCATAGTGTTGAAAACGGCATAAGCGCCCTGAACTTTTCCTACAACATTTTTTTTGGGAACTTTCACATCGCGGAAAATCAGACGTCCCGTTCCGCCGCCGCGGCACCCCATCAGACCGTACAGATATTTAACTTCAACGCCTTCGGTGCGGTCAACAATAAAACAGGTCATCGCCTGCTGAGGCTTTGCTTCGGGATTCGTTTTCGCGTAAACAAGGAAAAAATCGGCGCCCTCCGCTCCGACAATAAATCTCTTCTGGCCGTTTAAAAGATAATAATCGCCCTTGTCTTCGGCTTTGGTTGTCGCGCCGAAGAAGTCCGAACCTCCGCGGGGTTCGGTAAGGCACTCCGCCGCGAAAAGATCGCCGCGCAAAAGCGGCTTCACATACTTTTCTTTCTGTTCATCGGTCCCGTGCAGGATAATCGCGTCGCAAACGAGTTCCGCGCCCACACCGAAAACACAGGCCATTTCGTAACCCAGGGTTCCTATCTCTTCCATGACGATGCCGGTGGTCACCCAATCCATGTCCCTGCCGCCCCATTTCTTCGGATAACGGCATCCCAGCAGATTGCGTCTGCCCGCTTCCTGAAGAAACTCCTTCGGAAACTTGATCGTGTCCGTGTCCATATCCAGGATCATCTGGCGCGGCACCCATTTCACCAACTCACGCGCCTCGTCCCTTATTTTTATTTGCTCCTTTGTCATGATAAAATCGAACATAGCCTCTCTCCTCTTCTGTTTTATGCCAGGCCGCATTGAAAGACTGACTTTGCTTTTTTGCGCCGTTATCTTTTAAAGGTAGCCCGGTATTATTATTGTACCGTAAAATAATTCGGGGGGATTATAACAGAAAATAAAATTAAATGAGAAAATTCTTATAAGAATTTGAAATTGAATATTTTTTAAATATGATGGTTGTGTGTGTCAATGAAATATTTAACTTATTTAAAACAGGGGAGAAAATCCTGAAGGATTAAAACATTTTCACTTTTGCGGGCAAAAACGAATAAAGCGACAATCGGGGAACCGGTGGGTTTACACTTTAATACGTTCCACGTTACCGGTGAGGCAGCCTATATCCATGATAAGTTTGCCATGCGGCATGGGGAACCCGATCAATGTTGTAGAAATCAATTCAGATACAATGCCGCATTGTTTGATAGTATCTAAATAAGCATATCTGGTTACGGCGGAGCCTTTTGTGGTGATGACGCCGGACTGAAGGACTTCAACGCCGTTTGCTTTCATTTCTTCAAGCTTCTTTTCATAACAGCATACCATAATCCCCAGATGATGGATGCCGCCGCCGCACTTTGAGAACATATCGGAATAAACATTTTCCACGTTTCCCTTGTCCGCGATAAGCTCGATTTCCACGCCGCCTTGAAAGGCTATCGCGATATCCAGATCAGGCGAAATGGACTTGCCGCGATAGACGGCCTCATGCTTCACGGTATTGGAGCGGTACCACGGTCCGATATCAAGGAGTTTTGAATAATAAGCGGCTGCTTCGGAGATATCCCGCACAAGGATGCCGATCTGACCGACTTTGGGAAGTTTCATACGGGTGATGCCGCGAATATCCTGCTTTTCCATGGTTGCCTCCTTTTCTACTTAAAAACAAACAGCGGTTTTTATGGCCCTGTTGGCCTCTTTACTGAGATTGACCTCGATCATTTCCCGGTATTTTTCAAGGGGGAATTTATGGGTGAGCATATCGTCCACCTGAATTTTTTTAGACGCGATCAAATCAAGCGCTATTTCAAACGCATGCTTTTGCGTTCCCGCGACATTGTTATAACGGTAACCGTAACAACCCTTGATAGTCTGCACCTTGAGCCATGTTGGCGTCAGATCAAGTTTGACTGATTTGCCGATTCCGATAATGGATAGCACGCCCTGGGTTACCGTGACCCGCAGCGCCTTATTGAGCGTATCACTATTGGCGACCGTATCATACACTTTGTCAAAGCCGCCCATCACCACGCGTTCGCCCAGTTCGGGCTTATAGACTCGACCGCCGGCAATTTCCACGGCGGCTTCGATGATTCCTCCGCTTATCGTCCGGTTGGCACCGCATTTTTTCACATACTGTGCCGCGAAAGCCGACGGCTCGACTACCGTAATACCGCAGCCGATGTCAAGCCCTCTTATGCTCTTGACCACCATGGCGCCGATGACGCCGCCGCCGATGATCATCACCTTGTCCGTGTCCGCGGGCCGGTTGTCAAGCACCGCCTGTAGGCCCACAGCCAGCGGTTCCACAAGCGATGCCGACTCAGGCGTTACTCCCGCGGGCACAACATAGACCTGGCTCTCATGCACCGCAACATACTCGGCAAAGCCACCGCTTAAGTCCCTGCAGATGCCGATGAACATGCCCGGCGAGATCGCGCCTTCGGCATAATTTTCGCAATTGGCTTTTGAAACGGATGCGCAACTGCGGCAAACAGGCTTTATACCGCGCGTTAGGCAGTTGAGTTCAGGAACCGCGGTGACAAGGTTTCCCCTCTTCACATTTTTCACCTGCGCGCCTGTTTCGACTACTTCCCCGCAAAATTCATGCCCCGGCACGCAGGGGAATGAAGTGAAAGGCATCGCCGAAGGAGAGTCTTTCATAAGCATGAGATTGATATCGCTGCCGCACAGACCGCAGAGTCGTGTCTTTATCTTGACCCATTGAGGCGAAGGCAGGGAAGGCTCCGGAATATCGGCAAGCTTCAGGGTAGAAAAAGGACCTCGATAGCAAAACTTGTTGCTAATCGGCCGAAGAGCGTTCAGTGCCACAAAGCGCAAAGGATCGAGATTGAGCAATAAAGCTTTCATTGAAGACCTCCGTTCACGTTTTTCCTGTCCCCCGCTGGCGGGGGATTAAGGGGGGTGGAAATTTCTTTGTCTCCTCCCCCGTCGCTTCGCGACACCCCCTCTAAAGGGGGACAACACCCATGATAGGCCGAGTCTTTTTGACTCGGCCTAACGTATCATGACAGACGTTTGGCGCTAGTCCATCTTCAGCGATTGGTAAAAGAGCGGCGTCGCCGGACTCGTCACCGTCGGGTCGGTCATCACGTTTATGCACGCGGGCTTGCCGGAAGCAAACGCGCGTTCCAGCGCCGGAATGATCTCCTCGTCTTTCGTGACATACTCGCCATGTCCGCCCAGACCCTCCACAACTTTTTCGTAGCGGCGGATGCCCAGCTCCGAGCACGAAAGACGTTCCTTGCCGATGGACAATTCCTGAGAGTGCTTGATCATGCCCCAGGCGCAGTCATTATTGATGACGACCACCACCGGGATATTGTGGCGCACCATGGTGTCGAATTCCATTCCGTTGAATCCGAATGATCCGTCGCCGTTTAACACCACGACTTTTTTGTCAGGCCGGGCAAGCTTCGCCGCCATACCGAAGGGGATGCCGGTGCCAAGGCATCCCAGCAGCCCCGCTGCCGAGGCCACCACCCCGGCCTTCTGCTTTGACATGAACCCGGCAAGCCCGAAATACTGCGTGTCGCCGCCGTCGGCGATGTAGATCGCGTCATCGCCCACAAATTTCTGTATCTGCGCGACCATACGAATCGGGTGGATAGGACTGGAGACTGTCTTACGGGTCCGGAGCTCAAAGTCCAGCAGTGAACGTCCCGCGGCTTTTAAGGTATTCATCCATTCGGTATGATCATTTTTGGCGACCAGAGGGGTGAGTTGTTCGAGCACCGACCCCACATCGCCCACAAGACCTACATGAGCCTCCACGTTCCGGTTGATTTCATTCGGATCGATATCTATCCTGATCATTTTCACCGTTGGCGGTATGATCTGGCCAAACTGGAGCAGCCAGTTGAACCGAAGACCCGCCGCGATGATCACATCGTTTTGGCCGATGCTAAAAAACAGGCTGAGGGTTCCCATATCCATGACCGACAGGGGATGATCATCCGGAAGCTCGCCTCTGCCGTAGTTGAGCAGCATGAAAGGAATGCCCGTTTTTTCAACGAATTGTTTGAGGGCGCCCGCGCAGCCGCTGAAACCGACGCCGGAGCCGCCAAGAAATAACGGTTTTTTCGCGTTGTTAATGATATCCGCCGCGGCCTTCAGATCGGCGTCGTCCGGATGAACGGAATATTTCGGATTGGATTTTGAAGGCATAGGAACAAGCGACTCGTCCACCTTTATATTTAGGATATCGGGCGGCAGTTCAAGCATGACTGGCCCGGGCCTTCCGCCTGTGGCGTTTCGGAACGCCAGCGCGAGATATTCGGGGATGCGCTTTATATCGTAACAGGTGGCGGCCCATTTCGTCATCGGCCTGACGGCCTCGATCTGGTTCATTTCCTGCAGAGCGCCTTTGAGGTCATCGCGCAGGGGCGATCTGCCGCACAGCACCACAAGCGGCGCATTGTCAAGATACGCGTTGGCGATGCCGGTAAGGCCGTTCGTGAATCCCGGGCCCGCGGTAAGGAAACACACTCCCGGCTTGCCGGTGTAAACAAACCACGCGTGCGCCATCATCGCCGCCGCCTGCTCGTGCCGGACGTCAATGGTCCGTATTTTATATTCCGTGAAACCATCCAGTATCGATTCCAGATGTCCGCCGGAAATGCCGAACACCATCTCGACCTTTTCCACCTCTTTTAAGTATTTGCCGACCAGATGACCGCCATTGATCATTGCCATTGAAAGCCCTCCTTATAATAAATAAAAACTTTTTGTTTGATTGTCCGGCGCAACTCCCAAAGCTCCCGCCGGTTCTTATTGTATTAACAAGATCATCTCATTCCGTTTCTAAATCAATGATGATATCGCGGCGGCTAGAAGGAGGCGACGAGGCATATTGTACAAACGCTTCAGGAAGCCGACGACGACGCCAACAAAAATAGCTCTTGATTTAGAAATGGAATCACATCACCAGTTTCACGCCATCATTGAACCACTGCGCGAAAAAAGCCATTCCGTCGAGCTTCATCTTTCCGGCAGCGGCAGCCTTAAACTGCTCTGCATCGCTTTTTGACGCCATGACCCTGAAACCTGTCGCGGCGTCCGACCACACAATGGCCGCGTCGTAGGGGTGATTGGCGCCTCCTTTGGAGCTCACCGCTCCCTTGTCGAAGATGAAAAGCCTTCCCCACTTTCCGTCCGCCGTCTTGATCATGATTTTTACTGAATGAATAGAGCCGATGTAATTCCGATAGGCCGGTTTCAGTTTCGCCGCCCATTTCAGGACTTGATACAAAATGAACAGGAGTGCCGAAAATCTCATAGTTTTCCCCCCTTAATCAAATTATTTCACGCGACTTTTATTTTTTACTGATGTGACTAATCCTACCCTAAATAAAGAAACTTGACAATGACAGGTGAAGACATTTATATTGTCATTTACGGCCAGAGGGAACCTATGAATAAACCATCCAAAACCGATTCCATTCATCTGATATCGAGCCCAACGCTGCCTTATTTCCGCTCCGTCAATAGTTTGGCGATACTGGCCAATTATGTCCGGATGCGAGGATTCGATGTTAATGTTCTTCTTGCCGGAACCGGAATTCACCGCCGCGATCTGGACAATCCCGATATTTTTATAACCCCGGAACAGGAACTCGCGGTGATGCGCAAAATCATCACTTTAGTGCCCGACCCGAAGATCGGACTTATCATCGGCCTGCACTACCACATCGGCGTACAGGGCAAGCTGGGCGCGGCAGCTATTTTCAGCGATACCGGCCTCGAAGCCGTCACCATGTTTTTCAAGTATATTGCCCTTACTCTGACCTACTTCCAGTATGAGCTGACGGTAAAAGACAGCCTTGCGTCTCTGAGAATTAAAGAACTTATCGACCTGAAAGATCTTCGTGTCTTTGTCTGCGAGAGAGAATTTGTATCCATTTACCGTATTATCAGCGACGTCCTTAAGGCTCCCATTCCGCTAAAAGAAATAAGATTTACTTATCCAAAACCAGCATATGCCTCCTCCTATGAAGATGTCTTCCATTGCCCTGTCAAATTTAATGCCCGTGAACATATGATACTTTTCGACAGCAAATTACTGTCCATGCCACTGCCCATGTCCAATCCCATTGCCAAAAAGACGTACGAACAGGAATGTAAAAGTGAATGCCAGCGTCTGAAAGTGAAAGAGACCATGACCGACCAGGTCCGGCAGGAAATTCTGTTCAAGAAAGAAACTTTTCCGAGCTTCACGCAACTATCCCGGCACATGAATATCTCGCCCAGAACTCTCAGGCGGCGCCTGATTGGCGAAAAAACATCCTATAAATCTCTTGTTGAGGATATCCGGAAAAACAAGGCTATTGATCTGCTTCAAACGACAACCCAGTCAACACAGCAGATTGCCGCGGAGTTGGGTTACAGTGATTTATCAAACTTTTACCGCGCGTTTAAACGCTGGACGGGGCGTAATCCGGGCTTTTATCGAAAAGAATCCGCTGTTTCTTCAAAGATTGTTGCGGCCTCGCCGGATATCTCATAAACACATTACTGCCCTCTTGAAAACCGCGAAATGATGATTATTCTATAATTGAAGCATAATGATATTGCGGGGGTCACGCGGCATTTGGCATAATCGGTAAGTTGACAAACCAAAAAAAGACGAAGGAGGAAATAAATCATGTCAACAATCACCCCTAAAACACACCATTTATCCTCCGGTTTGTTTCGTTTAATAATTATATTATCGGCATGGGGATTGGCGCTGGTGATTACCTCTTTGTTTTTCCTCTGGCTGGGTCGCCTTATAGATGAATCGCTGGGCACGGCTCCGAAATTCATGCTGGGTTTTCTATTGCTCGCCGTCACGGGCTGTTTTATAGAAATATATCATGAAGCCTTAAAGGTGATGAAGCACAAGCTATAGATTCGTAGCGCATCATCAAAACAAACCCAAGGTCATTCCCTCTTCAGGGAATCAATAAGGAATAACATTGAAAATAATCCTTGATTTCAGTCGGCAATCATGGATTATTTCTATTGTTATTATCCAGGGCATTGGAGATTCCAATCTTATAATGAGTTTATTTGATATGATATGATATAATGTTTTTAAATAAATCATTGAGGTGACACGATGAGCGGCTTTGATAAATATTGCGGCGTTTACCCTGTTGTTCCAACACCTTTAAAAGAAGATGAAAGCCTCGATCTCGCCGCAATTGAACATCTGGTCGAGTATTATATAACAGAAGGTTGCCACGGGCTCCTGATTCTCGGCAGCGGAGGCGAATCGCCCTATTTTTCACTCGATGAAAAATGCAGTGTTGTCCAAACGGCGGCCCAAAAAGTAAAAAGCCGGATACCGGTCATTGTCGGCTGCACGTTTTTCAGCCTGGCCGAACTCCTGCTCTTTATGCAAAAAGTTGACACGCTTGCCTTTGACGGCTATCTGGTCGCGCTGCCCAACTATTATCCGCTTTGCTATGATGACGTTTTTGCTTTTTATTCCCGCATCGTTCAACATACAAAAAAAATGGTTATGTATTATCATTTCCCGCAGATAACCGGATTATTTTTCAACGCCAAACAAATGAGCGGCCTATACAATATCAAGGGTATAACAGGAGCCAAAGAGAGTTCCGTGTGCGCCGCCGAGATGAAAAGGGATATCCGGGCGGCAGCGGGTAAAGATTTTTTATTATTCAGCGGGACCAGTCAGCTTCTTTTGACAAATTTAAAATCGGGCGGAGCAGGCGTCATGTGTTCCATACCGTCGGTAGCCCCCCGCGCGGTTATTGAATGTTATAATAACTGGAAGTCCGGCAACATTGCTTCCGCACACCGGCTGGAAGATGCCGTATACAGACACATCGGATTAATGAATACTTTCGGCATTCCCGCCGCTATTCAAGAGTATGCGTTTAAGGCCGCAAGCCGTTTGCCTTCTCCCACCATGATCGGCAGGAAATCCCGGCAGAGTGTCTTTAAAGAAACATTGCGTCAACTGGGTCACCCGATTACGGCAAAAGTCAGAAGTCCGCTTCCGCAGATCACAGGCGATGAACAAAAAGATATAGCGGCGCTGATCCGGCGTTCTGAAATACTGCACGGCATATAATAACTCGGATCATCAGGATATATCATACCTCCGCCTTTTTTCAGGTTAAACAGTGGCGGGCCATCTGTTCAACAGCTTCCCTTTTCGTGACATCGCACCTAGTTTAAATTTAATGGTCCGTGCTGTTATCTGTCACGGAACATTACATATTTATAAAGCAATCTGCACAGCGCCTGATATACCGTGGGGGAGAGCCGTTTGAGGAAATACACCGGCCACATTTGAAAACCGGGAGAAACTTTTATCCCTGTATCGCGGCGCAGGGCGCTGATTCCCTGCCTTGCGACAATTGCCGGAGAAACGCCGAACGTGCTGTAAAACTTCTCCACCATGGATTGCACGGTTTGGCCGGATTTGTCCGCGAAAAGTATTTTGCCGTCCCTGATGATATTCGTATTGATTATACCGGGACAAAGCGCGCTTACTTTTATATTGTGTTTATACAGTTCGCCCCGCAGGGATTCGGCAAGACCCACCATGGCGAATTTGCTGGTGCAATAAGGCGCCATTCCGGGAATGCCAATCAGACCGGCGGCGCTTGCCGTAATAAGCACGCTGCCGCTTTTTCGATCGATCATCGAAGGAACAAAGAGGTGAACCATGTAGATAGCTCCCCAAAGGTTGATACCCATCACCCATTCCCAGTCTTTAAGCTGAAGTTCTTTTAAATTGCTGCCTGCACCGATACCGGCATTGCAGCACAGAATGTCAACATGACCCCATTTGGAAAAAAAGTCGCTCGAAAATTTCTCTACCTCTTCAAATTTGGAGTGATCTACAAGATATCCTTCGGCACGCACACCCTTGCGCTTAAGCTCGGCGATTACATGATCAATGCGTTCCCGGACAATATCGGTAATAACAACATCCGAACCTTTGGCCGCGAGCTGCAGGGCCAACTCCCTGCCGATGCCGGAACCGGCTCCCGTAACAATGGCAATCCTGTTTTTAAAATTTTGTATTCCCAGCATGAAACACCCCCTATCCTGTCGCTGAAACTAATTCAGCCGTTTGATTTTCAGCCTCACATTCGCCTTTTCACGAGCGGGCGCGATGACAAGAACCGCTATCTCCCCCTTTGTCATTCCCGACCTGATCGGGAATCCAGTACCCAACTGCCATTACCATCCCAGATAGAATAATTTAGTTTGGCAAATGATATGATTTAAAAATCATAATGCAAGGGAAAAATTAAACAAGGCATATTTCCGCTTGACATTAATCTACCAGTAAGTAGATTAATGACGGAGACAAGATGAATAAATTACCCGGAGATTCAAAATCAAAGATATTAGATCTCGGAGAAACATTACTCTTTAAAAAGGGGTTTAACCGTTTTAGTTATGCCGATATTGCCACCACGCTGGGCATTAAAAAATCCTCCATCCATTACCATTTCCCCTGCAAGTGCGACCTTGGCCTCGGTGTAATACATCGGGCCAGGATATGCCGTTTGCTCGAACCTTAGATGCATCACTATGATGATCGGATTAACAAATCCTTGACAATCCTAAGCAAAATAAACTAACTATTATATGTTAATTTAAAAGGAGATATTTATGTTGGATATTATTGAAAAAGCTTTAAAGAACGGACAAAAGACATTGTCGGAATATGAGTCAAGGCTGGTGATAGAATCAGCGGGCGTTCCGGTCGTGCCGGCGGCTCTGGTCAAGACACGGGAAGAAGCTGTCCGCGAGGCCGCGAAAATCGGTTTCCCCCTGGTTATGAAGGGATGCTCCGCCGAACTCGCCCATAAAACGGAAGCGGGCATGGTCGCGCTTAATATCGGCAATATCGAGGAAGTCGCGGCTGTTTTTGAAGAATTTACGGACAAAGCAAAAAATCTTGACGGCGTGCTCATCGAGAAGATGGTGAAAGGATCGCGCGAATTTGTAATTGGCCTTTCACGTGACGCGCAGTTCGGGCCATGCGTCATGTTCGGCCTTGGCGGCATACTCACGGAGGCATTAAAAGACGTGACTTTCAGGGTCGCGCCGCTTTCGAAGCAGGACGCCCTTGAGATGATCGACGAGATAAAAACGAAAAAATTGCTCGGTGAGTTCAGGGGAAGCCCTGCTGTTGACAGGGATGCTCTGGCAAGGGCTCTTGTGGGAGTGGGAGACCTGGGAATGAAGTACGATTCCATTGCCGAAATAGATATCAATCCGCTGATTATATCCGGAAACCAGGTGGTTGCCGTCGACGCTCTTGTTGTTTTGAAATAGAGATTGCCGCGAGCATTTACTTAAATGCGCAATGACAAGGGAAGAAGTGGATAAAAATATCATGTAGTGCGTTGCTTTATCTGCGCTTTAACGGATATAAAGACCCCTACTACGTTTTGGTTCCACCCCCTTTTGTCCCCCTCCCTTTAGAGGGGGTGTCACGAAGCGACGGGGGAGGAGACAAAGAAATTCCACCCCCTTAATCCCCCGCCTGAGGGGGACAAAAAAAAGCATATAATGAAAAACATAGCCCCGTACGCTATTTATAAAATGGAGAATTTAGATGTTAGATTATTTTTTCAACCCTCAAAGCGTTGTCGTTATTGGAGCATCCAGTAATGAAAACAAGGGCGGATACGATATTATTAAAAATGTAATGGCCGGATTCCGCGGAAAAATTTATCCGGTTAATAAAAGTTACACCGAAATACTGGGGATTCCATGTTATCCCGATGTGGCTTCAATTCCCGGTAATATCGACCTTGCCATATATTTCATACCGTCCAAAGCGCTGCCGGAAACTATAACCGAATGCGCCAAAAAAGGAGTGAAGGGAATCATCATTGAATCGGCCGGCTTCACCGAAGCAGGCGTTGAAGGGGCGAAGCTTCAGAAACTGGCCCTCGAGAACGCGGCCAGGGCGGACATAAGGTTATGGGGCCCCAACTGCATGGGCTTCATTGACGGCAATAAAACTTACGTCTTTTCGTTTATCCATTCATTGGTGTGGCAGGATGTGCTCAGAGGCGGAAACGTCGGCCTTATCGTTCAGAGCGGCATGCTTTCCGCCGGTTTCCTGCTTCACGCCCTGCAGGAAGGAATCATGGGCGTGAGCAAGGTGTGTTCCATCGGCAACAAGTGCGATATTGATGAAAGTGACATCCTTGAATATATGATAAACGACTCCGATACTGAAGTCATCGTCTGCTATCTCGAATCACTCGTGGACGGAAGAAGATTTATTAACCTCGCCGGGAAAACGAAAAAGCCGGTAATTGTTTTAATGGGAGGCAGAAGTTCCGAAGGAGCCAAAGCGGCGCAAAGTCACACAGCGAGCCTCTCCGGTAATTATAAGGTGACAAGTGGCGCGTTTCGGCAGGCGGGAGTACTTGAGGTATTCGACCCGGCTGAACTTACGGACATGGCGCGGGCTTTCGCGAAGAATATGCCTTTTCAACCTGATCCCCAAAAAGGCACGGCCATTCTCACCTTCTCCGGAGGCGCCGGAACAATTACAACCGATCTTATGGACGATTGCGGACTTCCGCTGGCAAAACTCTCCGATAAAACACTCGCGTCTATCGCGGAATTTTTTCCTTCATGGAACAAGCCCGATCATCCCCTTGATCTCTGGATAGCCATTGAACAGCACGGTTATGAAAAAGTATTCCGCCGTTCTCTCAACGCGGTCATGAATGATCCGGGTGTTGACTCGATTATATTTCAGTCCTACGCCACACCGTTAATCACGCAGGAATTTTTTAATGAACTTACTGATCTTGTCAAAAAGCATAAAAAGCCTGTCGTGATATGGATAGAAGGAAGAAAGGATTTCGCCGAGTATTTAAGAGACCTCGCCGAAAACGCGGGACTGCCCGCTTTTAGAGAACTGGCCAGATGCGTAACCGTTCTGAGTGGCATGAAACGTCACTTTACAAAAAAACCGGCAGACTAACAACGCGGCGCGGGTTGCTTATAGGTCGCTTTCTCCGGAACGCATTTAACTGATCTGTCCCCATAGGGAACGTATGAGAAAATCAAATAAAGGCAAATGGCTTGTTTATGTCCTTAAATGCCGGAAAAATTATCTGTATACGGGAATCACAAATAATCTTGAAAAACGCCTCAAGGAGCACGCGGAAGGCAGGGGAAGCAAATTTGTGAGAGCATGGAGGCCGTTTGAATTGGTAAAAATATTATCTTGCGATAATTCCACAAAAGCAAGACAATTGGAATACAAAATAAAAAAAATGAAAAGAGTAAAGAAGCTGGAATTTCTGGGTATAAAAAACTCCGACTGATGCGTTGGCGGTGTTGAAGTAGCATTGTTGTCCCCCTTTGGAGGGGGCATCAAGAAGCGACGGGGGAGGAAACAAAGAAATTCCAGCCCCTTAATCCCCCGCCTGAGGGGGACACAAAAAAACGAAAGACTAAAAATGACGATTATTGGTACAATTGCCCTGACAAAAAACTACGGCAAAATAGAAGCGGTCCGAAGTATCGACCTGAACATAGAAAAAGGCGAAATATTCGGATTGCTCGGGCCTAATGGCGCCGGCAAAACCACGACCATCGGCATGCTCTGCACGATTATCCGCCCGACATCCGGCAGCGCCACAATAGCAGGCTGCGATGTCATTAAGGAGCCCGCGCAGGTAAGACGCAAAGTCGGCATAGTATTTCAGGACCCCACGCTCGATACGGTTCTTTCCGGACGGGAAAACCTGGAACTTCACGCGCGTCTTTACGGAATTCCCCGGGCTGTCCGGGAAAAAAGAATAACGGAGATGCTGGAACTGGTGGACCTGCGGCAGCGCAGTGATGATCTGACCCGCACATACTCGGGCGGAATGCGCAGGCGTCTGGAACTCGCACGGGGTCTTTTGCACAGGCCGGCTGTGCTCTTTCTGGACGAGCCGACGCTGGGGCTTGATCCGCAAACGCGGGCGCGTATCTGGGAATACATCAAAAGAATGGCTCAAATGGAGCAGACTACCGTTGTGCTTACAACCCATTACATGGAAGAAGCCGAACAGGTTTGCGACCGTGTGGGGATTATCGATCATGGCCGGATCATCGAACTCAATTCTCCCGATGCTCTGAAAGAATCGATGGGCGGCGATATGGTGATGCTGAAAGTTAAGGAGCCCGACCTGGAAAGAATACGTTCACTGCCTTATGTATCGAAAGCCTCTGTAATTGACGGCCTGGTGGAGATAATGATGAGAAATGCCAATCGGCACCTGCCGGACCTTCTTTCTCATATTCAAAATGTGGAGAGTGTGGAAATCAAAATACCCACATTAAGCGATGTGTTTATCAAGCTGACCGGAAGAGATATCCGGGAAGATGCCCCGGAGGATTCCGGAGGCTGGGTGGATTCGGTAGTCCGTTACCGTCAGAGAGGATCGTGATGGCTATGCCTAATGCTGCAAATGAGGGATTTATCCGCAGGGAATTGATGGGTATTTACGCTGTCTGGTGGCGGGAATTCAAAGTATTCCAGCGTGAGAAAAGCAGAATCGTTTCGAGCATTGTTCAGCCGCTCATGTGGCTTTTCCTGTTCGGCAGCGGCGTGGGGGCGAGCGTCAGCGTAAGCAATATAAATTATCAGGATTATATATATCCGGGCATACTTGCCATGCTTGTTCTTTTCGGATCGGTATACTTCGGCCTCTACATTGTCTGGGACCGCAAGCTCGATGTGCTCAAGGCCATACTGGTGGCGCCGGTGTCGCGTCTGTCCGTCTTTATGGGAAAGGTTTTAGGCGGATGCACGGATGTTACGATGCAGATTATTATTCTCTTTCTCTTCTCGTTTATGTTTCCGTCTGTAAATCCCTGGGGCATTCCGCAGGCGCTGCTGTTATTGTTTATTACATCAATCGCGCTGGTTTCGATGGGGCTCGCGCTCGGCTCTTTGTTTGAAAGTCTGGAGGGATTCCAGCTTATTTCATCTTTTCTGATATTTCCGCTTTTTTTCTTATCCGGCGCTCTGTTTCCGGTTGATGACAAGCTTCCCTTCTGGCTGCGGGGACTGGTAAAGATTAATCCCCTTACCTATGCCGTAGACGGTGTCAGGGGAGCATTGCTCAATATTCATATTTTCCCGTTTTATGTTGATTTCATCGTCGTTACTTTCTTCGCGGTTATTATGTTTTTGATAGGGAGTGTACTTTTCAGCCGGATGAAGTGATACCAATTCCAAATGGAATTTTCGCCGTATCGACGAAAATTCACGGCAATGTAAATATCTATTTATTATGCACTTCCCTAACGGGAATGCGCTTCCGGTTTAAGCGCTATTTTCGTTGTCGTCTTCCTCAACGTATTAGTAATACGCCCCGTTGCCTGCACCTTGCCGCCTCAATATCATCTTTAAGTTAGGATTGGTATACTATCGGGGAGCGCCATCCATGCAATATTTCAAGCCCGATTTCCGGTTTGAATAATTAAGTTTACTGTCCGGGAAATTAAAAGTATAATCCTTCTTTAAATGAATGGAATTAAAAGGATGATAGGTATTTCAGGTATATATAAATATTACTTTGCCCCAAAGAGTTGATTATGAAAAAATGTCCATTTTGTGCTGAAGAAATTCAGGATGACGCGATAAAGTGTAAACACTGCGGTGAGTTTCTGAATGTCGTAAGCGACCCGCGCATTGCGGAGCAAAATTTTAAATGGTATTTCCGGAAATCGTTTATCATTTTTACGGTCTGTTGTGTGGGGCCTCTGGCATTGCCTCTGCTTTGGTTGCGTCCGCAAACAACATGGCCGTGGAAGGTCGGTCTCTCGGTAATCATACTGGTGCTCAGTTGGGTACTGTTTCAGGCAACAATGGAATCCATTCAAAATCTGAAGGAGTATTACCAGTTACTCAACCAGCTTCAATAAGAACAGGTATCCATTTTTTTTAACATATATCATGTAAAAGGAGATGAACTATGTATCGCTTAAATCGCGCCGCCGCGGTTGTTGTATTTGCGTTGTTTGTAGCGGGAATCCTGCCTCTGGAAAGGTTGAAAAACCGATTTAGACAATTTATTTAGCAGGATATATTTAAGTGTTTCATGTCCATTCTTTGATATCTTTCATGGAAACACACCATGTATTTCCATAAGTTCTTGCATGAACGTTACAATATCGACACAAAGGAATGGGGCTGGCCAAATAACGCAATATCTCTTTTGCCGTACGTGATTTGAAGATATCTATTGAATCTGCATCCGTCACCTCAATATTTTGGGAAAAATACTTATTGAAGTGCTGAAAATGCGAGGAAAGACCACATGTAGACAATCTGCCGTCTTTTAAAAAAATGCACCCATTACCGTAACCACATGCCTTAAAATTTTTCTTATAATCCTGACTTCCACTCAAATCAATCACGCGATGACACATGGTCTTTATCGGCGCTATCTCAGAGATTCCGTCAAAATCAAGAAGAACACCATACAGTTTTGCCGTTTGAACCATCTTTTCAAAATCAAGATTAATCGGATATCTTGTAACAGATACTCTGATATTGTTCTCTTTGCATGTTTTCCAGAATATCTCCTCCTGCTTGAGTAGTAGTAGACCATTCGTGACAATATAAATACCCGTTGATAGATTGGGAAATGCCTTGCGGGTAATATACATGAAATCAAGCAATTGGGGATGAAGAAGTGGTTCTCCTCCCATTAGTCTGATTATTCCCACATTTTTATGGAAAAGTTCAGACATTCTGTTCATATCTCTTTCAAAAACTTCTATATCTGCAAATATTTCATCAGCAAGAGGCGCAAAGTGAGCACACGAAGCACAATTCAGGTTACAGTGCTCGGTCAAATGAACTTCGAAATATCTTAAATTATTTAAATGATACTCATACCAAGACTGACGTTTTATCTTTTCCCGATGATAACGATAATATAAAATTATATGGTTCGCCAAACGCTCTCCCAATAAAAAGAATAACGATTTTTTAACAAATATTCTTAACTTTGACACTGTAAATACCCATTATTTGTTGATTTAAAAATGGGAAAAAAATTCATATGTTTACGAAAAAAATAATGAAGCCTTTTACAACCAGGATAAAGAGCATTCTACAATAGACGATTTATCCGAAATATTTGTACCACAAGTTAAATTGGAAGTTCATCAATATTTTTATTATTACCGATTGAACTATCGCATTTAAGAGTGTTTTGCAGGTTAGGATAATATTTAAAAATGTTTTTCAACTGTTTATCATTAGCGCCGCCGATGTCATTCTTGTGATATAATGTCATTTCACCATTTAGTCCAAGTTCTCTTTCAATATTTGTAAAATGTAATATTGCTATATTATTCTTTATCACATTAATCTTAGTATTGTTTAAAACAGCCATTGCCCAAAACCATATATCATCTGCAGTTGGAGACAATTTTAAAAACAACTCCTCATTTAATACATCTTTATATAAAGAGTTTGGCGGATATAGAACGCCGCCTGCACCTGTTAAAAAATTACAGAGTGATGGTTCAATATTACTTACCTGCCTGATCCATTTTGAATATTTTTGAATATTTTTATTTTTATCAAAAGTAATTTTATGAACTCTGTGGCAATGAATATATTGAGGCTCTTTTAAATACGCTTCATAAAGTAATTCCATAAATTTGTTGGGATAATAAATATCGTCATCCGCAGTTACAAGAATATCATCAGAATATTCCTTTAAAGCAGGTATGAGTTTGGTGTACGGACCTATATCTTTACACCATTTAATGGTTAAACCGCTATTCTTAAGTGATAATACGCTTTGAGGTAAATTTCCTTCTTTATGCGGGAATTCTTTTTCTCCAAGCCATAAAATTATCTCATCAGGCTTTAGCGTCTGGTTTAATAAAGAATATAGCGCAAAGTGAATATCATACATTCTTTGCCCGAAAGAAGTTATTGAAACTATTAGCCTTGGATTTCTCTTTTCTTTTGTCACACCTGTTTCTTTGAATTCATTTATTTGTTTTTGAAGTTTGTCGTTATCTATGTCTCTTTTAATCTTTTTCTTATCATTGATTTTTATTCCGAATATATGATCAATTCGTTTAAATATCTTCTTGGGGTAGTTTTTGCTTATAATTAACATTACTTTTATTTTCTTAAGCGCTAAATATATCTTTATTAAAAATCTCATCGCCTGCAGTTTTGCCATATACCCGGTTGTGTATTCAATATGAATATCCTCTGTAATATCAAACACTTTATCATCAAAAGCGGTATCCATAGTATTGAAAAATATTTTCATCTGATAATCAATCTTAATCTTCGGGTAATAATCGTAATGCATCCAATGCGCAATCAATTGGTCGCTATCGCTAATTTTATAGTCAGGGTATTTTTTATAAAAAGGGTCTTTGGGCAAAGGGAATGATTCTCTCTCTTCATTTAACGTATTATAACGTTGCAGGCAGTTTATTAAAAATTCTTTGTAGAATTCCGTTTTCGCGAGAAGAGCCCCGCTATTGAGGTATTTCCACACGCTTTTCTCAATATTTGCTTCAAAATTTTTCCATTTATCAGTGATTGAGTAATAACCAGTTGCCATTAATCCATAATCTGGATAAAAATATTTTTCTCCATTGAAAAGCATATCACAATTCATTGCTTTGAATTTTTCGACAGCCTCGTAAGGATCGCGCAAGACGATAACATCAAAGCAATCCAGAGCCATAATATAGGGAGTTTTTATGGAATCGATAACTTCAAGCGCTGAAGTGATTTTATTTATATTGCGCCAGTTCCTGATGTTTTTTCCCAGAACAAGATAATCTAAACCCAATTTATCCAATGATAATTCACAACAACCTTTTATTCCCGTATTGTTCCACGTTATAATAGTAATATTATCTTTTGTTTCTTTTCTGCAAACGCCCAGCTCTTTCTTTTCCAGGTTTGTTACAATTGGCATCCAGTATTGATTAAGAGCTCTATGGATAAACATCTTCTTGCTGTTTCGCGTTAAGCTGGGAGCATGAACAATCAGGGGACTTGTGCCGAATATTAAGTTATCGATACGCACATTTAATTCCTGTTTCGCATTTTTTTTACCGAATCATACGTTCCAAAATTAACCGGATGGAGCTAAAACCATGGATAGGTCCACATGAAGTTAAGAACAATATCTTTGAAAGATATTTTTTTAAAGTCAATTATCCTTTTTATTGTTGAATAATCTTTTTTTAACTTTTCCCATGGCAAATTTAAAACTATTATAACGCCAGTATTTGAAGAAAATATATAACAAGTTTGTCAAATTATGTGAAAGAGTAAACTCTCTTGGTTTTATAGATTTTCGTTTTAATTTATGAAGTTTAAAAGGCGACTTTCTAAAATACTCATCCCATTCATGGCCTAAAATATTATCGGAATAAATCCAGGGTTTGTCGTCACCAGCCAAATGGATAATGTATGAATCTCTTTTTATGTTTTTCAAAGACGAATAATTCGTTCCGAAACATTCATTAATATACCCGGGAGTGTATTTATCTTTATTCTGTAATAATAATATATAAAAGCAATTATAGATTACCGGCAGGAATTTAACTTTCTGATCAAAGAAAATATTGTAGCTGTCCTGATCCATGAATTTCAATTTGGTTAATGATTTACGAATATTCAATAACGACGCGGATGCATTGTTTTCTCTCATCAATTTAAGATTTAACAGCATTACTCCTGAATTAAAATAATTTTTAATATTCAGATGATTCTCGATCTGTTTGATATCTTTTGCCGCTCCCGCGTAATAATCTTCTATGTTTATTGTAAACAGATCGGTCAGGTCTTTTTGTATGATAATATCGCTATCCAGATACAGTACTTTATCCTGATCGGGAATTAAATCCGGCAAATCAAACTTCAGATAAGTTGCATGCGAAACATGTCCATATTTATACAGGCCTTTAAACTTTTTCAAAGAAACTTTTATTAGATGAATATCGGTTTTGTTTCCTTTAAATTCATAGAATTTTGCTATGTCCGTTTCCGGTAAATCGGCGGTTATTATATAAATATCATAATAGGTATCCGGCTTCTTGTTGCAGATTAAGGAAGTAACGGCAACAGCTGTCGGGATGACGTAATGGCTGTCACAAATAAATACTACAGGAACTTTTGTCAAATAAATAACCTCATTATTATTTTATTCATAATATTTGATATCAAGATCGGCAGGATTAACAAAACACTGTTTGATTAAAAAATCTTTTCCCTCCACAGTAAGCTTTCTGGGATTATCCAACTGTATCCAATATATATTAACAAAAACTTTATCGCCTGCCTTGATACCCTTGGCGTTGCTTAATAGGGGTAATTCTTTATCCTGATTATCTTTGATTTGGGTAACAGTTCCTTTCATTTGAAAATCATTTGCGGCAAAAACTGAGATTAATCAATGTAAAAACAAATAGAAAGGAAAAAGCAGCTAAAGCGATCTTCTTCATAAATTATCCTCTATTTAACGGTTACCGGTTGTAAACTAGCATAAAATCGGAAATTGATAAACTAAAGAGTAGAGAGAAATTCCTGGTTATCAGAATATCACGAGCCGATCTTTTTTGCCGGGGGAAAGACAATCACAAAAACCGCGCCGCTTGATGACAGGTCATCGGCATTGAAACTCTTGTGCGGACAGGATTTTCTTGAGACGCAAATCCGCGCCTTTAATACTCCATCCCGCAGGAAGTCTGCAGGAAGCAAAAAATAAGAAACGGAGCATAGCCGTCAAAATGTTAAGAGGGCTCTCCGGATGCTCATCACGAGTTTCTATTAAGACACCTTGTGTCTCGTCAAAGTATATCCGTCTTGAGTAGAGAATAGGGTGCAAATTTCATCTGGTCTACCTCGGCAACTACTTTTCCGATCAGCATTGAGTTGTCACCTTTTGTATATACGGCGCCCAACATTTTGACGACTTCAATCTCTACCCAGGGATCGTAATCGGAGGGATTGAAAACAATCTTGGCTTCTCCAAACAGCATTTCTTTAGGTCTTAACTCGGTTTCCTGTTTCACCAGCCGGGGATTATAGTCAAAAGCGCAGCCTTCCGGCGCGGGGAAATATTTAAAATTGTATGAAATTATCGTACTGGATCCGTCCTCTTTAACGGGATTGGCTGTGATAATATCCTGCATCGCCGGGTCATTAAACTTACCGTTTAGATTGGCGCTGATTTTCATGAAGCGTTTCCCGCGTCGCTTTGTCCATCCTGTTATGGTATCACCTTTTTTTGTGTAATGAATATCCGCTATTTTTTTTGGAAAACCGAACATCTCCCGGCCGTAAATCAAAGCCATATCATTTGTGACCGGCATGGCAAGGCAGTACCCTCCCTCCTCTCCATCGAATACCGCGCGAATAAATAATGCGGTTTCCATGTAGGTCACATCAAAATTAGTACGGGGATAAGAGGCTACAAAAGCATATGCGAGAGGATAAGGCGCAGGTTTAAGCGGCGGCGGCAGGAGTCTGGCAATGATTTCCGGTTTTGTTTCCCAGAAAACAGTTAACATTTCCGCATCATAAAAATCAAATGTTGAACAGGCATTTGCCATGGTCTATTCAAAGTTTTTTACAAATCCCATACTTTACCTCCCGTTTCTTGAAAAGTTGACTGAGAATATAAAAAAACTTTTTTTTAAAAATGCTCCTATTGGAATGGGAAGTCAAGCGTAAAATTGCCGTATAATATTGTTTATTTCTATTTGGCGCCTTGCATTATCGTCAATTTTGGCCGGTCGCGGAAGAAAAATGCAGGAGCCACCTGCAAAGGTTCAATATTTGTCAGTCGTTAAAATTGAGGATTCCGAGTTGAAAGAGAGTAACATCTTTTTCTGTTTTTCTGTAAAAAGTTCACACCCCATATATTATGCCCAAAATCATCTTGACACACAAAAGTTCGCTTAATATACTTCGTACAGCAAAAAGGAAGTTTTTATCAAATTAATTAATATAAAACTTAGCGGTTTTGTAGTAAAATTGAAAAGTATTATTAATAAACATAGGAGGAGGGGTTTTATGAAGAAATTAGTCTGGCTGATTGTTTATCTATTATTTATACACGCAACGAGTGCTTATGCAGATGGAGCAGTTCAATATGTTAAAATATGCGATGATTTCGGCGCAGACTTTATGTATGTGCCTGGTACTGATACGTGTTTTAATCCGACAACCGGTGAAACCCGTGAGAATTTAACAGTAGACGGACCCACATGGTATTCTCACATCCCGGCAAATCCCGGGAACTGGGTAGCATCTCCGTGGGCCGATTGTTCATCAGGAAGGCTGGTCAATGTTGGAACATTCAAGGCAAGCAGTTTTCTTCCGAATTCTTACAATAAATATGAGTCAGCTCCGATTCCGCTGACGCTGGCGACAAACGAGTTCATTTCAAAGGTAATGTTTAGGGGTGGATTTAATGTTACAACCAGGTCGAACTTCTGCCTTTCCTTCCTGGATGCCACATCCGGACAGTATGAAGTTCTTGGTTGTAAGGACACAGCACAGATGATGAACCAATCTGTTACATGGTCATTTACTCCTCTTCAACCGGTACCCCTGAGTAGTTTTACAAAACCGTACAAAGTTGTTGGGAATAGCGGAGATGAAAATTGGGGAACAGTTCCCCCCATTGGCCCACTTAATTTTAGTGGCTCACTTACTTGCTGGGTCTGCATCCAGAAAATGTCCATTAATTGAGGAACAGATTAAGCACACGGTTGCCGAAAAATCGGAAAAAATCCGGGGATACCATACTGGTTTTTATCCTTCCCCGGTTTCTCGTCAGGTCGTGTCATTTTTCAGGAGGCGGCCTGACAATGCCATGTACAAATAACCGGCGAAATTGAAACATATCGGCCAGAGCAGATACAGCAGAACCACCCCATACATAACTTCCAGCCCCTCACTGAATGCCCACATGCCGCCGGACGCGTTTTGTTGATCTATGATTTGCGTGGTCGAAACCCCTGTCCTGGCAGCCTCATATTTGATCATAAAGTTCCGCTTCAACACCATGATCTCATACGCAAGACTCCACACGACATAGACTGCACAAAGCTCGTACACAACACGCAGATAGACACTCATCCTGCGGACAAATCGGCGGTACAAATCCCAAGGCTGCTCCGCGTGGTCTGCCAGGGCCGTCAGGACGATGAAACCGAAAGGCCCGAAAACGCCCATCGGTAACCACCGATATGATTGCTTCTTTGACCGCAGCAGAAAGAAGCACGACAGAAACCACAATCCAACATTCACAAGAAAGGCTGCCAGAATGCAGGCATTCCTCGTCTTATCCAGCAGCCAGTAGTTGAGCACATAGTTCTGCGTATGCGCGGCGATTTCCGGATTGATCGAGATGAATATCTTCCCGCCCAACAAGGCCACGGGAGGGATCAAGAGGAATGAGAGAATCGCTATGATGTAATCTTTTTTCACCATGCGGAGAACTCTCCCGAGAAACTTAGATGAAACGGCATTCATTATTTTGGCTCGTCAGAATCTGACATTGTTTATATGGATCAGTGCTAATACTGCAAATCACACCTACTGCCAAATAGTAATGTAGCATAAAATTGACAATTTGAAAAATAAGACCTAAGGAAAATTCCCGGTTATCAGAATATCAGGAACCGATTTTTTTTGCCGGGAGAAAGACAATATTAAAGGGATCCACAAAAACCGCGGCAAGTGGCGCTGCCTTGCTATGGTAAAAATCAGTTTCTTTTCCATTCTTTAAACTTTTTCCCCGCACCTCCCCATTAAAATAAGACCAATGCATAGAAAAGATGACGGTTCGGGAACAGCCGGTATTTTCCCATCTGCCCCATACAACGTATATATCCCATCCTGTCCGAAGCTCTTTTATGCTACGATCTGGCGAGATCGAAACGGTCAAGACTCATGACTTTGTTCCACGCCGCTACAAAGTCGTCCAGGAACTTCTTCCGGGAGTCCTCACTTCCAAAGACTTCTGCCAGGGCCCGAAGCTGGGAGTTAGAACCGAAAATCAGATCGACACGAGTGGCTGTCCATTTCAATTTGCCCGTCTTGCGATCACGCCCTTCAAACACATCCCCGCCGTCCGGAACAGCCTTCCACGTTGTGCCCATGTCGAGCAGATTCACAAAGAAGTCGTTGGTCAGCGCCTCCGGCCGTTTTGTAAAAACACCATGCGGGGACTGTTCGAAGTTAGTCTTCAGGACGCGCATACCGCCCAAGAGAACCGTCATCTCGGGAGCGGTCAGGGTCAGTAATTGCGCCCGATCCACCAACAGCTCCTCCGACGATACTGAGAATTTGGTCTTGAGGTAGTTGCGGAAACCGTCTGCGACGGGTTCGAGGACGGCGAAGGACTGCATATCGGTTTGCTCCTGCGAGGCGTCCATGCGTCCCGGCGTGAAGGGAACCGTCACATTATCACCGGCATTTTTTACTGCCTGCTCGACGCCGGCGCAACCGGCCAAAACGATCAGGTCAGCCAGGGAGACCTTCTTTCCACCCGACTGAGTGCTGTTGAACGCGCTCTGAATGCTCTCTATGGTCCTGAGGACCTTTGCCAACCGGGCCGGCTGATTGACTTCCCAATCCTTTTGCGGCGCCAGACGAATGCGGGCGCCGTTCGCACCTCCGCGCTTGTCGGAGCCGCGGAACGTAGACGCCGACGCCCAAGCCGTTGAGACCAGTTCCGACACAGACAAACCCGAAGCCAGGATCTTGCCCTTGAGGGAGGCAATGTCATTTTTATCAATCAGTTTATGATTGACAGCAGGAATGGGGTCTTGCCAGATGAGCTCTTCTACTGGAACTTCCGGGCCGAGATAACGAGCGCGGGGGCCCATGTCACGGTGCGTCAGCTTGAACCAGGCGCGGGCGAACGTGTCTGCAAACTGATCCGGATTCTCGTAGAAGCGCCTTGATATCTTTTCGTAAACAGGGTCGAATCGCAGCGAGAGATCCGTAGTCAGCATGGCTGGCGCAATACGCTTTGAGGGGTCGTGTGCAGAAGGCACTGTGCCGGCGCCGGAGCCGCCCTTCGGTATCCACTGATGCGCACCGGTCGGGCTTTTTGTCAGTTCCCATTCAAAGCCAAACAGGATCCGGAAGAAGTTGTTACTCCATTTCGTCGGCGTGTTCGTCCAGGTGACTTCCAGGCCGCTGCCGATCGTGTCACCGCCTTTGCCCGTACCAAAATTACTCTTCCAGCCGAGGCCCTGCTCCTCGATGCCTGCAGCTTCGGGCTCAGGCCCCACATATTTGGCATCGCCGGCGCCGTGGGTTTTGCCGAAGGTGTGGCCGCCCGCGATGAGCGCAACCGTCTCTTCGTCATTCATTGCCATGCGTGCGAAGGTCTCGCGGATATCCCGCGCTGCAGCAATCGGATCCGGATTGCCGTTGGGACCTTCCGGATTGACGTAAATCAGACCCATCTGCACAGCAGCGAGCGGATTTTCAAGATCCCGGTCGCCGGAGTAGCGCTTGTCATCCAGCCATTTGCCTTCTGAGCCCCAGTAGATGTCTTGTTGAGGTTCCCATACGTCCTCACGCCCGCCGGCAAAACCGAACGTCTTGAATCCCATCGATTCCAGAGCGACGTTGCCGGCAAGGATCATCAGGTCGGCCCATGAAATTTTCCGGCCATACTTCTGCTTTATCGGCCAAAGCAGCCTGCGCGCCTTGTCAAGGTTGACATTGTCGGGCCAACTATTGAGCGGAGCAAAGCGCTGGTTACCGCCCCCTGCGCCGCCGCGACCGTCGCCGGTGCGGTACGTTCCGGCGCTGTGCCACGCCATGCGAATAAATAGTGGTCCGTAGTGTCCGAAATCCGCCGGCCACCAATCCTGCGAGTCGGTCATCAGCGCCTGAATATCCTTCTTTACGGCCGCCAGATCGAGACTCTTAAATTCTTCAGCGTAGTTGAAATCCTCGCCCATCGGATTGGACTTGGATGAATGCTGGTGCAGGATATCGATCCGCAATTGATTCGGCCACCAGTCCCGATTCGACGTGCCTCTGCCCGCTATATTGAACTTGTTGTCTTCATTCATAATGTTTTCTCCTTTCCTGATCTTAATTGTTTAAAAGGACTACTATGAATAATGTTGTTTCGCCGCCTATCCGGCGAACAATGTTTGTATCGAAAATTTTGAATGATAATTGAATTTTCATTGTTGTCTTCATTGCAGACTAACAATATTTATTCTATTATTTATTCACCAGACACCGAAGATTGAATATAAAGTTAAAAGGAATGTTAACTACCGCAACCAATGCGAGTTGTAATCTAACATAAAATTAATATTTTGAATAGTATAGAATCGGGTGCAAGCAGGGGAATTTCACCCCCCACGCTCCCGCGGTTCCGTATGTGACAGTCGCCCGTTATCCAGTTCCTATTGTCCAGCCTTAATCTGAGAAATCGGAAATTGATAAACTCAAGAGTAGAGAAAAATTTCTGGTTACCGGAATATCAAGAGCCGATCTTTTTTGCCGGGGGAAAGACAATATTAAAGGGATCCACAAACATTGCGGCAAGGGGCCTTGCAAGAGATAGATCGGGAAAGAAATCCCGATCTGCTTTAATCGCGCGAAGCGAGGCGAAACGCCCCCAGCCCGAACCGGAAAAACGAGTATGGAGGAAGGAGCCCTTTTCACCCTGCATAAGGGGAAAGGGAAGAAGTTTTGTGCTCACCGGAAAGCGCGGCCCCCAAACCTTCATGCCCGCGCGAAAAAAAGTCCTGCCGCCTTTTGAAACCTCAACTTCCTCAATGTTTCCATTTCGGGAAAATTTAAAATCGGCCAATTCCTTGGGAATAGCCCAATTCTTTCTTCCATTAAGGACACTATCCATTGTGGAAACATATATCTTTGTAATCCTGTGCCATCGGCCTCCATTGATATGAAGTTTTCCCGGAATGAAAAGCAATTCCGAATAGGGACCGGCATCGGAACTTTTGTAATCAACAATCATCAACGCCCCGAGGCCTCCGGCTGTTTTCATTGCTTCATTTTTGGTAAGATAAGCCCTCTTTTCCAGAAATTCCTTCTTGAATTTATACAGGACTATGCAGCCCCTGCCTGACAGATGCCATGGGGCCGGAACAGCGGGCACACAAATGGAACTGTCATCGGGATCGGTCAGATATGAAGCGTTGCCTTCATTGTCTTTATTCATTTTACCTCTCCTTTATAAATTCCGGTATGAAGTCCGGTATTGAGCCACTCTCTTTTTAGATAGAGCCGCTTCGCGAAAGGCAAAACGGTAAAGACGGCATTTATTAATTTAAATAAAGGAAAGGGAAATATGTCTGTTTTGTTTCCTTTAATTCCGTTTATGATTGCACAAGCCACCTTCCCCGCGTCCTGACTCGGCCAGGGCACATATTCCGTGGAGGCTCTGTTGAAAAAATTTGTTCTGGTTGCGACCGGGTAGATTGTCGCGATTCTCTGTCCGGGGGATAATTCATAAGCCGCCGTCAGGTTAAACATACGCAACGCTGCCTTGGTGGCGCCGTAGATCGCATATCCGGGAAGCGACATAAAACTCATCGCGCTCGCGGTGGTTATAAAGAAGAAGGGTTTATTGCCTTTCAGGGCGCGAAGTTTCTCCAGACTGTAGATGGGAGAAATGACATTCAATTCAAATATCCGCTTAATATGATTCCAATCAGGCGTGTCGGTTCGTTCACAATAAGCAAAACCCGCGTTTGCGATGAAGATATCAATTTCACCGAGTTCATTGGCCGCTTCCTCAAAGAGCGCGTCAACACCCTCTTGATTGGAAAGATCGGCAGAAAATGCCTTAACGCCGGTTATCCCTTTTACAGGTACTGGTGAAATATCAACAGCCAGGACAACCGCGCCCCTGGCCGCAAGGCGATTTATTAGGGCCAGCCCGATGCCGGAAGATGCCCCGCTTACAATACATCGTTTATCTTTTAAATCCATTTGACCTGCCTCTTTGGATTTTTTCTCTACTCAATGGCCAGAAGCGCCCTGAGTTTTGCCAAACCGGAAAACATGGATTCAATTTCCGCAGCCTTTAAAACGTTTATATTTTTAGTGATGAGCTTGAACTGATAATCTTCCACCCGTGTAAGGAGCCGGTTCCCCGCTTTGGTTATTTCCACATTGATCAGGCGTTTATTTTCCATGGCCGGTGACTTTTTTACCAGACCAAGACCTGTAAGCCTTGACACGACGCGGCTTGCCCCGAATAACGGGCTTCGGAGATTTTTCGCTATCATCCCCACGGACATCGACTCTGCGTCATTGAGCTTTTTTAAGAGATATATCTCCTGCCAGCTTACGCCCAAAAGGCCTTCCTCCTTTTTTTGAAAAAGATAGATGACCTCCAGAAATTCATAAAGCAGCACTGATAATTCTTCTTTTTTCATATCCGGCGTCCTGATGCTTGCAATTTGCAACTAATATATCCCCGATAGTTGCATATTGCAAGTATTATTTTCAGGCCCGGCTTTTGTTATCCTGTATATAAAATAATATGACTGTTGAATTTCGCCACCCGATTAAGGCGGCATGAGGGGCGGGAATGTCGGAGATTATCTCTTTTTTCTAAATACAAGCTTCAAAGGAACACTTTTAAAGCCGAATGCTTCACGGATTTGATTCATCAGGTAGCGTTCGTAAGAAAAATGAATTCCTTTGGCATTACTGACAAAGAAGACGAACGTAGGCGGTTTGATAGCCGTCTGCGTGGCGTAAGATATATTCATCTGTTTGTTTTGATAACGCGCCATCGGGTTTTTCCGTACGGATTTTTCCAGCATGTCATTAAGGCCCGATGTGACGATTCTTTTCGTGTATTGTCCGTAAACTTCATCAATCAGTTCGAAAATCTTCGGCGCCCGCTGCCCTGTAACCGCGGAAATAAAAATAATGGGCGCAAAGTCCATGAATTTTATTTTATCCTTGATGTCTTCCACAAATTTACCCACGGTGGAATTATCTTTTTCAATTTTGTCCCATTTATTTACAACGATGATGCAGGCCTTGCCCCGCTCATAGGCAAGCCCGATAATCTTTGTGTCCTGATCAGTCAGGCCTTCTTCGGCGTCAATTAAAACAAGCGCGATATCGCAGCGATTGATCGATTTGAGAGCCTGAACGACGCTGTACTTTTCCAAAGTCTGGCTTATTTTACTTTTTCGGCGGATTCCCGCCGTATCGATAAGCAGATAATTCTTACCCTGCACTTTTACGGGCATGTCAATGGCATCGCGCGTTGTGCCGGGAGCAGGATTGGCAATGCTTCTTTCCTTGCCCAGAATCCGGTTGACCAGCGATGATTTACCCACATTAGGTTTGCCGACTATGGCCACTTTTATCTGATCATCCTGATCATCTTTGTCTTTGGATGATTCAGGAAAATCATGAGTAACAGCAGTCAGGAGTTCAACAACACCAAGACCGTGCTGCGCGGAAATCGGATAGAATTGATCGATGCCGAGCCTGTAAAAATCAGTGAGCATATCCTGATGGCGGTCTCCATCCACTTTATTGGCGGCATAGAAAATATGCTTGCTCCTGCCGCGCAACTGTCTTGCAATTTCAATGTCCGATGGAGTAAGCCCGTCTTTTCCGTCCATTAAAAAAATGATGGCATCGGCTTCTTCAATGGCCAGATTGCTCTGCTCGCGCATTTGCACGAGAATTCTTTCTTCCGATGCGGGTTCGAATCCGCCGGTATCAATCAGGGTAAAAGCTTTATCCTGAAATACGCAGTCCATGTAATTGCGGTCACGGGTGGCTCCGGGCTCGTCAATGACAATCGCCTTTTGCTTTCCGGCAATCCTGTTGAAAAGCGTCGATTTGCCAACGTTGGGCCGCCCTACTATAGCTATTACGGGTTTTACCTGCATCAGTTATGTTTCCTTAAAATATTTACAAATGAAAAATCTCTATTATACCATGTCGCATTTAATGGATAACGAGGCGGCTAGGAAGAGGCTCCGCAGGCGTATGTGAACATACGTTGAGGAAGCCGACGACGAAGCCAACAAAGTTAGGCATTAAATGCGGCATGGTATCATGCATTCAATGCGGCATGGTATTAATGTTTCAGCAGACCGAATTCCCTCAGCATCTTATCTGAACTCGTCCATTCCTTTTTCACCCGCACAAACAGTTCCAGATAAACCCTGGCGCCGAAGAGTTTTTCCATCCGCAACCTGGATTGCGTGCCGATGTTTTTCAGCATGGCGCCTTTTTTGCCGATCATAATCGCTTTTTGTGATTCCTTTTCGACATTAATTGTCGCGTGAATGCGTATGATGTTTTTTTCTTCATCTTCCTTGAATGATTCAACCTCTACCGCGCTGACATAAGGAATTTCCTGCGAGGTTTGCAGCATGATCTGTTCGCGGATAAACTCGGCGGCAATAAACCTCTCGGTCACATCGGTGAAAATATCGTCGGGAAATAATTGTGGCCCCTCCGGAAGAATTTCTTTAATGGCCCTCACCAAATCGGCAATGCCATCGCCTTTAAGCGCCGAAACCGGAAAAATCTCGCGATAGTCATAGAGTGTGCGGAATTTATCGATCAGCGGTAAAAGATATTTCTTTTCGACAAGATCAATTTTGTTGATGACCAGAAAAACTGGGGCTTTAACCCCGGCAAGTGATTCAATCAAAATAAGATCATTACGATGAACATCCGAATTGGCTTCGATAAGCATCAGCAGAACTTCGGTATTGCCGATTGTTTCCCTTGCGGTTTGCACCATGGCGCGGTTCAGCGGCGTTTTGGGGTCGTGAACACCTGGAGTGTCCAGAAAAATAAGCTGCGCGTCCGGGAAATTTTTTATGCCCGTGATTTTGTTTCTGGTTGTTTGCGGTTTGTCGGCGACTATCGAAATATTATCGCCGATGACTGCATTAAAAAATGTGGATTTGCCCACGTTGGGACGCCCAATGATTCCTATGAATCCTGATTTAAACAAATTATTATTCTCCTGTATGCCAATTTGCCGGCGGGAATTATCTGTTGAATCCCGGAATTTCGATGGTAAAAGGTTCCGCCGAATCGGCACGCACCGAAATCGCGCCGCGATTTTGCCCCGCAAATGATCTTACAATTATCTTTGTGCGGGGGTAAAGCTTTTTTATTGCCAATATGTTCATATTCTTTAAACCGCGGAAATTGGAAATATCGTGCTCGGATAAGTTAAAGCGAAGTTCTTTGGCCTCCGCAGAAACCTTATCCAGAAGTTTAATGGTGTTATCATAAAAAACAGAAGAAAGGACAAGACTTCCCAGCGCCGGATGAATCGGTCCGGCCAATACGGCGCCGTCCTTTTCCATTTCCGGGGTTGATTGAAGGCCGATTCTGATTACGCGAATCCCCGCCCCGGATAACTTTTGCCACGCAAGTCCGCACAATGCTACTGCATCGGAAAGTTCCAGCGGTTTATATTTCCCCTTCCTTAATTCTTCCGCGAGAGCCGTTCCTTTAAACACGATAACCGGATTAATTCTTACGGTTTCAGGTTTGAGTTCAACTGTTTTATCCAGAGAATAAATGAAGCCTTCCTTTGAGTCCTGAGGCAATCCGGCCATAAGATGCAAGCCCGTCCGAAAACCGTGATCTTTCAGAATTCTCATAGCTTTAACGATAGCGGCGGAATCATGACCCCTCCCCGCAAATTGCAGAACGCTATCATTGAAAGACTGCGCGCCGATTTCTATTGAAGTGACATTGTATTTTTTTAAAAGCGATACGTTATTTTCGGAAATGTAATCCGGCCTTGTTGAAATTCTAATGGAATGAACAAGTCCTTTTTGAATAAAAGAATATGCCAGGGAAAGGAGTTTCTCCTGATTGGCCGGTTTTATTCCCGTAAAATTTCCGCCGTAAAAAGCAATTTCCACATTTCTGGATTTATCTTTATACCAGGACAGATAAGAATTAACTTCCGAATCGAAATAATCTTTCGTTATTTCCGGCGGATAATTTCCCGCAGTAATATTTTGATTGCAGAAGATACAACGATGCGGACACCCGTTGTTCATGATGAAGATGGGGATAATCAGGGAGTTTTGTCCGGTTTCAGATCCGTGATTATTTCTCTTCATCTTGCAGCGCTTCCAAAGCCTTTTGCGCGGCTTGTTTTTCGGCTTCTTTTTTGCTTTTGCCGCTGCCGAATTCCGTCAGCTTGTTCACGATAATGACTTTTACCGTAAAAATTTTATCGTGATCGGGACCGGTAGAATCAGTGACCATATAGATAGGAACAGTTTTATATTTTTTCTGACAAAGCTCCTGCAGGACAGTTTTATAGTCGGAATAGTCGGTAGACAGATTATCATCTCCCAGCAGCGGTTCGATCAATTTTGTTATAATCGTTCTTACGTTGTTAAAATCGGAATCAAGATATATGGCGGCTACAACGGCTTCAAAAGAGTCGGCCAAAAAAGAATCTTTGTCGCGGCTCCCGGCGTTATCCTCGCCCCGGCCGATTAAAAGGCAATCGCCAATCTGCAAATCACGCGCGAGCTGCGCCAGATTTTTTTCGCCAACCAGAGCGGCCCGGATTTTGGTAAGGTCGCCCTCCGGAGAATTAACATATTTTTTAACGATCAGGTCGCTTACGCATAAACCTAAAACAGAGTCTCCTAAAAATTCAAATCTTTCATTATCGGAAACAGACAGTTGCTGATTTTCATTGACATAAGAACGATGCGTAAGGGCGGTGGAAAGAAGATTTATATCGCGAAAACTATACGCAAGTCTTTTTTCCAAATCATGCAGAGCCTCCAGTCTGTTTTTATCTGTGGACGATCTTTTCATAAAAGCTGCCTGAAATATTTTTTATTCGCGCATGTGCCTGCGATTGCAATAGCACACGGGCTCATTATGGGGTTAAAATACGGCAAAAACAGGAGATAATCAACAGAAAATTTGGCGGACCATCCAGGCACATTTTTCATAAATATTTAATGTTATAAGTTACTATGTTAATTCAATAAAAGCAAGTCCTAAAAGCAATTTTTCACTGTTAAATAATAATATTTCATGATAAAAGCAGGACAAATTAAAATTATTTTTTAAGGAGATTGCATAATGGACGTAATTACCAGTTATATATCAGCACACCCGTCAGTGCTTGTAATAGGCGTTATCCTCATCGCAATATTGCTCATAACTTTCATGTTTAAAAGTTTGATTAAATTATTTTTGATATTGCTGTTTGTCGTGCTTGCCGCTTCCGGATATTATTACTTTACGGACCCCGGTAAAATGCCGGAAAAAGTTAAAGACTCCGTTGAACTAATGAAGGCAGGCGTCCAGGAATTAAAGGACAAAAGCAAGAGCTTCGTAACAGACAGTAAGGAGTTATTCAAAAAAACCAAAGAAGCTCCCGGAAATCTTAATAAATTACTTAAAGATTCCGATAAAGAGACAGAAAAAGAGTATGGGAAATAATTCTTTTCCCCTCTTTTTTAAAAAAAGCTGAATCGTAAAATAATAATCACGACTATTTTTTGCCGTTGGTTTTGTAAAAAAGGATGATTATTGAAAATTGATACTATAACAGATTGATTTCCATGGCACGGACGGGACAAGCCGAAACGCAAAGCTCGCATCCATTGCATTTTTCCGCATCAAATAAGACCTTTTGTGATTCTCCTTCGAAAGCCAATGCTCCCGTGGGGCAAAAAGCGGTACAGGCGCCGCAGTGAACGCATTTATCGGTGTTTTGGCTTACGCTCTTGGACAGGGGTTCTACCTTAAGCCCCATTTCTTTCAAATAACGAATGCCGTTATCAAAATTTTCTTTCAAACCGGTTAATTCCAGGACGATAACGCCCTCGCGGCGCGGGAAAATTCTCGCTTTTAAAATATTGAACACAAGGTTGTATTGTTTAACAAGCTCATAAATTACCGGCTCTTGAACTACCTCAGGAGTATAGCGAATAACGATTTTTTTCGAATACATAATATTATTAATCCAGCAAAATTTGTGAGAGACTAAAATATCAAAAGAATATTGTCAAGGTAATTTACGGTAAATTGCCGTAGTCATTATAAGATATCCTCAAACCATTAGTCTGGCCCAAGAAGTTTTTTCCAGTCAAGAACAGGAAAAGTCTTACGCAGGGGATGGTCATCTTCCACAAAATGATGTTCCAGAGCGCTGAAACATTTCAAGGCAATATCTTTTACAATGTAAGGATTAACGACATCATCGTTTGTTCCGTGATAGATAATAACGGGAATATTTAATTGTTTATCACAATTTGATTCGAATTCAGGAAGGTTCAAAGCCGGCGCGAGCAGAATCAGTTTTTTCACCCGGCTTTCATTTTCCATCGCGTATTGAACCGCCATTAAACCTCCATAGCTTGAACCCACTATGATCAGGTTGGTTTTTCCGGCAAGGATTGCGTTTAGTTTTCGCATGCGCGTGTTAAAATCCCCGGTATAATCTTCAATAATCATCCGTGGAAAATTTTGAGAAAAAAATTGCCCCTTGGCGCCCTGCGCCGTGCTTTCCAAACCATGAATAAAAACCAGAGTGTCTTCCATTTGCTTTTTAATTTTTCCCTTTTTTAATTTTTATATTGTACGGATTATGACAGTATGTTATCAATCCCGCAAGAGAAGATTTTATGAAGGAGATTTTATTATGGCACAAGTTTTACCTTTTAAAGCGATAAGGCCGCAGCAAAAATTTGTTTCTCAGGTAGCGGCTCTTCCTTACGATGTGATGACCAGGGAAGAGGGACAAAAAGCAGTTTTGGGCAACGCTTTGAGCTTCATGCACGTGGAGAAATCGGAAATTGACGTGCCCGACGGAACAAAAAGCGATGAAAGTCTGATTTACCAGACGGCAAAACATAACTTTCTTCAAATGCAGACAAAAGGCATACTTTTGCAGGATGAATCGCCCTGCTTTTATATATACCGGCAGCAAATGGGAACTCAGGTACAAACAGGAATAGTCGGTTTGATGAGCGCATCCGAATACGATGCCGGCAAGATCAAAAAACATGAATTGACCAGAAAGGACAAAGAAGAAGACCGCATCCGGCATGTGGACACGGTCAACGCGCAAACCGGCCCGGTATTTATAAGTTACAGGGAACGGCAAAGTTTAAATAAGATCGTCGCTGAAATCACGGCCGGCACCCCGGAATATGATTTCACGGCAGACGATGGCGTTAAACATACAGTCTGGGTTGTAGCCGACGCCGGACAAATCGATAAAATCAAAAAAGAATTTTCCAATGTCGATTCCCTCTATATTGCCGACGGACATCACCGCGCCGCGGCAGGAACCACAATCGCCAGAACCAGACGCGCTCATGATAAATCCGGCGAATCTTTAAAGGAATACGAATCTGTATTGGCTGTATTTTTTCCCCACACGCAACTTAAGGTTATGGATTATAACCGCGCCGTTAAAGACTTAAACGGCCTGACTCCGGATGAATTTATCGAAAAGATCAGTCTAAACTTTACCGTCAGTAAAAACTTTACGACAAGATCACCACAGCAGCTTCATGATTTCGGAATGTACCTGGGCGGACAGTGGTATAAAATAACCATTAAAAAAGGATCCTATAACGAAAGCGATCCCGTAGCCAGCCTGGACGCGTCCATATTGCAGGAGTATCTACTGTATCCTGTTTTGGGAATTAAAGATCCGCGCGTGGATGACCGTATCAAATTTATCGGCGGCATAAGAGGTATGGATGAATTGGAAAAGCTGGTGAACAAAGACAGATTTGCCGTGGCGTTTTCTCTTTATCCGACAACGATGGAGCAGATCATAAATGTTGCCGACGCGGGAGCGATAATGCCTCCGAAGTCAACCTGGTTTGAACCGAAATTGCGCAGCGGTATCTTTACTCACAAACTGGACTAGAGCCGAAATTTATTTCAACCCTGATCAATACAGCTCAATACCGCGGCGGCAAAAAAACAGACGGCAAAGCCAAATGCCGTCATGCCTCGGTAAGCGCATGACCCAGGCCTTTGCCCCCCGGCAGGCTTTTGCCGGCAAAGGTAGACCCAATGACCGCAATCCGGTATAAATGATGGAAGAAGAAACCCTTGATGCAATCCTTAACGGGCGTTTGCAGGTCTTCCAGAATAAAAAAGGATACCGGTTTACTCTGGATTCGATTCTACTTGCCCATTTTGTTTCTTTAAAGCCGCGCGCCCGCGCCATTGACCTGGGATGCGGCAACGGCATTATTGTTCTTATTGCGGCAAAACGTTTTCCGCACGTTAATTGCGTTGGTCTGGAAATTCAGGAAAATCTCGCGGCGCTGGCACGAAAAAACACACAACTCAATGATTTGAACGGGAGGGTCGAAATATTCTCCGGAGACGCGCGCCATATAAAAGATATTTTCGGAGCGCGCTCGTTTGATACTGTGATATTTAATCCTCCTTACCGGAAATTAAATTCCGGCAGAATCAATCCATATCCCGAAAAAGCCATCGCCCGCCACGAGATAAACGGTTCTTTAAAAGATTTTTTAACAGCGGCGAAATATTTGCTGAAACCAGCGGGCTCTGTTTTTACGATTTACCCGGCAAGAAGATTGGTTGAACTCGTATATCTTTTCCGAAGCAGCGGCATTGAACCCAAAATAATGAGGCTGGTTTATTCCGACAATCTCTCCGAAGCCCAATTCGTTCTTGTAGAAGGGAAAAGCGGCTCGAAAGAAGAGCTGAAAATTAAATCGCCGCTTTTCATTTATGATCGGGACAAAAATTATTCCCAGGAAATGACCGGCATCTTTAATGAACTTTCCGGGTTTCCCGCTGCCGGCGGCGGCTGATTTCTGTTTGCATAACACGCTTTAAGATAGCGGCCAATTCCTGATCGGCTAAAGCATCCGTGCATTGGGCGATCATTTCTTTGTCCCGTTTATTGAGCATTGTCTTTTTTCCTGTAGAAATATTTTCTTCTTCCTTTTCAAGAGCAAGCGTGTGCCCCACTAAAAAACGGATTTCTTTTACGGCGGATTTTCCGGATTGTTGATTTAATTTTTCGAGAATTTCTTGTTTTATAAAATGAAGCTGCTGCACCCAGATTGATGAAATTGTTTTAACAAACAGAGTCCCGTTTCTCAGACAATCAGGCTTTGTTTTCGAGGCAATTTGCGGACCCACAGCTTTTGGCCAGAGTTTGATCACAGCGTTCTCTTCTATTTTTGAGGTCATGCCTCTTTTTTTTAAAACAGAAAATAACACGTCGCCTATCGATTGCAATTGAGTCTGTTTTCTTTTCCTGCGCATATTTTCTTTTGTCACAAATCAGAAAATACGTCAAATACCATTTCTCTACTAAAAGCCGACGACCCCGGCCTGCGCCGCGGCAGGCTGTGCCAACAAAGTTAGCCTGTAAAAGCGCAACCGGCTTCAATATACCATTGCGATTGGAAGCTGTCGCCTGGTAGGCGTCAGTTCCCGGCAAGGTGAAGGCTATTTTTTATTGCGCCCCTTTTTAGTCGCGCCCCCGGTTAGAGGATAACGAGGCGGTAAGGAGGAGGCTTGGGCAGGCGTATGTGACCATACGTTGAGGAAGCCGACGACCCCGGCCTGCGCCCCCGGCAGGCTATGCCAACAAAGCTAGCCTGTCAAAGCGCGATGGTAGATAAAAAAAACGGGGAGGCCGCTTAAGCCTCCCCGCCCACAGAGTTAATTTTCTAAAAGATATTCTTAAACGCTGAATGCTTCATCAGGAATGTTCATACAACTCTGTTCGTCTCTCTTGAGATTTTCCAGTTTTGCGGGAACCAATCCTGTAATACGGCCGATGAAGAATCTGGCGGCTTCAATTTTACCACGATAGAAGAATTTCTCCTGTTCACCGGTTTCGGGTGCGAAGAACTTCGGAATAGCAACCAGAGCCATTTTGAGGTGCAACCAGCCCACAAGAGCATCGCCCAGGCAATTCAGGAAATCGCAGGCGCCGATCAGCGGAACGTAAGGTGTGGTTCTCATCATCTTGGCAAATGCCATGGATGACTCCGCGCAGGCATTCAATGCGGCTTCAACAAGAGCAACCTCAGCCTTTAATGCATCGACTTTCTTGGCTTCGGCGATGGTTTCATTGGCCATAGCCAACAGGTTCATGAAATAAAGGCCTTTTTTCATGCCAAGCTTGCGGCCCAGCAAATCGAGAGCCTGAATTCCGTTTGTGCCTTCATATATCTGATTGATCTTCTGATCTCTCATCATCTGCTCGACAGGGTATTCACGGCAGAAACCATAACCGCCGTATGACTGTACGGCCAGCTGGCAGCAATCCATGCCCATGTCTGTGCAGTAAGATTTTACTATCGGGGTAAGGAGTTCAATAAATCCATGCCAGTAGGCTTGTTGTTCCTCATTTTTGTCTGTCACGGCGTTCATTTCATTATCCATGCACCAGTAACAGAAAAAAGCCAGCATGCGAAGCCCTTCGGATGTGGATTTCATTCTCAGAAGCATTCTGCGGACATCCGGATGCTTAATGATAGTTACTTGCGGAGAATCTTCAATCTTCATAGCCATGGCGACAACGTCCTGACCCTGGAATCTCATCTTGGTATAATCCAGAGCATGAAGATAAGAAGACATGGCCAGAGAAGCGCCCATCATGCCGACGCCCTGACGCTCTTCGTTCATCATGTGGAACATGATCGGCATACCCTGACGTTCTTCGCCCATCAGGTAACCGATGCACTTGTTGTCAGAACCGAAGTTCAGTGTACAGGTGGCGTTTCCGTGGATACCCATCTTGCTTTCGATGCCGCCGCATTGAACATCATTCGGTTCTCCCAGTTCGCCCTTCTCATTGAATCTGACTTTGGGAACCATGAAAATGGAAATGCCCTTTGTTCCTTTGGGATCGCCTTCGACTCTGGCCAGAACGGGGTGAATAATGTTCGGGGTCAGATCATGATCTCCGGCGGAGATGAAACTCTTTGTGCCAACGATGGAGTAAGTTCCGTCGCCATTATTTTTAGCAGTGGTCTTCAACGCGCCGACGTCGGAACCGGCGCCCGGCTCAGTCAGACACATCGTTCCGGCCCATTCGCCAGTATACATTTTTTCCAGAAGGACGTCACGCAGCGGATGCTGGAAGAAATCCTCCATCAGTCTTGCCGCACCATGGGAAAGACCGGGATACATGATGAAAGCCTGATTGCAGGCCAGAAACATATTAGCCAGGGCCGCGGCGATTGATGCCGGAAAGCCCTGACCGCCTACTTCAGGATTGTCGCCTGTGGCCATATAACCGGCTTCACAATAAAGTTTCCACAGTCTTTTATAGGCCTCAGGTGTGGTGACTTTTCCATCTTTCCATGTTGCCTCGACCGGTTTACGATGAACTTCGTCAGGATAGGTAGGCGCAAGTTCCAACTCTGAAAATTTTGCCGCCTGGTCAATAACCATGTTGCAAGTATCAAGATCATAATCAACATAACGGCCCTTGCCCAGTAATGTTTCCTGTATCTTTAAGACTTCAAACAACTGGAATTTAATATCCCTTACATCAACCCACAAACTAGCCATACAAATCCTCCTTACTATTTCTATTTGTTATATTTTTTGCTCGATAATAATGAGCGTCAATTCCTGTAATTTTTTGCATGCCCTCTGTAAATATTGCATGAACTCACGAGGTTTTACGGTTAATTACTTAAAAATAGCGCCGGTGATCACGAATTTTTTAAGCTATAAACAAGAACTTATTCCTTGATGACCGAAGGTCATTTTCTGAATCTTATACATCTCTAAATCCACTCTGTCAATATATTTATAAAATTTTAATCTTTTCTTGGCTCGTGTTTCAAGGTATTAAGATAGTCACGTAACATCAAGCACTTACAGAAATAAATGGCTGTTAAAATCGGGTGATTGGAAGTCATTTTAACGGGAATTAAATTCCGGGCGTAAAACCGGGCGGCACTTTATAATTTTTGCTGCTTTAATCTGTAAAACAGAAAATAAATATGTCCGGCCCGCGAAGATTTTTTATCAAAAGGCCTCCGCGTACCGGACATATTTATTTAAACAGGATTTTTTGAAAATCGCGTATATCTGAAAATTATATCCGGAATCACTACCTGTCCTGATCAAGATAATACTGCGTGATCTCATATACAGCGTAGTCCATCATAAGCATAATTCTCATAATGCTGTCAATCGCCTGATTGTGCTCCAGAGCATTGATAAAAATTGCCTGAAAATCGGCATAGAGCCACATGTGGCGACGCATCAGGACTAACGCGTAAATGGCTTCATGCAAAGGAATTCCATTATCATGGCAGTCTTTAGCGTATTTCCGGAAATAGTCCAGGGTAATTTCAGCCCGGTTGGAAGCTGTTAATAATTCTCTTAAATTGCGATAAACGTCAACAGCCTGCGCTATTAATATTTCTCTCTTTAAATTTCGATAATGTGTAGTTCTTTTATTTTTCTGGACGTCTATGGTCCAATGTTTTGCAATTTCCTCGGCATTTTGTTCTGTAACATCAAGCAGTTTAATAGAATCTACCATAATATTCTCCTTTCCCTTAAACTTAAATGTAGTCCGGCAAATTACAGATACCTTTTAAAATTCATTTATTTACAGACCATCGCCATATGATTTTTTACATTGTTACTATTTTTTATTTTTTTCTTTCTTCATGAGTTCCTGATATTCTTTGGTTACCTCATAAGAGGCATAGTCGAACAATAAAATTGTACGGCCAAGCGTATCAAGAGCCTGCCGTTGATCGATACCGGAGCTGAATATCGCCTGAAAATCCGCGTATAACCAGATCTGCCGTCTCATTAATATCAGCGCGTAGATCGTCTCGTTTGCGGGGATACCCATCGCGTAACTTTCCTGAGCGTAACTTCGGAAATACCTCAATACATCATCCGTAGTTTTTTCATCCAGAAACATTTTGCTGAAATTTTGATAAAACCGGATGCATTGACGGATGATCGCTTCTTCATCCAGATTTTTATACGTTGGCGTTTTGACGTTATTCTTGACATCCTTAACCCACCTTGCCGCTATTTTCTCCGCATGCTGCTCCGCCAGTTCCAAATACTTTATAGCGTATGTCTTCATTCCCAATCTCCTTTCCACCATAAATTATTCTGAATGTCTGATATTAATATAAGACATGGCTTCCCAATTGACAATATGTTTTTAAAAAATAATTAATAAAAATCATAAATGTCAAACGCGGTGACCGTCGTTTCTCATATGGGTATGATGGCGACAATAATAGATGAGGCTGCCCTTAAGAAGAAAAGTTGGAATATTAAATGGAGATGAAGAAGACCTTGCCCGGATGGGTTGCTGTTGATTATATAAAATGAATGGTAAAAACCCGCAAAGAAAAAAACGGCCTTAATATTTTTCTTATATAATCTATTCTGACCTATTATTGACTTGACAGACAGTGTCCAAACAAGAAGTGCTTTGACAATTGTTACACTTACCAATCCACAGTATTTGGCAGTCGTCAGATTTAAGGATTACTGGTTTGAAATCTTGCATCTTTGTCATGGTTGACTATTTGAGGATAAAAGGAAGTTATCGATTATCTTTGCGCACACTTTCAGGTTAAACTCTGCTTAGGGCGTCTTAATCAAATGAAGCAGTGTGTGACGCGTACATCTTTTTTTTGGCAAACGTTTCGCGCCGATACTGACCATTCAATAAAGAAGGACTGTTAAATAACCAACCGGCGGGGCTCGCGCCGGGAATTACAGTGCGTGCGGGTCTGCCTTAATTTTATCTTCTGAATATTTAAAAGGGGGACCCTGTCATACAGGGTCCCCTTCGTAAAATTTATAACAAACACTCTATAACGGAAAGTTCTCTCTTTTTTTAGGCTTTGCTAAACATGATGGCGCCGGCATTGCCGAACGCTCCGCAAAGTGTAGCCACGCAGTATTTGGCATCTTTATAATCCGTCTTCATGATGGAGTTCATGGTAACAACCAGACGGCATCCGCTTTCTCCCAGCGGATGACCAAGCGCCAAAGCGCCGCCCCAGACATTTACATTGCTAAAAGGCGCGTTCTGGGCAATTCCCAGGTCTCTCACGCAGGCCAAAGACTGGCTGGCAAATGCCTCATTGAATTCCCAGATATCAATATCACTGACTTTCAGACCCTTGCGGTCAAGAAGTTTCTTGACGGCAGGAACCGGGCCGATGCCCATGATGGTCGGGTCGCAACCGGCCAGGGCGCCGCCTTCATATTTGAGGTGATAAGAAAGTCCGAGTTTGTCGGCTTTGGAGCGCTCCATCAAAAGAAGCGCGGCCCCGCCAATGGTAAGCGGCGAAGATGTGGCGGCCGTCAAAAGCCCGTCCGGTTTGAAACCGGGTTTCATGGCAGCCATCTGCTCTCTGGAAATGTCGCCGCGAATCCACTGATCTTTATCAACCATAAAAGGCGTGCCGTCATCTTTTAAACCTTCGATAGGAATAATCTCCTGCTTGAATTTTCCGGCCTTTGTGGCTTCGTCGGCTTTTTTATGACTCCAAAAAGCCATGTTTTCCATATCGTCGCGGGTGATCTTCCACAGTTCGGCCACTTTTTCGGCGGTAGCGCCCATGGGGATATCCATGATGTTGTACCGTTCCATCAAACGCGGCGGAAAATCCATGTGCATCGCCATGAAAACTTTCTGCATGTCTTCCACTCCGGCGGCAATATAAGTATCGCCTTCGCCGCATATAATCGCGCGCGCGGCATGTTGAGTGGCCGCCATGCCGGAAGGGCACTGCATCGTCAGCGTATTGGTAGGAACCGATTCCGGGAAACCGCCGGCCAGCCAGGAAATTCGGCCGATATCATTCTGCATGCCGGTAATATTGGCGCATCCGACAAATACAGATTCGATATCTTCGGGTTTTACTTTGGGATTGCGGGCGAATAACCCGTCATAAACTTTTGTCAGGACCTCATCGGGTCTTATGGATCTAAACCACCCTTTGTCGGCGTGCGCCCGGGAATTGGCCGACCTCACACCATCAATAATTACACACTCACGCATTGTATAGCCTCCGATAAATTATTGTTTTATATTTTTCAAAAAATCACATGTTTATCAATATTACGGATCCCTGAAAGTATTCAAGGCATCCTGATGTCTGAAAATGTTGTCTAAGATCAATAGCATACACGGCGCAAACCGCCGATTATCTGATGTTTGATAAAACATTGTTTTTCGAAGGCGCGAGTATAGGCACAAAGACTTTGCGTGTCAATAAAAAATTAAACCGGCAGTCAGAATGTCAGTCAAAATACGTGAAGAAGAAAGAAAAATGAGGAAAAACGCGTGTCTGCATATATATGATTTATTAATAACTTATATGTAATTATTCATTGTTTTAATAATATCTTCTTCAAGATTTCCGCCCGCCGCGGCATATTGATCGATCACGGCTTTTAATCTCAGATAAGTTTCTTTTTCTGCAAGATCGTCAAGTTTTCCAAATGCTCCGGTTCGCCGCCCCAGCCGAAAAATTAGCCTGTCTTCGTCCGGAAGTTCAAAATATCTTTCAATCACGGATAAAATTTTCTGTTTATCTTCGGGAAATCTACCTTCGAGTTCTTCCAGCAGATTTAAAATATGATCGCTGGCCAGATATGTTCCGTGGACATTTAGTTCCTCAATGAACAGTTTTATTTCTTTGAGAATTTCTTCATCATTGAGCGGCTTAAATTCACCGTTTTTCATCAGTTCATCCATCTCCGTACCGGGCACAACATGCAGCGTGCGCAGGCGGACAAAATCAGGATTTATGGCATTAATGACTCTTGCGGTCTCCAAAGCATGCTGTCGGGTCCATTTTACGCCGCCCAGCCCGGGCATCACGTATTCGGAAAGTTCAATTCCAGCCTGTTTAATATTCAGGCCGGCTTTAATATGATCTTCGGCGGTAACGCCTTTGTGAATCATGGATAAAACCTCTTCACTGCCGCTTTCCATGCCGATATGGATGCGGGAGAGGCCCGCTTTTTTCAATTGTTGGAATTCAACTGCTGTCTTTCTGGCTGCCGTATGTGAACGGCAATAAGTAGTGATTCTTTTTATCTGGGGAAATTTCTCCCTTAAAAAATCAAGAATGGATACAAGGTCGGCTGTTTTCAAAATCAGCGAATTGGCATCCTGCAAAAATACATTTTCGCCGCCAAAGTAAAGCCATGCCGCAACGGTATAGATAAAATCATTATAAAATTCTTTACTGTTATAAATTTGTCTCAAAACTTCTCTGGTAACACGGCCTCCTTCGCCCCACTTTAGGGAAAGACCGGTAATTTTATCTTCGATATCTTTCATGGCCTGGATATCTTTTTTAACGTCATCCACACTTCTTAATTCAAATTTGCTTCCACGGTAGGTATGGCAGAACGCGCACTTGTTCCACGGACAATTTCTTGTTACACGAATTAAAAGGCTTGTCGCCTCGCTGGGCGGACGAATAGGTCCCTGTTCAAAATAATTATTCATTTTCACCTCTTTTAAAATACCTGGGTTAATATAATTACGAATTATTTTCCGGCAAGGGCGCGTGGAATATTAAATCAAGGCAGAAAAAGCAGAGGATTGCGTGCTTTTCCCTGTAAGCGGATTTCAAAATTTATATAGGCAAGGCCTGCAACATCTTTCTCTCCCGCTAAAGCAATGGATTCCCCTTTTTTCACATCCTGATCTGTCCGGACATATCTTTTTTTAAGATGTGTATAGACTGTGGTAAATTTGTCTTTATGGCGGACAATAACCGTCTCTCCGTAATTTTTCAGATTAGAAGAAAAAATAACTGTGCCGGATGCCGCTGCTTTTACCTTTACACCGGCAGCTGTAACAATTTCAATCCAGTTGTGGTAGGTTTTGTCGGGCTGAATACCGAAATTATCCTTCACGCTGCCGCGCACCGGCCAGATAAATCTATTTTTATCTATTTGTACTTTTTCTTGTTCTACCGGCATTTGTACAGCGGATTTAGATTCATTTTTCTGATCGGGTACAGTAGCAACCGGCGGCGTTATTTCACGAACTGCAATTTTTGACTGTTGCGCTTTTGGCTGGGGCGCCGCGGGGGGAGCCTCTTGGGGGGACGCGTCGACCGACGCTTCAGATATGATCGCCATTTTTTCTTTTTTTACTTCATCACTTTTCTCATGGTCTTTAACAATACCGGAACTATGTTTATTCGTTTTATTAGTTTTTGTACCGGCGGCTGTGTTCATGGTTTTCACATGAATATTATCTATTACCTGATTTGCGCCAGGGATGAATATGGCCGAGCCTGCTTTAACCGATTTAACATCGGTTATATTATTCGTCCCGGTTAAATCTTTTAGTCGGACGCCGTAAGCCTGCGCAATCATCTGGAGGGTTTCATTCTTTTTTACCAGATGATAAACACCTTTCGTTTGAGTCTTTTGTATCTGAGGGTTTACACAGGAAACAACCAGAGACAACGCAAGTATTATTAAAACGGCCATCGTAAATGGAGAATTTATTTTCCCCATCCGCTCTCCCCTATCAGGCTGACAAAGCGGCATCCGCCCAAATCCTCTTTTTTGATCTCCTGCGGATTTTCTATGGAACGCGTGAGTTTATATAAGGTCTGCACATCGCGGCTGCCGACAGGAACGACCATTCTTCCGCCGGGAGCAAGCTGATCGACTAAATATTGAGGAATTGCCGGCGCCGCGGCTGTCGTGATAATTGCGTCAAAAGGAGCTTCTTCCTTCCAGCCGTAGGAACCGTCGCCCACCCTTATGGCCACATTATATAAATTGAGCATATCAAGAATTTTGCGCGCGCTTGCCGCAAGTGTCGCGATGCGTTCGACGGAAAAAACACGATCCGCAAGACAAGCCAGCACTGCCGTTTGATAACCGGAACCGGTGCCGATTTCCAGAACCCTCTCCGTTCCATTCAATTCCAAGGCTTCCGTCATGAGCGCTACGATATAGGGTTGTGAGATGGTTTGGTGTTCGCTTATGGGCAACGGGCTGTCATTGTAAGCCTGATCAACCAGCCCTTCATCAATAAAAAGATGACGCGGAATTGCAGCCATAGCTCTTAATACACGGACGTCGCTTATGTTACGCGCTTTTATTTGTGTTTCCACCATCCGCGCCCGCTGCTTTTTGTATCTATCCATTAAAGTGTCCGTTAAATCGTCCGTATTTTTTCTTTTTATCCGGAATCCGGTAAATTTCCCGCACCTTCTCATGCCGGCGCATGCCAAGGGCTTCCCTTGTAACAATCAGATAATAATATTGCAACTCGGCTTTTTGATGGATGGCATTAAATTTATCAATGCTTAAATTTATTTCTTCGCGGATTAATTGCTTTTTCTTCAATGCTTCCGGTATGCGATCATGAAAGTCAAGAGCGTTGAACAAAGACATCTTTTCTTCTATTTCTGCGTCTATTTTCTTCAACTGCTTAATCGCGTCATCAACGGCATGACCTGCGCGACTCAAAACCGCGGCTTTTTCCCGCAATAATTCTTCAAGTAAAGTATCCTGTTTGTCGTCTTTTCTTTTCTCCGATATTTGCATAATTTTTTCTGTTATTTAAATAATATAAAATATTATCATTTAAGAACCTTTTTTTCAATTAAAAAAGGCCTTACCGGCTGCTGCAGACCTCGGCGCAATCAGGTTTAAGGAGAAACAAACGTCCTATATTTCACCCCGATATATGCAGCCTGATTCCGGACTTTCCCGGACGATGACTACGCTTAGTTGCGGCAATTTCAAATGCAGATGTTTCCATATCCATTTTGCTATATTCTCCGATGTGGGATTATGCAGTCCTTCAATGTCATTCAAATATTTATGGTCTAATTGATCATGCAGAGGCTTGAACGCTTCATCAATATCGGCAAAATCCATTATCCAACCGGATTGCGGATCAACCGATCCCCTGATATGGATTTCAACACTGAAAGAATGTCCATGTAATTGGGAGCACTTGTGTCCTTTTTTGACATTGGGCAGACGATGAGCCGCGTCAAATTTAAACACCTTGAATATTTCCATTTAGCGTACCCTATTTTATACCGAGAATTTTATGCATCTGCAAACTCAATCGCCACTGCGGATGGGACAGAACATATTCTAAAGACATACGCGTATTCTTTTCGCGATCAGGCGAATCCATAGGCTGCAGGAAGAAATACAAAAAATCCAGCATCGCGTATTTTTCCGGCTCCGCTCCCGGCTGCGGAAATACCAGTTTCAACTCCTGCCCTGAACGTAATACTAATTGAGCTTTGGCTTTGGGACTAACGCAAATCCAGTCAATGCCTTTAGGCGGCAGGATTGTGCCGTTTGTCTCAACGGCTACTTCAAAGCCTTTTTTGTGCAAAGCGGATACCATCTCCGCATCCAGCTGCAGCAAGGGCTCTCCGCCCGTGCAGACAACCAGGGGCCTGGCTGATTTTATATTTTCTCCGGGCCATAATTCTTCTATTTTTCCCGACAATTCTTCGGGCGTTTGAAACAACCCGCCTTGGGGTCCATCGAAGCCTGCAAAATCCGTATCGCAAAATCCGCAAACGGCTTTTTCACGATCAGATTCTTTTCCCGACCATAAATTACAGCCGGCAAAGCGGCAAAAAACAGCCGGCCTGCCGCTATGATACCCTTCTCCCTGAATAGAATAAAATATATCCCTGATAAAATAGCTCAAAGACAATCCTTTTACATTTTATATCTGACAGGGTCTTTAAATCCTGCCTCCATGAAACCTTTCAAACGCAAAAGGCAGGAATCACATTCGCCGCAGGCATCCCCTGAAACAGAAGGATCATAGCAGCTGTGCGTCAGACTGTAATCCACCCCCAGTTCAATGCCTTTTTTAATAATTTGCGATTTGCTCATCCGGATAAGCGGAGTATGAATTTTCAGTTTCTGTTTTCCCTCTACACCGGCTTTGGTAGCCAGATTGGCCATCTTTTCGTAAGCGGCAATATACTCGGGACGGCAATCAGGATATCCACTGTAATCCAGGACATTCACTCCGATAAAAATATCGCCGACTCCCAGCACTTCCGCCCAGGCCAAAGCGTAAGAAAGAAATATGGTATTGCGCGCCGGAACATAAGTTGCCGGAATATCTTTTTTCATTTCTTCCGCGTCTCTGTTTTTCGGCACTTTGATATCCGCCGTTAACGCGGAACCGCCGATCTTGCGTAAATCAATATCCACTATCAAATGCCGGACAACGTTATAGCGCTTTGCAATACGCAGAGCGGCTTCCAGTTCTACGGCATGCCGCTGCCCGTAGCGAAAGCTAAGCGCGTAGATATCAAACCCCAAATTTTTTGCAATAGCCAGTGTTGTAGCGGAATCAACCCCGCCGCTCAGGAGAATAACAGCTTTTAAATCATTTTTCATCATTTTGTCTCTTAAAAGAATATGCCGTTAATGGATACGGGAAGTTTTAATGCCAAAGAGATTCATAGCATTGCGGGCCGTTACCTGCGCCACCTCTTCCCATGGAATTTTTTTTATTTCCGCGACTTTTTTTGCTGTATTGACAATAAAAGAAGGCTCATTTCTTTTGCCGCGGTGCGGAACCGGCGCAAGATAAGGCGCGTCGGTTTCCAGCAACATTGAAGAAAGAGGCAGACGCTGCACGACATCCTGAATGGTTTTGGCTTTATCAAACGTTACTACGCCGGGAACGGAGATATAAAATCCAAGGTCTATGCATTGTCTGGCCATTTCATAATCGCCGGAAAAGCAGTGAAATACTCCGCGGCGCACACCTGATGATTTAACAATTTTCAGTGTTTGTTCATGCGCATCACGATCATGGATAACAACAGGCAGATTAAGTTCATGCGCAAGTTCCAGTTGCCGGCCGAATGCTTCTATTTGTTTTTCCTTGGGCGAAATATTGCGGAAAAAATCCAGCCCGATTTCGCCATAGGCAACAATTATTTCTCTTTTGGTATTAACAAGCTCTTTAAGAGATCCCCACGTATTTTCATCGGTGTGGGCAACGTCATGGGGATGAACGCCGACTGACGCGTAGATATTTTCATATTGGCCGGCAAGGGCAACCGCTTTTTGGCTTAACTTCAGATTTGTGCCCACAGTGACAATAAAATCGACTCCCTCGTTCCCGGCGCGTTTTATCACTTCCTCGCGGTCGGAATCGAACTCTTTCATTTCCAGATGAGCATGGGAATCAATTAGCATAAGAAACTATTTTTCGTTTCCATCCAGAGTTACTTCCTCGCCGTCATCGGAAACATCCGGAAGCTTTTTCAACATATTCTGCAAATCTTTTTCAGAGAGCTCACCCTTTTCAAGCTTACGCGCAATAATGCGTTTATCGTGGCTGATTGATTCTGCATTAACTTTATTAGCCATATAACTATCCCCTCCTCACTTAGGTTCAACGAATTGACTACTATTATATTTTTTCGATTTAATCAAGGATGAACAATTTTCGGCAGCAAGCGTTTTTATTTTTTCAGACGGGGATCGAGCAAATCCCTTATACCCTCTCCCAGAAGATTGTAACCGACAACGGTAATCAATATAGCCAGCCCCGGATAAAAAGAGAGCCACCAGGCGATATCGATATTGTCTTTGCCGGCAGTCAGGATATTGCCCCAACTGGGCGTGGGCGGCTGCACGCCAATGCCTAAAAAACTCAAGGCCGATTCGATGAGTATCGCCCCGGCAATCCCTAATGTCGCCGCGACTAAAATCGACGCCATGGAATTCGGAAGTATATGAAGAAAAATAATCCGCATATCACTGGCCCCTATAGCCCGGGCGGCCTTAACAAAGTCTCTTTCGCGAAGCGTTATAAAATCAGCCCGCACGAGCCGTGTCACACCCATCCAACTTGTCAAACCGATAATAATCATAATATTCCAGATAGAAGGCTCTAAAAACGCTATGACGGCTAAAATCAGGAAAAATGTGGGGAAACAAAGCATAATATCCACAAACCGCATGATGACCGAATCAATCCAGCCTCCATAATATCCTGATACCGCGCCAAGAATCGCTCCGATAATAATAGCTATTCCTGTTGCCACAAATCCAACCATTAACGAAATTCTTGCACCCCAGATCATCCGGGAAAGCACATCGCGTCCCAATTGATCCGTTCCACACAAATGCTTCATGGAAGGAGACGTCAGCACATTGGTTAAATCAATTTGCCCCGAATCATAAGGAGCAAGCCACGGCGCCAGAAGCGAAACGATCAAAAGTAATACGATAATTCCACCGCCAGCAAGCATCAGTTTGTTTTTATAAAATGTTTCCCAAAAATTCATTTAATAAATTCCCGCAAATTTAATTCTTTCCAAAATCTCTCACGCCTGTTTCATATGGCTTTTCCCGCCGCAACAAGCTTGCCCCGTGCCTGACACGGGGAAGGCCGCCGCGTAGCCGCGTAACAAAGCATATGGACTTTTCACAAAGCCGTCACGATATGCGGATGCGCGGGTCCGCAAGAGCATACGAAACATCGGCAATCAAGTTGCCCAAAAGTGTTAAAATCGCGCCTATCAGCAAAATGCCCATAATTGTCGGATAATCTCTGGCCATAACGGCCATATAAAAAAGCTGTCCCATGCCTGGGATAGCAAAAATTGTCTCGAAGATAACGCTTCCGCCGATAAGTCCCGGAATAGATAAGCCTAAAATGGTTATGGCCGGCAAAAGCGCGTTGCGCAGCGCGTGCCTGTAAATGACATCCCTTTCACTTAATCCCTTGGCGCGGGCAGTCATAATGTAGTCCTGCCTGATAACTTCCAGCATATTCGCGCGCATATAGCGGGAAAGGCCAGCCAGTCCGCCGAAAGCGGAAACAAACACAGGTAAAACCAGATGCTTCGCCAGATCGATAAACCTGTCGATAGTGCCAAGGTATTCATAATTGAGCGATCGCAATCCTGATATCGGCAGCCACCCTAAATTGATGCCGAAAAAAATCATCAACAACAAGGCCAGCCAGAATGTGGGCACGGCAAAACCGATAAATACAAACACGGCGGTAACCTTATCAAAAAGCGAATCCTGATGAACAGCCGACAGCACGCCTATCGGCACAGCAACAGCTATGATTATGATAAGAGACAAAAATTCTATCAGGATAGTAATAGGCAACCGTTCCAAAATTTTTGAGGTAACAGGACGCTGATCAGACGAAAACGAAATGCCCAAATTTCCGCGGCTGATCTTTTTCAGCCACGACCAGTATTGCACATGAATCGGCTTATCCAACTCATACAAAGCCCTGAGATGCTGCTTCATTTCCACTGAAGCTTTCGGATTCATTTCTGTCTGTAAATCGGTGGGGGAACCGGGAGCCAGATGCATAACGAAAAAACAAATAATCGTAATTCCCAGCATAAGCGGAATCATGAATAATATTCGTTTTACGATATACTTTAACATGCCGTTTCCCTTAAAAAAGATTTAACCAATGTTATATTAAAAGTATAAAAGTTCCATACTTTTGATATTATTCAGCGACTGCCACAGGTCAGTCTCGTTGTGAGCCTCAAGTGTTATGGTTGGTCTGGCCTCCAATGACCGGAGATTGTCGAAAAGCTCCTCAAAAGGAAAAGTGCCGCATCCTACCGGAAGATGCTCATCGCTTAGTCCGTGGTTATCATGCAAATGCAGGTGTCCTAAATATTTACCCAGTTCCTTCATCCAGATATTCAGCGGCGTATAGGAAAACGCGTTAAAGTGTCCCGTATCAAAACAAAAGCAAATGCTGTCGGAAGACAGGGCTTCAAAAAGGCGGCGTAAGATATAAGGATTTTTTTCATAGATATTTTCCAGAGCGATAATGGTATTATTATCTTTAGCCAGCGCGATTAATTCCGTCCATGTTTTAACGCTCGCCTTCAGCCATAAATCATCGCTGGAAATGTAATAGCGGTCATCAAAAGACGGATGGCATACGATTTTTAAAGGATGAAAATAAGGCACCAGATCGAATACCTGTTTAATCCTGTCAATGCTCGTCTGCCGGATTTTATCATCCATGGCTCCCGGACGCAGATCCATAAAAGGAGCGTGGAAATTTATTTTCAAACCCGCATCGGCAAGAATCTTCGCTGTTTTTCTGCACTGCGATTTATCCAAACTTTGCAGAACCTGATGATTGAAATATAATTCGAGATTAAGGTGCTGCCGTAAAATCATTTCCTGAAATTCATGCAAACGATGATACGGCATATGCCCGTGAATTTTGCTTACAATATCCTGCATCGGTAAACCCTTTAATTGATTTTTCATCTCAACGATGCAAGTTATTACCACAGCCGTCTCATTTTCACAACAGCCAAAAACCTTTTATGAACATGAGTAAACTTTGAAGTGAACGTTTCTTATACTGCCGACATTAAAAAAGAAGTTTTTATCAATTTTAACACTTAATCCTCTGTGTCGCCCGGCTTTTTGCGGACTTCGGCAATCCATTCGTTGACACTCTTATTTTCTTTCTTTGCGGCTAAAGCTATCATGCGATGAAGCGCTGAACTGACGCGTACAACCGAGCGGCCGGTAGAAGGCTTTTCCGGTTCTTCTTTTTTTTCGGCGCAGCTGTTAAAATAAATGTCAACTGCTTCCTCAAAGGCCTTTTCAATTTCCTTCACGGAATCACCCTTAAAAGTTATGATATGGCGAATGTCGGAAACACAGCCGATAAGACATTTGTCTTCTTCACTGTATTCAATCTTTGCGGTATAGCCTTTATACGTTATTGGCTTGTTCATGGTTTGATCTCCGGTTGTTCAAAATAATCAAACGGTATTCTTACTTGTTTTGGCTTCCGTGTCAATCAGGTCTTTTTGACCTGGCTGTTGATGACCCCTCTGTCATTACGAGCCACGCCTTGCGCGGCGTGGTAATCTTTCTTTATTATTTTTCGTAGTCCGGGTCTTCAGACCCGCTTCCCTTTGTCATACCGGCGAAGGCCGGTATCCAGTTGTAGGGAACGGTTTGAAACCGTTTCGTTCCACGTGTCCCTCTTGGGAGGGGGTGTCGCGAAGCGACGGGGGAGAATTCTCAGTCGCTGCAGGGTAAGAAGATCGGACAATCCTTATGGCGAGAGCCGGGTTGAGCTTCAAAGCGGCCAGGGTGTATTTGTGCTATTCCATTACAGTCTTTAAAAACTAGTATCGTGTCCTCAGATTTCACTTTAGAATGCTTACTTTTAAAACATCAATATCCCTCACTTGCGGGATTGACAGTTTTTAGTCGTAGGTATAGTTTCATTTTAGACATTATGAATTTCTTGACATGCAAATTAAATTTGCTATATATCTAATATCATTAGATGTAATGTCTTACCAAGTTCAAGAATAACAGAACAATAAGCTATAAAAAATAAGATTTTTTCGCTGGATGTTATACCGACAATGTTGCGATGTTTGGAATATTAGTATGGTAAAACTTTTAGAGAAAATAGTAACTGAAAATCCAAGAGAAAAAGCCGGTTCAACTGCTTACAATCGTTTTGATTATCAACAAAATTGGGCACTGTGTAAAATCTTGGATTTACATTCAACAACTTTCGATTATCTCATCTGTTTTGATTACTTCGATGATGTAGTAATTATGGATTCGTCTACAGATCCAAACAAAATATCATTTTATCAAATAAAAACTAAAAATAAAGGTAATTGGACATCTGATTATCTAATAAAATTTATAAATCAATTTTTGGTGAAATAAAGAGGAAAGCAAAGTACGAAAAGAATATTGAAAACAAGGACGATTTAATAAAAAACAAAGCAATAACTAAAAAGGATTTCGACGAATATCTTAAAATAACTGTTCTTAACAAAAGAGAATCCTTCAAAGACAAGTGTGATAAAATTGAAAACAGATTAAATTCTGAAAATGTTGACTTTGCATTTCTAAAGATATTTAAACAACGATGTCTTGATATTGAAATAAATAGAATGAACACAAACAATAGATTATTAGAAAGTTTAACACAAACAATAAGAGATATTATCAAAGAATTTATAACCAATCAAATAAGTGGTAAACTATTTGATAGTATGAATATTGTTTATGATAAATATTTACTTTTAAGTAAAAAGCAGAACTCTTTCGATGAAAACTATCTTAAAACACTCATTTTAATAGAGCTATATGAAATATAATAATTTTAAAAAACTAATAAGGAATTTGAGAAACTGGAAAAATGAAAAAATTCATATTGCAAGAAATGTTTCTAATATCAATGGCGGAGAAAAAAGCGAAAAAAGTAAAATTTCATCCCCAAACGACATTAATATTAGGCGGTAATGATACCGGAAAATCGTGCCTTTTGAAAAGTATATATTCTACTTTTGGAGCAGAGCCTTCAATAATTCATCCAAATTGGAAAGATGCTGAAGCCCGGATGGCCACTTGAAAATCCCCCACCTGTGGCCGGGTCAAAATCCCCCACCCCGGTGGTCGGCAGAACGGGTGTAATTTAGTTTTTTTTCTTTTCTAATGCAAGTCTTTTAGAAGCCTC
>JBEKMY010000009.1:0-68808 GCA_049523355.1 Smithella sp. | reverse complement strand
GAATTGTTTGGAAAGTGAAAAATTTTTAGATGGCTAAAGAAGACGGTAAGGTTATGTCAGTGAATCAGATATTCGATAAAAGCTATTGGGACATTTTAGATTTGTCCCATTATCTCAATGTAAAAGTGAAGACACTCTATGCGATGATCTACGACATTCCCCATTATCGGATTGGCAAACTGATACGCTTCAAAAAAGAAGAAATAGAAGCATGGATGGAAAGCAAAAGGGAAAATGATCATGATGTTAAAATACAGCAAAGAAAGAAAAGGGGGGTGTCAGAATCAGCGAATAGCCATATTAACAGGCTGATTAGAAAAACCATTGACCAGACAAAACAGGAAGATTATAATCTTGATCACGGGAAACCAGACCTCAAGGGCTCCAAGAGAGAGGAGGTCAACAATGGGAATTTTTAAAAGGGGTCCTGTCTGGTGGATGCGATTTTCCTATCAGGGAAAACAGATTCGGAAGTCAACGGAAACCGATGACCGGAAACTGGCACAGCGGATCTTTGACAAATTGAAAGGAGAAGTAGCGGAAGGAACGTGGTTTGAACATTTACCCGGTGAAGGTTATACCTTTGAGGCTTTGATTGATAAATACATGAAAGAATATTCTGCGGTAAATAAAAAGCCTTCTTCTCATATCCGGGATGAGAGCCTGAACAAGCACCTTCAAGAACATTTCGGGGAATTTTATCTGCCGGATATAACGCCAAAGATGATTTCAGAGTATAAAATTAAACGGAGAAATGAAGGTGCTTCGCCAAGGACAATTAATTACGAATTGACGCTTATGTCTCACGCCTTTAACCTTGCAACCAAAGAATGGGAAATCATCAAAGATAACCCTGTCCGAAAAGTCGCGAAGGAAAAAGTGAGGAACCAGATAGAACGATGGTTGACAGATGACGAGGAAAAAAGACTAATGAGTGCTTCCCCTGATTGGTTACGTCCGATTATTACATTTGCCATCAACACTGGTTTTAGGGAAAGCGAGATTTTAGGTTTACAGTGGACACAGATTGATTTTTCCAGAAGGGAAATAACCATCAGTGAGCAGAAAAATGACCAGACAGATACACTTCCCTTGAATGATGCAACGATGAAGGTTCTAAAAGAAAAATGGAACAATCACCAAAAAGAAGTGGAGTATGTTTTTCCCTCACAGAGTAACACAAGAATCAGTAATCGTAATCTTTTTAGAGCATTTGAAAGTGCTAAAAAAAGCGCCGGAATTAAAAACTTTCGCTTTCATGACTTAAGACATACTTTTGCCACAAGACTTGTCAGGAGTGGAGTGGATATTTACGCAGTTCAGAAATTGGGAAGGTGGAAAACATTGTCCATGGTAACAAGGTACGGACACTATGACACGGACAGTCTGCGATCCAGTATAGAGGTCATGGATAAGGTCGAGAAACAAATTAGCACAAATTTAGCACACGACCAAAAAAAGAGAGGTCACAAACCGTTTTTACGACTCGTAACCTCTTGATTTTATGGTGGGCCAGGACAGAATTGAACTGTCGACACTCGGATTTTCAGTCCGATGCTCTACCGACTGAGCTACCGGCCCACCGGATTAATTTAATCCTGTAAAACAATGTCACCGTCTATAGAATTAGATTTCTTTTGTCAAGGTGTTTTTTCCCACCACATTCACTTCTTATTTCCTGTTAATCTCTGCTTTCCGGTATTCTGTCCGCCTGATTATTTTGCTCTTTAATTTCCTCATGTTGCTGCATCTGCTGTTGCGTTTCGGGCAAAACCGTTGGACTATCAGGAATGGATATCCCTGCGGTATTATTTTCTCTTTCCCTAATGATAACAACAGTACCTGCTATTTTGTCGTGCCATCCCTGTTTTTTTTTGTCAAAGGCGACCCAGATAAAACCAAGATAAAATATATTAGAAACAAAATAACCCACTGCCCTCAAAAAAGCGATTCCAAAGGAAATACTCGCACCATCGTCAGAAACTACCTGCAAGCCTAAAAGCATTTTCCCCGGTGTCCGGCCTGTCGCACCGTGAAAATATGTAAAATAAGCAAGGTTAACGAAAATAAAAAAAATACATGAAAATATCATAACTGGAGAAAAACCTGCAGGATCGGTTAAATCGGCAAAAAAGACCTGACTGTTTCCTGAAATGGCTCCTGAAAAAAATGCCAGTGACGCGATCGTAAAGAGAATAATAAAAATAAAGAAGGCGATTGTGCTGTCAATACTGAAAGCTACCAGGCGCCGCCAAAAACCTGCATATTTATAAGTAGTCATTTTTTACCTCCTGCGATCTATTGCCAAAGATACCTTTTTCGTATTGGATTATAGATATTATTGCCACCGCCGCCGTTTCAACTTTTAGAATTTGCCTGCCTAAAGTTACCGAAAGAAATCCAGCTTCTTTTGTCATCATAACTTCGTCTTTGGAAAAACCGCCTTCAGGCCCGACGGCAATAAAAAAATCCTTTTTGGCAGCAAAGGCTTGATCCGTCAATATATCTTTAATGGTTTTCTGAGATTCTTCCTCCCAGAAAATCAATCGAAGGGCATCATCTGAAGCCGCAGTGAGCATGTCAGCAAAAGATAAAATTCTTGATACTTTTGCTACATGATTGCTGTGGCAACAGCGCGCCGCTTCTCCGGCTATTTTTTGCCAGCGAGCGATTTTTAAAGAACCCTTTTCATCGGCAATATGACTGACTGACCGCGCGGCATCAAAAGGAATAATTACATCCGCTCCCAGTTCAGAGGCGCTTTTTACAATTGTATCCATTTTTTTTGCTTTGGGTATGGCCTGAGCTAGTGTGATTCGGATTTTCTTGTTTGCCGCCGGGATTATTTTTCCCAACTCTATCAAAACAGTTTTTGTGGAATAACTTTTAATGATGGCTTCAAACTCCCTGCCAAAACCGTCAAAAACGTGAATCCTTTCACCCTGTTTCAGACGCATTACCTGTTTTAAATATTTTAAATTGTCCTGTCCGAGTTCGCAAATTGTTTTATTTTCCAGAGAATTTGGGCTGTATATTCGGGGAATGGTCAAGATTCATTTTCCTTGAAAAATGTTATTTCAGACTTATAAGATAGCCAGCTTAAGCTATGCACATATTGATTTTTTCCTGAGCACGTAACAGACCCATTCTTTTTCCGTTATCATTTTATGGAGTGTCATGGGATCGGCGGAAAATTGTTCCCCGACATTTTTGGCGTCTTGTTCAATGATGCCCGAAATAATCATATATCCTTCCGGCAAAAGCAATTGAACCAGGTGCGGGCGGAGAGTTAAAAGTAAATTGGAAGTAAGATTGGCGATGATCAAATTGCGCTGTTTGTCGATGGAAGCGACATTTTTATTTAAAATGCGCATGGATGTTTTTACATTATTAATGGCCGCATTTTCACCGGCAATTTCTACAGCCTTTTTATCAGTATCTACGCAGATGACATCCTGAGCACCCATCTTGGCGGCGGTGATGCCGAGTATACCGGTACCGCAACCGACATCCATGACCTTCCATTCCTTGATGGAGCGGTCGTTCATGATGATGTCTTCAATCGCTTCGATGCACATTCTTGTGGACGCGTGCTGACCGGTGCCAAAGGCCATTCCCGGGTCAATTTCAATTACAATATCGCGGCTGGAAGGCGTATATCTTTCCCATGTCGGTTTGACGATGATATTGTTGCTTACCCTTATGGGCATAAAATATTTTTTCCACTGTTCTCCCCAGTCGGGATCGCATATGATTTCGGTTGTAAACGATGGTTTTTCAAAATCAGGAAATATTTCATCAAGACTGTTTATATATTTTTGTAAGGTAATTATTCGTTTTTCGCTGCGGTTATCCTGTGGGAAATAAACTTTGAGTGTTCCTTCGATTGACGGTTCAGGAAAGTCCGCAGCAGTGTTCTGAGGCGCCAGCGATTCTTGAAATACGCCCTGTGCTCCGGTTTCGGTAAGAAAATTTCCCAGTGCGTCCATAAGCTCCGGGGGAGCAGATATTTCAATTTTAAGCCATTTTCCGGTTTCTTTTTCTACCATGAATAATCCTGCTCTGTATTTTATATAGATATATATTCTTTTATGTAATATTTCAAGTATTCTAAACAAAATTAAAATAGAATCTTGGCCGGTTTTGCGGTAGTATACAGTTGATACAAAGAGGAGTTTCCCTGACAAAAAACCGTTTTGATACATCTATAATATTGCGAAAACCGTGATAATATATTTTAAACTTTCAATGTTCTGGAGAGTGAAAAAATATGAAAATGAAAATAGCAATACTAACGGGTGGTGGAGATTGCCCCGGTTTGAACGGAGCGATTAAATGGGTTACAAAAAGCGCTCTTGATTCCAAAATAGCAGCGAACCGTTCGATATCTTTTGAAGTCATGGGTATTGTTGAAGGCTGGAGGGGCATTGTGGATGTTGATCCCGGGGATCAGAAGAGTTGCGCCCGGCATTTAAAGCCTTTAGATGAAGAAATCGTTCGGGCATGGGATCGTTATGGCGGCACAAATCTGGGAACATCGCGGACAAATCCCTTTAATCCGAAAAATGATCGTTCGGAGCGGTTGATTGATAATATCAAAAAACTTGGTATTGATGTTATTGTTGCTATCGGCGGAGAAGATACTCTGGGTGTCGCTTATAAACTACACAAACTGGGCATTAAAACGGTAGGCATCCCCAAAACAATAGACAATGATCTCGCCGGAACAGATTATTCGCTCGGTTTTGACACGGCGGTTAATATTATTACAGAAGAAATTGACCGCTTGAGAACGACTGCCGGTTCCCACAGCCGCATTTTTGTTGTGGAAACTATGGGGCGTCATGCCGGCTGGCTTGCTCTGCATGGCGGCGAATGCAGCGGAGCTTATATCGTTCTGATACCTGAATATCCTTTTGATATGGAGAAAGTCTGTGAACTTCTGCGTGAAAGAAAGGGCAGAGAAATAAATTATTCCATTATCGTGGTTGCGGAAGGGGCCAAGCTTCTAGGACGGCAGGAATTTCTTAAAGACAGTTATGTTGATGATTTCGGACATGTTTCTGTAGGTGGGATCGCCAATTATGTTGCCAGCGAGATTGAAAAGAAAACCGGTTTGGAATCGCGTCATATTATCTTGAGTCATCTTCAGCGTGGCGGAACACCTTCTGCTCATGACCGCCTGATGGCCAGATGGTTTGGCATTGCAGCGGTTGATATGATTGCCAAAGGTAATTTCGGAAGCATGGTAAGTTTGGAGCATGGAGAAATCACCACTGCTCCGCTTGCGGGGATTATCAATAAATTAAAACTGGTTGACGTAGAAAAATATTACGATACCGGAAGATATAACGGCAGAAGAACCATATTTTGAAAAATAGTAATAGAAGGATCATTTAATTATCTGTTTACAATAAAGGGTGAAGTTCTTATTCCAAGTCAAATTCAAGCCTGATGATCACATTGACACATAATAGTTTTTATATTACAAAACGTTAGAATGAATTTCCATTAAATAAATTTAAAGTTTCCAAACGCTTATCTTTGAAAGTCAACGAAACTTTTTTTGGTATCTTTAATGACCTTCAATTTTTCCATCATCCCCAAGGATGACCCCAGGCAGGCTCTTCGCATGCGCCGCTTTTTTATATCCTTGAGTATTTATATCTTAAATCTTTCTCTCACTTATTTAGCCTATCAGGCAGGCATTATGTCGTTGAAGGTTTTTTACTGGAACTGGATTATCATTCTGGCTATCAATATTGTTTTGTATATTATCTTTCGTACTGGTTTGAACCAGAGGATGAAAGATCCCAGTTTGACTTTTCTCCAGATTTGCGTAGCCAGTCTTGTTGTAATGTATACAATATTTTTTGTATATGAAGCCAGAGGCATCATTTTTTCAATATACATACTGATACTCTTGTTTGGCATTTTCCGCCTGGATACCAGGCAGTTTTTGTATGCGAGCGCTTTTATCCTTTTGACTTATGGAATTGATATCTTTTTGCTGCAAATTTTTCGTCCGCAGGATATTAATTTTAAGATTGAAGTTTTCCAATGGATCGGGTTGGCTATTGTCCTTATTTCCGTTTCTTTTATTGGGGGCAATATCAGTTCTCTCCGCCGGGATTTAAGCGGCAGCCGGAAACAGCTTCAATCATCCTTGATAATGATCCGGGAAATGGCGATTCACGATGATCTGACTGGATTTTATAATCGCCGTCATCTGATGGAACTCATTGAAACCGAAAACAATCGTTGTGTGAGAACGGGGTCTGTTTTTTCTCTTGTTATGATGGATGTTGATAAATTTAAAAATATCAACGACACATACGGGCATCAGGCCGGAGATAATGTATTGATGACCTTTTCTGCCATTATTCGCAGCGTTTTGCGTAAAACTGATTTTTGCGGACGTTATGGAGGCGAGGAATTTCTGATTGTGCTTGCCGAAACGGATCTTCAGGATGCGAAAGTGTTTGCGGAACGTATCCGTGTTTGCGTTGAAGATAGCTTTTTCCCTGAATTAGGTTCTGATTCCAGGGTTACGGTTTCCATCGGTCTGTCCCAGCATAAAACGAATGAAGATATTGATAAAACTATCTCACGTGCGGATAGCGCCATGTATAAAGCCAAAAAAAGCGGACGCAATAGGGTAGAATTCTCCGAGTAAAAGTGGGACTGTTAAAAAAGGTCATCTGCTGTGTTGCGCGGCAAAACCGCACCGCTCAATGTATTTCTTATACGCCTCGCGGTGCAATTTCTTGCGCGCCTTGCATCTGAACCTTTTTGAACAGTCCCCAAACATGGTTTTCTCAAGGACATTAAAGCGCTTTTTTCTCCTTTAAATTAATTATTTCAATAATTATTGACGGCAATAACCTTTCTTGAAAATTACCCGCCTTCGTGATAGCTTTCCAATGCCATTTCTAAATCAAAGCGCTGTCTTTGATGGCGTCGCTTACGGCTTCGGAAACGTTTGTATAATATGCCTTGTTGTCTCTTCCTAAGCCGTTTTGATATCATCTTTGATTTAGCAATGTCATGAATTAGGTCTAAGGCATGACTATTATAGAATTACAGGAAGTAAGCCCTTGAAATATTACCCGATTTTTCTGGACATTAAAGACAAAAAATGCGTCATTGTCGGCGGTGGCGAAGTTGCCGCAAGAAAGGCCGAAAGGCTACTTGATTGCGGCGCTAAAGTTTTCATAATCAGCCCTCTGCTCACCCCGGAACTTGCCGGGCTGAAAGAAAAAAAGGTGATTTCTCACATTGCCGCCCAATACTCGGGCGATTTGATAGACGGCGCCGCTTTGATTATCGGGGCGACTGATGATGAAAAAACCAATGCGATGATATCCCTTGATGCCCGAGGCAAAGGAATACCGGTAAATATTGTTGATGATCCTCAAAAATGCGATTTTATTCTGCCTTCGCTTGTGCAGAGGGGTGATCTGGCAATAGCGGTAGGCACCGGCGGCAAAAGTCCCGCTCTTGCCCGCCATCTAAGAGAAGAACTGGAATCCGAATATGGAAAAGAATATGAAGTGCTTTTGAACATTTTAGGCGGCCTGCGCGTCAAAATGGCAAAAAATGCCGGTGTTGGCAAAGATTGGTTTGGGTCTTTATTGTCGGCGGGCCTGCTGGATTTTATTAAGGCGAAGGATGTAAATAAAGTGAAAGAGATAGTGCAGAAAATTACGGGAGAGGAAATAGAAATTGACTTTAATTGATCTGGAAATGATTTTATTTAAAATTGCGTTTGTCCTCTGCGCCGTAAGCACAGCAGGTTATTTGCTTTCACTCCTGATAAAAAAAATAAAACTGGCAAAAATGTCCACCTGGATTTTGTCCGCCGCATTCTGTTTTTTAACAATTAATTTATTGTTCTCGGTCATAAATTCCTCCGGGATGTTTAATCTCGGTTCGCGTGATTTTCTTTCCCTTTGCGCCTGGTCGGTAAGCGGAGTTTATCTTGCCCTGCAATTCAAAACCAAAACAAGATCGCTTGGAGCTTTCATTTCTCCTTTCATATTTTTGTTCATGATTGCCGCCGCCGGGCAGCAGGTCGGTAAAATCCTGCTGCCTGCAAATTTACAAAGCTGGCTGACTGCGGCGCATGTGTTCTTAACAATTACAGGGGAATCTTTATTTATACTTGCATCGTGTGCTGGAGCCATGTTCATAATTCAAAACGGCCTGCTGAAAAATAGGAAATTAAGCAAGATGAGCAGGCTGTTGCCGTCACTCAATGACCTGGACAGGATTAATTATATTTGTCTTCTATGGGGGTTCCCGGTTTTATCAGTTGGGGTTTTGGCAGGGATGGTATTTGCGGAATTCAGCTGGCAGGCAGGATGGCTTACTGATCCCAAAATTATCTGGACTTTTGCCGGCTGGATTATCTATGGTTCTCTTTTGCATCAGCGCCTTGCCATTGGCTGGAGAGGCTATCGGATGGCTTTGGTTTCCTGCGCAGCATTTATTCTTCTTTTGTTATCCTATGGAAGCGTGAGATTTTGTTTTTCAACTTTGCATAACTTTATTTAAAATATGATTGTATTAATAGGCTTGAATCATAAAACAGCTTCAATTGCTGTCCGGGAAAAGATATTTGCCGGTTGTCAGGAGGAAAAAGACATACTTGCCCGCCTTAAGTCATTAAACGGCGTGGGGGAAGTTCTGTATCTTTCCACCTGTAACCGTATTGAAATTATTGCCAGTGTTGAGGAACATGGAAAAGAAGTAAAAGACCTCCGTGATTTTGTGGCTGCTAGCGGCGGTTTGACCCCAGACGAAGCGGCAAATTGTTTTTACGAATACCGCAATGAGGAAGCGGTGCGCCATATTTTTCGCGTGGCATCAAGCCTTGATTCAATGGTAATGGGCGAGACTCAGATTCTCGGACAGGTCAAAGATGCCTATCGTCAGGCACTGGCGAAGTATGCAACCGGTGTAGTTTTGAATCGTTTGATGCATTGTTCTTTTCGCGCGGCCAAACGTGTCCGTACGGAAACGGCTATTGCGGTCAACCCTGTCTCTGTCAGTTATGCCGCGGTGGAACTGGCCAAAAAAATATTCGGCTCGCTTGACGGCAAGAGAATCCTGTTGATCGGAGCCGGGGAAATGGCCGAATTGACAGGGATGCATCTAATCAGCAACGGAGCGGAGTCAATAATAATTGCCAACAGAACGCTTGCGCAGGCCGGACTTCTGGCGGAAAAATTCCACGGAGAAGCGGTATCGCTCGAATCATTGGATGCAAAACTGATTGAGGCGGATATTGTCATCAGCTCAACCGGTGCTCCCGACTTCATTGTTACCGCCGATATACTCAAAAGAATTCATCATCGGCGAAAAAACCGCCTGTTATTTTTGATTGATATCGCCATGCCCCGCGATATCGAACCGGCGGCAAGTTCGCTGGAGAATGTTTATCTGTACAATATTGATGACCTTCAGGGCATAGTGGATGAAAACATCAATGTTCGCAGGAAAGAAGCTGTTAAGGCCGAAATGATTGTGGAAGAGGAAGTAACAAGATATATCAACTGGCAGAAAGAACTGGAATCCGTGCCGACAATCATATCACTACGCAGCAAGACCGAAGAAATTATCAAGGCGGAGATGGAGAAGGCTGCGGGCTGGATGCAAAATTTTAATAAGGAAGATCAGGAAAGAATAGATAATCTGGTTAACTCTATCGTAAACAAGGTATTGCATTCTCCAGTGGCGGTTTTAAAAGAAGAAAGCTCTGAATTCAACTCCCGCGATATTGTTGCGGTGGTGCGGCGGCTTTTTCGTTTGGATGGATAGTAGTATAATTGGTGCGATTTTATGAATTTTAAAATAGGGACACGCGGCAGCAAGCTGGCATTGACCCAGACAAATTATGTCGCTGATAAATTAAGAAGAATAATGCCGGAAACAAATATCGAGATTTGTGTAATTAAAACCAGCGGCGATATTATGCAGGATGTATCTTTGCTTACAATCGGCGGTCAGGGTGTTTTCGTCAAGGAGCTTGAAGATGCCCTGCTCTCTAAAAAGATTGATCTGGCGGTGCACAGCATGAAGGATGTTCCGGGGGAAACGCTCGATGAACTGATGTTCGCGGCGATTCTGCCGCGCGAAGACATGCGCGATGTTCTGGTGTCGCGCGACAACATCAAAATGGAATCTATGCCCAAAGGGGCGAAAATCGGCACAGGCTCTCAGAGGCGCGGCGCGCAAATTAAAGCGATACTGCCCGATGTTAATATTGTGCCGCTGCGCGGCAACATTGAAACACGGTTAAAAAAGATAGAAACGGAAAACCTCACGGGTGTAATACTTGCCGCAGCAGGCATGAAAAGGATGGGATTGGCCGAAAAAATTACGCAATTTCTGCCGGTGGAAATGATGCTTCCGGCAGTCGGTCAGGGCGCGCTGGGCTTGCAGATTCGTAAGACCGATGTTGAACTGGCAAAAGCCTGTGCCGCATTGAATGATGTGACAACCGCCGCGGAAGTTACCGCCGAGCGTTCTTTTTTGAGGACGTTGGGAGGAGGATGCCGTCTGCCTATTGCGGCGCTTGGCAAACTCGAAGGTCAGAGACTTTCACTGGAAGGCATGATTACCGCGCCGGACGGTTCTACAATGATTCGTGAAAAAATAAGCGGCTCCAGGGAAGATGCTGAAGAATTGGGAGAGAAACTGGCAAACATCGTTCTGGAAAAAGGCGGCAAGAAGCTTCTCGATCTTATGTAATGCTTAAAAAACATGCTCCCGTGTCATTCCCGCGCAAGCGGGAATGACAGTGCTATACCGATTGATTTCAAAACGGGCGGGAGAACGGTGGCTTGTTTATGAGAAAAAATAAAAAAGGGAAAGTTTATGTCATTGGAGCGGGCCCCGGTGATGCAGGGCTGATTACGCTCAAGGGCATTGATTGTTTGTGCAAGGCGGATGTCGTCATTTACGATTATCTGGTTAGCAGGGATTTATTAAAATATGCACGGGATGACGTACGCTTTATTTACGCCGGGAAACAGGGCGGCGCTCATACCCTGTCACAGTGGCAAATTAACGACCTTCTGGTGAAAGAAGCAAAGGCCGGTAATATCGTCGCGCGTCTGAAAGGTGGCGATCCTTTTATTTTTGGCCGCGGAGGGGAAGAGGCGGAAAAACTTGCAGCAAGCGGTATACCCTTCGAAGTTGTTCCCGGTGTAACGTCCGCGATTGCCGTTCCCGCTTATGCCGGTATTCCGCTCACTCATCGGGGTTTGACTTCCACAGTAGCGTTTGTCACCGGCCATGAGGATCCGGCCAAGGGAAAAAGTGATATTGACTGGCAGGCTTTGTCCCGCATCGGAACGCTTGTTTTTCTCATGGGCGTGAAGAACATCGAAAAAATTGCCAACGAATTGCAGGACAACGGCATGTCCGCGGAAACGCCTGCCGCTCTGATTCGTTGGGGCACGACGCCGCGTCAGCAAATCCTCACAAGTACTCTGGCCAATATTTCCATGCTTGCAAAAGAGTTAAAGTTTGCACCACCGGCAATTCTCGTTGTTGGCAAGGTAGTTGAGTTGCGCGATACACTTAACTGGTTTGATTCAAAACCTCTTTTCGGCAAAGGAGTGGTAATAACGCGTCCGGAGAGGCAGGCCGACGATCTGGCGGAACTGCTGATTAAAGAAGGCGCCAATCCCATTGGTTTCCCCACGATTAAAATTGTACCTCCGCCGGACTGGAGCGAACTTGATGCCGCGATAAAAAACCTGGAAGATTACGATTGGCTGATATTCACCAGCGCCAACGGAGTTTCGTTCTTTTTTGAGAGGCTTTTGGCGAAAGGCAGGGATGTCCGCGATCTGAAGGGCGTAAAAATATGTTGTATAGGTCCGGCAACGGCACAGCAGGTACTAAACAGAGGAATCAGGGTTGATCTGGTGCCTGCGAAATTTATTTCGGAAGGAATTCTAAAATCGTTCTCCGGTAAAAATATAAAAGGAAAGAAGATACTCCTTGCCAGAGCCTCCAAAGCCCGCGATGTTCTTCCCGATGGTTTGAAAAAACTCGGCGCCGACGTCGGTGTTGTCACTGCCTACGTTACCGTTGCTTCAGAGAAAAAGAAAAGCGATTTGAAGACATTGTTTAAAGAAAACCATGTGGATGTGCTTACTTTTACCAGTTCCTCCACTGTGGATAATTTTGTAAAAATTGCAGGGCGGAAATTTCTCTTGCCCGAAGGAGTCAGGATTGCCTGCATCGGTCCGGTTACCGCTGCAGCCGCGAAAAAGGCCGGATTATCCGTTGATATTCATCAGGAAGAGTATACAATGGAGGGGCTGGTTGGGGCATTAATCGATTACTTTTCGAAGAGACCGGCGGATAAGAAAAGAGGTAGAAGGAAATGATAGGAATTTCCAAATTATATTGCGGAGCAGTGGAACCGTCCGATGTCCTGCGCTATAACAGGAAATCGGGGGATTTGCCTTCGCATCTCCTGCAATTCTCAGCGGACAAAAAACCGGTGGTTGTCTGGAACATGACGCGCCGTTGTAATTTAAAATGCATTCACTGCTATTCCAATTCCGCCGACATCGAATATCCGGACGAACTGACCACGGAGGAAGGCAAGAAGCTCATTGATGATCTGGCGGCGTTCGGTTCGCCGGTGATTCTCTTTTCCGGCGGCGAACCTTTAATTCGTAAAGATTTGCTGGAACTGGCGCAATACGCTACAGATAAAGGAATGCGGGCGGTTATTTCCACCAACGGCACTCTCATCACCAAAGAGATCGCGACGAAACTCCAAAAGATCGGTCTTTCCTATGTAGGCGTAAGTCTCGACGGCCTCGAAAAGACACATGACCGTTTCCGTGGCAAAAAGGGCGCGTTCGCCGCGGCCATTGAGGGAATTCGTAACTGCCGTGACGCGGGGATAAAAGTCGGCATCCGTTTTACGGTTAATAAGCATAATCTCATCGATGTGCCGGATATGTTTGAATTGCTCAGAAAAGAAAATATTGAAAGAATGTGTTTCTATCATCTTGTTTACACCGGACGCGGCTCCAAACTACGTGAAGAGGATTTAACCCATATAGAAACACGCAAATTGATCGATTTGATAGCCGCTCAAACTAAAAAGATGTTTGACGATGGATTGTCTCCGGAAATTCTCACGGTGGACAATCATGCCGACGGTCCGTATCTGTATCTGAAAATGAAAAAAGAAAATCCCCAGCGCGCCAAAGAAATTCTGGAACTATTAGAGATGAACGAGGGTAATTCATCCGGCCTCGGCATTGGATGCGTAAGTTGGGATGGTGAAGTTTATCCCGATCAATTCTGGCGCAATCAGTCGCTGGGCAATGTCCGCCGGAGGACTTTCGGTGAAATCTGGACGGATGAAAAAAACGAATTATTGATGCAATTGAAAGATAAAAAGAAACACGTTCATGGCCGTTGCGCGGGATGTGTGTGGCTTAATGTCTGCGGCGGCAATTTCCGCGCCCGGGCGGAATCGGAAGGCGAGCTTTGGGGGCCTGATCCCGCCTGTTATCTGACGGACGAAGAAATAAGTAATAGGGAGGATTGAAAAATGCAATTTCCGGAATATCGTGCCCGCAGGTTGAGAAAAAATGAAAACTTCCGGCGTTTGATACGCGAGACAAAATTAAGTGTTGACGATCTGGTTTATCCGCTTTTCGCGGTGCCGGGCAAGAATTTTAAAAAACCGATTTTATCCATGCCCGGCCAGTTCCAGTTGTCCGTTGATAATATTGCCAAAGAAGCGCAAAAAGCACGTGACCTGGGAATACCCGCTGTCCTGCTTTTCGGCATTCCTGCAAAAAAAGATGCGATGGCTACGGGAGCGTTTGCCAAAGACGGCGTAATCCAGCAGGCTATAAAGCGAATTAAAAATGAAGTGCCGGATATCCTTGTGATTACGGATGTCTGTCTGTGTGAATATACCAGCCATGGCCACTGCGGCATGCTGGAAAAAGACACAGTGCTAAACGACGAAACGCTGGAGGTTCTGGCAGAAACGGCCTTATCACAGGCGCGCGCCGGAGCCGATATGGTGGCGCCGTCGGCAATGATGGACGGGCAGATAGCGGCAATCCGCGAGGCGCTTGACGAAAACGCGTTTGAGGATATACCCGTCATGGCTTATGCGGCAAAATACGCCTCGTCTTTTTACGGGCCTTTCCGTGAAGCCGCTCAGAGCGTGCCGCAGTTTGGCGACAGAAAAGCTTATCAGATGGATCCGGCTAATGCCGACGAAGCAATAAGGGAAATGTCGCTGGATGTCGGTGAAGGCGCGGATATCATCATGGTGAAACCGGCGCTGGCTTATCTGGATATTATCTGCCGCGCCAAACAGGAATTTGATTTGCCTGTGGCGGCGTATAATGTCAGCGGCGAATATTCGATGATAAAAGCCGCCGCGCAACTTGGCTGGCTTGATGAAGAAAAAGCCATGCTGGAATCGCTGACGGCAATCAAACGCGCCGGTGCGGATATCATTATTACCTATTTCGCACCGCAAGTCGCAAAACTGCTGAACAAATAAATTATAACAATTATGATGATTGATCCTGATAATAAAGTCCGCATGATTGCGTGGGAAGTGACGCGCAGCTGCAATCTAAACTGCGCTCATTGCAGGGCAGCGGCCAATGGTGGACCTTATGCGGGAGAATTTTCCACAAAAAAATGCTTTGACCTTATTGATGACATTGCCGCCGTATCCTCGCCGGTGATTATTCTTACAGGCGGCGAGCCGCTTTTGCGGCCGGATATTTTTGAAATTGCCGCCTACGGGACAAACAAGGGTTTGCGCATGGTCATGGCGACAAATGGCACTTTAGTTACTCCTGCTGTTGTGAAGAAAATGATTCGAAGCGGTATTAAAAGAGTCAGTATCAGTATTGACGGCAAGGATGCGCAAAGCCATGATGCTTTTCGTCAGGAGAAAGGCGCGTTTGCCGGAGCGATGGCTGGAATTGCAGCGCTCAAAGATGCAGGGATGGAATTTCAAATCAATACTACAATCACCTCAGTGAACCTCAAACAGATTAAAGATATTCTGGAATTAGCTGAAAAAATAGGGGCTGCGGCGCATCACATCTTTCTGCTCGTTCCTACTGGCCGAGGAAAGGAGCTTGCCGGTCAGGCAATAACAGCAGCTGATTATGAAGAGACTCTGATGTGGTTTCATCGGGAGAGCTTAAGTTGTGAAATTCAACTCAAGGCCACTTGCGCACCTCATTACTTCCGCATCATGCATCAGAATAGGGACAAGTCAGAGGAGCAGAAGAAAAAAGTGCAAGGTCACTTCCACGAATCGACAAGAGGATGTCTGGGCGGCATAACATTTTGTTTTATTTCCCATGTCGGCCAAGTGCAGCCCTGCGGTTATCTGGAACTGAATTGCGGCAATGTGAAGAAACAAACTTTTGCAGACATATGGGAAAATTCGAAAGTGTTTCGCAATTTGCGCAATTACGGCAAGTACGGCGGCAAATGCGGACGCTGCGAGTTTATCAAGGTTTGCGGAGGTTGCCGGGCACGCGCGTATGAAGCGACAGGAGATTATCTCGCTGAAGAGCCACTATGTCTTTATCAGCCTAAAAGCGTTAGTGATAAATAGTTCATTTATTTAGTCATACCTGCGGAGGCCGGTATCCAGAAACATCTCCGGCGGAAGATGAGAACCAGAGACACAAATGATAAAACAAACGGCTGTATATATTCTGGCAAGTGAGAGGAACGGAACTCTTTACATAGGTGTTACATCAGATCTGGTCAAAAGAATATGGGAACATAAGAATAATTTAGTGAAAGGTTTTACGAAACGATATGGTGTTCATAATCTTGTCTGGTATGAATTGCATAACAATATGAATTCGGCTATTGAACGGGAAAAGAATGTGAAAGAATGGAAAAGAGCTTGGAAGATCAGGTTACTTGAAGAAAATAATCCCGATTGGAATGATTTATATAATACTATCATATAACTGGATACCGGCCTGCGCCGGTATGACGAAGTAGGATATTTTTATGGATGATGTTGATAAAAAAATATTAAATATTCTGCAAAGAGAATTCCCGCTGGAGGAGCAGCCGTTTTTAATTGCCGGCAATCGTTGCGGCATCAGTGAGGATGAGACGATCAGCCGTATCAGGAAGATGAAAGAAGAAGGAATCATCCGCCGTATCGGTGCCGTATTTGATGGCGCGAAGCTTGGCCGTGTCAGCACTCTCTGCGCCGTGCGCGTGCCGGAAGAAAAAATAGATGGCTTCGTTGCAATCGTGAATGCCAATAAAAATGTCACGCATAATTACCGGCGCGATAATGAATACAACATCTGGTTTACCGTTAGCGCCGCGTCAACCAAAGAGCTGAAAGCATTTCTTAAAGAATTGAAAGAAAAAACCGGCGTGATGGATATCCTGGATATGAGAGCGATGAACACTTTTAAAATAAACGCTTCTTTTGACGTATAAAATTTGCAAATCTCATAAAAGTGATGACTCATGACAGAAAAAAACAAAACACCACTGTTAGCTATTGTTGACGGCAGTAATTATATTTATCGCGCCTTCTACGCGATACCTCTTTTAACCAACTCCAAAGGTTTTCCCACCAACGCCATTTACGGCTTTACGAACATGCTCATGAAGTTACTGCGTGATCTGGAACCGGACTATATTGTGGTGACTTTTGATCTCAGGGGGCCGACAACGCGCCATGGAGAATTTGAAGATTATAAAGCGACACGAAAACCAATGCCCAATGACCTGATCCCGCAGATTCCGTTTATTAAAGACGTTGTCCGCGGATTTTCCATTTGCATTCTGGAAAAACAGGGTATTGAAGCAGATGATCTGATCGGGACGCTCGCTATTCAAGCGAGTAAAAAAGGATTGCGCACCGCTATTATTTCCGGCGATAAGGATTTAATGCAGATGATTGATGAGCAGGTCACGATGGTCGATACGATGAAAGATAAGACCTATGACGCGGCGGCCGTGAAAGAAAAATTCGGAGTGGGGCCGGACAAGGTTGTGGAAATTCTGGGACTGATGGGTGATACCTCCGATAACATTCCGGGAGTGCCGGGCATCGGCCCGAAAACGGCGCAGAGACTCATCGAAGAATATGGCACTGTGGAAGCGGTAATTGAAAACGCGGCGAATCTGCGTAATGTGAAGTTGCGAGAAAGTTTTCGGCAGTATGCTGAGCAGGCCAGGCTCAGCCGCCAACTGGCGCTGATTCGTAAAGATATTGAAATTGATTTTAATCTACAGGACGCCGCGCGTAAAGAGCCGGATAAGGAATCCCTTGCCGGGCTTTTTAGTGAATTTGAATTTTCTTCGCTCCTGCAGCAGATTAAGACAGACACCCTCAGGCCTGTTAAAGACTGTAAAGTTGTCGCAGACAGCGCCGCCCTGTCCGGACTAGCCGCAAAGCTGCATGGCAGTGCGAAGATTGCCTGTGAAATTGTCTGGGAGAAAAATCCCCCGCAGGAATTAATCGGGATGGCTTTGAGCGCTGACGACGACTTGTTTTATCTGCCGCTGGGACATACAAACGCTCAAGAGCAGTTACCGGTGAAAGAAGCACTTGCCGCACTTGCCCCTGTTTTGAAAAATGCCGAAATAAGAAAATATGTTTATGATCTGAAAACAGCGCTTGTTCATATGGAGAACCTTGAAGTGCAGTCCGGCGAAGATTTGCAGTTAGCAGCCTATTTGCTCAATCCTGCCAAAAATTCTTATGAACTTGCCGAATTATCCTGGGAATATTTACACCAGCAGCTTCCTACGCTAAACGATGTGGCGGGCGGAAAAGGCAAGACTTATCCAATGGCTTTAGTGCCGGTTGATAAGATGGCTGGCTGCGAGGGACAGCGCGCCGACGCGATATTTGCTCTTGCTCCGGTTATTGAAGAGCAGTTAACGAAAATAGATGCCATTGATCTTTACCGTAAGGTGGAGATGCCGCTTTTGTATGTTCTTGCCGATATGGAAAAGAAAGGCGTACGGGTGGACACTTCACTTTTAAAGCATATGTCAACGGAATTGGGACAATTGCTGTCTCTCTCGGAAGGAAAAATATTTCGTCTGGCCGGTGAAAAATTTAATATCAATTCGCCCAAGCAATTGCAGACGATACTTTTTGAAAAACTCAAACTGCCTGCCGGAAAGAAAACAAAAGAGGGATATTCAACCGATGTCGATGTTTTAACTGAACTTGCCCGCAGCCATGAATTACCCGCTGAGATTCTGGCTTACCGCTCTTTGTCCAAACTCAAGTCAACTTATGTGGACGCGCTGCCTGCATTGATTAATCCACGAACCGGTAGGATTCACACATCTTATAACCAGACAGTAACAGCTACAGGTCGGCTGTCCAGTAGTAACCCCAATTTACAGAATATTCCAATTCGTACATTGGAAGGCAAAAGAATCCGTCAGGCCTTTATAGCCGCCCCGGACTGGCTTTTGATCTCCGCGGACTATTCGCAAATAGAGCTTCGGGTGCTGGCGCATCTTTCGGGAGATGAAACGCTGCTTGAGGCTTTTTCCTCCAATGAAGATATTCACAGCCGCACGGCATCGGATGTTTTCGGAGTTTTTCCCCAGATGGTTAATTCCGATATGCGACGTCAGGCCAAAGTCATCAACTTCGGTATTCTCTATGGAATGAGCGCTTTCGGTCTGGCAAAGGAACTTGGCGTTTCCATGAAAATGGCACAGGAATACATTGATGGATATTTTAAGCGCTATAAAAAAGTGCGCATTTATCTTGATGGAATCCTTGAAGCTGCGCACCGCGATGGTTTTGTCTGCACACTGCTAAATCGCCGGCGCTATCTGCCGGAATTGAAAAGCAAAATTCCTTCCGTGCGTCAGTTCGCCGAACGCATGGCGATCAATACTCCTATTCAGGGCACTGCCGCCGATTTGATTAAAGTGGCGATGGTAAACATAGATCACCTGCTTAAGAAAAAGAATCTTTCCGCTAGGCTGATCATGCAGGTGCATGATGAACTGGTCGTCGAAGCGCCTGCAAAAGAAAAAGAAGCAGTCAAGCAACTTGTCAAAAAGGAAATGGAAGAGGTCATAAAACTCAAAGTGCCGTTGAAAGTGGAGATTGCGGCAGGGAAGAATTGGGACGAAGCCCATTGATAGGCAGGGTTGTTGACCGGGGGGCGCATTGCCGCAGGGAGGCGCAATTATGATTGGATACATTCCTTGCCGGAAAAAGCCGAAGGCTTTACAAAACGCCCATCTGCGGCGTTTCCCACGTTATTCGTCGCTACGGCGCATGTAAAATACGCCTCACTCCTGTGTGCCTCGGGGGCCTTGCATCTGAGCATTTTTGAACAGCCCTGAAGAAAAGTGTTGAACTGAATGATTCCATTGTTTCAGTAGATTGCAAATGTAAATCGTGATACTCTGAATATGAAAGGAATCTTGAAAATTAGAGTGCTATTATGCCAGGCAGACCCACCACAAAATATAGTCTTTTGTTTTGCAATCCCGTCTTAGCAAGGGAATGGCATCCTACAAAAAACGGGAGCCTGACTCCAGGTGATGTATCAGTAGGCTCCAATAGAAAAGTATGGTGGCTGTGCTCAAAGGGTCATGCATGGCCGGCGACAGTTAGTGAAAGAAACCAGGGGAGTGGTTGTCCCTATTGTTCTGACAAAAAAGTCAAAGATGAAAATAGCCAGCAAACAGAAATTCCAACAGGGGCAACAGAATCGCTTCCTGAGCAGTTTGAAAGCCCGACACCGCAAGTACCCGCAAAACCTGACAAAAAAGTTAAAGATGAAGACAGTCTGCAAACAGTGAATCCCACGCTGGCAAAGCAATGGCATCCCTCAAAGAATGGAAGCCTGACACCGAGAGATATAACAGCAAATTCTCACAATCAAGTATGGTGGCTATGTTCGAAAGGTCACGAATGGAAGGCTGCTATCTCAAGCAGAAATAATGGGCAGGGCTGTTTCTATTGCTCCTATATGCAGAAACGAAAGCGTTAAGTAAAATGTTAAGACGCACTTCTAATAATTGCTAACGATCCAATAGTAATGGATGCAGGCAATAATTAAGAAGAGACTTGATTTGATGCTTGAGAGGAAGAATCAGGGTGTTGCTGCTTTCCTTCCCAGTTCAGAGGCCTGTTTTCTGGCTTTTTCGTCTTTGATGATGTCTCCTTTGTCACCCGCGGATGCCATTACGGCTCCAAGCCAGTGCATTTTTGTCATTTCCACTGTTAATTTAAAGCTGTGCACAATAGGGTCAGCCGTGTGTACATTCGGATCTCCGCAAACAGTGATGAGACCGATGCGTTTGCCTTTCATATTTGGATAGTAAGCTTTCTGCCAATTCCAGTTGGCGTCAAACAGAGCGCACCACCGGTCCAGGTAAGCTTTCATTTGCGCGGTCATAGACCAGAAGTAAACCGGCACGCTGTGGATTATAGCGTCCGCATCCAGTATCTTTTTGAGGATTTCAGGCATGTCGTCTTTAATGACGCAAAGACCGGTTTCGTTGCATTTCCTGCAATCTTGGCAATCGAATATTTTCATCTTGTTCAGGATAATTTTTTCCACTTTCGCGCCCGTTTTTTCGGCGCCGGCAAGAGCATCGTCAAGGAGAATATCGCTGTTGCCGCCAATCCGTGGACTTCCCATAATGCCTAATATTTTCATGTTACCCCCTGACCAATCCGTATTATATAAAAAGACATAGGTTTATATTTATAAAATTATTAACTCTTTCGGTCAAATTTGTAAATAATAAAATAATTGAAGAACTATAAAATTAAATGTGTTAAAAATATAAAAATATTAACAATAAGGTAATGACAGAAATATGGGCAAGCCATATCATTTATTCAAGTATAACCCCGGCGTAGGCGATGATTTTACAATCATCGCTCATCGCGGAGCATCGGCCTATTATCCCGAAAACACTCTTCCTTCGTTTGAGGGGGCTATTGCCATGGGCGCAGATATGATCGAGCTTGACGTGCAACTTACCTCGGATAAAGAAGTTGTTGTCTTTCATGACGAAAAAATTTCACGCTGCACTGACAGCCGTGGAAGAATTGCCGATCATACTCTTGCTTCATTAAAAAAAATGGATGCCGGAAGCTGGTTTAATAAGAATTTTACAAACACAAGAATACCAACTCTGGCTGAAGTTTTGAGCATCTGCAAAAATAAAATTGCGGTGAATATTGAAATCAAAACGGAAGCGGTTAGTAAAATGTTTTTCGGAGGCATTGAAGAAAAATGTTTGAAGATTGTCGAACAAAGCGGCATGCGGGAACATGTCGTGTTTTCCAGTTTTGACCCGCGCGCCCTTATGCATCTAAAGCAGATAGACAATACCGTGACTGTCGCCGTGTTGTTTGAACTAAAAATTTATGATTCTAAATTGCCTTCGGATATAATGGAGTTAGCGGGAGCTGACGCCTTTAACTGTTCCAGCAAGGATTTTAACAAAAAGTGGCTTGCAAATATTAAATTAAATAATATTCCCGTAAATATTTACACTGTCAATGACGCAAGAAATATGAAGCGATTTTTAAAAATGGGAGTCAGCGGGATTTTTACCAATAATCCGGACATATTAAAAAGAGTGGCGGCTAATGTAAAACTAAGAATAAAAAAAGAAGACGGAATACAATGAAGATATCAAACGATTTGATTAATATTATTGAAGCAGCGCTTGATACCTTAATTAAGGCGTCGGGAATGGACTTACGTCTGCATGGGCTTGAAAATGTGCCTGATCATCCTGTTTTGTATGTCATTAATCACTTTACGCGCATAGAAACAATTTTAATGCCGTATATCATCAAAAAGAGCATAAAAAAATATCCCGTTTCTCTGGCAGATAAATCTTTTTTCAGCGGCAGAATGGGAGAATTCATGGATAATGTGGGCGCTATTTCCACCGCCGATCCGAACAGAGACAAAATCTTTATCAACGCGCTTCTTACAGACAGTCATCCTGTTATTATTTTTCCGGAAGGCCAGATAATAAAGGATAAAAAGATTATCGAGAAAGGCAAGTATATTGTTTATAATTCAGGTATCCGAAGGCCCCCTCATTCGGGGGCGGCGCAGATCGCTTTGCTGACCCAGTTCATACGTACAAAATTGAGAACATTCCACTTGCGGGGCGATAATTCATCCACTGCCCGGATGGCGGCGCATTTCGGTTTTGATCTTACGGATGTAGAAAATATTATAAATAAGGAAACTTATATTATTCCGGTAAATATCACCTATTATCCTGTCCGCGCGCGGGAGAACGAACTCAGCAAACTTGCCGCCAGATTAATCAATAATATTTCACCGCGTTTTCAGGAGGAGTTAGAAGTTGAGGGTAACATGATATTGGGCAAGGTGGATATTGATATTAACTTCGGTAAGCCAATACCGGTAAAAAATTATATCACTCCCAACAAAGCGCTAAACAAGATGCTGGCTGATGATCATCCTTATTTGGATAGCGATAATTTTAAAAAATTCATTCCTTTCAGAAAAATATGCGTCAACATGATGGCTGATTATATGAATGCCATATACGGCATGACGACTGTTAATCATGACCATTTGTTTTCTTATATTCTGACGAAATACTGGAAGAACTGTATCAGTGAAGGCAATTTCAAAAACCGCGTTTTTCTTGCCATTGAATATTTGCGTGGAATCGGCATGTCCAACTGCCACACATCCCTTTACAAAAAACAGTTTTATCTTCTTACTGATGATTATCATGAAAAATACGAAAATTTTATAAAGGAAGCCGTATCCGGCAACCTCATTACCCTGAAGGACGGTATAATCACTAAAAATAGAGTACGATTCAGCAGGAAGTTCGATTTTCATACTATCAGGAGAGATAATATCATTGAAGTTCTCAAAAACGAAATAGAGCCTCTCCGGGGTCTCACCAATACAGTGGATTGGCTGATGTTCCTTCCGGGATTTGTTATCAGATGGAAGATAAGAAATCTCTTTGTCAAGTTGGATAAGATGCTTTTCGATAAGGATTATAAGCAGTATTACATAGAAAACGAGAGCAAACCTAAAAATATCGGGGAACCTTTCTTTTTGAAGCATTTTTTCAGCAGAAAGGGAATTATTCTTGTTCACGGATATATGGCGGCGCCGGAAGAGATGAGACCGCTGGCGGATTACCTATATAAGAATGGTTATAATGTTTACGGCGTCCGGTTGCAGGGGCATGGCACAGCTCCTGAGGATCTTGCAATCCAAAATTGGGGAAAATGGTACGATTCTGCAAGCAGGGCTTATATTATCATGAAAAACAGTGTTAAAACATTTTCCATTGTCGGCTTTTCCATGGGCGGCGGAATTGCCCTGTTACAAGCTGCCAACAAACCCGGCAGGTTTACCGGAGTTATTTCAATCAACGCTCCTTTCAAACTAATGAGCGTTGCTTCCAGGTTTGCGCCTGTTATTGTCGCGTGGAATAAATTACTCACGAAAATCAAAATAGATAAATGGAAAATGGAATTCGTCGAAAATGATCCGGAATATCCGCAGATAAACTATCTCCGAAATCCCGTGAGCGGCGGCTATGAACTGGATAAGCTGATGAGGTTTGTTGAAAATCGTCTGGGAAAAGTGACGGATCCGACACTTATCATACATGCTTCAGGCGACCCTGTAGTGGATCCAGTGAGCGGAGAGGAAATATTTAAAAAACTCGGCACAAAGGAAAAGCAGCTTATACGAGTTTATGCCAATCACCACGGTATATTGCGGGGGAAGGAAGCGGATGAGGTAAACGCTATGGTATTGACGTTTTTAAAGAAGCTTTAATTATATTTTAGTCGAAGATACTTTTATCGCGACGATACCAGTAATCAGGCAGAATGCGGTACATGAATCTGGACAGAGGGTCTATATATTCTTTATTTCTCTTATCATATTGACAGGCGTGAATTATCATATCTTTTATGGCGTTTTTCTCGCCCGCTTCATTAAATATCCTATATGCGCAGGAAAATAGCGGGCTGTACATATTTTTCTTTTCCAGATATTTATGAACGTTTCTGACCGTGTTGGGACCTTCGGGAGTTCCATCAATCTTTTCCAGAACGCGCAAGTTGGTTTCGATGGGATTACCGGTATATAGTTCATAAAAATATTTTCCATAACGATAATTTTTGCTGGCCAGCGATGAAACAGTTACATACATATCGCCCACGCCTGCCTGACTGTGAAAAGCCTGAAAACTTCCTCCCAAAAGACGGGACAACGACCGAATTTCCACGCCGGAACGGGCGAATATGGTGCCGGGGATTGAGTCGCCCAGTTGCAGAGAATCTGCCATGCCCTTGATATTCGCCACAATATTTTTTAAAGCGCCGCAAGCTTCCACTCCGACAACGTCAAAATTATAATATGAATTCATTTCCTTGCGGTTAAATTTAAGTAAATCTTCCCTGATAATATTGGCAACGCGTTTTTTACCGGCCACTGTCAGACAAACAGGATTGCCCAGCGCAATATCCATATCAAAAAACGGTCCGCCTATGCATCCAAGCTGATACTTGTGCTTTAAATTGTATAAATTATTGTTGATGAGTTGCGAAGGTGTTATCAATTCTTTAGAAATTTCATCGGAAATCAAGCCTTTTATCGGAGAAATAAGGCAGGTATCTCCTGCCTTTTTATCAATCATTGGTTTGAGATAATTGAGAAATTCCGGCAGGCGGTTCATTGTTATGGCCAGAACAATAAAATCGTTATTTTCGACGATATGTTCCAGGTCGTTTGTAGCTTGTACGTTGGACGACAAACGGGGAACGTTTTGCATTCCACCCAAACGCTTAGATAAATCTTCGGTTAAGTGTAGAGGATTTAAGTGATCTCTATTTATCGCTTTACAAACTTCCGAATCATGGTAGTAAATAGCAACTCGTTTGTTGTCACGGCCAAATTTATACGCAAAAGACGTGCCTAACCGGCCAGGACCAATAATGGCTATTCTCGTTGTATCTAAATTAGGAGTTATCATGATTTGTAATCTTTACCATAATCCGCAAGCTTTTTAGAAAGCAATATATCCAATAATTGGGCTCTAATAACTTTATTCGGAAAAAAATTAAACTAAATTTATTAATAAATAAATTCTTTTTAGTTGCATTATCATAAACGATTGTTTAAAAAAAGCAATGACTTGATAACCTGAAAATAACAGGCCTTTTTATAGGGTGTCTCCGAAACAAAGTAGTTATAAGATCGTCTTCAAACTTTAAATTATTTTAATAAAATTAGAACTTTAAAAGGGATTTTATTTTTATGGCCGCAATAAATTCGATTCCCGTTGAAAAAAAAATGCTTTTCTCCGATGGAACTGTAAAAGAAAAAAAATATGTTCTGGAAGGCAAAACAGAAGGCGAATATTTTTCTTACTACCATAGCGGTCAGATACTGGCGCACATTAATTTTGTCCGCGGCAAAAAAAATGGTTCGGCGGTAGTTTATTACCATGACGGACATATTAGAGAAAAGGCGACTTTTATTAATGGCCGGATGGAAGGTGAATATATTTCTTATTATGAAAATGGTCATATCAGAGAGCAGGAAAATTATAAAAATGGCAAGCTCGACGGCAAATATCAAATTTATTATAAGACCGGGCAATTAAAACAACAGGAAAATTTCAAAAACGGCAAGTTTGATGGCGAGTATATTTGTTACTATAAAACAGGCCAAATTAAAGAAAAAGGATATTTCAAAAACGACAAAAGAGAAGGCGAATATTTTGCGTATTACAAAAGCGGAAAGATAAAAGAAAAGGCTACCTATAAAAATGGAAATTTTGTGGGGAAATTCCTTGTTTTTAATGAAGATAGCTCCAATCCGCAGAACGCGGACAGTGAAGATAATGGCGTTTCGGATGTTTGGGAAGAAAAAGATGTGGCTGATTTGCTCCAGGATTTAAAACACTTCGATAAAAAGCAAAAGTGATCACGTCTTTGATTTTACGGAAGAGTCATCATGATAAAAAAAATTCTCATTCCTACTGATGGTTCCGACAATAGCCTTACGGCATTGGAATATGGAATTTATATCGCCAGAAAACTTTCCGCTGCCTTAACAGGCCTTTACGTTATTGATGTGAATTTGATTCAGGGGCCCATGCTTACTGATATTTCCGGTTCAGTCGGAATGCCGCCTTACGAGGGTTTCTTTGATGCCATCGAAAAATCTCTTAATGAAAAGGCGGATTCTATCTTAAAAGCATTTCGAGAACGTTGCCAGAAATATGGTATACAGGCCGAAGTAAAAAAGACAATCGGTAGAATCAGTTCAAAAATAGTCGAAAAAGCTCAAGACGCTGATTTAATTCTGATGTCGAAAAAAGGAGAACACTTTCACTTGAAGGAAAGTGGGCTTCTTGGTTTGGTTGCCGAAGCTGTTGTACGTTATTCGGGCAAACCGGTGCTGATCACTCCAGAGAATTTTCTGGAAATAGAAAGCATGGGGATTGCTTACGACGGCAGCGATTCCGCGTTAGAAGCTTTTAAGCTTTCTTTAAAATTATCGAAACAAACCTCTTGGCCGTTGACAGTTCTCATCATTACATCAGATGCGAAAAAGGCTGATACTTTATCCACGCAGGTAGAAGAGATGAATGAAAACACCCCGGAAGCACCAATAGCTGATTGTGAAGTAATTATCATGTCCGGCAAAGAACAGGATGAAATCATAAAGTTCATCCAGGAAGGTGCTGTGGAATTAATGGTTATGGGAGCCTATGGCCACAACCGTCTGCGTGAATTATTCCTGGGCAGCACAACCTCACATGTTATTCGCAAAAGCCCGATTCCAGTCCTGCTTACCCGTTAAGCAACTTATCTGCCGGTATAGCATAACGCTTTTTAAAACCTGAACGGGTAATTCAATCATCTTATGGTTCCACTTGCAAAGATGAAGCCCGTTTTATCTCGCAAAAACACTGATAGCCATATCGCGCTCCCTTTACTTAAATACAGAGAAAGGTATAGCCCGGCAAATAGTCCGGGATGTTTATATAACAAGGCAGGATTTAACTAATCCTCGGGTCGCTGGTGCCCAATAAGGACAGGTACATTTCTGAACATTTTTTTGTATGACTATTGATGATTTTTACCCGTTATCCGGTTGAATTATCCACATGATTAAAATTTATCTGATTTCACAACATCCTTAAGGGTATCGAGTAAATCGTATCTGGTCATATCATATTGAATTGGTGTGATTGTGATAAAGCCCGCCGCCAGAGCGCCGACGTCAGTATCTTTCTGCTCGCAAGCGCATTGAGCTTCACCGGCAAACCAGTAATAAATATTTTCTCTTGGATCCACGCGCTTCTCGAAAGTTTCGACAATGTTGCTTTTGGCTTGCCTTACAACAACAACGCCTTTGATTTTTTCACAAGGAATACAGGGAATATTGACATTAATTGCGCTTCCTTTGAGTTGTTTCGAATTGCGTAAAATTAACCGGGTCATTTTGCGGGCGAATTTGGCAGCATAGGTAAAATCAGCTTCTTGATGAGTGTCAAGAGAAATGGCCATTGACGGGACGCCCAGAATTGCTCCTTCTGTCGCGGCAGATACTGTTCCCGAATAAAGAACATTGATACCGGCATTGCCTCCCCTGTTGATTCCCGAGACAACCAGATCCACCGTCTTATCCGATAATTCGGTGATTCCTATTTTTACGCAGTCCGCAGGTGTGCCTAAAACGGCATATCCTAAAAAGTTCGAATTCTTAGTGGCGCGACGCACCATCAGGGGACGAGAAATTGTGATCGCATGTCCCACAGCGCTTTGTTCAATTTCCGGCGCAACAATCAGGCAATCAGCTTCCCTGGAAAGTTCTTTATAGAGAGCGCCTAATCCTTTGGCATAAATTCCGTCATCGTTGGTCAATAGAAAACGCATTAAATTTTCCATCCTCTAATTTAAATATTGTTTAATAAGCAATCAGATATTATTTATCAAAAAGAAAAAAAGCAGCAGCAGGTAATTTATCAACATCATCGTACCTGTTCAAGCTTTTTATCTTTAACTTTCAATATAAAAGCAGTCTTTTGAGCAACCCTGTTTGAATCAAAATATATATTACCGGTCGCGCCATTGTAATTTTCCATTTTTATTAAACCTGCGACAAGATCCTGCCTTGTTTTAACATTTTTGTTTTCCAGTATACTAAAAATTATTCCGGCTGTATCAAAAGAAAGCGCTTCAATGTTTTCCGGTTCCCGGCTGTATGCTGCGTAATAAGTGTCAACAAAGTTGATCGTTTCCGGATAGAAACCATTTACAAAAAAACTGTCCGTAAAAACAGCATCCTCCAGATATTCAGCGCCATTCTTCAGCAACTCCGGCGAGTGCCATAAACTTGTGCCTAAAAGTTGAAAACCCTTCACATCATAGAAATTAAGTTGCGAAGTAATCATTTTTACCCGCAAATATGAATCAGGAATAAACAAAGCTTCAAAGTCAACAGATGCCGGTCCTTGATCATCATTTTTATCAGCCTTGGTTTTTGATGAAGATCTGACAACACGGCCGGTTAGTTTGCTTATTTCGTCAGCGAAATCTGTTTGCTCTCTGCTATAGGGAATAGCTTTTTCCACTTTACCGCCTATGTTTATTACTTCCCTGCTGAAAATTTTCACCATTTCCTCTCCATAATTATCCTGCGGATACAAAATCGAAAATATCGCGCAATTCAAATCATCAAAGGTGTAATGTACTAAAGCCCTGATTTGCTGTGTGGGTATCAGGAAATGTTGGAAGACATATTCGCCTGCAGATGTAACTCCCTCTTTGGACGTTATTAAAATTAGAGGCACTTTCCAATTCTGGGCTTCGCGGGCTGCCTCAGCAGCTTCTGCCGTTTCAGTAACGGCGATAATTGCCATAACATTTTTATCATTGGCCAAATGTGCTATGGCCGCTTTTGTTTTCTCCGGCAACCCGCCGGAATCTTCTACAATAACTTCCAATGAAGTTTTATTTTCCCTGTTAAATATTTTTGCCGACAACAGAATCGCATCCGATGCTTTATGTCCCCAGGCGGCATATTGTCCGGATAAGGGCAGCACGCATCCTATCGCATTGCGGTTGGGCTTATTTGACGGCGTCATAATTGTCGGAGGTCCGGTTTCCGGCTGTGCTGCCGGTAATGATTTTATTTCCACAGGTGAAACGGGGATGGGCTTTTCATCAGCGACAGCCATTTTTGAACAGCAGATGATGAAAATGATCAATACCAAAATGAATATTTTGTCCAAAATTTTATAAAAATTCATTTCGCCTCCTTAATACTTTTTCTTCCTGAAGTTTTTACGTTTTGAATATTTTAGTTTATCTGATTTGTTGCCTTTAGTTTTTAATTATATTGATTATTTTATAATATTTTTCAGCGTCGGTCTATATAAAAATGGGCAATTATATACTTGACAAACCCATTTGAAGTTGTTATATTAAAATCAAATGGAGGAACATTATGGAAAACATAGGATTTGATACACCATACTTCACAGATAAAAATAAAGCCAGACAATACTTAGAAAGTGTAAGATGGCCTAATGGCGCGGTTTGCCCTCATTGTGGCAGTACTGAAAAGCACTATCCAATACAAGGCAAGGAAGATTCCAAAAAGCCTGTACGTGAGGGTGTGTGGAAGTGTAAGAGTTGCCGGAAACAATTTTCTGTAACAGTCGGGACAGTTTTTGCAGATAGTCATGTTCCGCTCAATAAATGGCTTCTTGCCACCTTCCTGATTTGTTCTTCCAAAAAGGGAATGAGTTCTCATCAGCTTCATAGAATGCTGAAAGTTACCTATAAAACAGCTTGGTTTATGAATCATCGTATCCGTTACGCTCTGGACGATAAAAAAGGAAAATTGGGCGGTATAGTTGAGGTTGACGAAACTTACATTGGCGGAAAAGAAAAAAATAAACACAACAATAAGAAATTACGCGCTGGGCGTGGGGGTGTTGGCAAGATTCCAGTATTCGCTTTAGTTGAAAGAGACGGAAACGTAAAGTCGATGCCGGTTCAAAGAGTTACAGGCGTAAATCTTAAAAATATAATTCGTGAAAATGTTAAGAAATCCGCTAAAATAATGACAGATGATTTTAAGTCTTACAATGGATTAAATAAAAATTTCTTTCACTCTGTCGTGAATCATGGTAAAGGTGAATACGTCAGAAACGATGTCCACACAAACACGGTTGAAAATTATTTCAGTATTTTGAAACGCGGCATTACTGGAGTATATCATCATGTCGGCGAACAACATCTTCACAGATATTTATCCGAGTTTAATTTCAGATATAACGAAAGAAAAATTGATGACGATGAACGAAGTATATTGGCTCTTCGTGGCATTGAAGGGAAAAGACTTATATATCGGGACTCATCAATGGAATAAACAAGCAACATAAAAAAGGAGGCGCTTTTGTACTGGCGCAGAAAATTACCATGGCCGAAAAAATACAGATAGTCATTGAACCTCCAGAATCTCATCCTGACTTTTTAACTCTTCAGGATGCTATGGAGCAAGTTCTAGATTACTTTCAACTCGTCTCGATAGATGAGAAACAAGATTCGCAAAACATCATTTGGAAACTTGTTTCGGTCAGTATGAAAAGTCCTTTTACAGTGACCGCTGAAGCTTTTAGCTTTGATTCTAGCGTAAACATTGACGAGCTTGCTAAAAAACAAAAAGAAAAACTAAGATATGGTACTAAGTCCATATTAAAAGGTATCACTCCTGACGAATGGACTTCTGCTCATGCCAGTAAAATTATCGAGAGAATTCTTAAAAGAAGTAATAATGGAATCGGCAAAACACGTATTATCTTGGACACTGAAATAGACTCGGTTCCCATTGAGATTACTCCTCAAATAGCTGATTCTGCAATGAGCGAAATACATAAACAGCCAGCTCGTCTTTTTTCGGAAGATTTATCCCATAAAGAACTTGGCTCTATTGATGGATACTTAGTTGCTGCTGGCTCGGATTATGATCATCCTGCGCTTCGTATCCGTGATAGGTTAACTCAAGATGAGATATGGTGTCGAGTTCCAGAAGAAATTAGAAATAACGTATCTGAATCTATGCACCTCAACGATGTTTGGGAACACATAAGGGTAATTGTTAGTGGAATGGTTTCTTATGAAAAAACCGGTAAAATTAGTAGAATTATTGATGCTCAAATAGAGCATATTGTGTCCAGAGATGTTTCTATAGATGCAATTCGTGATAGTGGTTTTACCCAAGGCATTAGTCCTTCTGAATATCTCAAAAAACTTCGTGAGGGCAATCTTGACTAAAATAAAAAGAGTATATTGGGATTCATGTAATTGGATAGAATTGATTAATGAAGAAAACGAAGATAGGCTAAAACCATTGCGCTATTTTTTTGAGTTGGCTCAGAATAAAGAAGTTGAAATTCTAACCTCAACTTTTACATTGGCAGAAGTGTTTAAATTGCGGTGTGAGAATGCGGCAAAACAACTTCCAGAAGAAAAAGATAAAATATTTGAAGATTTTTTGGGTCAACCGTTTGTGATATTAGTTCAAGTTACTAGAGAAATAGGGACTTACGCTAGAAGGCTTCTTCGGAGATTAGACGGTCTTAAGGTTCCACAAGATGCAATTCATCTTGCCACTGCTGCAATTTATAATGTTGATGAGCTTCACACATTCGATACAGATCACTTAATCTCTTTAGATAAAAAAGTAGAACGAAAGGATGGACAGAAGCTTAAAATATGTTTACCGTCAATACCCATAGGGCCTTTGTTTGATTCGGAGCAATCTAATGCGTTATGAAAATAAAAAGGGTAGAACAAAAAAAACAGTTATTGAAAAAGAGGATGTAAAAAAAATCTCAGCGGATGATTTTGATTCTATAATGAAAAAGATTTTATCTGTACCGCCAATTGAAAATAAAAAAAATAAAATGATAAAATAATATTTTTCTTCCCCAAAAGGAGACATCACAATGAAAGAAGCATACATCCGTTTAATGGCTTCCGTTGTACCACAGACAGCTGATCAACTTTTCAAAATAATCGATCAGAAGATTGCTGCAAAGTGCGAGAAGATTCATCTCATGTTGTCGTCTCCGGGTGGCTCTGTTTTTCATGGTATCTCTATTTACAATTTTCTCAAAGGGGCACCCATTGAAGTCGATACCTATAACTTTGGTAGCGTTGATTCCATCGGTGTTATCCTTTTCTGTGCAGGCAAACATCGTTGCTCTGTTCCTCATGCACGCTTCCTGATTCATGGCGTTCGTTTTAATTTTAATGGAAGTGCTTCATTCGATGAAAAGCAACTTGAGGAACACTTAAGGTCTGTTAAAATTGACCAAACGAACATTGCGCGAATCATTTCCGATACAACTGGTAAACCTCTACATAAACTTGAAGACGATATGAACAATCGTATTACTCTCAATCCAACCGACGCCAAAGATTATGGTCTTGTTCATGAAATCAAATCTGCTCTATTTCCAATTGATGCTGACTTGTCGGTAATTGGTGAAATAATGCCTCATCTACCGCATGGGATGCCACCTTTTGGTATAACATTACAACCAGCTCAAGCCTATACTCGCTCTGCTGATATGGATATACAAACGTAATACATGAACAAGTGTAATATGGAGTTGGTGCGCATTTGCCAGACCAAATTTGTGTCTCATAAATCGGTGACCCACAAATCGGGCAATTTCGAGTGTGTTTATACATCTAGTTTTATTACCTCCAATAAATAGTTGGGTTTGTGAACTATACAATTGCCTAAAAATGCCCGGAATAGCTTTCGCCATTCCGGGCACTGACAACAATCCTTTTACTTATATTATTTTACATCTTCAAAGTCGGCATCAACCACATCGTCATTTTTTTTGCCTGATGCCTGTTGTTGATTGCCTGCCTGTTGTTGCGCTCCGGCATCCGCCCCCGGTCCGCCTTGACTGCCTGCTGTTTTGGCGTACATGGCTTCTGCCAGCTTATGTGAAACATTCATAAGATCATCCTGAGCCTTTTTGATGGCATCAATATCGTCACCTTCAAGAGCCTTTTTCGCTTTAGCTATTGCTTCTTCAATTTTTGTTTTCTCAGCTGCATCTACCTTGTCGCCGAATTCCCTGACATTCTTTTCAACGGAATATACCAGAGAATCGGCCTGATTTCTGGTTTCGATGAGTTCCTTGCGACGCTTGTCTTCTTCAGCGTGCGCTTCCGCGTCACGGACAAGTTTTTCAATTTCCGCTTCAGACAGGCCGCTGGAGGCGGTAATTTTGATGCTTTGTTCTTTACCGGTACCCAGGTCTTTGGCGTTGACGTGCACGATGCCGTTGGCGTCAATATCAAAAGAAACTTCGATCTGTGGCACGCCTCGCGGAGCGGGCGGAATGCCCACCAGTTCAAAACGACCCAGCGTTCTGTTATCAGGTGCCATCTGACGTTCACCCTGCAGAACGTGGATGCTCACCGCCGGCTGATTATCGGCCGCCGTCGAGAAAATCTGGCTTTTCTTGCAGGGAATAGTAGTGTTTTTTTCGATAAGCCTTGTCATCACGCCGCCCAAAGTTTCAATACCCAGAGACAGAGGCGTAACATCCAGAAGCAGAACATCTTTGACCTCACCCGCCAGAACGCCGCCCTGAATAGCCGCGCCTACTGCAACTACTTCGTCCGGATTCACGCCCTTGTGCGGTTCTCTGCCAAAAATTTCCTTCACTTTTTGCTGCACTCGCGGCATTCTCGTCATACCGCCAACCAGAATGACTTCGTCAATATCCTTCGTTGATAAATTGGCATCTTTAATTGCTGTCTGACACGGGCCGACCACTTTATTGATTAGCTCTTCAACGAGAGATTCCAGTTTGGCACGTGTCAGCTTGATGTTCATATGCTTGGGGCCGGAGGCATCAGCGGTAACGAAAGGCAGATTGATATCTGTTTCCATTGTTGTCGAGAGCTCCATTTTCGCTTTTTCCGCCGCTTCTTTCAATCGTTGCAGTGCCATCTTGTCGCTGCGCAGGTCTATGCCCTGATCTTTTTTGAATTCGGCAACCAGATAATCCATGACGCGCTGATCGAAATCCTCCCCGCCCAGATGGGTATCGCCATTGGTGGATTTGACTTCAAATACGCCATCTCCCAGCTCCAGGATCGAAATATCAAAAGTTCCGCCGCCCAGGTCAAAGACGGCAATTTTTTCATCTTTCTTCTTGTCAAGACCGTAAGCCAGAGCGGCTGCGGTAGGTTCATTTATAATACGCAAAACATTCAGACCGGAAATCTTGCCGGCATCTTTGGTCGCCTGTCGCTGTGAATCGTTAAAATAGGCCGGTACGGTAATGACGGCGTCCGTCACTTTTTCTCCCAGATAATCTTCGGCAGTTTGTTTCATTTTTGTCAGAATCATAGCCGATATTTCAGCGGGAGAATAATTTTTCCCCCGAACGGTTACCTGGGCATCGCCATTGGATGCTTCAGTAATCTTGTAGGCGGTTATCTTCACGTCGTACTGAATTTCCTTGGAACTGTATTTTCTGCCGATCAATCTTTTAACGGCGTAAACAGTATTTTCCGAATTGGTAATCGCCTGTCTTTTGGCAACCTGACCTACAAGGCGCTCACCGTTCTCCGCAATGGCGACAATTGATGGCGTGGTACGGTTTCCTTCCTGATTGGCGATAACAACGGGATCTCCGCCTTCCATTATGGCTACGCACGAATTTGTCGTTCCTAAATCAATTCCAATAATTTTTCCCATATCTTTCCTCCTTATTCTCCTATATCCTCGATATTTTCAAATACGTCATTTTCTTTATTTGTCTTCTTACATACACAGACTCTCGATGGCCTTAAAAGCCGGCCGTTTAGCAAATAGCCTTTTTCCATTTCGCTGATGACTTTGTTGTCTTCATGCTGGTCGCTTTCCATCTGCATTAACGCTTCATGGAAATTCGGATCAAAAGTTGAGCCAGCCGCGTTAATCATTTCCACGCCGTGTTTTTTCAAACAACACAAAAGCTGTTCCTGAATCAGGGTGATGCCGTCTTTAAATGCCTGAATATCACCGGTATCGTGCTTGAGGGCTCTGTCCAAACTGTCCATAAAAGGCAGAATATCTTTGATGATATCTTCCTTGCCATACTTGATTATATCGGTTTTTTCTCTGGCAGCCCTCTTTCTGTAATTATCCAGTTCGGCAACAGCACGCAAATACTTATCGTAATTTTCCGCAGCTTCTTTTTCCTTTTCTTCCAACTTTTTCTTTAAATCCTCATTTTCCTGACTATGGTCTTCCGCGATGATTTTTTCGGTCTGTTTTTCTCCGGATTGATCATGTTTATCAGGATGTTCTTTTTTTATTTTCACTACGACCTCTGAAAAAAGTTATTGTTATTTTAAATCAGGTTTTTGGAATAATTTTATATCCACTAATTCACAAATAGCATGACCCGCTGTTATATGCGTTTCTTGAATACGCGCCGTGCTGGAGGAAGATACATGAATAGAAAAATCAACAATTTTTGCAATATCTCCTCCATCCTTACCGGTAAAGGCAACGGTTACCAGTCCCATCTTTTTGGCCATTTCCAGACCTTTCAAAACATTGACGGAATTGCCGCTAGTGCTGATGCCCCAGGCAATATCTCCGGGCTGACCTATAGCTCTTATTTGCTTGCTGAATATTTCAGAAAAATCATAGTCATTACCAATACTCGTAATAATGGAAGTATCGGTAGTTAATGCTATGGCCGGTAGTGGTGGCCGTTCTATTACAAAACGGTTGACAAATTCCGCGGCAATATGTTGCGCATCAGCAGCCGAACCGCCATTGCCAAAAAGCAAAATCTTATTGCCCACTTTAAGGGCGGCTGTCAGTGCCTCAATAACATTGACCAGCTTAGTCAGATTTTCATTAACAAATGCATCTTTTACGCGGCTGCTTTCCTTAAATGTTTTTATTATGTGATCTTCCATACTTATCTTCCCGGAGTCCTTTTTAAATTATATCGGGCGAAGCGGAATTAATATATTTACGGGTACATCTTCTGTCAAGGGCGTAAAGACGAATTTTCTTATCTTTATTAAATAGATATTTGATTTCTTCGACAGGGTAATTCCTTTGAAAGCGAAAATAAAATCAGGCAAGGCGGATGCGGGCTTTTTAAAAAGGCGTTTTGGATATTAAGATTTCCCAAAAACAGAATGTCAAGGCAAGACGGCCAAAGGTTTCATAACAACCGTTTAAAATAAAACCCGCCTCACTTGCAAAGCAAGGGCGACGGGTTTTACTAAATATAATTAAAAGGACAATGTGTGTAAAATCCTAGTTATATCCTTCATCGCAAGCAATCATATCCAGGTGCAAAGTTGCAATATCTTCAACGTCGAGATTTGGTTCTTCACTTGATTTTGGCAATTCAACAGTTTTGATGTAGCGCCGGCATTTATTACAGACATCTACCCGATAACGTTCCTCACCTTCCACTTCAAAATAAGCCAGGGAATGCTGTTCCTCATTTCCACAGAATGGACATTTGATCCGGTGAAAATACCATTTAAAACCGCACTGATGACAAAAAAGATATCGTTTCCCTTCTTCCTCATTCCTGATTTCGCCAATCTTCGGTTCTTTGCCGCAAATGGGGCAATATCCTTCCGACCACCCCGATTTCTCTACTATTTCCCCGTATTTTTGGGCAACACTTTCCAGCTCCGGCCTTAAGCTTTCTTCAGTAAAAAGATCAATCAGGTCAATATTTTCTTCAGCTTCATGACCTGCCGACAATCCTTGAGCATCAGTTACTTCAATCTTATGGTCAAAAGAAGCACGAATAATTTTTTCCCAATCAAATTGAGGACTTTTAATTATATCAATGATATTTTGCGCCACTTCGGGCATCCTTCTTTCAGCAATGGAAATTAGAGAATTAAAATATTCTTTGGGACGCGTTAAATCATATTTCTTTCCCGCAAAATCAATTAAAGGAAGTCCCCCTTCCATTTTTTGTGTGATTAAGTTTTCGTCAACATGAAAGATTCCATCTTTCATGTTGATGTGGTATTCTTCCCGCAAAATCAATATGTCTGCCATTATATCTAAAAGCTCGGTATAATAAGGATTAGCTGCCTTGTAATCCTCTATTGTTTTTAGAGACTTGCGCAGTGTTGCGACCATTTTTTACTCCTCATATCAATTATAGATTGATTTATTATCCTGAATGATAACGAAGAATCTAATTTTTATTAGGGTCAAACTAAGAAACATATATCTGCTTTACCGGGTATCTTCAAGGGATTTTTTTTATGTAAGCATTTATTATTATTAAGAATATTAATCTAATAAAATATAAAAGTAATTATAATGAATAAAACAACTAAAAAGGGGATGGAATATTTAAATATGAATCCGAAGAAACCGGGCATCTTAACGCCGGCTTCTTCGGCTATAGATTTGATCATGAAATTCGGTGCATTACCGATATAACTATTGGCTCCCATAAATACTGACCCTGCCGATATAGCAGCCAGATAGGGAATCTTTTCTTCAATTAGAAGGGCTACTGCCTGCGACTCAGGCATTCCGGGATAGAATTTCCCCAGCATGCTATTGAAAAAAGTCAAATAAGCTGGGGCATTATCCAGAAAGCTTGATAATGAACCTGATACCCAGAAATAATGAGCGGGTGTATTCACTGATTTAATCAACCATACCAGCGCGCCATGCTCGCCTGCTTTCAGAATTGCCAGAGCCGGAATAATTGTAATAAAGATCCCGGCAAAAAGATAAGCCACTTCCTGAATAGGCGCCCAACTGAAATCGTTGCTTCTGCGCACCTCCTTCCGCGTTAAAGTAAGAGATAATATGCCCATCAGTATCAAGATGAAGTCTTTAATGATGTTCTCTATTGTTTGATAAATGCCGAAAATATTAATCTCTCCCAATTTAATGATTCCGCTGAATAATACCGCGGTAATAATGCCAGACAGAAAAATAAAATTATAAGATCCTTCAATTCCTAAAGGTTCAAACTCAGCATCCGTCTGGGCAGTTTTGTTTTCTTTTTTGAAATAATAGGAATCCAGAATAAAATAGATCGCCAGCAGCAAAACGCTGGCAAACAGCATTTCCGGCAAAATATGCATAGTCCAGAAAAAAGGGACGCCATGCAAAAAGCCCAGAAACAGCGGCGGATCGCCCAGCGGCGTGAGCGCGCCGCCGATGTTGCTGACCAGAAAAATAAAGAAGACAATGGTATGGACTTTATGCATGCGCCAAGCGTTGGAACGCAATATCGGGCGGATTAAGAGCATAGAAGCGCCGGTCGTTCCGATAATGGACGCCAGAACGGTTCCTGTAAGCAGAATAACAGTATTGATGGCAGGCGATCCTTTAAAAGTTCCTTTGATATAAATGCCTCCGGAAACTGTAAATAGCGCCCAAAGCAGTAATATAAAGGGAATGTAATCTATGATTATAGTATGTACTATTTCATGAACGGCAACTTCCCGGAAAAAAAACAAAAACGGTACGGCAAAAACCAAAGCCCAAAATACCAAAATTTTCTTGAAATGATGACCCCAAAAATGGGGTGCAAATAGGGGAATCAACGCTATAGAGAGCAAAATGCCGGCAAATGGAAGAATAGACCAAATTGGCAGTAGTGAACCCAGATTCATTGAATTATCTGCAGCCCGGCATGTAGAAGGCACAATGAGCGCTAAAAACAGTACTGTATACAAAACGTAAATACTTTGTTTCATTTAGCCTGTTTTACTCCTTTGATAAGCGACGAATAATTAAAATCGTATAATCAAAAATACATGTCAATGTTTTATGATTAATCTCTAATTTTATCAGGAATATATCATCCGATAATCTAAGCAGGCAAATGATTTGTTCTTTTTTTTTATTTATCTTCAGCGGTTAATATCCGTGATTGTGCTTGACAGGTTTCATATTTTTGTTAAATAATAAAAAAAATGATTTTATGATCATTATCTAAAAAAAATCAGGAGGATAAATATGGCTTATAATAATATCACCGTTTCAACGAAGGATTTCGTAACTACAGTGACACTGAATCGTCCGCCAATGAATTCTGTAAATATTGGCATACGCGAAGAGTTGGATCAACTTGTAACTGAGATAGAGAAAAGTAAGGATACCAGAGTTGTCATTATTACCGGTTCCGGAGAAAAGGCTTTTTGCGCGGGCATGGATGTTTCAGACATCGAAAATATTGACAAAGGACCCAACGGCAACGACGTTTATAACAGAATTGAACGCTCTACCAAACCTTTCATCGCGGCTATAAACGGACACGCCCTTGGCGGCGGATGTGAACTGGCAATGGCCTGCCATTTTCGTTACATGACTGACAATCCTAAAGCCCAGATCGGATGTCCGGAACTTAATCTTGGCATTATCCCCGGTTGGGGCGGCGTACAGAGAATGCCGAAAATAATCGGTAAATCTAAAGCTTTGGATTTTATTTTTTTCAGCAAAAAAGTCAACGGAGCCGACGCGCTGGCTCTTGGCCTCGTGGATAAGGTTTGCCCGGCCGCCGATTTAATTAAAGAAGCTATAGATTACGCGATTGCTATTTCAAAGAGACCTCCTCTCGCTGTGAGCGCGGTGCTTCAGGGAATGGCTATTGGTTTAGAAAAGGGATTGGATGCAGGTCTTGAATCCGACAAGAAGTGGATTGAAAAACTAAAAATCAGTAAAGACGCCGTAGAAGGGATGACAGCTTTCTTTGAGAAACGCGAACCGAATTTCAAGGGCGAATAAATACATCAAGTTGGTTTAATTAATTTAAACCTCCGTTTCCTAAAGAAAAGGGAACGGAGGTTTTTTTATCTTGCCGGTAATTACCATCTACAAGATAGTAATTTTCAGATGACTTGATATCAGACCATGAACATTGCCAATCCCTCAGCAATGCACGCCGGTTTATCCTGCCCTTCAATTTCAATTGTATGAGTGGTTGTCATAAGAATTCGTCCTGGTTCTTTTTCCTCAACGCCGGAAATAACCATTTTGGAGCGTATTTTCGACCCTACGCGAACAGGAGCGATGAAACGCACCTTGTTCAAGCCGTAGTTTATAACCATCTTCATTCCTTCCGGCAGATATTTCCCCGAACTGCCGAAAAAGGAAGTCATGGATAGCGTTAAGAATCCGTGCGCTATAGTGCCGCCGAAAGGACCATTTTTAGCCCGTTCGACGTCCACATGAATCCACTGATGGTCATCAGTGGCATCGGCAAACCGGTTGACCCTTTCCTGATCAATGAGAACCCAATCGCTTACGCCGTTATCCTGACCAATCATTGTTTTTAATTTTTCTACGGGTACCATTTCATACATTTTTCAAAATCTCCTTTTGCAATCGAGAAATCAACATTTTTATATACTCTAATCAGTTAAAAAACCAGTCCAAAACAACAGCTTTTTAATGGAAAATTGGGAATTAATATTCTATTCCAGCGCGGTCTTTGATCCCGGCGGCATAATGATGTTTTATTTCTTTGACATCGCTTACGGTGTCGGCGAGTTTAATAATGCCTTCCGGCGCATAGCGGCCGGTTAAAATCAGGTTAACTGCTGGCGGTTTATTTTTAATCAAGTCGATCACTTCCTTTAAAGTGATAAGTTTAAAATCCAAAGCAACATTGATTTCGTCAAGAATAACCATATCATATTTGCCGCTCATGATTGCCTTTCTGGCAGTGTCCAATCCTTTTTTCGCCAATTCAATATCAACTGCCGCCGGATTATCTCGCATGACAAAGCTGTCCAGACCGGACATGCGTATGGTTAAACGGGGAAGATATTTTTCTGCGGCAATGAATTCACCATATTTTCTTCCTTTCATAAATTGCAGGACGAAAACATTGTAATTTTGTCCGATGGCTCGCAGTGCCTGACCGAATGCGGCGGTTGTTTTTCCTTTGCCGTTGCCTGTGATAACCATAACCAATCCTCTGTCCTTTGTGACGACAGGTTTTTTAGTTATTTTTGCGGACAAAGATTTCTTTTTGATAACTTTAGAGACATCTCGTTTTTTACTTTTTACAGCTTTCATGCTTTACTCCGCTTTTGAAAAAACTTATCAGTGATTTCTTCCGCCACGGAATAGGGATCAGCTTTTCTGTTTTTTATATCTTCGGAATATTTCTCCAATTCACCGCTTTTAATTACAGAATGCAAAACCGGTTCCAGAAGACATGAACTCAGTGCGTCTTTAATTTCCGCCATTGCTTTTCTGTGCATTCTTTCGTTAAATTTTCCGCTTTGTTGCAGATAAATATGATGCGCCCCTATTTTTTTTGCCAGCTGGGCGGTATCTTCGGCAAATGCAGTTGGATCAAAGGCATCTCCAATCATCACTATTGGTGGTTTCCATCCGTCAGCGGTTTTAGGCGATAAATTAAGCATTGAAGCTAATTCCATTTGTAATTGTTTAGCGCCGGTTCGATTAGCTTTATTGACGACAAAGACATCGGCTATTTCCATTAATCCGGCCTTCATCGTTTGAATTTCATCGCCCATGCCGGGAACAAGAACAACCACAACGCTGTGCGCGTGATTAACAATATCGATTTCCTGCTGGCCGATGCCTACGGTTTCCACAATAATAATATCTTTGCCCATCGCTTCCATGATGTGAATGGCATTGCCCGCAGCCCCGGAAAGACCTCCTAGCGCACCGCGGGTGGCCAGCGACCGGATAAAAACTCCGGAATCTTCAGCATGACGCTGCATGCGGATTCTATCTCCCAGAATCGCTCCTCCGGTAAAAGGACTGGTTGGATCAACTGCCAATACGCCGATGGTCTTATGTTGTTTGCGCAATTCGGTGATTAAAGCATCCGTTAAAGTGCTCTTGCCCGCGCCGGGCGCTCCGGTTATTCCGATAATGAAGGATTTGCCGGTATGGGCGTAAAGTTTTTTTATTTTTGCTTTAGCGCTTGGAAGCTTGTCTTCTATATCTCTGATGAGGCGGGAGGCCGAGCGTACATTGCCGTCGCAGATTTTTTTTATTATTGAATCCATAATTGTTTACAAAGGACGTCTATTGCGGTTTTATATTTGTTTTAATCCATTCCACAATGGAATCAAGCGAGGCGCCGGGAGTGAAAATCGCTTTGATGCCGGCATTGTAAAGTACAGGTAAATCCTGTTCGGGAATAATACCGCCGCCGATGACAGTGATATCGGAAGCGTCTTTTTCGCGCAAAAGTTCAACGACACGCGGGAAAAGTATGCGGTGAGCACCGGAAAGACAGCTCAAACCTACCACATCAACATCTTCCTGAATAGCGGCCGACACAATTTGTTCAGGTGTTTGATGACAGCCCGTGTAAACAACTTCAAATCCGGCATCACGGAAACAACGCGCGAGAATACGGGCGCCGCGATCGTGGCCATCAAGCCCCGGTTTGGCAACCATCACGCGAATTTTTCTTTCCTGCATATCTATCTCCTGAAATACTATGATAAAATTATTTATACCCGCTTGCTTTCAAAAGATAACTGGGCGGCAAGGATGATGCTCGGCATGCGCATTACTAATGAGTTTAGAAAGCCGACGACACTGCCAACAAAGTTAGCCAAAGAAAGTTGTTAATACAATCCCGGGTCTCTATACTCCCCGTAAACTTCACGGTAGATATCGCATATTTCCTGTAAAGTTGCCAAAGCTTTTACCGCCTCAATACAATGCGGCATTACGTTTTCCCCTTTTTTGCAGGAATTTTTTATATGGTCGAGAGACTTTTTGACAGCGTTATTGTTGCGTTTACGGCGTACATCATTGAGCCTTTTTATCTGTTCCTCGCTGATTCTTTCTTCGATTTCCAAAAGCGGGATGGAGTATTCATTGTTGCTTACATATTTGTTCATTCCCACCATGATTTTTTCGCCTCTTTCCAGCTGTTTCTGAAATTTATATGCTGATTCGGCAATTTCCATTTGCGGAAAACCTTTTTCTATGGCGGCAATCATTCCACCCATATCATCAATTTTACGGATGTAATCCCATGCGCCCTCTTCTATTTGATTCGTTATGGTTTCAATAAAGTAAGAGCCCGCCAAAGGATCGATTGTGTTGGCCACTCCGGTTTCTTCTGCCAGAATCTGCTGTGTGCGCAGGGCAATTTCCGCAGCATGTTCGGAAGGCAGACAAAACACTTCATCCAGCGAGTTGGTGTGCAGAGATTGAGTGCCGCCCAGGACAGCGGCCAAGGCTTCTACTGTTGTGCGGATAACGTTGTTATAAGGTTGTTGAGCTGCCAGCGAACATCCCGCTGTTTGCGTGTGAAAGCGCAACCACATGGAACGCGGATCTTTAGCATGAAAACGATCGCGCATGATTTTTGCCCATAGGCGGCGCGCGGCCCGCATTTTGCAGATTTCCTCGAAAAAATCAATGTGCGAATTGAAGAAGAAAGACAGCCTGGGAGCAAAATCATCAACGTTCATTTTTTTGCGGCGAATTACGTCTTCCACATATTCGATGCCGTCGCGGATTGTAAAAGCCAGCTCCTGAACGGCTGTGGAACCTGCTTCACGAATATGATAACCGCTAATGCTGATCGTATTCCAGTTCGGAACAAACTTTGTGCCGAATTCGACGGTATCACTGATTAGCTTTACGGAAGGTTCAGGCGGGCACATGAAAGTTTTTTGCGCGATGAATTCCTTGAGCATATCATTTTGAATAGTGCCGCCTATTTTGGTTAGAGGCACGCCTTTAATATCCGCTGCCGCGCAATACATAGCAAATAAAACTGTTGCCGGAGGGTTGATAGTCATGGAGGTGGTAACTTCATCAAGAGGAATGTCCTCCATAAGAGTCATGAAATCTTCCAGAGTGTCTATGGCAACACCGCATTTGCCAACTTCGCCTAGGGCTTTGGGCGAGTCGCTGTCGTATCCCATGAGAGTCGGAAAATCAAAAGCGGTGCTAAGTCCGGTTTGACCTTCGCGCAGGAGCATTTTCCAGCGCTTATTGGTGTCTTGCGCACTGCCCATACCGGAAAACATACGGAACGTCCAATAACGCCCCCGATAACCGGTGACTTGATTGCCGCGCAAATAAGGGAATTCACCGGGAACGCTGATGGCTTCAGAGTAATTAATATCTTTAATATCTTCCGGAGTATAGAGTCTTTTGATTTCCATATCCGATACGCTGGAGAAGCGTTCTTTTTGATCCGGATTATTTTTTAACGACTTTTGAACTTTATCTTCCCATTTCCGGCTGAGTTTCAAAGACGTTTCTTGCGTTTCCTTCGAGAAATACACAATTAACCCTCCCGTATTATTAGGAATAATTAAGAATAACCACGATTGAAACTAAAAGGCACTAACTCAAATCTTTTGATTTTGTCAAGATATATTAAAGAAAAAAATATAAGCAATTTTGGATTTGCTTTGAAGCTTTTCCCCATTAAATTTATTTAGCCTGAGAGTAATCGGAAATTCGAGTTTGATGGATGTAGACAACAAGGCGCATAGCAGTTGAGGAAGCCGACAACGACACCAACAAAGATAGCGCTTTTATCTAGAAGTGGTATAAATATAAAAACACTCCCGTTATAAATATTCGGGAGTGTTTTTTGCTGTATGCTTATTGCGGTTTTACGTTTTCCGCTTCCAGGCCTTTTTTGCCCTTCTGTATATCGAAAGATACACGTTGCCCCTCAGTCAGTGATTTAAAACCTTCTGATTGAATGGCGCTGAAATGAACGAAGACATCTCCACCCTCATCATTTTCGATAAAACCAAATCCCTTGCTTGCGTTGAACCATTTTACTTTCCCTTCCGGCATAGTTGCTCAAACTCCTTTAATAGATTTTTCCAAGTCGAATTAACACCATGACAGGATTTGAAAATCTGAAATACTTTAAAGAATATTAGATTTATCTTTACAGGATTGAAAATCCACTAAACTTTAAAGAATATAACGGATTAACTTTGTACTTCAAAATGTCTAAATTCAACTTTTCCTTTCGCAAATCACAATTATGAAAGTGTTTAAACTTAGACGCAAGGTAAAATAAAGTCAAGATGAATTTCAACTTGTTTATCGAGATCACTATTCTTATACATTGATGTATGTAATGTCAATCAGCGTCTGCCAGCGTCCGCTTTTGAAAATGCTTATCAAAGATCCGGAAAAAATTGAATTCGGTAGCGAGCGCACTCTCCGTAGTTTGCTGCGGGGTAAGCGAGCGAATATAGAATTATAATTTACTTTAAGAATCGGAGATTCTCCGCGGCTTGCCGCGGAGAGCTTCAATTAAGTAAGAAAAATAATTGAAGATTAAATATTATTGTAAGGTCTGATTTTTTCTTGACACAATACGGATATTAATTTATGCATTTACAATAAGTAAATATGGGTAAAATAATAACTTCCTGAAAAATTTTTAACGGTCTGTATCAGGAATCAATATCATGTTGAATAAAGGCGACTAAATTGAGCGTGGAAGAAAAAAGAAGAAAAAAGAAAGAAAAAGGAAAAGAAAGTCGAAGAAATACAATTTTGAAAGCAGCGCGGAGACTTTTCTTGGATCGGGGATTCAAGGCTGTAACCGTTGATAGTATTGCTGCCAAATCTGAAGTTAGCAAAGGATCAATTTACCTTTGTTTTGACAGTAAAGAAGAGATATATACTCAAATCTTAATTGCCGATAATATCGCGCTTAATGAAAGAATAAGAAATTTCTCATCCATAGAAGCTTCGGCTTCGCAACTTTTGCAGGAATTCTCCCGGATTTATGTTGATTATTTTCTAAATGATAAGGAACTTTTTAGAATACTTATGACTTTCATGATGCAAACAGGCCAGATGCATCTAACGGATAAGCAAAGTAATGAACTGATTAGATCAACAAATGAAAATATTAAGCCTATTTCTGAAATTATCCAGAAGGGTATAGATTCCGGTGAATTTTTTCCCATAAAAAACATCCGACAGATACAAAATGCAATTTGGGGTATGTTAAACGGCGTTATTTCGCTTTATCTTTTTACGGGCAATCCGATAAAGCGTATGGAAAGAATCCATTCCACAGTTCAAAATAGTTTGGATGTTATTATAAAGGGTTTAAAGGAATAATTTGTTCTTTTAAAAAGACTTTTTACGCATTATTAAAATGCACGGGAATATTTCTTCAAAGTTGTGATTATTGTAATTTGGATTTACTTTCCGCCATTTAAAACAAATTTTTAAAGTCCTTGTCAGCCTTATGTAAAACATTTTTCACGTTTTTTTCAAGTTTTCCAAATCTTTCAATGATTGCCCTTGCCTCCGATGTGAGGTGCAGGGATTTTTTCTTGACGCCGGTTTCGACCAGTTTCTTCTTCAAGTGACATTCCGAAAATTAATATGATGAACCGTTAAATCTTATTAAATTTACACCACTTTTTAAAATATGATTTTTTATTGACAGCACAACTAGTGTTGCTGTATTAACCCGTATTATATTATATCATTTATCATAAATGCTATTTACAACATATGTTCTACTGTTAAATGATATATTTTCCAAAACGAAAAAGAAACTGCTTTAAGACCACACCCAAACAATAAAAATAGTGGAAGAAGTATTAATATAGTGGAAGAAGTATTAATAAAGACCATGCACATAATTCATTAAACTGTTTTCCAAATTTAGAAATCCGATCTTGTCCCTGATACTAAAAGAAATTATCTTACAAAATAACATCAATATCCAGAGAGGAGGTATTATGAATTTACAAACTTCAGGCGTTGAAAAAAACTCAGAAGTCGTCAGAGAAATTCCTGTTTCAGGAAAAGAGATGACAGTCTGTACCAATCCAGCGACGGGCGAAGTGATTGCCAAATATCCGATAAATACGGTAGAAGATGTAATAACTGCGGTAAAAAATGCCCGGCGCATTCAGCCCGCCTGGCAGGCGCTGCCTCTCAAAAACAAAATCCGATATGTAATGAAATTTGCCGAATACATTCAGAAAAATTCGGCAAAAATAACAGAGATAATTTCGCAGGATAATGGGAAGACGCCTTGCGACGCAATGGTAGCGGAAGTGGCTCCTGCGGCGCTGGCAACAGCATATTACTGTAAAAATGCCGCGAGGTTTTTGGCAGACAGAAAAATAAAAGCAGGCAACATTATGCTGATGAACAAGCGCAGCAGCATTGCCCGGACGCCCTTTGGTGTAGTGGGTATTATTTCTCCATGGAACTATCCTTTCGCAATTCCCTTTTCCGAAGTGGTCATGGGATTGCTGGCAGGAAACGCAATTATTTTGAAGACAGCCTCGGAAACGCAGGTAGTCGGTCATGTACTCAAAGAGTGCATTGAATACGCAGGTCTTCCCGAAAATGTTTTCACTTATATTAATATACCCGGAAGCAAGGCGGGAGACGCGTTTATAGATGCCGGCGTTGATAAGCTGTTTTTTACAGGTTCTGTTCCCGTGGGAAAATATCTAATGAAAAAAGCGTCAGAGAAGTTGATTCCGGTTGTTCTGGAACTGGGCGGCAATGACGCGATGATCGTTTGCGATGATGCGGATCTGTATCGGGCCGCATGCGGAGCTGTTTGGGCAGGCATGCAGAACGCAGGCCAGTCATGCGGTGGTGTTGAGAGAATATATGTGGATAAAAAAATCTACCGTGAATTCTTGGCGATATTAAAGGAAAGAGTCGAAGGACTGCGTGTTGGAGAAGGAAAATGCCCGACGACGGACATCGGCGCCATGACTACCAGAAAACAAATGAAGACCGTTCAGGAGCATATTGACGATGCTCTGGCGAAAGGCGCGAAAATCTTCGCGCAATCCAAAGTTCCGGGAAACAGTAAAGGGAATTTTATGCCCTGCATGGTGCTGACCGATGTGAATCATACCATGCTGACAATGAAAGATGAAACATTCGGACCGATTGTCGGAGTAATGCCTTTTGAAACAATTGATGAGGCTATAGCATTAGCTAACGATTCCAATCTTGGTCTGACCGGTTCAGTCTGGTCAAAAGACAGGGGAAAAGCGAGACGGATCGGCCGCAGGATTATGGCCGGCGCAATTAGCATCAACGATCATTTAATGACGCATGGTCTTGCCGAAACGCCCTGGGGCGGCTTCAAAGAGAGTGGTATCGGCAGGACGCACGGAGATATCGGATTTGCCGAAATGACACAACCTCAGGTTATAGTGGACGACATAATGAGCACGATGCCTTTAGTTCGCAGAAACTTCTGGTGGCATCCATTTGAAAAGATTCAGTATGAAGGCATGAAAGGCCTTATAGACGCTTTCAACGGCAAAGGATTAGGGGAACGCCTTGCCGGTCTCATTAAAGTAACCAGCGCCTTCTTCGGATCATTCATGAAAAAATAAAAAGTTTAGAAAAAACTCCCCGATAGATTGTTTAAATATCGGGGAGTTTTTTATTTAATAATCGAGAAGAAAATGCAATTATCAATATACTGTATCTGTCTTCCCTCTAAGTAAAAGCAGTATGCCCGATAGCGCAAGATAGGCAGCCGCGAGCATGTAATGGGCATGCGTTGTTGTGACGCGCCAGGGCAGGTAAAGTTCACCACTGGGCATCACTGAATGAATAATGCCAAACAATGTCAATACGGCGCATACGGCACAGTATAAGGCCGCCATCCGCGCCTTGTTGTCGATGAGATATGCCAGCATACTTCCCCACAGAAGTCCCGTAAGAATAAAGCCGTTACTGAGCATCGTCAGTGTTTGATGCATAATTTGCAGACGCACAGGCAGCTTATCCGGTGTAGCATTCAGCGCACCCATGAATTGACCCAGAATGATAAGCATGAGAGAGGCGACAACAGGCAGAAAGCTTAAACTTACTGCCGGGGAATGAGCGGGCGGCGAATCATTGAATGCCTGACGGATGATTTCAAAACCGATGAAGATGAAAATCGGCGCGATGACCGCCCGCGGGATAAGACTGATAAAAAGTGAAAGCAGTCCGACGACGGAGCATACACCGATGAGCAGTCCTGTAAGCAAAGTGTACCACCAGGTCGCTCCCATTTTTTTGTATGCCGGATGGCCTATATATGGCGTAGTTTGCGCAACTCCGCCGAAGAAAGCCGCGATCAGCGATGTGAATGCCTCCGTAAGCAGGATATCCCTTGTGCGGTAATTGTCGCCTGCCAGGCGGGCGCTCTCCGTATTATTGATGCCGCCGATAATTGTCAAAATACCGAAAGGTATGGCGATGGGCAGATACTGAATGCTCTTCGGCAGTGTTTTAAGAAAATCCATTGAAAAAACGGGTAAAGAAAAATTCATCTGCAAAATCGGCGCGTTAAACTCAGGCAGGTATCCGCCATAGCCCAGAGCAAAATGAATACCGGTGCCCAGAATAACTGCGGCGAGAACACCGGGCAGGCGGCCCGGAAGATGCAATTTGGTCATGAGCGTCGTGAATATCAGCCCCAAGGCGACCATGCCGACGACAGCCTCGTTGAATATTTCGATCATCGGCAGAAATCCCAGCAGCAGAAGCCCGATTCCCGCTAGTGGTCCCAGCAGTCCCGCGGTGGGAATGATGCGCTGAACCCATCCGCCGAAAAATGATGTGAATATCTTAACGGCGCCGATCATAAAGAGAGTGGCCATGCCGATGTGCCATGTGAGTTGAGCGTCACGAGTGGCAATATAAGCGGGGCCCATGACAGCGTAGGCAATGCCGATGGTTGAAGGCGTATCTATACCCAGTGGCATCGCCGTGACATCGGTGCGTCCGGTTTTTCGTCTTAAACGGATGGCAAGCCACGTATAGACAAGATCGCCCGCACAAATTCCGACGGCCGTGCCCGGAATCATGCGCGTTAGGATAATTTCCGCCGGATAGTTGAAAGTGAAGACGAGGATCGCGCTGAAAAATATCAGCACTCCCACATTATCGAAAAAAAGAGCAAGAAAAGCGGTTGTCTCCCCCCAGAACCTGTGTTGATTGACAGCATTTTCAGCGTTCATTGCTCCCCCTCAAATTCCACTTTAATCAAAACTCATAAACTTGCACTTATATATCTAAAATCGAGCTGTTTGACAATTCGTTTCCAAGGAATATTTACAAACCGTAACGTTTATGTTTTTATTATTTCAACTCTTCCAGAGTTTTTTTTAGATTCAAGTTTCTATTTGTAAAAAGCTTTCAAGGGATTTGGGCATGATTGCATGTAAATCAGGTTAATTAACATCATAAATCAATTGTCCAAGGTTTATAGTCTTTTTGAACCGGGGCCGGTTGTCATGGTCGCGACTGCACGACATGGTTATCCAAATATCACGACCATGTCGTGACATATGATGATCGAATTTGAGCCGCCTCTGGCGGGTTGCATCATCAGTAATCGCAACTATTCCTTTGACTTATTGAAGGCAACCAACCAATGCGTGATTGATATTCTCATAGGAAGAACCGCACAAAGTTAAATCCGGTTCTGATTAGAAATTAAAAATTGGTTTATTTTATAATTTTAAAAAGTTCTTTTGCTTTCGGGTCTGCGGCGGTTCGCAGTAGTTCAAATAAAACCATTTCCGTGGAGGTGATTTTTGCGCCCGCGCTTTTCATTGCGTTAATTCCGATCCGGCGGTTTTCCGGTGTGCGCGATGAAACGGCGTCGGCAGCCAGATGAACATCATAACCATTGGAGATTAGATCCAGAGCGGTCTGATAAACGCAAACATGGGTTTCGATCCCCAGGAGGACTACATGCCGGCGGCTTAACGCTTTCAACTGCCTATGGAAATGCTCGTCTTCCCAACAACTGAAAGATTCCTTTGCTATCGGTTTAATGCCCTCAAGTTCCGCGGCTATCTGCGGTGACGTTGGTCCAAGTTTTTGCGGGATTTGTTCGGTGACAATAATCGGCAGGCTCAAGACTTTAAATCCTTTAATCAATTTTACAGTATTGGAGAAAAGATTTTCCTTGTCAAACATAGCCTGGGCAAGATTGCCCTGAATATCAATTGCAACTAAAACAGTGTTGTCACGACTGATCATATTAATTCTTCCTTCAGGATTGGTATAATCAGGAAAGATGATTGCCCAGCAGCAAGCCGCCGTCGATCAAAATTTCCGCTCCCGTGGTATAGCTTGCGGCATCCGATGCCAGATAGAGCGCGGCGCCGCATATTTCATCGGGATTGCCTATTCGACCGGAGGGCAAAGCTTTTTCTACCATTTCTTTTACTTTTTGAGCTTCTTCGGGCGGCAAGTGTCCCCAGTGAGAATTCATCATCTTGGTGTTAACCGGTCCCGGAGCGATTGTGTTTACCTGAATGTTAAAACGGAGAAGTTCACTGGCAAAGGCTTTTGTCAGCATTCTCATGCCGGCTTTGGAAATAGAATAGATGCTTAAACCCGGTTCGGGATTGTACCCGTCCACGGAAGCGATATTGATGATTTTGCCCCCGCCCTGCTTGACCATAATATTGGCTGCGGCCTGACTGACGAAGTAAGCACCTTTCAGATTTATATCCATTAGTTTATCCCAGAGGCGGTCGTCACATTCAAGGACCGAACCCATGGCGGGACTTGCGCCGGCGTTGTTGACCAGAATATCAATCCGTCCGTATTTTGCCACTACGGCATCGATCATTTTTTTAATTTCTTCCGTTTTGCCCAAATGAGCCGGAAGCGGAAAAGCTTCACCGCCGAAGGCTTTAATTTCGTTTGCCGTCGCTTCCAGGTCCTGCGCCTTGCGGCTGGTAACGACAACCTTGGCTCCGGCTTTTGCAAAAGCAAATGCTATGGCTTGGCCGATGCCGCGGCCGCCGCCGGTAATGATTGCCACTTTTCCTTTTAATGAAAATCGGGATATATCAAACATAGTAATTCTCCTTTGAGTTTTCTATATTAGGTAAAAATGATTTGGTGGAAATTTGCAACTTTTTTTTGAAAAGTTGACATCGGATGTCAGCAGTTTTACCTGCAGACACCCGATGCATGGGGAAATTACTTTTTCACTGTCTTGGGCGCCAGCGCTTCACGGTCACCGCCGCTCATGCCGGCAATATATTTCACCACCTTTTTACGGGACTCGATGTCGTACTGAGTCGTGATGGCGATTTGCTCCATGATAGGCGATCCGCCGCCGTGGTAATTGCCTATATTGTAAATACCGCCAGTCGATGAACACATCTCGTCGCCGATGTATCGCCAGAACTGTGCCTGATCCTCTGCCGATATCTTCGGATTGCGTTTGGTGTATTTCAAAAGCGCTTCACCTGTTGACGGATTTGCAAAATCTTTTTCATGCGGGAATGTAGCCGCAACACCGCCGGAGATATCACAAAGAATTTCTGCTTCGCGATAGACCGCCTCGCCGGAGAGACACCGGCCGACATTACAGTATATCGAATGGGGAATATAGGAACCGGGACCAAAAGGAACAAAACCCATACCCGGAATATAAACTTCCGGTTTGGCCAGATCGGATGCCGTATAGCCCGCGGCATAACCCAGCTCAGTGGTCATGATGATCTCAGCCAGTTTCTCGCGGACGTGTGATTCTTTATGTACGTTGTTGCATTCGGCTGCCAGTGCTGCTTTCCCCAGCAGAATATCGCCGATAGCCGGTTTGCAGCCGGAGTATGAATGGCGATGGAACAAGGCAAACAGCAGGGCTAATATGCCGCCGTGCATATGTTCGCCTGCTAAAAACACTCTCTCCCACGGCACGAAACAGTTTTCAAAAATCAGATATGAGTCGGTAAGTCCCGGGGTAAAACCGCGTTTATAATGATCGCGTTGACGGTAGTTATGAATGGTTACAACTTGTTTCATTCCATCGCAGTCTCCGGGAACGGCAAAAGCCACGGCGTAGTCTTTGTCTTCGGGCCTGAGCGCGCGGGTAGGTATAACAAGGATTTCATCAGATACGGACGCTTCGGAAATGTGCACCTTGCAGCCTTCCACAATGATGCCGTCCTTGGTTCTCTCCTTGATATACACATAAGAACCGGGATTGGGCTGCTCGGCAGGGCGCAGCATTCTGTCGCCCTTGGTGTCCGTCTGAGCGGATGCGGCGATCATGTCTTCCTTCTGGAAACGGGTCAGCCATTTCTTGAAGTTTTCGTGATAATTGGTCTCGCCCTTTTTTACTTTATCCGCTTCATACGAGACATTGTAAATGGCGTTTGTGGCATCTATGCCCATGCATCGCTGGATACAGCCACCGACTTTCTGGCACAGCATACGCGTCATATCCTGCTTACAGTGCAGGTCTTCCTTGCTCTGGTGAATATGGGTAAAACGGTTAATCTTCTCTCCGGTGAGGTGAGATGTGGCAGTCATCAGACGTTCATTTTCGGGTTTGGCCGCTTCATCGTACGTCGTTCCCATAACATTGATGCAGTCGCTTTGCAGTTCGTCCGTCCGATCGATCAGATTGCCATCAAAATAGATGTTGCGTTTCATTTTCGACAGGGCGTTTATAAAATCTTGTTTTGTTCTCATTTTAATACCCCTTTTAAAAAGTTTTTGGTTATTTGGTTTTATCTTTTGAGGATGTTCCTCCATCTTTTTTCTTTAAAATTTTCTCCAAAACGCCGGCGTCTTCCAATTTCAGGTACAGCGTCGGGCCTGATTCTTCTTTCCTTGCGCGGATGCCGTCAAAAACAATTTCGATTAAAGGATCGAGCATATCCGCGATGCTTGGCTTTCGTTTAGGCATTCCCTTCATATGCCAATGAATGAATAAGTGCTCGACAGTACCCATGAACATGGAGCGAATCAAATAAGGATTAGAATCCTTTTTGAAAGTTCCGTTGGCTATTCCCTCCTTGATGCAATCCAAAAAATTATGAGATGACCGCCGTATAGCAGCATGTGCGGGTGTATGGCGAAATCTCTTATTGGACATTAATTGCAGAAGAACCAGTGCTGAGTAGTTGGGATTGGATTGGTAAAGCTGGACATAGAAAAGCAGAATAGCTCTGATTTTTCCTTCCACTCCTTTGATATAGGGTATGACTTTTGATGATTCTTCAAAGGTTTCATTAGACACTTTTTCGGGAATGGCGAAGAGAAGGTCTTCTTTTGTGCCGAAATATTCGTATATTGTGGCTTCTGAAACCCCGGCTGCTTTACTGATTTCGGTAATCGTCGCGTTCTGGAAGCCCTTTTCGGCAAAGATGCGTAAAGCAGCATCCATAATACGGTCTTTTCTTGTTTTAGGGCGACTCTTATCCGTCATCATCATATCCTCCGTTGATGATGATTTAACATACATCATCATAGTCATACTGTCAAGTATTATTTTATTTCATAGTCATACTATGAAATAAAAATTAAATTTGAAGTACGTCAAAGTATAACTAGTTGATAAAAATGGTAGCAATCGTAATAATACCGAAGAGTATTAAATAATTACAAGACTAAAGCCATATTAGATCAAAAAGAGAGGGATAATTTCAAGAGAGAAGCTTGTTGCTTTCTAATGTTTGAGTTGAGGTTTATGCCATTGATTTATTTAATAAATTCCTCCTATAATAAATCAGCATTTTTCTGTTTTACAAAGCAGTCAATATAATTAAATCCTCTGAATTTTTAACATTGCAATTGGGAATAATAGATAAAATTGGACTTGCCATATGACGTTTTATGAAATAGATTATATACGTTATGCAAACTAATAAAATTTAAGTTAGGCATTCAACAAATCTTCTTCACTTCGTCATCAGCAAATAGACTAAGTGTTATAAGCGGGATAAGCGTGTGATTTAATATGAGTAAAAAAGAAGATAAACTATACAGGAAGTTGGCAGATGCAAGTGATGCTTCTGCTCAAAACCTGCTTGGCATGATGTACCAGCAGGGTAAAGGTGTTCCTCAAGATGATGCTGAGGCCATAAAATGGTATCTCAAGGCTGCCGGGCAGGGTCATGCTGATGCCCAGCATAACCTGGGCATGATGTACCAGCATGGTAAGGGCGTTCCTCAAGATGATGCCGAAGCCGTAAAATGGTATCTTCAGGCTGCCGGGCAGGGTCATGAGGATGCCCAGAATGAACTGGGAGTGATGTACCAGCAAGGTATTGGTGTTCCTCAAAACGATGTCGAGGCTGCAAAATGGTATCTCCAGGCTGCCGGGCAGGGTCATGCTGATGCCCAGAATGAACTTGGCATGATGTATCAGTATGGTAAAGGCGTTCTGCAAAACGATGCTGAAGCCATAAAGTGGTATCTCCAGGCTGCCGGGCAGGGTCATGTTGATGCTCAGAATAAACTGGGTATGATGTACCAGCAGGGTAAAGGCGTGGTGCAAAACGATGCTGAAGCCGCAAAATGGTATCTTAAGGCTGCCGAACAGGGTCATGCTGATGCCCAGAATGAACTGGGGATGATGTGCCAGAATGGTAAAGGTGTTGTGCAAGACAAAGCCCAAGCCATAAAATGGTATCTTAAGGCTGCCGGGCAGGATCATGCTGATGCCCAGAATAACCTGGGTATGATGTACCAGCATGGTAAAGGCGTTGAGCAGAACTATGCTGAAGCCATGATATGGTATCTCAAAGCTGCTGCACAAGGCAATGCTGCTGCCCGGAATAACTTGGGTATGATGTACCAGCATGGTAAAGGCGTTCCGCAAGACAGAACTGAAGCCATAAAATGGTATCTCAAAGCTGCCGAAGAAGGTGATGCTGATGCCCAGAATAACCTGGGTAAGATGTACCAGGATGGTGAAGGTGTACCGCAAGACGATGCCCAAGCCATGAATTGGTATCTCAAGGCTGCCGGGCAGGGCCATGCTGATGCCCAGAATAGTCTTGGCATGATGTATCAGGCTGAGGCTGTAAAATGGTATGTCAAGGCTGCTGAACAGGGTCATGATGAAGCCAAGTTCAATTTGAGTTTGATGTATGATATTCCTTTAAATAAAACAGGGGCTATCATTAACGATTCAGAAGAAGGCAAAAAAGATGTTGAGCAAGACAAGGCAGAAGATGTCAGCGAGGTTATAGAACAAGAGGATGCAGATAAGCAGCACGATGCTGGTTTGGTATCAGATGAAAGAAAGGATGTTGCACAAGGCAAGGCAGAGGCTGTCAGCGAGGTTACAGAACAAGAGGATGCGGATGAACAGCTCCATGTTGATTTGGCATTAGATCAAAGAAAAGATGTTGAGCAAGACAAGGCAGAGGATATCAGCGAGGTTGCAGAACAAGAGGATGCGGATGAACAGTTTCATGTTGATTTGGCATTAGATGAAAGCAAAAATATACCGCAAGAGAATGTAGAGACCACCAGCAAGGTTGAAGAACAGGAGATTACAGATAAGCAGCACGGTGCTGATTTGGTATTAGATGAAAGAAAAGATGTTGAGCAGGACAAAGCAGAGGCTGCCGGCGAAGTTGAGGAACAGAGGATTGCAGATGAACAGCCCGGTACCAGTTTGGTATCAGAAAAAGATAAAGATGTTGAGGAAGAAGATGCAGAGACTATTATCAAAGCTGCCGGGAAAGGAATTGCTGCTGCCCAGAATAAGTTGGGTATGATGTATCAAAGGGGTAAGGACACGATGGGCAGAGCAATGCTGGTTGGGCAAAGTAATGCTGCGGCAATTAAATGGTATCTCAAGGCCGCCGCGCAGGGTGATGCAGATGCCAGGAATAATCTAAACACAATGTACGAAACTGGCGCCGGTGTTTTGCAGACCAACGCAGAGACCATCAAATGGTGTCGCAAGGCTGCTGAACAGGGAATCGCATCCGCACAGTTTTATTTGGGTTTGGCATATGAAGAAGGTACAGGCGTTGAGCAAGACAATGCTGCGGCAACCAAATGGTATTTCAAGGCCGGTGAACAGGGTCATGCTGAAGCCCAATATCATCTGGGACTGATGTTTAGTCAAGGATTACAGGACTATGCCGAAGCTGCAAGGTGGTTTTTAAAAGCTGCTGAGAAAGGGATTGCAGATGCACAGTTCAATATTGGTTTAATATTAGAAGAGGGTAGAGGCGTTAAACGGGATTCTTCTTCGGCAGAGGTTTGGTATAGTGAGGCAGCTGCGCAAGGGCACGAGGAGGCGCAGTCAAGACTCGATAAGATGAAAAGTAAACAAAAATAGCCGGTAAACTCAACAAGCACTTCTTTCTGAATAAAACAAAACATTATATCCATCGAGTACGCTCGCATCAATCGTAAATAATAAAAAAGTGACAAAACTCCAGCGCAACATATGGTGCCAACCGGTTGCGCAGGAAGAAAATTTTACAATGGAGAGATTTATTGCCTGAGTTTGACTAAGACAATATTAGCCAATTCTTTTTCCGGAACATTATTATGGTCAACGGAATGACCGGCAACTAAAATCCATTTGACGGCGGAATTCTTCAAAGCCGGTTTATCCGCACAGGCCGTCAGGCAGCCGCAAACAAGAATGCCGATATCCCGTTGTTCTTGCGTTTGGCCATCTGACAGAATGAATTCTGGTGAAAGTAATTTTTTGATTTCCTGAACCAGTTTTGCTCTGTCAATAATTGGATTACAGCCGCCGCAATATTTTACACAGATACCAATTTGCATGTAAGTTACCACCTTGCAGACGGTAATTACCGGTAAGGTCTATTTTTGATTTATTATGCGCTCCCCTGCGGGATGCGCTTCCGGTCAATCGTCTGTCTTTGTTGGCTGCGTCGCCGGCTTCCTCGACGTATTATCAATACGCCTCCGGAGCCTCCTTCTTGCCGCCGCGGTATACTTCTGACTGCAAATGGGTATAATTAAATAATACACCGCGTCGACCTTATAGTTTTTAACAAAACTAATCTTTAATTCCGGCGATTTCTTTAGCCAGTTTCTTCTTCTGTTCCAGATTCCCCTGACGGGAAATCATAATTCGCTGAGCCTGCGGAGAACCTGCGCCATGCATGGATTCCGTGCGATAACCGACAGCTGCCGTGCCCAGAGTAATATTTTCCACCAACCTTAAAATGCGGCAGCGGTTCTCCGTGGGTACCGAAGCAATTCCCTTAAAATATTTTTCGACTAATTTGCCGATTTCCGGATGACGCAAATCCTTTTCCGAGGCCATGGTAACCATTGCTCCTCCGGCAATATCTTCCGCCAGCCTGGCGATCTCATAAGGAAATCTTGTAACATTTTGCTTGCAGACGTTGGCCAGCAGTAAATCAATCAGGTAAGTGCCGGAATCTGTTTTATGTCCCTGCGCCGAACAGGCGATTCCGCAGGAGAAAAGCGTTTCATTGAGATGTATCATTTCAATCAGTTTGTCTTTTATGTGGGAAGCTTTGGATGCGCCGTTGTAATCAGCGGCCAGAGCCGCCGCGCCGATAAGCACGTCGCCGACGCCGACTTTGCAGCCGCCATAACTCTGACGGTGATAACCGGCAAAACGTTCTACCAGAGCTCCGCTGAATTCGTATTCCCCGCACATAAACACATTTTCCCAGGGAACGAATAAATTGTCAAAAACCATCAATGCCTCATGGCCGCCGAACTGTCTGTTGCCGACATCTATTTCACAGCCTTCCAGTTTCCGCGTGTCGCAGGATTGTCTACCGTAGATATAGGAAATACCCTCCGCGTCGGCAGGCGCGACAAAAGAAACCGCGTAATCGGCGTCTTCTTTGGACATTGCAATTGTCGGCATGACTAAAATCCAGTGCGAATTGATTGCGCCTGTCTGATGCGCTTTGGCGCCGCGCACGATAATGCCGTCTTTTCTTTTTTCCACAACATGCGTATAGAGGTCCGGATCTTCCTGCTTACCGGGAGAAAGTCCTCGATCGCCTTTGGGATCGGTCATAGCGCCGTCAACAACAAGATCTTCTTTCTGGATCATTTTAAGAAACTTGACGAACCGTTCATGATATTTAGTGCCAAGTTTTTTATCCATCTCAAAAGTTACGCTGTCTACGGCATTTATGGCATCCATTCCGACGCATCTTTGAAAACAGGCACCGGTTTTTTGTCCCAGCAAGCGCTGCATTTTGACTTTCTTTATCAGGTCTTCAGTACTTTGATGCAAATGACAGAAACGGTTTATCTTTTCTCCCGTCAGATGGGATTTTGCAGTCATTAGATCTTCATATTGGGGATCTTGAGCTAACGAGTATGTCATTTTTACGGAATTCATGGATGGTCTGATTATCGGATTATCTACCGGATTTTTCACCAATTCACCCAGTAAATAAACTTTTAAATTCATTTTACGCAGGCTTTCCTCATATTGTTGGGCCGTTTTTAACGCCATTTTTTATACCTCCTTCAATCTTTAACTTGTTTGAATCTTCCATCATATTGGAGAGTTTAAATTTTGTATTATAATTAATTACAAGTTAACTCTTTGCAGAGAGTCATTGTATGTAAACTAATACTTTGTTAAGTAAATATCAAGGCCGGACGATTATTATATTCTTGACATACAAGATGGGACTTCTTATACTCCACCAACTTATTTGAACTTTTTCAATAGTTGAAAATAGCTGTCATATATTTGAAATCGTTGGATATTGTGGCCTTTCTGGCCGTAAAATATATTTTGAAAAAGGGAAAGGAAATAAAGAATATGTCTATCATGAATTGGGTCAAAGATGAAAACGTAGCGATTATTACCATGACCAATGGTGAAAACAGGCAAAACCTTATTTTTGCCAAAACTTTAAACGCCATGCTCGATGAAATAATTGCCGATAAATCAATATCGTCCCTGATTATTACTTCCAATGACGAGAAGAATTTTTCTCAGGGCATAGACGTTGTATGGATTACGGGACAGATGCAGAAAAATGATCACCAGCCGGTCACTGATTTCATCAACGAAATGGATATTGTGTTTAAAAAACTACTTCTTTATCCGGTGCCGGTCATTGCGGCGATCAACGGCCATGCTTTCGGCAATGGTTCGATATTATCCTGCGCCTGCGATTTTCGATTCATGCGCTCGGACAAAGGTTTCTTCTGCTTTCCAGAAGTCAATATAGGCATTCCTTTCAGGTGGGGCATGAACGCTTTTGTCAAGAAAGCAATTCCATTGCACATATTCACACAGATGCAGTTTTCCGGAAATCGTTATACCGCGCCTGAGCTGGAAAAACATAACATTATCGTGAAAGCTTGTACCAATCAGGAAGATCTTATGGCCTCGGCTATAACCTTTGCCAAAACTTTCCAGAAGAAGCGGGGAATTTTCAGTGAATTAAAAAAGAGGCTGCATAGTGACATTATTAAAGTACTGGATTCGGACTATATGCCGTCGTCAGCCAAAATTGATTCTCTGTTAATCTCTGATTAAATAGTGTTGCGAAATTCAATAATTACAAAATAAATTATATAGGTGAAAGAAAAATGAAAACAGCTATTACAGAAATGTTCGGAATAAAATATCCCATTATATGCGGCGCGATGATGTGGCTTTGCAAGCCAAAGCTTTGCGCCGCTATCTCTAACGCCGGCGGTATGGGAAACCTGACCGCAGGAAATTATTCCACAGAGGAAGAATTCCGTGAGGCCATTGAGCTGACAAGAAAACTGACCGATAAACCCTTTATGGTGAATGTGACTATTCTGCCGTCAGTGCATATTACAGCCGAGCATCATAAAATGTTCCTGCGTGTTTGCGCTGAGGAAAAGGTTGCAGGTCTGGAGATATCCGGCACGCCGCTGGACAAGGCGGTGGGAAAAGAATACATAGATATTCTAAAGAAGGCGGGAGTTAAACTATTTCACAAGGTAGGATCGGTGCGTCATGCCGTGCATGCCGAGAAGTCCGGTTATGACGGCATTTATGCCGCGGGTATAGAAGAGGGCGGTCATCCGCTTAATGATGATGTAACCACAATGGTGCTCACTCCGCGAATTGTGGAATCAGTGAAGATTCCGGTAGTGACTGTTGGCGGTGTTTCCAACGGCCGTACATTTGCGGCGGCGCTTGCTCTGGGTGCCGAGGGAGTTATGATGGCGACCCGTTTTGTCGCTACACAAGAGTGTGAGGTTCACGATAACATTAAACAGGAACTTATCCGGCGACAGGAATATGAGACAACTCTTATCTGTAAATCCATCGGTTTGCAGGGCAGGGCGATAAAAAATAAGATTGTTGAAGAAGTTTTGTCCGTGGAGGCAAAAGGCGGGGGCTTGGAACAACTAATTCCGCTGATATCCGGACAGAGAGTAAAAGAAGCGTGGGAATTCGGCAATGTTGATAACGCTCCCATGATGATGGGGCAATCAGTCGGGTTTGTAAAGGATATTCCCACGTGTAAAGATCTTATTGAAAGGATAGTAAAGGAAGCCGGATCGGATATTGAACGCGTGACGGATATATTTAAAAAATAAACATAAAAATTATTTCCCTGTTAATTAACAGGGAAATAATTTCATGCTCATATTAAAGCAAATTCCTGTATTGCGATAGCAGCAACAAAACAACGCTCACTGTTAGAAATGATATCTGCGGGGCAAGAAAAAATCCCGTGCGGGTGGGTTAATAACCGTCTTTTGTGCCAAGTATTGTAATTAAAGCTGTTTCTTGATTTGATTTGAAATCAAATACCATTTTTGTACGCCGTTTTCGAGACGGTAATAATGGAGAATGTAAGCAACCGATAAAATCAGGAAAATCACGGAAAGAATAATAGACGGCATGGATGTCCGTATAACAGTAAAGCCGAGAATAAGCAGCATAAAGAAACAAACAAAGAGCATAACTATAAGATGCGCCAGTCTTTCGTGTTGCATCCATAGAATCTGTTTATCGTGATATGCCAGCAGCTTTCTTAATTCTTCTTCGTTTAGTTTTTGTTCAAGCATCTCTTTTACGTAATTTTCATGCTTCTTCATGTAGCCGATCATAATATATCCCTACATATAATTGTTTCCTTCTTATTGTTAAAAAGTTTACCATATTTCAAAGAAAAATATAGACCTCTTTTTTATATTTTTTTAATCTTAATCCGATACAGATACATGCTTTCCATGATCACACGCAGAGTACCGCATATTTTGCGACCTGTATTTAAATAAATATTCCTTTGACACACAGGAGCCTTGTTCATATACTCCCTCCTTGAGAAAAGAAGTTCTCAATCAAAAGGAGGCAAGATAATGATTACACTAATTGCGACTTTAAAAATTAAAGAAGGAAAAACACAAGACGCTATCAACGCGCTCAAAGAGATCGTTCCAAAAATTAAAGCCAGCGAGCCTGGATGTATAGAGTATATACCACACACTGTCCGCGGCGATGAAAGTACAATTATTTTTTATGAGAAATACAGCGATAAGGATGCCCTGAAACTGCATTCCGCCAATTTGATGAAAAATATTGAAAGTCTTTTACCCCTGCTGGAGCCGGGCATGGATATCAAAACCTGTTACGAGATTATCTGATAATGTTGTTGGGATTCTACAGAAAGTTTTCACCACGTTGGTGAAAACTTTCTGCAATGTAATGATATTTTTTATGCGCTCTCATGAATGGAATGCGTTTTAGGTTAGAACTCTATCTTTGTTGACGGAAAAACCCAATGCATAGGTGTGTGAAGAAAATCTGAGGCAGAATAAAGGGCTTCTTGTAAGCGAAGTAGAATCCCAAGAAAATTTCTGTCACGCCGGAAAATCCGGATGAAAGTAAAACGAACAGAGGTAAGACAACAGCAGGACATCCTGTAAGAAGCAGACAGAAGAAAATGATGGATAAATATTAGTGATATTCAGTTGACTTAAAGGATTTTACGATGGGACTTATAAATTTATTAATTAAAGATCCACTGGCTTTTGTAATTTTGTCGGTGTTGCTGTTATATTCAGTCATCTTTCATGAATTAGCTCACGGCTGGGTTGCCTTTAAAATGGGGGATCCCACAGCTCAAAGGCTGGGACGATTGACGCTCAATCCGATAAAACATTTAGATGTTATTGGGACATTGATGCTTTTGATTATCGGTTTTGGCTGGGCAAAACCTGTTCCCATAAATCTGGGGAATATCCCCGGCGATAAAAGACGCAAAGCGCTTATTCTCGTTTCAGCAGCAGGTATTACAGCGAATATTATTTGCGCTTTTACCGCTCTATTATTATTACGGCTGATTTCTCTTGAACATTCAGGGATGCTTGAACAAGTTCTTTTTCTGCTGGCCCGGATTAACATTATATTGGCCGCATTTAATTTAATTCCTATTCCTCCGCTTGATGGTTCCAAAATTCTCATGGGTTTCGCGCCGGAATCAATAAGAAAAGTTCTTGATCAAATTGAACCTTTTGGATTTTTTATTGTTATCGGGTTGTTGTATTTAGGTTTTCTTAATCCGGTGATAGATTTGTTTCAACGTGGTATTTTAGCTATTATCTCTGTTTTTTTGCCCTGATAAGTGATAGATAATCTACAAGATGAAATCATTAATAAAAGGAGGAACCGTTATGATGATGACATTTGCAGAGTTATTAAAAAACAGAAGAGCAATCCGTGATTTTCAGGAAAAAGAAGTTCCACTCGATATAATAAAAGAAATACTCAAGGAATCTTGTCTGGCGCCTTCAGCCAGCAACGGTCAACCTTGTCGGTTTTCTATCGTTAATTGTAAAAATACCATTAAAGCGCTCTCCGATGAAAGCAAAGAAAATCTTCTTGATGATTTTGCCAAAAATAAAACGGCACTTAATCCCGGATATGTCGATATGCTCAAAAACAAAAACTTTAATGTGTTTTACAACGCGCCCGGTTTGATTTATGTAATCGGTTCTACCGCGGTTGATTCTCTGGAATTGGATTGCGCGCTGGCCGTAAGTTACATCATGTTTTCAGCGGCATCGAGGGGATTAGGAACTTGCTGGATCGCATTGGGTTCATATATCCGTGATCCCAAGACAAAAGCCCTGTTGGGAATCCCCGATGGCTGCCAGATCGTCGCGCCTGTTATTATCGGCTATCCGAAAGAAATTCCCGCGGCTCCCCAGCGGCATGATCCGCAAATTCTCAGGGTAATTAGTTAAGTTGACGTCAATACAGGATTCACAAAGGATGCTGCATGACTTTCAATCCAGGCGACAAGACGAAAAAAATGCTGGCTGCCATAGCCGTGGGTGTGCTGGGTAATCTGCTGTCTTTTTTATCCAGTCTCCTGACTCCGATGCACCCGCAGATATCTTTTGATTTCTCGCACCTGGCCACTTTTATTGCCGCTATAGCCTTTGGACCTTTTTACGGCATGATTGCAGGAGCCGTCGGTTCCATATATCCTTATATACACTACGCCGTATTTGGAATTTACGGACCGTTTTTCGGTCTGGCGATAATCTTCGGCAAAGCCATGACAGGTTTTATCTGCGGCTTGCTCAGAAACAGACTGCCGGCATTTCTGGCGGTGAACATTTCGTATATTCCTGAATCACTCTTCACCTTTGGGTTTGCTCAATTAATGATTTTATTTTTGCCTGCAGGACTCCTGGATGGAAAAATAATTTCCGGCATAATTGTAGAAGGCTGGGTTGAAGTGATTATATTTTCATTTCTCATTGATACAGTAATACGTCAAAAGGTTATCGAAACGGCGGTCTTGATGCTGGAGATATTTATCATTATGTTTCTGGTACACAAAGAATTCATCACTACATTGCTGATTCTGCTTTTGATTACACTTATTACCGTAATTCTCTTTGAAATTATCAAACCATTCATCAAGAAGAATACGGAAAGTGAATAAAATAAATATTTTGAATGCGAATCTTTAGAATTGGTATAAAATGAAAAGCTAAAGAAGTTTGGCGAGAGTTTTTAACCCGGCGGCGGGATTTTCTTGAAAGTGAAAACGGATAATTCTGCGCCCTTTATCTATCAGCGCCTGCCAGTCTCCCTTCGCCTGCGCGGCTTTGAGTGCGCCGAAAGTAAGAGAAGACTCTTCCTTGCCGATATCATCGGGAATATCAACATCCTCAGAGTCGTCCTGTGTGAATTGAATAAATAAACCGTTTCCGGAATCGCCCTTATGCAGTTGGCCGGTGGAATGCAGGTAGCGCGGGCCATAGCCAACCGTCACAGGCAGGTTATGCTTTTGGCGAATTACTTCACGCAAATGTTTTACGGCTGCGTCAATTTCCTGAGACGTACTTAAATAAATCTGCAAAGAGATATAATCTCCGTCTGTCGCCTGTTTCAGAAAATTAATAAACGCTTCGGCTGGTGTCGCCCCGCTGATATTGCCGAAAACAGAACCACTCGTGAAAGTCAGCGCCGGTTTTACATCCGTCATATTTTTATTTTCTTTGTTTCCGGCAATCATGGCTAGAGTGTATTTCTTTGTTGCCTCCACATCCGGTTGAGAAAATGGATTAATACCTAAGAAGTGCGCGGCTACGGCGGTGGCCATCTCCCAGATAAACATTTGTGTACCCAGATCGTAATCGTCATTGAATTCGACTGCGATAACGGGTTGTCCTGCGCTAACCAGAGATTCTGTATTAGGAGAATTTATCTCTTTTTCGTTTTGAAAAATGACAAAAACGCGATCTTTCCCGTAAGCTGTATTATCCTGAAGTGGTTCATCAAGGACCGGAAGGATTCCGGTCCCTTCTTTGCCGGTGCTTTCGGCAATCAGTTGTTCAAGCCAATCGCCGAATGATTTCCATCGCGGCGGCATGATAAAAGTCAGTTTATCCCGTCCAGCCAGGGCCAGCACTCCCAGGGCAGCGCCCAGCGACGCGCCGGCAGCGTTGAGTTTTTCCGCCTGCGACACATCCGTTACCCTTTGCAGTAATTTCTCCGCATCAACGCCGATAATGGCCGCCGGAACGATACCAGGAAAGGAAAGAGCTGAATAACGTCCGCCGATATTCGTATTGCTCAAGAAGGTATGATGCGCGGAAATATTTTCTGCGATCTTAATAAGCGGGCTTTCTTCATCAGTTATAAAAATAAACCGGCCTCCGGCATCCTTGCCCGATTTCCGGAAAACGATGTTATAAAAATATTTTAAGAGTGAAGTTATTTCCAGAGTCTTTCCCGATTTGGAAGAAACAAGAAAAAGAGTTTTTTCCGGATTCAGGCGCCCGGTAACCTGGGAAATAAAAACAGGATCAGTTGTGTCAACGATATGTAATTTGGGATAACCGGTATGGCTTCCGAAGATTTTGCTGAACACTTCCGCGGCAAGAGAAGAACCTCCCATTCCCAGCAAAACAACATCGTTAATGCTATTTTTAATCAATGGTTCGAGAGTTGAGCGAATATAACTTATTTTTCCTAATGTTTCCGCCGGAGCCTCAAGCCAGCCCAGCCGGTTAGTAATTTCGTCCGGCGCCGGTTTCCATACAGTGTGATCCTTTGCCCATATCCGGGGGATAATATTGTCACGGCGCATTGCTTCCAATGCGCCTGCAACCGTGTTCCGGTATTCTCCCAGCGAAAAGGAAATATTTGTATTATCCATTTATTTTCCTGTTTAAGAAAAATTTAGCAATTCTTTTGCGGCTTCAATAATTTTTCCCGCTGTAAGTCCGAATTTTTCATAAAGTACCGGAGCGGGCGCCGAAGCGCCGAATGTTTCCATGCCGATAATTTTTCCTGAGAGGCCAATATAATGTTCCCATCCAAGCTTGATACCCGCTTCCACAGCGATGCGTTTGGTTACCTGCTGTGGTAAAACCGAGTTGCGATACCCTTCTGGCTGGCTGTCGAATATTTCCCATGAGGGCAGAGAAATGATTCTTACTTTTATTCCTTTGGCGGCGAGCTCGCGGCCGGCTGAAAGTATTATAGAGACTTCCGACCCTGTGGCAATTAAAATCAAATCCGGATCGGGCGCTGATTCCCAAAGGATATAACCGCCGCGTTTCGTACCGGATGCGGCACTGCATACGCTCCGATCCAGCACAGGCAGATTCTGACGGCTTAAAACAAGAGTGGTGGGGCCGCTGGTGTTAGTTATGGCCAGCCGCCAGGCCTCTAATGTTTCATTGGCGTCTGCCGGACGGATAACCGTCATATTCGGCACTTGGCGTAAATTCATAATCTGCTCAATGGGTTGATGGGTCGGGCCGTCTTCTCCGACGCCAATACTATCATGCGTGAAAATAAAAATAACGCGCAGTCCCATCAGTGCGGCCAGACGCATAGGCGGGCGCATGTAATCGGCAAATGTGAGGAAGGTTGCAGTATAGGGAATTACTCCGCCGTGCAGGGCAAGTCCCACTGCAATTGATCCCATCGCGTGTTCCCGCACGCCGAAATGAATATTGCGTCCTTCGTAACCCCATGGGCCGCCAACCACGCCTTGCAAACCTTCCGCGGAAAAACCAGGGCTTTGAAAATCACCGAAACCTTTGATCCATGTGAAAGTTGAAGGATTAAGGTCAGCCGAGCCGCCGGCAAGTTCTTGAACTTTGGCCGCAATGGCCTGCATCACTATTTCTCCTGCTTTGCGCGTTGCTATATCTTTTGAACCGGCGGGAAATTCAGTAAGCGCTGATTCCCAGTTTTGAGGCAGGTCGCCGCCTGTGATTCGCTCGAATTCCGCGGCCAGGGCAGATTCTTTCTGTTTATAAATATTTAAAGTTTCCTGCCACTTGTTTTCATATTTCTTCCCGCGTGAGAGCGCCTTGCGGAAATATTTTTGAACGTCTTCGGGAATATAAAAAGATGAATCCGCCGTCCAGCAGAGAGCTTCCTTTGTCTTTTTCAATTCATCAGTTCCCAGAGGAGAGCCGTGTGCGTCGCAACTTCCCTGTTTGCCGGGCGCGCCGAAACCTATAGTCGTTCGTACGCAAATGAGCGATGGTTTCTCCGTTTCGTGTTTGGCTTTTTTGATTGCCCGGTCGATAGCTGAAACATCGTTCCCATCGGCAACTTTTTGCACTTGCCAGCCATAAGCCTTGAAACGCTGTTCGATATTTTCCGTGGACGAAATTGCTGCGGAACCGGCAAGCGTTACCTTGTTGTCGTCATAAAGAACGATAAGTTTACCCAGACGCAGATGACCGGCCAGAGAGCAGGCCTCATGGACCACTCCTTCCATCATATCGCCGTCTCCGGCCATAACGTAAGTAAAATGATCAACTAAATTATTGCCTTCCCGGTTGAAGCATGCAGCCAGATGAGCTTCCGCAATAGCCATGCCGACAGCGTTAGCCAGACCCTGACCTAAAGGTCCGGTGGTTACTTCCACGCCGGGCGTGTGTTTGTATTCGGAATGTCCCGGTGTGCGGCTACCCCATTGACGGAAATTTTTAATATCATCGAGAGTCAGATCGTAGCCGGTGAGATGTAAAAGAGCGTATAAAAGCATTGATGCGTGACCGGCGGAAAGAACAAAGCGGTCGCGATCCGGCCAGTGCGGATTTTTGGGATTATGTTTCAGGTGCTTCGTCCACAGAGTAAAAGCGGCGGCAGCGGCGCCCAGCGGCATGCCGGGATGGCCGGATTTGGCTTTTTCGATGGCGTCGGCAGCCAAAAAGCGAATGGTATCAATACATTTCTTTTCCAACTCGTTCTTGTCTGACATATTGTCTCCTTAAAGTAAAAGTTTCTTCATTTAAAACAAACATTCAATTATTGCACTAAAAATATTTATTAAGATTTATTTTCTGTTTCGTCGTCCAGCCAGTTCAAATATTCTTTGCTGCCCTTAACAATCGGAACCGCAATTATTTCCGGCGTTTCGTAGGAATGCAGTTTTTTTATCGCGGCCTGGGC
>JBEKMY010000008.1:0-69268 GCA_049523355.1 Smithella sp. | reverse complement strand
ATGATACGTTATGTGGAATCCCACCCCAAAGCTTTTTTTGATGCGGAAATTATTCATATATATTCATTAGGCCTTGCTCCGTATACCGAAGCCAAGTATAAAGCTAATTTTCGTCATAATTCCTTTTTCATCGGCAATAGCACGCGTGATTCCGTCAATGCGGGAATGGCCGACTACACGCCTATTTCCCTCTCTGGGGTCCCTTCCCTGTTATCCAGCGGCGTTGTCCGAATCGATGTAGCGCTGATACAAACATCCCTGCCGGATGAACATCACTATTTGAGCCTTGGTGTCAGTGTGGATATAGTAAAAGCCGCCACAGAAAAGGCAAATATTGTTATTGCACAGATAAATCCAAACATGCCGCGAATTCACGGCGATGGTTTCATTCATATTAAAGATGTCGATTTTATTATCCCTTACGATGAACCGCTTTTATCGGTATCAGGCTCGAAAACAAGCGACGTTATTAAAACCATCGGGAAAAATGTGGCCCGTCTGGTTCAGGATGGCGACACGATTCAAGTTGGCTGGGGCAGTTTACCCAACGCCATTATGGCCAGTTTGTACGATAAAAAAAATCTGGGAGTGCATACCGAACTTTTAAGCGACGGCCTGGTGGATTTAATCAGAGCCGGTGTCATCGATAATTCCAGAAAAACTATTGACCACGGAAGAACTGTTGCTTCTTTCAGCATGGGAAACAAATCCACTTATCATTTTCTCGATAACAATCCTTCCATATCATTTCGGACCCTTGACTATACGAATAATCCCCTGATTATGGCTCGAATAGATAATATGGTCGCCATTAACAGTGCGCTGGAAATAGACTTAAGCGGACAAGCGACTTCTGAATCAATAGGCAGTGTCTTTTACAGCGGTATCGGCGGACATCAGGATTTTATGAGAGGAGCGTTATTTTCCAGAAACGGTAAGACTATCCTGGCGCTTAAATCTTCTTCTCTAAATGATACTGTTTCCCGCATTGTTCCTGCTCTAAAAGAACAGGCGGGAGTCACTCTCAATCGTGCTGATGTACGTTATGTCGTAACGGAATACGGTATTGTCTACCTGCACGGGAAGAACATCAGAGAAAGAGCCATGGCATTAATTTCCATAGCTCATCCCAAATTCCGGCCATGGTTGATTGAAGAAGCAAAAAAACGCGGATTGATTTTTAAAGACCAGGCCTTTATTCCCGGTAAACAGGGTGAATACCCTGCAGATCTAGAAACATACGCAACGACCAAGACGGGCTTACAACTTTTTATCCGGCCGGTCAAAATCAGCGATGAACCACTTTTAAAAGATTTCTTCTACTCTCTTTCCGACAGGAGCATCCACAGACGCTTTATCTCTTTTAGGAAAGACATGCCGCACGAAAGACTACAGAATTTTGTAATAATTGATTATACGAAAGAACTTGTGCTGGTCGTTGTCATGGGAGACCAGACTAATCAATTTATTGCCGCCGTTGGCCAGTATGGAATTGATGAGGGCTCACATACCGCTGAGGTGGCATTTGCCGTTCGTGACGACCAGCAGAATTCCGGCATAGGATTCGCATTGCTGCAATATCTAACTTATCTTGCCAAAAGACAGGGGTTACTGGGATTCACCGCTGATGTACTCGTTGAAAACATGCCTATGCTCCATGTCTTTGAAAAAGGCGGATTTGATATAAATAGAAAATCCGATAGCGGTGTTTACGAATTAACACTGAAATTTAAAACATAAATTGCAAAAGGAGTTTTACAATTGTTTAATCCTAACGTATTTAGAGAATATGATATAAGAGGCGTTGTGGACAAAGATCTAAATGGAGAATTTGTTTTCAACCTTGGCCGAACTATAGGAACCTATGCCATCCGGCACAAAATAAAGAACATGACCATCGGGCGCGATTGCCGTTTGAGTTCTGAAGCATATCACAACTTTTTAATTAAAGGTCTTAATTCCGCCGGCATTAACACAATTGATATCGGTCTTTGCGCCACTCCCATGCTTTACTTCTCCATTCGCCATCTGCACATCGGAGGAGGAGTTATGATTACAGGCAGTCATAATCCGCCTGAATTCAATGGTTTCAAAATTTGCATCGGCCACAGCACCATTTACGGACAGCAGATTCAGGAATTAAGAAAAATCATGAAAAGCGGCAAATACTCCAAAGGCAGCGCTTCATCAAGCATCCAGGACATCTCCACGGATTATGAAAATTATCTTTTTAACAATATTAAAATCAATAGAAAAATTAAAGTTGTTGTTGACGCAGGCAATGGAGTCGGGGGGCTCTTCGCCCTTCCTCTTTTAAAACGTTATGGCTGCGAAGTCATCCCCATTTATTGCAAACCTGATGGAAATTTTCCTCATCATTTTCCCGATCCGACAGTGGAAGAAAATTTAACCAGGTTAATAAAATCAGTCGCCCATAAAAAAGCGGATTTGGGAATTGCATTTGACGGCGATGCCGACCGTCTTGGCGTAATCAGCGACAAAGGCGAAATACTCTGGGGAGACAAACTGCTGCTGCTTTTTGCCCGCCAGATTCTCAGCAAGAAGCCCCATTCGACAATAATCGGCGAAGTGAAGTGCTCCCAGGTTTTATTTGACGATATAAAAAAACATTCAGGCCGTGCTATAATGTGGAAGGCCGGACATTCGCTGATCAAGGCGAAAATGAAAGAAGAAAAAGCGGTGTTGGGCGGAGAAATGAGCGGGCATTTCTTCTTTGCCGACCGTTATTTCGGCTATGATGACGCTATTTACGCGGCGCTCAGATTATTGGAAATTCTTTCCCATACCGGCAAGAAAATCAGCACGCTGTTTTCTGATGTACCGAAAACTTACGCCACACCGGAAATCAGAATCGATTGCCCGGATGATAAAAAAGCGGATATTGTAAAAAGAATCAAAAAACATTTTAAAAATACGCCCGGCATTGTTGAGATCGACGGAATACGCATTCCGTTCAAGGATGGATGGGCGCTGGTGCGTTCCTCCAATACTCAGCCGGTAATCGTTTTACGTTTTGAAGCCATCTCCGAAGAAAGCCTGCAAAAAATCCGCGATGAAGTGGAGCCCCTGCTTGCTATCCAATGAGTTCGGCCGGAGTTTTCAAAGTAATGGACTGGAACTCCTTTTAAGTTCAGGGAAGAGACGAATTTTTATTACCCCATTTTCTTCTGAAAACGGTTCATTAGATTAATGTTATTATTGGATGCAAAGGGCTTGTCTTTAGATCCGTAAAAAATAAGCGAACCTGAAGGTTCACACTAAAATTTTCATTCTCTTTGTGACAGTTCTATCATGGGTATTTCTTATGAATAACCCTGCGGATTACGGGATTGCCAACGCCATGCATCGCTGCACATATCCACAAGACTGCGTTTGGCTTTCCACTTCAGAAGTTTTTGCGCCAAAGAAGGATCCGCATAGCAGGCCGCGATATCGCCGGGGCGGCGGCCGGTAATATGATATGGTATTTTTTTCCCCGATGCTTTTTCAAAGGCCCGGAGCATCTCCATAACTGTATAACCCTGCCCGGTACCGAGATTTATAACCAATGGTTTTTTGTATGACGACCACAAATCAGTCTTCTCCATCTTTGCCAGAGCGGCCACATGACCTTCAACCAAATCCATAACATGGATGTAGTCTCGCACTCCTGTGCCGTCTGATGTGGGATAGTCCTTACCAAAAATGTTAATTTTCTTGCGGCTTCCCACGGCAACCTGACTTATGTAGGGCATGAGGTTATTGGGAACTCCCCGGGGATCTTCTCCAACCAGACCGCTTTCATGGGCGCCGACGGGATTAAAATAGCGCAGTATTGCAATTCGCCATGATGGGTCGGCTATATGGATATCCTGAAGAATATGCTCAATGATCAGTTTTGAACGGGCATAAGGATTTGTAGGAGCCGGAGTACAATCCTCTTTGACAGGAATGATAGACGGTTCTCCATATATAGAAGCCGATGAGCTGAAGATGAGATGTTTAACACTTCGTTTCGACATAACAGAACAAAGAGAGATGGCGCCATTAATATTATTCTCATAATAACACAGGGGATCAACTACTGATTCGCCCACAGCCTTAAGGCCAGCGAAATGAATAACGGCTGCGATTTGATGTTCCTGAAAAACCTCATCAAGGGCGGCGCTATCCTGTATGTTGATTTTATAGAAAGGCGGCCGCTTGCCGGTGATTTCCGCAATACGTTCCAGAACAGAGGCCTTGCTGTTTGTGAGGTTATCTGCAATAATGGGATTATAGCCTGCGGCAGCAAGTGCGATAACAGCATGGCTCCCAATGTAGCCGGTTCCACCGGTAACGAGAATAGCCTTTTTTGTATTGTTTGAACTATTATCTTTCATTGATTTTATTAAGATTAATATTCTCCCAAAATTTTAACAATTGTTTCTATTAGTTTTTTTGTCCGTACCGGTTTTGGCAGAATATAGTTATTTCCAATTTTATTCTCCTCCCCTTCAATAACATCTTCATTTGTAGCAAGCGCTGTGACAAAAAGAATCGGTATTTTAGCTGTAGAGGCCTTTTCTCCTAAAGCAGCCGCAACATCTTCGCCGGGCATATCGGGCATGAACAGATCAAGCAGGATAATATCCGGTTTTTCACTTTCGGCCATTTTTATTCCTTCAGCGCCATTTGTCGCGATAGTTACATCAAACATCCCTGACTGCATGAGATTTTTTTTGACAAAATAACAAAAATCAGCTTCATCATCAATAGCCAACACTTTGATATTTCCGGACATCTCATCTCTCCTCTGTTTTTATTAACTTGCTTTTCGGTTGAAGTTTAACAAAAAAAGTTGTTCCCTGGTTTTCCCGGCTCTCGACATCAATCGTGCCATATAATCGATCCATTATCATATGGGCAATGCTAAGGCCAAGACCCGTTCCCTCATTTTTGGCCTTCGTCGTAAAAAATGGCTCAAATATTTTGGGCAGAATTTCCTCGGGAATTCCTTTTCCTGTATCTGATATTTCCACAACAATCATTTCATCACCAATGCTAAAATAATCAGCCCGACGGTAACCGGTTTTATAACCTACCTCAGAGACTAACTGTTTATAGGCGCGAATCGTCAATATCCTTTCTTTATCGTTTTTCATGGAATCAACCGCATTATTGACAAGATTAAAAAATACCTGCTCCATCATATTATAATCGCCGGCCACTTCCAGCGATTCGTTTTCATATTCACGTTGTACGTTTACGCTGTTTTTCCGAATCGTTTGTTTTGCAAGCGTCAACACGTTATCAAGCAATTGACATATTTGGATTTGCGTTATTTCTCCTACCGATTGTCTTGAAAATGATAAAGTGTTTTTGATAATATTTTCGGCCCTGTTAATCGCGTTAAATATTCTTTCTATTGATTCAGTGATGTTAGGATTATCATCAGGAAGATTACTTTCCAGATAATCCATTCCCATATTAATAATTTCCAGCGGATTCCTCATTTCATGCGCAATACCGGATGCCAATCGTCCGAGAGCGGCCATCTTATCCTTTTGTATCAATTGATCCCTGGTTTTTCGTAACATTTCAACAGTATCTTTTAAATTTTTCTCCCTTTCAATCCGGTCAGTGATGTCTTTTGAAATAATGCAAACCGCGAAAACATCATGACTTGAGGGATCTCTTATCGGACTGAGTGTATTGGCAAACCATATATCATGATTTTTATCATAGGATTCATACTGCACCATGGCATCATTTTCATATACCGACTTAACATGGCTCAACGATTTTTCGGATTCGATTTCATCTTCATTATAAATCTGCGGGATGGTTAGACCTAAAAGACTTTTTTCATCCTGAAATCCATAAAACCTGATAAGTTTTTGATTGGCAAATAAAATCTTGCCGTCATAATCAACAATGCACATCAACACATCCGTGGCCTGAACGATTTGCTCATATCTTTCCCTGACTTCATTAATCCGTTCGTCTTTATCTTTTAACCGGGTCGTTATGAGATATCCGTAAAACAATGCAATGATGTCAATAAACGGAATCTGAATCAGATAGCTTCCGGCCATCGGACCTGTTAAAAGATCCCTTTTATATAACAGCCAGCAGTAGATAAGGGAAAAGAAGAGAGTGTTTATCACCAGGTATCCAAAGTTGGAACTCATTGTAGTTAATGAGATAATGAAAAAAAACATCAGGTATAATTCCGACCCGACATATCCGGAAAAATAAATTCCGGCCGGCAACAGTATGCTGTCGCATAAAATAAACCCATAGAAAATCTTATCGTCATAGAAATATTTTTCCGGAATGTAGGCAACAATCAGATTGGTCATCAGATAAAACGCGATAAAAATATACGCATAGATTTCCAATTCTCTGCCGGCGGATGGCGAAAAAATAATAAAATAAGCCGACGTAATGATGACCATCAGGCGAACAAGAAAAATAGTTTTTTTTCTGGGAATTGGATATGCCATAATGCTCCTTAGATAAAGTAAAGCATTGTTTCAGGACATATGAAAGCAAATATAATATAAGGTAACTGGTTTTTTATGTCAATGAAAATAATACCTTAATAAGGTGTCGTTATTAAGATAAGCTATTTTAAATTGGTCGGGGCGGAGTGATTTGAACACTCGACATCCTGCTCCCAAAGCAGGCGCGCTACCAGGCTGCGCTACGCCCCGACTTCTAATTTTTTAATCTTTCACCAAGGACTTTTTTAAGCTGGGCAAAAGCCTGCCCCCGATGACTCACTTTATTTTTTATGTCCGCCGGTAATTCCGCAGCGGTCATTTTTAGTTCCGGCACGAAAAAAACAGGATCGTAACCAAAGCCGTTATCGCCTCGGCGCTCATCGATAATCCGCCCTTTCCATTTTGATTCAAAACTATCGTAACTGCCGTCTGCGCTATATAATACAAGAGCACAACAGAAAGAAGCCGTCCTTTTTTCCCATGGAACGCTTTTTAATTTAGCCAGAAGAAGATTTATATTGTCGTCGTCCGTTGCCTTTTGGCCGGCATAACGTGCAGAATAAATGCCCGGCTCTCCTCCTAACGCATCCACCTGTAATCCGGAATCATCCGCCAAAACGGTTTCACCGGTAAACGCGGAAATTATCTTCGCTTTTATTAAAGCGTTTTCCAGAAAACTTTTTCCGTCTTCCACAATTTCGGGTACGCGAACGTAATCTTTTAAAGAAACTAATTGGATTCCCATTCCTTCAAGCAGTTCTCTGATCTCTTTTACTTTTCCTTCGTTGCCGGAAGCGAAAACAATTTTCATCCTCTCAGATCACCCACAATTTCTTTCTGCCGTTCAATAATCTGCCGGATGCCGCCTGAGGCCATATCTGTCATCTGCGCGATTTGTTCTTTGTTGAATGGAACCCGCTCCGCGGTGCCCTGTACTTCAATAAACAGTCCTGAACCGGTCATGACAAAATTCATATCCACGTCCGCCCGGGAATCCTCTTCGTATTCCAGGTCGAGTAAAACCTGATTATCTATAATACCTACACTGATCGCTGATACAAAGTCACTTACAGGAATTTCTTTTACTATACCATCCTGTCGCATTTTTTTTAATAAATCAACCAGCGCGATAAACGCGCCGGTTATTGACGCCGTTCTTGTTCCTCCATCAGCCTGGATAACATCGCAATCCAAATAAATTGTTTTTTCACCAAAAGCGGTTAAATCCGTCACTGTCCGTAGAGACCGGCCAATCAATCGTTGAATTTCATGCGTCCGGCCCCCCAATCGTCCCCGAACGGATTCCCGTGCGGTCCGCGTTTGGGTGGACATGGGCAGCATAGAATATTCAGCCGTCAGCCAGCCTTTCCCTGTATTTCTTAAAAAAGGCGCCGTCTTATTATCCAGCGAGGCCGCGCAAATTACTTTAGTGTTGCCAAATTCCACTAAAACTGAACCGGCATCACTCATCAAGTAATTATTTGTGATCTTTATCGGTCTTAGTTCGTTGAATTTTCTGCCTGAATTTCTTTTAATCACTCATCACCTAAAAAATGTTTTGATGCTTTTTGCCAGAGATTTGGAAATCTCCGTTTGTGTTTTTAAATTAAGCAATTTACTTTTGTCTTCGGAATTTGTAGCAAAGCCCATTTCCACAACCAATGCCGGTACAAGCAAACCATCAGTTACCGGCAAATCGGCTTTTCTCAAACCCCTGCCCTTTCGCGGAAACAAAGTATTCAAGTTTTCCTGAATAATTTTTGCCATAGCCACAGAATCATTCTGACATTTATTTTTCACCTGCAACTTATCGTCTTTTGCTGTCTTTTTTCCTTTAATGATATCATCACTCAGTCCCTGGTAATAGAGCTCAAATCCGGAAGCATTCCTGCCGAATCCTCCATTAACATGAAGACTTAAAAAAAAGTCCGGCTTAATTTTCCCGATACTTTTTTTCCGGTCTTCTTCAGTAACCGTCTTATCTGAATCACGGGTTAAAACAACTTCCAGATTGCTTTCTCTAGAAAGTTCTTTCTTTATGAACTGGGCAATTGCCAGCGTAATATCTTTTTCGTAAACATCATTCGTCAATTTAATGCCTTGATCCTGCCCTCCGTGCGCCGGATCAATAAGAATTATATGCTTTTTTTCCATCGCGGATAGCTCACAAGCCGCGCAAAATACAAAGCATACAAAAATGCCAATCATTAACAATATATTTTTCTTATTAAACATAATTATCACCAATCTTAAAGTTGCGCTTGCTTATAGCAGAGTCGCTTCGTTTGTCAACAATCAATTTATATTCTTACTAAATTTTAAAAATGATGTAAACGCTCGATTGATCTAACAAATTTCAACTGTTTTATTGCTGAAAGGATTTGATTAAGTTGCTGTAAACTGCTGATGTCGATTACAAAATTACAGGTGGCAATCATATTAATCGTTTCTACCTGAGCATAACTGATATTGACATCAAAGGATGAAATTATCGAACTAACTTCCGTCAATATTCCCTTGATGTCTTCACAAATAACTTTAATATGTACAGGATAAGTATTATCTTCTCTGGAACTCCACTGGACATTTACGATTCTTTCAGCGTCCATTTTTTTTATATAGGGACATTTGTTTGTGTGCACTATAACGCCGCGTCCGCGGGAAATATAGCCCGATATTTCATCTCCGGGAATTGGATTGCAACATTTGGCAAAATTAACCATTATATCGTCTATATCGTCAATGCCGATAAGTGACACGCCCCTTGACGGAGATGCCTGCTTTTTCTTCTTTATTTTTTCTTTAACCGGCTCATTCATTTCGGCATCAACGCCTAGCAGAAAATAATTGACAACCCGCCTGGGTGAAATCCGGCCAAGACCTACCTGTGAAATTAAATCATCAAGCAAAGTTACGGAACATCCGGCAAATACCTTTTTAATTTCTTCCGACTTAATATAATTGCTGAATTTTAAATTATTTCTTTTAAATTCTTTTTCCAGCAAATCGCGCCCTAAAGCCATGCTGCTTTTCTTTTCTTCTAAATTAATCCAGTTTCTTATTTTGGAAATCGCTCTCGTTGTTACGACATTTTTCAACCAGTCCTTACTGGGATGGTGACCCGCCTGAGTTATTATTTCCACGCGATCTCCATTTTGCAGTTTATATCGGAGCGGAACTATACTTCTGTTAACCTTGGCGCCAATGCACTGGTTGCCGACATCGGTATGAATGCTGTACGCAAAATCAATGGGTGTGGCTCCTTTGGGAAAAGATTTAACATCGCCATGAGGCGTAAAAACATAAACTTCTTCCGGAAATAATGCCAATTTCAAATCGGACATGAATTCCTTGGGATTTTTTACGTCCTGCTGTATTTCCAGCACTTCTCTGAGTTTTTTTATCTGGTTCTCTTCATCATCTCTATGAGCCCGGCCTTCTTTATACCGCCAGTGCGCGGCAATGCCCTTTTCGGCCCATTCATGCATTGTTTTTGTCCTGATCTGGATTTCCACCCTTTCCCCGTATGGTCCGATAACTGTAGTATGTAAAGATTGATAGTTATTGGCTTTAGGCATAGCGATGTAATCCTTAAATCTTCCGGGAACAGGCTTCCAGAGGGCATGCACCATGCTCAATACTTCATAGCAGGTTTTTTCCTTATCGGAATCAAGTATGACGCGAAACGCGATGATGTCGTAAACTTCGTCAAATTTTATGTGCTGTTCGTGCATTTTTTTGTAAATGCTGTAAAGGTGTTTCGCCCTTCCTTCAACTTTGCATTTAATGGAATATTTCTCCAGTTCCTTGAAAATGATACTCTTAACTTCTTCGGTATAACGATTGCGGGCTTCATTTGATTTGGCGATTTGCGCGGATAATTCTTCATAAGCATCGGGAGCAATATACTGAAAAGACAAGTCTTCCAATTCCATCCTCATCGAATTTATTCCGAGACGATTGGCCAATGGGGCGTATATATCTATAGTCTCCCTGGCTATATAAAGTCTTTTCTCCTTCTGATGATACTGCAAAGTCCTCATATTGTGAATCCGGTCAGCCAGGCGCACCAGTAAAATACGGATATCGGCCGACATGGCCAAAATCATTTTGCGAAAATTTTCAGATTGTCTTTCTTCCTGAGAGCCGAAAGAAATACGGCTGAGTTTGGTCAATCCTTCGACCAGAAATGCCACGTCCTTGCCAAACTCTCTTTCAAGTTGTTCGGCTGTGGTTAATGTGTCTTCGATTGTGTCATGCAGTAATCCACTGATAATTGTCGCGGCATCCATTTTCATATCAGTCAGGATTCCCGCTACTTCCATCGGGTGGGTGAGATACGGTTCCCCCGATAATCGTACCTGTCCCTGATGCACTGAGGCCGAGTAAATATAGGCCTTTTCAATCATTTCCAGGTCTTCGGGCGGAAGATAAGTTTGAGCTTTATCGATAATATCATTAATACGTAGCATTAAGTCTCCAGCCTGTTCGACGACTTACGGCTATAGTATATCAGGATTTAATTCCTGCTCAATAATTTGTTTTATTTTTTGTACTATCTCCTGCAGTGAGTATATCGTATTTTCGCCGGTCTTTCTGATTTTCAGCTCAACATTTCCCTGAGAAAGGTTTTTCTGACCTATGGTAATTCGGAGCGGTATGCCGATGAGTTCCGCGTCTTTAAATTTCACGCCGGCGCGTTCATCACGATCATCGAAAATAACATCAATACCCAGGGCTTTCATCGAATGATAAAGATTCTCCGCGGCATCCATGATGTTCTTTTCATTGACATTCACAGGCGTTATAATCACATGGTATGGTGCCAGGGGCATCGGCCAGACAATTCCGTTTTCATCGTAATTCTGTTCAATTCCGGCGGCAACCGTCCTGCCGATTCCAATTCCATAACAGCCCATTATCATGATTTTTTCCTGACCGTCTTTATCAAGATATACGGCCTTCATCGCTTTGCTGTACTTTGTTCCCAGTTTAAAAACATGACCTACTTCGATACCCCTCGCGAATTTTATGCCACCGCCGCAGCGGGGGCATTTGTCTTTATCCGTGATAACACGAAAATCAGCAAAGGCTTCAACTTTAAAATCCCTGCCGATGTTCACATTCTTTATATGATAATTCTCCTTATTGGCGCCGGTGACAAAATTGATCATATCAATTACTGAATAATCAATAAGTATGGGTATTTTTAGACTCACTGGACCGGCAAATCCACGCGGCGCGCCCGTCGCCTGCATAATCATTTCATCAGAGGCAAGTTCCAACTCGGAAGCGCCTAAATAATTTTTTACTTTTATCTCGTTGACTTCCTGATCGCCGCCTATAAGCACGGCGTAAGGTTTGCCATCGGCATTGAAAATCAATGTTTTCACAATATCCTGCGGATTCACTTTTAAAAATGCGCTGACTTCTTCAATGGTACGAACATCCGGCGTATAAACATTTTCCAAAGGCAGAAAATCCTCTTCAAATATTAATTTTTTCTCCGGACACGCCACTTCGGCTTTTTCCAGATTAGCCGCGTACGAACATTTTTCACAAAACACTATCGCGTCTTCGCCGGATTCGGCCATGACCATAAATTCGTGCGAATATTTCCCGCCGATGCTGCCCGAATCAGCTTCCACCGAACGGAATTGTAAACCGCAACGCCGGAAAATATTGTTATAGGCGGCAAACATCTTCTCATAACTTTTCTCTGCGCCCTCTTCATCAACATCAAAACTGTAAGCGTCTTTCATTCCAAATTCCCGGCAGCGCATCACGCCAAAGCGCGGACGAACTTCATCGCGAAACTTTGTCTGAATTTGATAAAGATTGCGGGGCAACTGACGATAGGTTTTTATTTCATTACGGACCAAACTGGTTATTACTTCTTCATGGGTCGGCCCCAGACAGTATTCATGGTCATGGCGATCACGAAATCTCAAAAGTTCCTTTCCGTAATGCGTCCATCGTCCCGATTCTTCCCAGAGCTCCGCGGGCTGAACCATTGACAGATGAACTTCCTGCGCTCCGGCTTTATCCATTTCTTCCCGGATAATTTGTTCCAGCTTGCGGATAACGCGATAACCCAGAGGCAGGTATGAATATATACCGCTGGTCAATTTTCTGATCATACCGGCCCTGATCATTAACTGGTGACTTATTACTTCGGCATCGGAAGGAACTTCCCGTCCCGTCGGTAAGAACATGTCTGAATAACGCATTAAATCTTTTTCCTTTCGTCAATCATTATATTTATCTCTTTGAGTAAAACTTTCACAAAGTCTTTTTCGTTAACTTTTTTTACAACTTTTCCCTTTTTAAAAAGAATCCCCTGACCCTTGCCTCCGGCAATACCTATATCGGCATCCGCCGCTTCACCTGGACCGTTAACCACACAGCCCATCAGAGCAATTTTCAAATAATCCTTTTTACCAGCAAGAGCCTTTTCTATTTTGCCGGTTACACTTAAAAGATCAATTTCACAACGCCCGCAAGTTGGGCAGGAAACAATTTCGGGTCCCACCTTCCTGATTTGCAACGCACGCATAATTCCATATGCCATGGGAATTTCCGAAACAGGATCGCCCGTAACAGACACCCTGATTGTATCGCCGATGCCTTCATAAAGAAGAGTGCCTATTCCCAGCGCGGATTTAATTGCGGCATTAACCAGTGATCCGGCTTCCGTCACTCCGAGGTGTAAAGGATAATCGGTTTTTGCCGAAATAGCGCGATAAGCACTGATCATAGTAGGGACATCCGATGATTTAAGCGATAATTTAATCAAGCCGAAGCCCTGATCTTCCACCACCTCTATGTTTTGCAACGCGCTCTCGACAAGGGCATCAGCCGTCGCGCCTCCATATTTCGACAATAAATCTTTTTGCAGAGAGCCGGAATTAATACCAATACGAATCACTGTTTCCCGCTCTTTGGCCACCTTGACAATTTCGCGGATTTTATCCGGGGCGATATTGCCGGGATTAATTCTGATTCCCGCAACTCCCTGTTTCATGGCATTTATAGCAAGACGGTAATCGAAATGAATATCGGCAACGAGGGGAATATTAATTTTCTTTTTTATGGCGGGAATCGCCTGCACAGCTTCTTGATCAGGCACAGCGATGCGGATGACTTCACAACCGGCTCTGGCCAGCGCATTGATTTGCGCGACAGTGGCTTCCACATCCCGCGTATCCGTATTTGTCATCGATTGCACAACAATGGGAGAGTCCCCACCTATTGGTACAATACCGAGATTTATCTTTTTTGTTTTTCTTCTCCTGATAAAAGATAAATTTTCCACAAACGCCAACTCTCTAACGAATTTACAACATTTGAATTCATCTTCAACTAAAATATTATTTAATGACGAGGAAGTGACGCTAAGGTTAAACTCAATTGCCCCGCCAGCATTGCAGACACAATTGATCTGCCGGAAGACCTGTCCCCGCGATTGAATAAATTTCAAATCTCAAACGAAAAATCAATAGACAAAGCGTTTGCTATAGCTGTAATTGCTAAATTTTTCGATGATAATCGCAAGAGCTACCCCTTAATATTATTCGTATTAAATTTTTCCATTAATTTCTGATTAACATTATCCGGCACTAAAGTTTTAACCGTTCCTCCCAGACTTGCCACTTCTTTTATTAACTGGGAACTCGTATAAAACCATTTGAATCCGCTCATAAGAAACACGGTTTCGAGATCTTTTGTTTGACGACGGTTCATCAGTGCCATTTGAAATTCATATTCAAAATCAGATAAAGCTCTCATTCCACGCAATATTATGTTGGCGCCGGTAATTTTTAAATAATCAACCAGCAGACCTGAATAGCAATCCACTCTGACGTTTTTAGTATCCTTGAATATTTCGCGAATCATTTCCATTCTTTCTTCCACTGTAAAAAGATAAACCTTGTTGGGATTGTAAGCGATAAGGATGACGATTTCATCAAACATTCTCAAACCCCTTTTGATGATATCGACATGACCATTCGTAATTGGATCAAATGATCCCGGGTATATTGCAATTCTTTTAACGAAATTATCCTGCATCATTCATTCTCCATCTTTAAAAAAGTTAAGACATTATCGCCATATTTTCTCTGATCCGTCAGATAAATATTATTACCCACTGTCCCGCTGAAACTTTCCTTTATTGAATGTTGAATTATAATCACAGCATCTTCTTTGAAAACTTGATATTTATTTAAGAGATTCAGCGCTGTCCCGACCAGATTCCGGTTATAGGGCGGATCGGCAAATATAATATCAACTTTACACTTTTTTTTAAGAAGATCGCCTAAACCATACTCAACATCTTTAGCGATTATACTGCAGTTTTTATCTAAACAGCATGTTTGAATATTTTTCTTGATAATCGCAGCAAGGTTTTTGTTTTTCTCCACAAAATAAACTTCTTGCGCCCCCCGGCTGGCGGCTTCTAAACCGACACTGCCCGACCCGGCAAAAAGATCAAGAAATGTTTTATCTTCCAGGTGACCTAATATATTAAAAAGAGCTTCTCGTAAAAAATCCGAAGTTGGCCGTTCCTTCGATCCGGGAGGAAAAAGCAACTTCCTTCCCTTGGCATTACCTCCGATAATTCTCATAATTTTTCACGAAAAAATAAAATCATAATCCTGTTATAATTATTTTACATATTCATATCATTTTTCTTTTTCTTGGCTTCCTGCCATTTTTGCCGGTCAATTCTTATTACCCACCAAACCGGTCCCGAAATAGCGTAACCTGTGATAATCACGAAACCCATTATTTCCGGCCAATGAACAATTATAATCAGTAAAACGATTAACCAGAAGAATATTGTAAAAGGTTTACGCTTAAGAAGTGTCAAATCTTTAAAGCTGTAATATTTGACACTGCTGACCATCAGAAAAGATAAAATGAAGACAGAAACCAGGATTAGAATATTATAGATTTTTCCTTCTACACCGAAATAATCGAAAAATATGACCGTCATCGCCACAACCGCAGCCGCAGCGGGAATAGGCAGGCCATTAAATACCTTGCTTTCGATTATACCTATCTGGATGTTGTATCTGGCTAATCTTAACGCGCCGCAAAGAACAAACAAAAAAGATACTATCCAGCCCAACTTCCCATAAATAGACAAAGACCAGTTATATGCCAAAAGTGATGGAGCCATACCGAACGCTATAACATCGGCCAGAGAATCATATTCCGCACCAAATTTACTGGTTGTATTTGTCCAACGGGCAACACGGCCATCCAATCCATCAAATATACCTGATACAAGAATAGCTATAGCCGCGGGAACAAAATTTTCTTTAATTGAAGCGATCATGGAATAGAATCCGCAAAATAAGCTGGCCGAAGTGAATAAGTTCGGCAACACATAGATTCCTTTTCTAATACGCATCCTTTGAGGAGAATTTTCCATATTCATGATAAATGTCCTAAAATTGTCTGACCAGCCTTAACTTTGTCTTTGAGCTTAACTGAGATATCGGAATCTTCAGGCAAATAAACATCTACTCGCGAACCAAAGCGAATCAAGCCAAATCGTTCGCCTTTTTTAATGTTCACCCCCGGGTTTACCCAACAAACAATACGCCGGGCGACCAGACCGGCAATCTGCACCGTCCAAATAGTGCGTCCATCTTCGGTACGAATCATAACTTCATTGCGTTCATTCTCTTTTGAAGCCTTATCTAAATTGGCAGAAAAAAATTTACCTTCGTGGTAGTTAATCGCTTCAATTTTCCCCGCATAGGGAGCACGATTAACGTGGACATTAAATACATTCATAAAAATACTTATTTTTTTAAATTTTCCGGAAATTGTTCCATCCACTTCGACATTTTCAATTTTGATTACTTTACCATCGGCCGGAGAAATCAGGGCTTTTTCCTGGTCTTGAAAAAATCTTTCCGGATTACGGAAAAACCAGATAATAAAAAATGTCAGAAGAGTAAATAGAATGATCAACCACCGGTTCCCACCTAACAAAGCGATAAAAACCGTGACGACAAGGGAAACAACGATAAAAGGATAACCTTCGTTAGCAATAATATTATCACGTTTCATAAAGCATTTATCTTTTCTTAATACAAATTCGCATTCTACATGATATTGAAACAGTAAAAAATACAAGCCGTCTCCTAAATACGGCTTAAGCATTAAATGACTTTTTTTGATATATCAATTGAGTGCGATTGTCAATAAATCTTTAATTTTTATACAAAAAAAAGTCAGAATAAGTATTTGTTTGCTATTGCATACACCGCATGTATTATGTATAATAAAAAATGATTTAATTACTGAATTTTCTTCGGTTCATCTTCTTATGCAAAATATGCAAAAAATAAAATGGAACATGGTCTGGGGCATTTTAATCACGCTTGCCTTTTTCTTGCTGTTATTAATCCGTCTTGAATTTTTTCAGAAAAAAACGGAAGCAGTCGCAACTATACCAATGTCTAAATCACAGCAGCCGCAAGACACATGGATGAATATATATCAAAACAATAATAAGATCGGGTTAATTCACCGGACTTTTACTCATGCGAATGAAAAGTTTCATTTTATTGAGACTATTTTTATGCAAATAAATATAATGGGAGTAACTCAGGAACTCAATATTTCGACAGATGGCGATTTGAACCCGGATATGACACTTTCTTCATTTAGTTTTAATTTGAATTCCGGAATTTTTCACTTTAATGCTAACGGCCATGTCATTAAAAATAAGCTGATTTTGTTCACCGGTTCACCTGAAAAGCAACAAAAAAGCGAAATCCCGCTAACAGATATTCCTCATATCAGCGGTAACATTTATGAAACCGCTTTTCACAATGATTTAGAAAAAGATTCAACCCGCAGTTTCAGTATTTTCGATCCCTCAACACTTTCAATCCGCGCAATAAAAGTTACCAGAAATGCCGATGAAATTATTACCATAATGGGGAAACGAATCCTGACAAAAAAATATTGCGCCGATTTCATGGGTGCCAAAAACTGCGCATGGCTGAATAAAGAAGGAGATATTGTGAAGGAAACAGGCATTCTTGGCATCTCTATGGAAAAGGTTAACCAGCAAAAAGCCATGGAAGGAATAGCTTCCGGAGCCAGCGTCGATTTTACGCAAATTTCCTCCATACCTTCCAATGTTGAAATTACTGAACCTGATAAGCTGCACGAAATTAAAATCAAAATCAGCGGTACCGGCAATACTTTATCTCTCAATGATGAAAGGCAAAGTTTTCGCAACAATATTCTAACCATCACCAGAGAGCAGTTGCCATTATCTTCAACGTTAAATCATAATTTTCCAGGAGATATTGCCGTCTTTTTAAAACCTGCAGCGCTTATACAATCCGACGATCCGCAGATTAAGAGACAAGTGAATAATATTATCAAGCAAACTGATTCTGACGAGCAAAAAGCAAGAAAAATTGTCGATTGGGTTTACCGCAATATTGAGAAAAAACCGGTGTTGTCCGTGCCCAACGCGCTGGAGGTTCTAAAAAATAAAGCCGGCGCCTGTAAAGAGCACTCCGTGCTTACAGTTTCTTTACTGCGAGCTGCCGGAATACCGGCGCAAATAGAAGCGGGACTGGTTTATCTGCGGGGCCGCTTTTATTACCACGAGTGGTGCCTTCTTTATCTGGATAAATGGATTACTGCCGACGCTGTTTTCAATCAGTTCCCGGCTGATGTGACCCACATCATGCTTGTCCGCGGCAATGGCAAAGAGCAACTAAATTTAATTGGCGCCATAGGTAAAATTAAACTGGAGGTATTACAGCAGATAAAATGATCAAACTACAGGAACTAACCAAGGATTACGGCACTACCCTGGCGGTAAACAAGCTCAGTTTAGATGTCGCCGGCGGCGAAATTTATGGTTTTATCGGCCCCAACGGAGCCGGTAAAACTACAACAATCCGTCTGATGGGAGGTATCCTTGCTCCCACTTCCGGTACGGTTATAATCGGTGGATTTGATATGGCCAAAAACCCCGTCGAAGGAAAAAAAATGATCGGCTTTGTTCCGGACAGGCCTTTTCTTTACGAGAAACTCACAGGGATGGAGTTTATGCGTTTTTCTGCTGATTTATACGATGTTAAGCGCGAAATAATTCAGCAAAAATCCAAAGAACTCCTTGTGCAATTCGCCCTCTGGAACTGGGCTGATGAGCTGATTGAAGCTTACTCTCACGGCATGAAGCAAAGGCTGATCATAGCTTCCGCTTTATTACATGATCCCAAGATATTGATCGTTGATGAACCAATGGTCGGACTTGATCCGGAGGCAGTGCATATGGTTAAGGATATTTTAAAAGAACTGGCCGCCAATCAAACGACTATTTTTATTTCCACGCACACTTTAAGCATAGCGGAGGATTTATGCCATAAAATAGGATTAATTCACAAAGGAACCCTGTTGGCCCAAGGCAGCCTTGATGAATTAAAGCATATCGCGAAACTCGGCGAGGCCAGGCTCGAAGAAGTATTTCTGACTATAATTAAAGAGAATACTTTTATATGAATACTATTTTTTCTTTATTAAGGCCGCGCATACTTTCCGGCATCAACAGTTTACGACAGGGTAATAAAAAAAATAACTGGGCGCGCATTTTCATGTACAGCGCGCTTGGCATTATTTTCTGGATAGGCACATTTATTATTTTTTATCGTGTATTGTCATATTTTCAAAGTGTGCAGGATTTCGGAAACATATTGGCCATAAAACTTTTGTCCATGATCATCATGACCTTCTTTACGCTTTTACTTTTCAGCAACATCATTAATTGCCTTTCTCATTTGTATTTGAGCTATGATTTACCGCTTCTGCATTCATTGCCGGTTTCCTCAAAAGATATCTTTCTCTCAAAATGGCTTATCAGCGCCTTTGACAGCTCCTGGATGATTGTCGCCTTCAGTCTTCCGATATTTTTATCTTATGGATTAATATACAAAGCAAACATCATTTATTACGTGACTTTTTTAACGGCGATGATTTTCATGTGCCTCATCGCTTCAGCGCTTGGCGGCATTTTAGTTTTATTTGGCGCTATAATACTTCCCGCCGGACGAATCAGAACAATTCTTATTCTTCTGGGCGTTATTATGGTAATGATTCTTGTTTTTATTTTGCGTTTAACGCGACCGGAACAATTAGTTAATCCTGACAGTTTTGCTTCTGTTGTTCTTTATTTAAATTCCATGCAAACACCAAACTCGCCGCTTCTGCCCACAACATGGATTACCGATACCATTAAAGCCGCCCTCGATAACGAAACAAAAACATGCCTGTTCAATTTAACGCTTACCGGAACTTTTGCTTTCATGCTTATTTTTATCAATAACATTACCGCGAAGATCGCGTACTTTACAGGTTTTTCTAAATCACAAACAACTCCCGGGCGTCTTTTTGCTCCACTGAAATATAAGGGTTTTAATTGGGAAAGTTCATTAAATTTTCTTCCGCGCGAATCGAAGGCTTTTGCCGTCAAGGAAATCCGGACTTTTTTCAGAGATTCGTCACAATGGCCGCAATTATTTTTGATGGCCGCACTGGTTACAATTTATCTCTACAACTTTTCTGTTTTACCTCTGAACAATTTACCAATTAAAACTGTTTATCTGCAAAATTTATTTTCTTTCTTAAATATAGGACTGGCCGCTTCCGTGCTCTCGGCTATATCCGCCCGTTTTGTTTTCCCGGCAGTAAGCATGGAAGGCGAAGCCTTCTGGATTGTTCAGGCGGCGCCGGTATCGACAAAAAAATTCCTCTGGATTAAATTTTTTTTATATTACATACCTCTGATAATTTTGGCAGAAATTCTGGTTATCTTTTCCAACTTATTTCTGCAAGTTTCTCCTTTCATGATGGTTCTATCAACCATAACAATATTTTGTCTCGTTCCTGCTGTGGTTGGCCTGGCCACCGGGCTGGGAGCTATCTACGCGGATTTTAAATCGGAAAATCCGGTGCAGGTTGTAACCGGCTTTGGCGGGTTGCTTTTCATGATTCTCAGTTTCAGTTTAATAGCCGTGGTTATATTTCTGGAAGCCGGACCAGTGTATTACATCTTTATGGCCCAATTGCGCGGACAGAGTCTTTCATTGATGCAGATGGCATGGATAACCTGCTCTTTTGGTCTTGCTCTTTTCCTTTGTCTTTTGGCCATATTTTACACAATACATCTTGGGGAAAAAAGTCTTCTTATCAAATAATACGTTTTCCATGAGACTTTGCCGCCTAAGCAGTACCATGTCCTGGTAAGGAAATGATTCATTTATATTGCATCCCATTCGGGGACGTTTTTATATTCCATACATTCTGGAGGGCCGATCACGATGTCAACAAAGTTAATTTTTAAAAGCGAATGGGTATAAGGACTTCCTTCTGCAAATTTCCGAATAACTTTCCCTCCCATACAGAAGGGGTTTTAACGTCTACAGAGCAAAATATTATCTTGATTTTACTTACTAAATAAGCTACATACATACATATTTAAACCAAATTTTGCAGCCTTGCGTTAATGGCTGAAATAAGGTTTCTATTGGAAAGACTTTTTTATTATCAAGTTTCTCCAACAATAATTGTTTTTGTTCAACAAAGATTATCAGGAGTACTATGGAAAAGATCTGCATTGTAAAAAGGCGTCAACAATACGCCCAACCGGAAGTTAAGCTTCCACAACCGGAAAAGATTGATACTATTCCTGCCAAAGCCGTTGTCAGCAGCATCTCCATAGATAATCGCGTCGAATTCCCTGATAAAAAAATAGAAGAGGAATATCTCAACAGCATCGACATGCAGAATCAAAGCGAATCTCCAGATAAGAAAATGGTAGAGGAATTTGTAAGAAGCTTCGCCATGGAGAATCAAAGCGAATTTCCAGATAAAAAGACGGCAGAAGAATTTGTCAGCAGCGTCGCCATCGAGAACCAAAATGAATTTCCAGATAAGAAAATAGTGGAAGAATTCATCGATAATTCCTCTTCTGTTATTTCCATCATTATGACAAAAGAACAATCCACGCTTTTGCAACAATCAGAATATATAAAAGAATTGTTGAGCGGAACAAAAAATGATCCGTCATTTGATATAAAAATTAATGCTGATGGACAACTTGCTATCAATTTTCGTTTTAATGATTCTTTGCTTTTAAGAATGCTGGCTCCCAATCAAGTTTGTCAGATGCTTCAGGTCAGCCGAAGCTTTTTGCAAAAACTTGTCCATGAGAAGAAGATTAATAGTTACAAACTGGGAAGGATGAGACGTTTTTTACTGGAAGATATACTGGAATATTTGAGTAATGATGCTCAATTTGCTCAACTCAACAATGAACATTAAATTTGTTTTATTATTTAATACTGAAGGATAAACTTTATATATTTTATAATGGTTTATTAGGAGAAGAAAGATGTATAGCGATTATTGGAATTTAACTAAGCCACCTTTCGACAATGTTCCTGATGCTTCAATGTATGTGGACTGCCATGAATCCATGGAAAATGTTATTGCTGAAACAATTTATGCTATTAAAGAGGGCAATGAATGTCTCACTGTCATTGTTGGCGAAGTAGGTTTAGGTAAAACTCTTTCCCTGCGAGTAATCATTGATTCATTGGAGCCGGAAAGATATAAAGTCGCTTTAATTACCAATCCCGCTCTTTCTTTCGTACAACTGTTAAAAGAAATTATCGGACAGATAACAGGTAAGCAATGTGAAATAAAAAATAAGGTCGATTTGCAGGAAAAGTTTAATCGTCTTCTTTTTGAAACAGCAGACCAGGGCAAAAAAATTGTAATTGTTATTGATGAAGCCAATGTCTTATCTCCCACTAATTTAGATGATTTACGACTTTTAACCAATATGCAGGATGACGATCGTAATCTTTTTACCCTGCTTCTTGTCGGCCAGATGGAATTTGCGCAGACATTAGAACATCCTAAACGGGCTAATTTATTTCAACGGATTGGCACTTATGGTCATTTGGAAAAACTGCCCTCAGAGGAAGCTGTTAAAACTTATATTGAAGCAAGACTTAAGATTGCCGGCACTGAAAGAAAGATATTCGACGATGACGCCATTCCTGTAATCTGGGAATTTTCCGAACACGGCGTACCCCGCCTGATTAACAAGATATGCAAACTTTGTATTAAAGCAGGCGAAACTAACGAATTTGAATCTATATCCGGTGAAGTTGCTGTGCAAATCGCCGATCGCTTTAAAAAATTAAGCAAAACCTCTTTGAAAAAACACAAGCCGCAGACCCGTCCAGAGGCAGAGCCATCCGGTGAAAGCATTGAAGAACCGGAAACTGAAAAAACACCCAGAGTTTCAGTTCCAAAGAAAGAGGCACCCAAAACAGAGGTTCCTTCAACGCCAATTCCTCCTCAACGGGAAGAAGTCAGATCTGTTCGACCAAGGATGGATATGCAGGGACAGCCCCCTGCACGGCCTACTCCCCCTCAACGGGAAGAAGCCAGACCTGTTCGACCGGGAATGGATATGCCGGGGCAGCCTCCTGCACGGCCTATTCCTCCTCAACGGGAAGAAGCCAGACCTGCTCCACCGGTAATGGATATGCAGGAGCAACCATCTGCGGTGCCTATTCCCCCTCAATGGGAAGAAGCCAGACCTGCTCCACCGGAAATGGATATGCAGGAGCAACCTCCTGCAGAAGCTATTCCTTCTCAATGGGAAGAAGCCAGACCTGTTCCACCGGAAATGAATATGCAGGAGCAACCTCCTGCAGAAGCTATTCCTTCTCAACGGGAAGAAGCCAGACCTGTTCCACCGGAAATGGATATGCCCCAACAACCTTCCGTAGCGCCTGTTCCTCCTCAACGGTGGGCCAGACCTGTTCCACAGGGAATCGATATGCCGGGGCAGCCTCCTGCAACGCCTATTCCCCCTCAACGGGAAATCAGACCTGTTCCACCCGAAACAGTGCCACTGGCAAAACCTTCTACAAATTATGTCCCTATTCAGGGTGTACCCCTTGCGAGAACTTCTGCAAATAATATTCCTCCTCAACAGGAAGAATCTAAACCTGTTGGGCCAAGAACGGTAATGCCCCAGCCTCCTGTAGCGCCTGTTCCTCCTCAACGAGAATCCAGACCTGTTGAGACAAAACAAGCAGAAATGGAAGAGCAGCCAATACAGGCGGAGGAAGAAGTTTACGAAGATGTATTAATCGGCAAACAGAAGATCAAACTGACTATTCCGGCTAATATTATAAAACAAGCGCAATCGGCAAGCACTGAAAACAAAAATAAACTGGCGGGATATTGGTCAGCACAAATCCTTAAAGGAAATCCGCAAATGATGCATGCATCAATTTCTGATCCGGTTGCTATTTGGTTTGAAGTTAAAAATGTTATTTTAAAGAAATTCAACAGCACCTAAAATACAAATTAAAATCATGACATCATTATGAAAATCAGGTATAAACGATGTTGGAAAAGATAACATCCGAAAAACAGTTTAATGCTCGTTCAGACAATAAAAAGTTAATCATCGCTCGTCGTAATAAATCTATTGCAAAAGATACTCATTCTTCCGATGATTACGTCAAACTGGGTCTTTTTCATCTGGATAATAGAGATTATGACAAGGCTTTAGAATGTTTTCAAATAATAACAGAACTGGAACCAAACAATCCCAAAACATTTATAAATCTTGGATATATCTATGAAAGAATGGATATGTTGGATTCTGCAAAAAAATGCTACGAAAAAGCATTGGAAGTAGATTCTTACAATATCGAAGCTATTATCAAAATCGGCCATATATTGGAGTTGCAAGGAGATTATCACAACGCTTTAGAACAATACACAAGAGCTATCGAAATTGCTCCACAGGATGTCGAACCTCGTTTTTGTCTGGCGACTCTGTATGATAGACATGATATGTATGATGAAGCGGAGGAAGAATATGAAAAGATTATTGAGATTAATCCAAAACATACGAAGGCTCTGCACAATATAGGCAGAATTCATTTTCAAAATGGAGATTATGCTAAAGCCTCAAAAAGTTTCCATAGTGTATTAAAAATTGATCCTGAAAACACTGATGCATTGAACGATCTTGGTTCTGTTTATGAAATAACTAACAATGTAATACAAGCTATATCTGCTTATCGCAAAGCTCTTAAAATTAACCCTTTAAACGAAGAAACCAACTATAATTTAGCTAATGCTTATTTTTCAGTATTCTTATCAAATCCTAATATTGTAAACATTGAAGATATTGTCGAACGTCTTCAATTTGTCCTTTCCCAAAATCCAAACAATAAAAAAGTCCGGGAACTGTTGAACAAAGTTAAAGCGTCTTAACACCATTTCGATTTGAAGTTGCCGCCGATCCGGCGTCAATTCCCGTCACGGTACAAATCAATTTTATTGTGCTTCCTTTTCGGTTGCACTCACGGTCAAAGGATAACGCGTCGGCAAGGAGGAGGCTTGGGCAGGCGTATTTGTGATCCACGTCATTCTGGCGCGGATCATCGGCAAGGAAATGATCTATTTATATTGTGTCCCCTTCGGGGACACTCCCGTATTTATACGTTGAGGAAGCCGACGACGATGCCAATAAAGTTAGCCGAAAACCGGAAGCTCATCCCGTAAGGGGAGCGCATAATAAATCGTAACTTTACCTTACCGGTAATTACCGCCTGCAAGGTGGTGATTACAAGCGAGATGGTGTATCAATCCTGAAATAAAGATTTCTTTATACGTGCGTCCACTGAACGAAGATAGACAGGTACAAATGTCTCGGCATCAAGTAATTCGTTGCGATTATATTTGTCCATGCCTAGAATAGCCACAGATGAAGCCCTGATATATTGCTGCAATTCCGACGCGATACTGATCTTTTTATCTTTGTTGTTACTTATTGAACCGGCATATTTGATGGCTCCGTCACCGACAAAAATTATCTCTTGTGAAGAATCATGTGCAATTTTCTCCGGATCAATTACTTCATCCATGCCGATTTGTTCCGGTAGGCCGTTTTTTTTATACCGGAAATACGCAATATAAACCTGCCCACGCCCCGCATCCATTACGGAACAAATCATTTTTGAACTAATTCCGGCATTCAAAGCAAGGGCCGCCAGAGAAGAAATCCCGACGGCGGGTTTTCCCGTCGCGAGCATTAATCCTTTGAGTGTACTGGCTCCAATACGCAGTCCTGTAAATGATCCGGGACCAATGGTGAAGGCAAACAAATCAATTTCGGAAATTTTTATTTTTGTTTGCAGGCAGGCTTGTTCAATCGCCGGAAGAAGCACTTCCGAATGGTTTAAATCAATATTTATGACAGCATCATATAAAATAACGTTATCCCGCAATATAGCAACCGCGGCAGTTTTGGAAGAGGTATCAAAAGCTAAAGTCAACATAGTTCACTTAAATATTTTTATTATGTCATTTACAAATTTAATGTTCAATCGCTCAACGTCGATGAAAATCACAAAAAGCATCAGCATCAATAAAATGACGAAACCTATTTGTTGAGACATTTCTTTGAATTTGACGCTTACCTCTCTTCGGGTCACGATTTCAATCACGTAAAATAAAATATGTCCGCCATCAAGAACGGGAATGGGGAATAAATTTATAACACCCAAATTAATAGAAAGAACTGCCATAAAAAGAACAAATGGTATGATCCCTTCCTTGGCCATAGCTCCGGATGCCTGAGCGATAAAAATGGGACCGCCCAAAGTCTTTGGTGAAATAACCCCCTCTAACATTTTTACCACGGCAAGAATCGTCAGTTTGCTGATATCCCAAGTCTTCGATATAGATCCTACGAATGCATCCCATGGATTTCTTCTTTCAATTATTGTATTTCCGGCAGGTGATACTCCAATAAGATATGTAGATTCTTCTTCACCCCAAATATTTTTCGCTTTAGACAATCTTGGTTTGATTATAATATGCTTCTTTTCCGCACCCCTCTCGACAATCGCTTCAATTTCCCTGCCCTTGCTGTCTGATATTATTGGTTTTATCTCTTCCCATAAAATAATTTTACGACCATCAAGGGTAATGATTTTATCTCCATGCATCATGCCCGCTTCAAAAGCGGCGGAATCTTTTTGTACTTCACCTATGTTAGCTGCTAAATTTGGCAATCCATATATAAAAACAATTGTAAAAATGACAATGGCCAGCAAAAAGTTAAAAACAGGGCCGGCAAAAACTATCAACATTCTTTTCCAAACCGCTTGTTTAAAGAACGACCTTTTCTCATCTTCCGGCGGCAATTCTTCATTGCCCGATTCACCCAGAAGTTTGACAAACCCTCCTAAAGGAATCCAGGAAAGTACATACTCCGTCTCCCCTATTTTCTTGCCAATTATCTTTGGTCCAAAACCGAGAGAAAACTTAAGAACTCCTACTCCAGCAATCCGGGCTGCTATAAAGTGGCCAAATTCATGGACAAAAATAAGAATGCTAAGTAAAATTATAAAAGAAATTAAAGTAATCACGATATCATCCTTTCGATTATTTTTTCAGTTTCTCTTCTGGCCCATAAATCGGCTTGTAGAATATCATCCAATGACGGATTGTTCATAACGCGATGAAGAGTAAGAACTTTTTCTATAATCTTCGGCAGATCAATAAAACGAATCTTCTTATTCATGAACGCGGATACGGCAATTTCATCCGCGGCATTGAGAACAACAGGAGCCGTGCCGCCGCAAATGCCTGCTCTATAAGCAATATCCAGACAGGGGAATTTCTTTATATCCGGTTTGTAGAATTCCAGGTTCCCTGTTTTTATAAGATTTAGAGATGGAAGATCATTAATAATTCTTTCCGGATAAGTCAAGGCATAAGCAATAGGTATTTTCATATCCGGCACACCCATTTGCGCTAAATATGCGCCGTCAATAAATTCAACCATGGAGTGAACTATGCTTTGCGGGTGAATTAAAACATCTATAGCTCCGATATCCACATTAAACAACCACTTGGCTTCAATTACTTCCAGCCCCTTATTCATCATGGAAGCTGAATCGATGGTTATTTTCTTTCCCATCTTCCAGTTGGGATGGCGCAATGTTTGATCAAGACTGACCCTCTTCAATTGATTTGGCGTAAAATTTAAGAATGGCCCTCCTGAAGCGGTCAGAATTATCCGCCGCAAATTTTCGCGCCTGTTTCCCTCCAGACACTGAAATATCGCGCTGTGCTCGCTATCAACAGGGATAATACTCACTCTCTTTTTATTCGCTCTTTTGGTTACAATTTCTCCGGCCATAACCATTGTTTCTTTATTGGCCAATGCGATATCATTGCCGGCTTCAATTGCCGCAAGCGTCGGCACTAATCCGGCAGATCCCGATATGGCTGAAATAACTATGGTTGAAGGAAATGAAGCAATCTCTTTTAAGCCTTCTTCACCGTAAAATATCTTAACCTTGATTTTGGCGGTCAGGGCTTCGCTAAGCTTTAGAGCGTTATCTTTACTGCCCACGGCAACCAGTTTTGGATGAAATTTTTCTATCTGCTTTTTGAGTAGTTTGATATTTTCCCCGGCGGCGAGGGCCACGACGTCAAAACGTTCCGGATTTTTCTCAACAACATTCAGCGCGCTGCATCCAATTGAACCTGTCGAACCTAAAATTGATATTTTTTTCATTTAGTTAATCACAAATATTCGGTAGTAATAAACAAAAGGAGCGATAAAAAGCAGGCAATCCAAACGATCAAGGATCCCTCCATGACCAGGTATAATCGAACTTGCATCCTTCAGGTGGTAAGTTCTTTTAATGGCAGATTCACAAATATCTCCCAGTTGCCCGATGATACTGCCCGCAAAAGCGAGAATTGCTATTTTAATAAGCGGTATTTCCGGCAAAAAATAATAACTGAAAATCAGACAAGCCACTGTGCTTCCGAAGACTAATCCTGCCAAACCCTCCACAGTTTTACCGGGACTGACAAAAGGGGCTAATTTTCGTTTTCCGAAATATTTACCGATATACAGCGCGAATATATCCCCTATGAAAGCAAGAATCAAAACAAACAATATCCACAATGACCCTTTATCCATCATTCGCAATGCAATAAAATACGATATAAGAAAAGGTATGTACATTATGCCAAAGATTACTTTGGCAACGGATAAAGCATCGAAATTCGATTCTTTAATCGACAGGATAAATAGAATAAAGACAATCAATACCGCAAAAGCCAGCACGGCAGTTAAATACTGATTGTTTCCAGATAAAACAATCAAAGGAATCACTATAGCAAAGATCATGCTTTCAATTTTTTCCATTATGAAACCATTTCCGAAAACCATTTTATTATATTCCCATACTCCGCCCAGAGTAACTATAATAATCACAGCCGCGAAAATTATTTCCGAACAGAATAAAATAATTACAATTAATACAGGCACCACAATTAAACCCGTTAGCCATCTCTTAATAAATGAATTCCCTGTCTTTGACATTTATTCCAACCTTCAATTTTAAATATTTATGGTTTGGCAGCGAGAATTTTTTTCCATCAACTGTTCACTGGTTAGACCAAAACGTCTTTCACGTTTCTGATAGCTGGCAATCGCTTTGAAAAGATCATCCTTTGTAAAGTCGGGCCAGAAAACTTTTGTAAAATATAATTCTGTATAGGCCATCTGCCAGAGCAAAAAATTACTGATGCGATACTCGCCGCTGGTACGAATTAACAAATCCGGATCCGGCATGCCGCAAGTGTATAAATAACTGTTAAAAGTTTCTTTATTAATATTATTTATATCAATTTTACCATCTTCATTATCTTTAATTATCTTCTTTACAGAGGAGATAATTTCATCTCTGCCTCCATAACTTAAAGCGAGATTTAAAATCATCTTATCATTTTTTAATGTGCTTTCTTTTGCCTGCAGGAGTTTTTCCTTCACCGATGGATATAATCGATCTATTTCTCCAATGGTTGTTAATCTAATTTCCTGTTTTTGCAATTCTTTTGTTTCTTTGATTAAATATTCTTCGAGTAATAACATTAAAGCTTGAACTTCTTTCGCCGGACGTTCCCAGTTTTCTACGGAAAATGCAAATAAAGTAAGATATTTTATGCCGATTTCACGACATGTGCGCACTACCGTCCTTACAGCCTGGGATCCTTTTTTATGCCCCCTGATTCTACCGATCGCGTGTTTTTCCGCCCAACGGCCATTACCATCCGGAATTATGGCTATGTGTTGGGGCAATTTATTCAAGTCAATTTTAATCACTTATAATCTCCAAATTTATTTTACTCTAATTGACAAAGCAATTTTTTTCAACAGGCAATCTTATGAAGAATATCGTTAAAAGTTTATTAATCAACAAAATACACCGACCGAAAACATATCATTTCGCCTTTAATAAGGATAACCGGGCGGAAAAAAGAAGGCTTGTGCAGGCGTATATGAACCGCGCCATAATGGGATGGCCGATCGGTAAGGAAGTAATCTATTTATATTGTGTTCTCTTTCGGAAATACACTCCGGTATCCTGACGTTGCGAAAGCCGGTGATGATATCAACAAAGTCAGCCCCAATAGCAAATTGGTGTCAGTCAAAAAACAAATGGGGAGTTCACTGACCCCCCATTTTTATATTTATGTAAAATCCGGTTTAAACCTCCATTATTTCTTTTTCTTTTGCCACCAGTATTTTATCTGTTTTTTCAATATATTGATCAACTAGTTTTTGAACTTCTTCTTGAGCAGTAAAAAGTTCGTCTTCAGATATTTTATTGTTCTTCTTTAGACTTTTTAGTTCTTCGTTGGCGTCTCTACGTGCGTTGCGTAACTTGATTTTTCCTTCTTCGGCCATCTTCTTTACTACCTTGGCAATTTCTTTGCGCCGTTCTTCTGTTAATTGAGGAATAGAAAGACGCACAGCTTTTCCGTCGTTTGATGGAGTTATCCCCAAATCCGACTTCTGGATAGCCTTCTCAATTGCGCCAATTATTGAAGCATCCCAGGGAACAATAAGAATTAAACGGCCTTCCGGAATAGAAATATTAGCCACCTGCGCAATGGGGGTAGGAACATCGTAATAATCAACTTTGATTCCATCCAATAAAGAAATTGACGCTCTGCCTGTTCTTACTCTGCTGAAAGATTTGCTTAAACCGCCTATCGTTTTTTCCATATCTTCTTTAAACTTCTGAAAAACAGCTTCTTTCATATCATTCTCCTACATAAGTACCAATTTTTTGACCACAAATTGCTCTGCGAATATTCCCCTTCTTTTGCAAATTAAAAATAATAATTGGTAACAAATTATCACGACAAAGTGATATCGCGGTTGCATCCATTACTTTAAGGTTTTTTGTTAACACATCAATATAACTTATTTTATTAAACATCACTGCTGTTTTGTCTTTTATTGGATCAGCATTGAAAACACCATCCACCTTGGTTGCTTTCATGATTACGTCAGCTTTCATTTCCACAGCTCTGAGCGCTGCCGCTGTATCAGTTGAGAAATAAGGATTTCCCGTACCACCGGCAAAGATAACAATTCTTCCCTTCTCCAGATGGCGAACGGCCCGCCGCTGAATAAACGGCTCGGCTATCTCTCTCATCTCAATAGAGGACTGAACACGAGTAGGCAGACCTCGTTCCTCCAGTGCGCTTTGAAGAGCAAGACTGTTGATGACCGTTGCCAGCATTCCCATATAATCTGCGGTTGTCCGATCCATTCCTTTGGCGCTGGCCTCTATGCCGCGAAAAATATTGCCCCCACCGATAACAATTCCCAATTGGATATGAAATTCGGACAGAGACTTTATTTCACCAGCTATATAATTTGCCACATTCGGATCAACACCGGCGGATTGTTTTCCCAAAAGCGCTTCACCGCTGATCTTTAAAAGAATTCTTTTATAAGCAACTTTTTGCTTTACAATCATTATTGCTTTATTTCCTCGCCAAGCTGGAAGCGGGCAAAACGACGGATCACGATATTTTCTCCTGTTTTTGCAATCATCGTGTTGATCAGAGTTCCGACGGTGATATCCTGATTCTTGACAAATTTCTGTTCAGTCAGGCAAACATCCTCGTAATATTTTTTAAGTTTTCCTTCGATAATCTTATCCCAAATTTTTTCCGGTTTCTTTTCTTCGCGTAATTGACTGCGGTAAATTTCCTTCTCTCTTTCCATCGCAACTTCCGGAATCTCATCCGGACGCACATACAACGGATTAGATGCGGCAATGTGCATGGCAATATCTCTGGCCATTGTCTGGAAATCGGCCGTTTTAGCGACAAAATCAGTTTCACAATTTATTTCGACCATTACGCCTATTTTACCGCCCATATGAATGTATGAAGCTACAGTACCGTCTTTAGCAGCTTTGGACGATCTCTTTGTTGCCGCGGAGAGTCCTTTCTTCCTTAAGAAATCAATCGCTTTTTCAAAATCACCATCTACCGCTGCAAGCGCTTCTTTGCAATCCATCATGCCCGCACCGGTTTTTATTCTCAATCCTTTAACCATTGCTGAAGATATTTCCAATTTAATTTTCCTCCCTTAATACTTTAATAAATCCAAAATAGCGTAAAAGCTGTTTAAATGATTTTCATGCTTTATTCCGACTTTTCAATACTGTTATCCCTTTCTACACTTTCCGGAATATCCGCTTCCACCGGCTTTACTTCCATAACCGGCTCTGTTTCTTTATTTGATTCTGCCGTCATTTTTTCTTCAAAACGTTTTTTCCCTTCCAAAACCGCATCAGCAAATTTAGACGTGAATAATTTAATGGCTCTGATGGCGTCATCATTTCCCGGAATAACATAATCAATATTGTCAGGATTACAATTCGTATCAACGATAGCCGCTATGGGAATCCTTAATTTTTTCGCTTCATTAACTGTTATATGTTCTCTGCTGGGATCAACAATAAACACCGCCGCCGGCGCAGACTTCATATTTCTGATTCCGCCTAAAACATTTTCCAGTTTTTCCTTTTCTTTTTGCATTTTGGTTATTTCTTTTTTCGGAAAAGCATTAATGGAATCATCACTAAACATATCCGTCAAAGTGTTTAAACGGTCTATGCTTTTTTTAATGGTAATGAAATTAGTCAACATACCGCCGAGCCAGCGCTGATTAACATAAGGCATGCCGCAACGCATGGCTTCTTCTTTAATGGCTTCCTGTGATTGCTTTTTTGTTCCGACAAAAAGAACCTCTTTGCCCTGGCTTACAGTATCGATAACGAAGTTGTACGCCGCCTGAAACAGACCGACTGTTTGCTGTAAGTCAATAATGTATATATTGTTTCTCGCCCCAAAAATATACGGCTTCATCTTGGGATTCCATTTGTTTGTCTGATGCCCGAAATGGACACCCGCTTCCAGTAAAAGTTTCATTGAAATTGCTGACATTTTTTTCTCCTTGTTTGTTTTTTCCTCCATCCTCTTCAACTTACACGGCAAACTTAAAATTTAAGCAACCTGCCGGTAATCCAAGAATGTGTGAAATTTATTTGGCGGCAATTAACATAAACAAACTAAATAAGCAAGTTTAAATAACTGTAATTTAATATATTTTATCTATCGTTTAAGTTGAATATTCGGAGTTTATTTTTACATAATCATAAGAAAGGTCCGAACTATAGACATAATACGATTTATCTCCCCCTCCCAAGTCAACCTTCACCTCAATTCGATCCCTCTGAAATATTTCTTTCAATTTATTTACATTAAAATCAAGTGGTGAATTTTGGGAAAATATCAATATATCTCCTATAGATAAGCTGATTTTTTCTTTTTCCATCGTTATTCCGGACGCGCCGAGCGCGGCAATTATTCTTCCCCAATTAGGGTCCTCTCCGAAAAATGCGGTTTTTACTAAATTAGAGTTAGCAATAGAATAAGCGGCGCACCGTGCATCCGATTTCGATTTGGCGCCATTTACCGTTATGGAAACAAATTTTGTAGCCCCTTCGCCATCCTTAACAACTGCCTGGCAAAGTTCCATTAAAACATCCGTCAACATTTCACGAAAATGCTGCAGGCGGGCTTGCACCTTTTCCAGCGGGTTGTTGCCGGCCAAACCATTGGCTAAAATAATTGCCATATCATTTGTGCTCATACAGCCGTCAACGCTGATGGAATTGAAGGTGGAATTAATCGCCTGATGGAAAACCGTGTTAAGAGCTTTGTAATCAATTAAAGCGTCAGTCATTATATAAGTCAACAGAGTGGCCATATTGGGTTCAATCATGCCGGCTCCTTTGGCTATGCCGCAAATTGTAATATCCTTTGCCCCGACTACTCCTTTACGTATAGCAATCTTGGGATATTTATCTGTCGTCATCATCGCAGTTTCCGCGTCTTCAATGCCTGCGTCATTTAATCCCTTGACCAGTTTGCCTATGCCGCTTTCTATCTTTTTTACGGGAAGCCTCTTTCCAATAACCCCCGTCGAACCCATCAATACAAGTTCATCCCTTATATTCAATTGTTTGGACAAAACATCTGAAATTACTAACGCGTCCCTGTAACCTTCTTTTCCCGTTGCTGCATTGGCGCAACCGCTGTTGGTGATTATTGCCTGAGCCAGCCCTTTTTTAACGCGTTCCTCATTAATTAATAATGACGGCGCTTTAAAGGTATTTTTTGTGAATACAGCCGATACTTTCGCGGGCACAGTCGAATAAATTAAGCCAAGGTCTTTTTGATCATGCTTTTTAATTCCGACGGAAATTCCATTGGCCAAAAAACCAGGTACGCTATATTTTGTTTTGTTTTTAACCATTGAAACCAACTCCTTCTACAATAACTTAAGCACCGCAACACTTCTTATATTTCTTGCCGCTTCCACAGGGGCAAGGATCATTCCGTCCGGTCTTGGCGCCCTCATGCTTAATTGTTTTCGCTGCCGGAACATCTTCTCCACGGCTCATGATGTAATCCTGTTTTTGTTTCTGCCGTATTTCTTCTACTTCTTCCTCTCTTTGTATTCTAATCAAACATAGCTTTTCCAACACATCCATCTTAATGCGGGAAATCATTTCCATAAACATTTCATATCCTTCACGCTGATATTCCCGCACAGGATCTTTCTGGGCATAGCCGCGCAAACCGATACCTTCTCTTAAATGATCCATTGCCAGCAAATGTTCTTTCCACTGAGTATCTATTGCCTGCAACATAATCACTTTTATCAAGTAATCCATGAGTTCTTTGCCAAATTCATTTTCCTTGTCATGCAGAAGTTTCTGAACACTTTGAATGATGAACTCACGAATGGACAACTGATCCGGAATTTTTTTATCCGGATTATTTAAATCAAGTTTTAAATTGAACTGCTTAAATAAAGCATCGTCAAGCCCTTTGAGGTTCCACTCCTCTTTATGCGCTTTTTCATTAACAAACTCAGACAAAAGATCGTCAACAATTTCATCAACCATTTCTTCAATATCTGTCCATAACCTATCACCACGCAATACTTTTTTACGTTGCTCATAAATCACTTTACGCTGCCTGTTCATTACGTCATCGTAATCAAGCAGATGTTTACGGATATCAAAGTTTTGTCCTTCAACACGTTTCTGGGCATTTTCTATAGCGCGGGAAATATATTTGTGTTCAATGGGCTGATCTTCTTCTATCCCTATTTTGTCCATAATCCCGGATATTCTCTCGGCGCCGAATATTCGCAACAGATCATCTTCTAAAGAAAGATAAAAGTGGGAAGAACCTTGATCTCCCTGCCGGCCGGATCGTCCTCTTAATTGATTGTCGATGCGGCGGCTTTCATGACGTTCGGTGCCTAAAATATGCAGGCCTCCCAGTTCCGCCACACCTTCTCCCAACTTAATATCAGTGCCGCGGCCAGCCATATTTGTGGATATTGTAACCATGCCCGGCTGACCGGCCTGAGCAACTATCTCCGCTTCTCTTTCATGATTTTTCGCATTCAGGACATGATGCTTCACGCCGGCACGAGTTAAATATTTGCTCAGGAGTTCCGACTTCTCGATAGAAATAGTTCCAATCAAAACCGGCCGTTTTTTCTGGTTTAAAGATTTAACGTCTTTAATGACAGCGTTGAATTTTTCCTTCTCTGTTTTATAGATTAAATCATTGCGGTCTTCGCGTATCATCGGCATGTTGGTTGGAATAACTAATACATCCAGATTATAAATTTTCTTGAATTCAGACGCTTCCGTATCGGCGGTTCCCGTCATACCGGCCAGCTTTTTGTACATCCTGAAATAATTTTGAAATGTAATTGAAGCCAGAGTTTGATTTTCTCTTTCAATTTTTACTTTTTCTTTTGCTTCAAGGGCCTGATGCAGGCCATCACTGTAACGCCTGCCGGGCATTACTCTGCCCGTGAATTCATCAACAATTATAACTTCTCCTTCTTTCACCAGATAATCCACATCTCTTTTAAACAAGGTATGAGCACGGAGAGCCTGATTGACATGATGAACGATTTCAATGTTGCGCGGTTCGTAAAGATTCTGAACATTTAAATATCCCTCTACATGCGCGACCCCTTCTTCCGTAAGAACTACCGTGCGGCTTTTTTCGTCTATTGAATAATCGACATCCCTTTTTAATCTGGGAATTATTTGATTTATTTTATAGTATTTATCCGTTGATTCTTCGGATGGGCCGGAAATAATAAGCGGAGTCCTGGCTTCATCAATTAAAATACTGTCAACTTCGTCAACAATAGCATAATGGAAATCGCGCTGAACGTAATCATCCAGAGTAAATTTCATATTGTCACGGAGATAATCGAACCCGAATTCATTATTAGTTCCATAGGTGATATCGGCATGGTATGCCTCTCTGCGTTCATCATCATCCATACCATGAATAACAACACCAACACTTAAACCTAAGAATTTATAGATCGGCCCCATCCATTCCGAATCTCTTCCGGCCAGATAATCATTCACGGTTACGACATGGCATCCTTTTTCTTCCAGCGCATTAAGATAGAGAGGCATTGTCGCAGCCAGTGTTTTTCCTTCGCCCGTTTTCATTTCAGCAATCTTGCCTTCATGCAAAACTATTCCGCCGATTACCTGAACATCAAAGGGTCTCATCAACAAAGTCCGACGCGAAACTTCCCGTACTACGGCAAAAGCTTCGGTTAGAATATCATCTACAGAAAAGCCGTTTTTCAACCTTTCTTTAAAATATGGAGTTTTCACCTGTAATTCTTCATCCGTTAAAGACATCATCGCTGGTTCAAAATTATTGACTTCATTTAAAAGCAACGATAATCGTTTTAACTCCCGATCATTTTTTGTTCCTACAATCTTTTTCAGTATACTTTCCAGCATGGATTACCTTTTAAAAAAAAACCGGCGAACTAACCGGTGAATTTAAATAAATTGATTTTATGAATAATAAAACCCCAATCTCCAACGTAGATCTTTTTCACAAAGAATACTGATTTTAATTTTTATTCAGTAACTTTGCTTTTCATTCCCAATCATTTAATTCAAATATCTTTTGGGATTAACAGGAATATTATTTACAAAAACGGCATAGTGGAGATGCGAACCTGTGCTGCGCCCGGTATCACCGACATAACCTATTATCTGACCCTTTTTAACTCTAACTCCTTGTTTCACAGCCATCCTCGATAAATGTGCAAACCCGGTAGCCAGGCCATGACCATGGTCTATTTTTATATAATTGCCATCCGAGGGATCAAAAGCACTCGTAACGACAAGCCCGTCGGCCGGCGCAACGACTTCTTTACCGAATCGGGTAGATATATCTAACCCTTTATGAAATTCAAGCCCTGAACTGAAAGGTGATTGCCTTATGCCAAATTCCGACGTTATCCAGCCTGTTACCGGCCATATAGAAGGTGTGGAAGCAAGAATTGATTTTTGTTCATGTAAGAAAGCCAGTAATTCGTCAAAGCTCTTTTCCCTGTCTTTAGCATCCTCATTAAGCTTTTCAATTCCCTTATGCATGCCCGTTATTAATTTATCATGATCCTGATTTAATAAATCCTTGATTCTTGTTTCATGATCAGAACCGCCAATACCCAGCGGCAGTTTTTTATCCTTGCTTGTTTCATATGCTAATACTCTGATTTTTTTATCAGTTTGTCTGAGCTCTTCCATACGGCTCGCGAACTCATCTATCCTCATAGCCAAATCTTTAAATTGTTCAGATTGTTCTTTAGTTTGTGCTCTTAGCCTTGCCAGTTCAGCTCTGTCTCTTTTAATACTGGCATAATCGTAAATAACATAAAGGGTTACAAGAGTGACCACAACGGAAGCAATAATAATATTTCGAATAAAAGTTTTTGGAACAGATATTTTTTTAACTCCGCTCTTTCTGTTAGGAATAATCATCAATGTGAAATGATCAGACATTTATTCTTTCCCTTGAGATTTAAATTAAGATTAGCAAGTTTTTTAATTTTAGGTTGCTTAACTACCATAAAAAATGAATTAAAGTCAAGAACAACTTGATTTAGCGTTATTGCTTGAATTTTTTATATTAATGCCATATTGTCTTTACCTGAAAGATAAAAAGAATTGAATAATTTTATGCAGATAAAGAAATATTACAGTTTTATCCGGTTATTTTTCATGATGCTGATACTTTTATCAGTGACGGCATGCTTCCTTTCCCCTGCGGCACATAAATTCGATACCTCGGCGTTTTTAAAATCACAAATAAATCAGATTGATAAATCTACTCAAATTCTTTTAGCAGTGGATGATAGTTCATTTTTCTTAACCAGAACAACACTTTACGCGATGGAGAAGCGCGAAGATACCTGGCAAATGGCATTGGAACCCTTCAACATCGTGATCGGGGGAAAGGGGTTTGCACCCCCCGGAGAAAAAAGAGAAGGCGATGGCAAAACACCTTCCGGCATCTATTCCCTCAAAATGACTTTTGGCTATGATGCGACAATAGGAACAAAAATGCCTTACCGCCAGGCATTAGCCGATGACATATGGGTTGATTATCCCAACGCTGACGATTATAATCACTGGACAAAAAAACAGGAATCCGGCGCGGCTTCGTACGAAATAATGAAACGTGACGACAACCTTTACAAATACGGAATTATCATAGAATATAATACCAATCCGGTTATCAAAGGAAATGGCAGCGCTATTTTTATGCATATCTGGAAGGGAGAAAATGTGCCTACAGCAGGTTGTGTGGCAATGTCCGAAGAAAACATTCTTAAAATTCTTGACTGGCTTGATCCGGCGGCATCACCGATTATTATTACAGGCATCAGAAATTAGACGGAGGGTATTATCATGAAATCAAAAATTGTACTCATACTGTTGATCTTTACCTGTTTATGTTTCCCTCAAATTGCTCATGCCGCCGATGCTGATAAAATACCGGATGGATTTGTAGATATACAAAAAGTAATTCCGGAGATTGTTCTGGATATTCGTTATTACAGCGTGCACAATTTTGTTGGAGAAAGGGTTGATGGCTACCTGGCGCCTAAATGTTTTTTAACCAAAGAAGCAGCCGAAGCGCTTTCCAAAGTTCAGAATGATATGGAACCGTTTTCCCTGTCACTGAAGATTTATGATTGCTACAGGCCTCAAAGAGCTGTTAATCATTTTGCCCGCTGGGCAACTGAAATTGAAAATACCAAAACAATGAAAGAGTTCTATCCTACCGTAGATAAGCGTAATTTATTCAAGGACGGCTACATTGCCGACAAGTCCGGCCACAGCCGCGGCAGCACGCTTGATCTGACCATTGTCCCCCTGCCTGTTCCTGTACAGCCGCAATATACACCGGGACAAGAACTTCACGAATGCTATCTTCCCGCTGCAAAACGCTTTGCGGATAACAGCATCGATATGGGAACCGGCTTTGATTGTTTTCACGAACTCTCGCACACGGCAAATTCAAATATAAGCCATCAGCAAAAAATCAACAGGCTTCTTCTCAAATCGCTGATGGAAAAGCACGGCTTTAAAAATTATGATATGGAGTGGTGGCATTTTACTCTGAAGAACGAACCTTATCCCGACACTTATTTCGATTTCCCAATAGAGTGAAACTATGAAAATTAAATTACCGGCTTTCTTAAAATCCTACGGCTTCTCATTCATTTTGATTATATCCATCATTATCGGCTCTGTTCTTGGAATCATTTTCAAGAAAGATGCCGCCATGCTCAAACCGCTCGGAGATATATTTCTCAATCTTCTTTTTACAATCGTCATCCCTCTTGTCTTTTTCTCCATTTCATCGGCCGTCGCCGGAATGTCCGACATGAAGCGTTTGCGTAAAATATTGACAGCCATGATCGTCGTCTTTACTATCGCAGGTTTTATTGCCGCCTGCGTCATGATGATCGGCGTAAAGATATATCCTCCCGCGCTGGGCATAAATATCAACTTAGGTTCATACCTGAAGATCGAGCATTTCAATGCCGCCGAACAAATTGCGAAGGCGCTGACCGTATCGGACTTCCGCGACATCATGAACAAGAATAATATGCTGGCGCTGATTATTTTTTCTATTCTCGTAGGTCTGGGCGCTTCCTCAGCGGGCAAAAGAGGAAAGGCTTTTGCTGATTTCCTGAGAGCGGGAACTGAAGTTATGATGAAGGTTATCGGCTATATCATGCTCTATGCGCCGATCGGTTTATGCGCGTATTTCGCGTACATTACAGGATCTTTTGGCACTGAACTGCTCGGTTCCTATGCCAGGGTTATCATCCTGTATTTCCCTCTTGCCATCTTATACTTTTTTGTCGCCTTTACACTTTATGTATATATCGCGGCAAAAGGTCCGGGCGTGAAGGCATTCTGGAAATACATCATCCCTCCATCCGTTACCGCCCTGGCGACGGGAAGCAGCATGGTTACAATACCATCCAACCTCGACGCCGCTGATAAAATGGGCGTGCCTCGGGAAATCAGTGAGATTGTCATTCCCGTTGGCGCGACACTACACATGGAGGGATCCTGCCTGGCCGCCGTATTAAAAATAGCTTTTCTTTTCGGCGTTTTCCACATGGATTTTTCCGGTACCGGCACTATCCTGACTGCAATCGGAATCGGCATGCTGACTGGAATGGTCGTAAGCGGCATACCGGGCGGCGGCACGATTGGCGAACTGCTTATTATCTCTCTTTACGGCTTTCCGCCTGAAGCATTTCCATTGATCACGGTAATCGGCACTCTGGTTGACGCTCCCGCGACGATGGTAAACGCTGTCGGCGACAACGTCGCAAGCCTTCTGGTTGCAAGAATTCTGGGCGGGAAAGATTGGATGAAGGAGTCTTAATCGCAAAATTTCTTTCTTCCTGAAATCCACAAAAAGTAACTCTTAATGAATATGAAATCTTTCACTCGGAAAGAATCAAATAATGGCTGGACTCTAGCTTAATGTATGGTAAATATTTCTGAAAAGTTTTGGAATTTGGATTAAACGGAGGACGAAGAAATAATGCCAACTTCACAAGGAATGTTAAACTCAAAAGCAACCAAACATAAGATTTTGATTCCGGTCTTGATTTGCCTGGCTCTGGCGATACTCACGGTTATCACCTTTTGGTCCCTCAAGGACTGCGGCTTTATCACGTTTGATGACACTAACTACGTGTATGAAAATTCTTACGTACAATCAGGTCTGAATTGGAACAGTATAGGACAAGCCTTTTCTTCTGAATTAGTGGAAAAAAGCGGCAATTGGCATCCGCTAACCTGGCTGTCATTGATGCTTGACTATCAAATTTTTGGTCTTAACCCCTCCGCTTATCACCTGGTAAATCTTCTCGTCCATATCATGAACACCATACTCCTTTTTCTTATATTTCACCGGATGACGAAGAAACTCTGGCCAAGTGCCTTTGTCGCCGCTCTGTTTGCGATACATCCCCTCCATGTGGAGTCTGTTGCCTGGATAGCAGAGCGCAAGGATGTTCTTTCCACTTTCTTCTGGATGCTTACCATGGGAGCGTATAGCTATTATGTGGAATATCGGGGATTTCGAAGATATTCTCTTGTCCTTCTGTTTTTTATCCTGGGCCTGATGGCAAAACCCATGCTGGTAACCCTTCCTTTTGTACTGCTGCTTCTGGATTTCTGGCCCCTGCAGCGTTTTGGGGAAATAAAACCGGATCACAAAGTTCAGCCTGAAGAATCTACGCACCTGACTTCTGACAAACAAAAAAAGAAATCTAAAAAGAAGCAGGCGATAAAGGAAACATTGGAAGTAAAGAAACCGGCCGCTCCCGAATATAAATGGTCATTGATCTATCCTTTACTCTGGGAAAAAGTTCCCCTTTTTGTCCTTGCAATACTTTCAAGTGTCGTAACATACATCGCCCAACAAAAAGGAGGAGCTATCTCATCTATTGAAATGCTTCCTCTGGGTGTTCGTATCGGAAATGCCTTAGTTTCCTATATCGCTTACATTGGAAAGATGATCTGGCCGAGTAATCTCGCTGTTCTTTATCCTCATCCCGGCGTGTTGGTACCTTGGCAGGTTTTGGTATCAGCATTACTGCTGATAGCCATCACCTTATTAGTTATCCTGAGAGCAAAGAGATCCCCGTATCTGGCAACGGGTTGGCTGTGGTATATAGGCACACTTGTACCTGTTATCGGTATAGTGCAGGTTGGCGATCAGGTCATGGCAGACCGATACACTTATATCTCCCTGATAGGGTTATTCATTATGGTGGCATGGAGTGTTCCGGATTTCTTGAAAAAATGGAAATACCGGGAAGAAATACTTTTGGCATCAGCTGCTTTGATCATTTTGTGTATTTCAGTTATAACATGGACACAAGTCGGGTACTGGCAGAACAGCATTACATTGTATGATCATACCTTGAAAGTTACTGATAATAATTGGCTCATTTATAATAGCAGAGGTACTGCCTATAATGGTCTCGGCAATTACAGACAGGCGATTGAGGATTATGACAGGGCGATAAAAATCAACCCGGATTATGCAGATACCTATAATAACAGAGGTGTCGGCTATATCGGCCTCGGCCATTACAGGCAGGCGATTGAGGATTTCAACATGGCCATCCGGCTGAAACCTGATTATGCTACTGCGTACTATAACAGAGGAAGTGTTTACGACAAATTCCTTAGCCAGGGTAAATTCGCTATTGAGGATTTCAATAAAGCCATAAGTCTGAAACCTGATTATGCCGAGGCCTACAACAACAGAGGAGCTGTTTACGGCAAATTCCTTCGCCAGGATAAATTCGCTATTGAAGATTTCAATAAAGCCATAAGTCTGAAACCTGATTATGCCGAGGCCTACAGCAATAGAGGGCTTACTTATCTATTGCGGGGCAACAAAGAACTTTGCTGCATTGATGCGCAAAAAGCGTGTGAATTGGGAGAATGCAAATTATTAGAAATGGCTAAAGGCAAGGGAGACTGCCGTTGATTTTTTAACATTACTATCTTTCCATCCTTAATCCTTAATTCTGCCGACCGCTAAATACTCTGGATTTGTATGTGAAAGATTTAATCAAGACAAGGTATAAGATAAGCATACTTAAATACATCCAAAGAAAATTATATACCAGAAAGCTTCTTGACAAACATCCTGTATAATTTGTATCTTCGCTTTTATGAATGTATGCCACAAATGCGAAAAAGAAATCGTGGAGGATTTTTTTGTCGGACGGCAATCGCAGTGCCCTTCCTGCGGAGCTGATTTGCATTGCTGCCTTAACTGCTCTTTTTATGATACCGGCACATATAACGACTGCCGCGAACCTCAGGCCGAAAGAGTTCTGGACAAAACCCGCTCTAATTTTTGTGATTTTTTCAAATTCAAACAAACAGGAAAATCTTCCGGCACTGCTGATTCGGGAACCAAAGATAAGCTGGAAGAGTTGTTTAAGAAATAATGACTGCCAATTTTACATCATTTTATTTAATTTCTGCTTTTACCGTATTCCAGCTTACGAGACTGTTTTGCAATGTCAGTAATAACTATCAAAGTCGTCATACCGGCGCAGGCCGGTATCCAGAACTTACTGCCAGTATTGGATTCCGTGTCGCGCCTAGCTTGCACGGAATGACAAAAAAGTAATTACGAATCAGTTTCTACGACAGGAATGACACTATTTCGGATTACACCGCGCATGCTGAGTGGCGGCCGGGAAGCAATTCCATTTTGTATTTTCTTACAGGCAGAGTTTTAATATCCAGTTTATCTTTGATGGCCTTCAATGGCACAATTTCTATGTTCTGGCTGAGCGCTTTTTTTAAAAGCTTTCTGAATTGATTTTGAAAGATACCTCCTTCAACTTCTGCGTGAACCGGCAATACATGGATAACGCCATCTTTAATCAAGTCCATAATGATTGAGATGCCTTGGGGGGTGTCAATTTCTTCAAAACAAGGCAGGTCGGACGGTATTTCCAGAATATTGATCGACTCGTGGATGAATGGCGCTTTGGCTCTTGTGCAGCTTACATAATCGAATTTATATTCCTTAATGATTTCCAGCACCCGATCATCTATAAGCCAGGAAGGAGCCCCGAATGCCGTTGGTTTGTTTTCTGTTATTTTTTCAAAACCGGCAATGCCTTTGGCAAACCAATCTCTAATCCAATTTTCCGATTTTTGGAAAAGTTCGTCCTGCCAGCGGCGATGATCCCACGCGTGGAATTGGACTTCATGACCTTCGGCAATTATCTCTTTTACGATTTGCGGAAAAGAAAGCGCAATCATGGGCGCTGGAAGCACAGTGCCATACATGGCTGTCCTCCAGCCATAAAGGGCAGCCGCGTTAGTGCGCATCATCTTTTTTAAAAAAAGCGGATTTCTGATTAACTGCAATGCCGCCCTGCCGGAATTATCCGGCCCGATGCTTAGGAAAAAAGTCCCCTTTAAGTTGAATTCTTTTAATGTTTGTAATACAGAAGGCACGCCATTTTTCATGCCCCAGTAAGTATCAACATCAATTTTTAACCCGAGCATTGGCATAAGGATTTATTCCCGGAAAAGGCCTGAGATTATATTTTAGCGTTTTTGTTTTCTTTCAGAAAAGAATTAAGCGTTAACTGCATTGATTCTTTTAATCCTATTTTCGGTTCCCAGTTCAAAAGCTTTCTTGCTTTTTCAATGCTGGGTTTGCGCGTGTATATATCCTGATAACCCTTGCCGTAAAAGGTATCCGCGGAAGTATCAATTATTTTTGAATAACTTTTATCGTTTTTATGATCGGGATGTTCTTTAAACAGTTTTTTTAATATGCTGGCCAGTTCTTTTATCGAACATTCATTTTCAGGGTTGCCGATGTTGATAATCTGATTTTTACAGACATCGTTTTTATTTTCCAGTATTTTCATCAAGGCGGAAATTCCGTCATCAACATAAGTAAAACAGCGCTTTTGTTTTCCACCATCAACAAGATTTATAGGCTTCTTCATGAACAATTCCGCGATAAACTGCGTAACAACGCGCGAGCTGCCTTCCTTTGCAGTGTATAGCGAATCAAGCCTTGGACCTATCCAATTAAAAGGCCGAAACAATGTAAATTCCAAATGTCCCCGCGTTCCGTATCCGTAAATCACCCGATCAAGAAGCTGTTTGCAGCATGAATATATCCAACGTTCCTTATTGATGGGACCTACGACAAGAAAGCTTTCATCTTCTTTGAATTCCGGATCAGAGCAGGCGCCATATACTTCCGATGTTGATGGGAAAACAACCCTCTTATGATATTTGACACATTTCTTGATGATATCCACGTTCATCTCAAAATCAAGATTATACACGGCAATGGGATCTTCTACGTAAAGCTTTGGAGTGGCAATAGCCACAAGCGGCATGATAACGTCGCATTTTTTAATTTGCAGTTCAATCCATTCTCTATTGATGGCAATATCGCCTTCATTAAAGTAAAAACGCGGATTATCAAGAGCCTTGTCAAGTCGGTCGGTCCCTAAATCCATACCGTAAACTATCCAGTCTTTCTTTTTCGCAAGTATTGTGTTGACCAGATGATGTCCGATGAATCCGTTCACACCAAGAATTAGTATTTTCATTTCAGTTCTTTTACCTTCCTGTTTTCAAAATAGCTGCTGATCTGTTCGCCTTTGAGGCGCTTTCCCTGAATTTGAATATCAATGAGCTTTATAGCATTTCTACCCGTTTGTACAAGAGCTTCTTTATCTTTAATAATCAACTTTCCCGGCATAGCGGCCTGAATCATCACTACCGGTTGAGCCCACCAGATAATAATTTTCTCATTATTATCTAAAAACGCGAACGCGCCGGGATAAGGATCGGTGACGCCGCGAATCAAATTGTAAATTTCATCGGCGGATTTTTCCAAATTAATGCGCCCATCCTCCGGACGCCTTCCGCCGTAATAACTGCCCTGACTTAAATCCTGCCTCTGACGCGGAATCTGACCTTTCTTAATCAAAGGCAGTAGTTCGTCCAGAAGATCACGCGCCGCCCCGCAGAGTTTATCGTACAAAGTTTTGGCGGTATCTGATACATCTATTTCCACGGCTTTTTGACCGACAATATCTCCGGCATCAGGTTTATCAATCATATAATGAAGGGTAACGCCGGTTTTTTTTTCACCGTTGATTATCACCCAGTTGACCGGACATCGTCCCCGATAAGCGGGCAAAAAAGAACCGTGTAAATTAAAAGCTCCCACGCGGGGCAAATTAAGAATTTCACGGCTAATCATTTTGCGATAATAAAAAGAGAAAATTATATCAGGATGGATGGCCGCTACTTTCGCAATCCACTGAGGTGAATTGACTTCTTCGATTGTATGTACTGTAATGTTTCTCTGTGTCGCCCATCTTCTTACCGAGCCGAACCAGCATTTTTCTGCGGGATCGTCTTCATGAGTGAACACAGCCGCTATGTCGTAACCATGCCGGGCCAACGCCTCCAGACCGGTAAGCCCCATATTATGATAAGCAAATACAACCGTTTTCAAATTTATAACTTCTCCTTCAAGCTGCAGGAATATAGCCTGAATTTCTTAAATTAATTTACGATGACTTCGCATGAACTTTTTCAATGACGTATTCCGGCCGTTTGCGGGCCTCCACATAAATACGGCCGATATATTCGCCAATCACTCCCAGGGCAAAAAATTGAAGACCGACAAACACAAACAATATGGCAAACAGTGTAAATATTCCTTCCGCCGCCCATCGAGCGCCGTAAACCAGTCTGGCAATTGCCAGAAATACACCGAAACAGACACCCAGAAAAGACATCAGGATTCCGCCATACATTATCAGCTTCATTGGAAAATCGGAAAATGACGCCACAAGATCAAACTGAAGATTAATCAATTTCCCCAGAGGATAGCTGGACTTGCCGCCATGACGCTCTTCATGATTAACTTCGATTTCCGTGATCCGCTTGGCAAATACTGTCGCTAACGCCGGAATAAAAGTAGCATGCTCATGACATTGAATCATTCGTTCAATAACAGAACGCCGGTATGCCCGCAACATGCATCCCCAATCCCGCATGCTGACTCCTGTAATCTTTCTGGCGACGACATTGATTATTTTCGATGGTAGAATACGCAGGAAAGAATCTTTGCGTCCCCTTCTGATCGAACCGACAACATCATAGTTGCCCTCTTCCATGACCCCAACCAGTTTAGGTATTTCTTCGGGAGGATTTTGCAAATCAGCATCCATTGTAATAATAATTTCAGCCTGTGTAACGGTAAAACCGGCCATAATGGCCGCGTGCTGGCCGTAATTGCGTGTCAGCTCTACCACCTTAACATGGTGGTCGCTCGTAAAGCTTTTGAGAATTTCCAGAGATCTATCATGGCTTCCGTCATCGATAAGTATTATCTCGAAGCTTTTTTCCAACCCCTGCATCACCGGCATAAGACGCTGCATCAATGCCGATAAGTTTTCTTCTTCATTATAAACGGGGATGACTACTGCCACCTTCACATTATCCATGCTTAATAATCTCCTTTATTGCTGCACAAACATACTGTACGTCTTTTTCCTGCATATCAGGAAACAAAGGCAAAGATAGAATCTTCTCCGCCGCGCGCTCAGTTTCCGCAAGCATGCCGACACTCTCCGGGTATTTTTCTTTTACATAGCTTAAGGTATGAGCCGAAGGAAAATGCAGACCGTACCCAATATTATAATCCGATAATCTGCTCATGAACTCCTCCCGATTTATCGCCAATATCTTAATCACTAAAAGATGCCAGGCATGGGTGTGATCATATTCCGGAATTTCAGGCAAATCAATACCGGAAATATCTTTAAGCCCTGCAAAATAAAGTTCGGCCAGCCTTGCGCGGCGCAAATTCAATTCCTGCCAGCGCTCCAACTGCGCCAATCCCAGCGCCGCCAGGATATCCGGCATATTATATTTATAACCGGGCTCGGCAATATCATACGATGGATTGCCGCCCTTGCCGTATCTTTTCCAAGCGTCTCTTTCTATTCCATGGAATCGAAGCAACCGCAACTTTTTTTCCAATACGGCATTATTCAAAGTTATCATTCCACCTTCCGCTGTGGTTATATTTTTAATCGGGTGAAAAGAGAAAATGGCGATATGACCAAAACCACCGGCGTGAATTCCTTTATAATAAGTTCCCACGGCATGAGCGGCATCTTCAATGACAGTCAGATTATATTTGCGCGCCAGATTATTGATTTTATCCATATCCGAGGGAGCGCCCGCGAAATGCACCGGAATGATAGCCCTTGTCTTTTTTGTAATTTTTTCCTCTATCAAATCCGGATTAATATTGAGTGTGCCGTAATCGATATCAACAAATACCGGCCTGGCGCCGCGCAGGGCAATCATGTTTACCGTAGAGGCAAACGTCATGGACGGCGTTATTATTTCATCTCCCGGACCGATGTTTTGCGCCGACAGAGCAATATGCATTCCGGCTGTAGCAGAATTAACGGATATGGCCTGCCCCGAGCCGGTCAGCTGACAGAAATTATCTTCAAATTCCCTGCAAAGCGCACCTGTCGTAATCCATCCCGATTTCAAACAGGCTGTCACTCTGTTTATTTCGTCCTTCCCGATGGAGGGACGGCTAAAAGGAAGAAACTCTTTTCTGATTTTCATTTATTCTTCTTTCTAATTTTTGACATGAAGCAGATAAAACGCCTTATTATCCCAGAGCACTTCCGTCCGGGGAAATCTTTGCGTAATTTGCCTTAATTTTTCATTGTGTTGAGTAATGCAATATATATCTTTTTTCTCCGCGCACAAATTAAAAAATTCATTCGGAGAAAGAAAGTAATGTTTTTTTTCTTTTTCGGGCATTTTGGCGATACCTTCCGACAGTTCGCCGAAATCCTCCACAACCGGTGTCCTTATTTTATTATAAAAGTCAATGCCGTAAAAATTCACTCTGTATTGATATAAATCACGGCCGGGAGGAACATAGAAGGCAATCGCCTCTTTTGTAACTTTAGCGCTTCGATACGGCGACAGAAAGTCGTTAAGCGGGAAAAGCATAGCGCCCAATAATATTGCGCATAGAACATATATGCTGAAAAACCAGCCCCTTTTGAATTTTTTATATATTAAGTCCGGCAGGAAAGTCATGAGAAACAGGACGATTACCGGTATGAAGATACATAACCACCATCTGTCGGAAATCATTATAACCAGACCCTTTTGGGCATCGGAATATTTTTTAAAAATAGGCGGTAGAATCAGAGCAATAAATAATATTAAAGACTGGAAGATAATGGCCAGACGATAAATTGCATCCCGCCAATTATTTTGCTTCATTGAAATTTCTTCTTCATATCTTTTAAAAATACATCCCGCGAAAAGCGCTATCGGCAAGAAAAGCGGGGTAATGTAAGTCACAAGTTTGGACGAAGAGAGAGTATAAAAAATGAAAATTAATAAAAACCAGACAATCAGTAATTTATTTTCATCTCTCTTAAACAACGATTCTTTAATATAATTATTGTTCCAGGCTTTTATCAAATAAAATATCCACGGCACCATGCCGCCAATGATTATCGGCAGATAGAAATAGAAAGGTTCCGTCTTGCCGTGCATTTTCGTTGTAAAACGCAGGAAATGTTCACGGACAAAGAAAAACCACAGAAAATCGGAATTTTCCTTCTGCGCCAGAATCAGCCAGGGACAGGCAACCGCTAAAAATATTAATATGCCGATGGGCGAAAACAGCCTCCATATTTGCCGCCACCGCCCGGTTAAAATTTGCCAGATAATCAAAATACCAAATGGGAAGAGAACGCCGATAACACCTTTTGTTAAAAAGGCAAGAGCACAGACAAGATAAAATAAATAAAGAAGATGTTTTTTATTTTGTTTCTGCAACGCGAGATAGCCCAGCCAGATAGAAAGACATACGAAAAAGGCAAGAGGCATGTCCAGTATATTCATATGGCCTATGATAAAAGGATAAAGAGAAATTGTTAGCAACATTGCCGCGTATAGTCCTGTCTCCTGATCGCGAAAATGCCTGCCGATAAAATAAGCAAGCAATATACATCCCCAGGTGCATAAAGCAGCAAAAAGACGTGCGGAAAAATCGTTTTCGCCAAATACCTTAAAAAATATTGCCGTCACCCACGAGACCAACGGAGGTTTTTCCAGGTAAATAACATTTTTAATATGCGGCGTAATATAATTCCCGGATTGATTCATGGCGCTGGAAATCAGGCTGTAGCGGGCTTCGTCGGGTTCCATTTGCGGCATGACAGAGAGCAAACCGATATAAAGAATAAAAGGTATTAAAAATAATATATTTTTTTTTTGCATAATAATAGTCTTTATATTTTTATTTTTCAGTTAATTTGATTTGCTTCCGGTCAAAATAATATTTTATAGCCAGTGTTAATAATATGCCGATACCGGCTCCCGCGATCACATCACTCAAATAATGCGAAGTTAAAATTATCCTGCTGACACCCACCGCGCCCGCAACAATAAATAAGGGCATTCCCCAACGCGGGAAAAGTATCGTCAAAGCCATGGCGAGCGCAAACGCCGTTTGAGCGTGGCCGGATGGAAAGGATGTCCATTTATAACCGGTGCGGAAGAATTCAAATCCGAAATAGCCATGATTAAATAATTCAACCGGCCTATAACGTCCGGCAATCCATTTAAGTATATCGGCGAATATTCCCCCAAGGCCGAGCGATAGAAAAACAAATACAGATCGTGAAGCATTCAGATTATTTTTGTAAATATAACGAAAAAATAAATAGAGAATTATGCTGGCAACTATATACCACGTTGAAACTCCCAAACGCGTGATCACATCGAAAATATTTATTACAGAAGGACTTATTTGCCTGCAATACATCGTTAAGGGAATATCACAGAACAAATAAGAAGCGACCGTCATCATTAGACAAACGATAAACACAATAATAACCGTATGGATTCTGAAAAAACCAGCGTTTGAAGGCTGTTCAATAATGTTCAGATGCAAGTCGCGTAAAAAACTGAACTGAGAGGCGTATATAGATATACGTTGAGCGGGGCGGTTTGCAGCGCAACGCAGCAGATGAGCGTTTTTCAACAACCTTGACATCTGTTTATGATTCACGGTTTTACTCCCTGATAATTATGACACCACACAAAGTCAACGGTATCTACTTTAGCGCCGCCGAGCAACAGATCGGTCTTTCCGACTGCTTCAGTTCGTGCGCAACGAACATTATTTTCAATATCCAGATTATTAAAATGAGTATTAAGGAAAAGGAGATCATAGCCCAGGGGTGATTTCTTTTGCCAGACATCAAATTGATCCTGCCGGTTATCAATGACAAATACTTCATTTTTATATGGCAGGTTATAATACAAAGTCCGGCTGCCCATAGTCCAATTGCAAACCGCGATTGCTTTTGGCGCCGATGATATATTTTTTTTCATAATTTCATCGGCTTGTTTGAGAATCGCGGGGAATCCGTAAATATCACGGAAAGGCGATTTGTAATCGGGAAAAGTGAAATATTTTCCGGCGACCTCCACATAGGCAAACAATATCAGAACAAGGCCGAATCCGATGGAAAAATAAAGAAAGTTTCTTTTCCATTTTTCTTTGGCCTGTATAAGAGTATAGGTTCCCACCGGAATAAAAAGCAGATAAAAAATACTGGGCCAGTGCGGAAGAGTTCTTTCATAAAACGATGTGATCAGGAAAAAAGCCATAATCGTTCCGCCAAATAAAACGGCCAGTCGCAGATAAACGTTGGGTGAGCGCACTGATTTAAAAAATCCGTAAAAGGCAATTATAAATAATAATGGGTTGTAAGCGCCGAACTGCGCGGCCAGCGATTCGGCAAAATTTTTGAAACTTGAGGCAAAAGTTCCGAAAACATGCCCGCCCTGATACCGAAAACTGATAAAGTCATGTGTACTGTTCCAGTAGATTACCGGCGTAATGAGAATGAAGGCGATGAACGCCGCCAGAAACATGTAAGGAGAGAAAAGTATATCGTATCTCTTTTTCATGAGAAAAAATATTACCAGCGGCGGCACAAGTAAGATCGAAGTATATTTTGCCAATCCCATGAAACCAAATAAAACTCCCAGTAAAATAAAATCCGACGGCTCTTTTTCACGGAGTATTTTTTCGGCAATAAAGATGAGCAGGAAAACAAACAGCAACAGAAAAGAATCCGGCAGAAGCATCAGTCCCAGAGCATTAAGCATAAAAGAACAATTTAATGCCAGAACGGACAGCAACGACAACCGTATCGATTGAGTGATTCTTAATATAAATAAATAGGCGCAGTAAGAAGCGGCGGCAAAAATTAAAATCGCCGGCAAACGGGCAAGAAACTCATTTGTTCCGAAAATATAAAATAATGGCGCGTGCGTCCAACCCACAAGCGGCGGATGATCAACGTAACTCCAGTCGAGATATTTTGCGTATAAAATATAGTGGGCTTCATCAACACCCAATCCGAATAATGGCGCTGCAACAAGACGGATTAAAGTGAAGAAACCAATCAAGAAAAATATGTGTTTATTAGCTTTGGGCATTAATCTTCTCTAAGTCAGGCCGTATAATTTTAAAGACCTGCAAAGGTTTTATAATTTTCAGGCAGACATTATCCCTGCATGCTGTTTTACGGTGGTTTGCCGCGCTTACACAGGGTGAGCAAGCCAATCCGGCATAAATAGGCGTGGTTTTTCCCAGTGATCCGTAAAGCGCCGGCGTTTCCGGACCAAAAATTACAAATGTCGGCATATCTGTTACTGCGGCAAAATGCGGAGGACCTGAATCATTGGTCACCATGATCTCGGAAATGCTGTACAGCAATGGAAGCTGTGCAAATGTTACTTTCCCCGCAAAATTAACACATCTTTCATCCTGCACCTCCTCTTTGAGGCGCCCGGCTTCTTCTCTTTCGCGCGGATCACCCGTAATTAAGACAATTGCTTTTGAACAATTATCCAGAATCATTTTTATTAACTGCGCATAATTTCCCTGCGGCCAGCGGCGCTGGATAAGAAGTTCGCTGGCGTTGGGATTGATTAAAATTATTTTGTGTTTTTCAGCATCAAATTTTTCATAACATCCGCGAACAATATCAATAACTGTTTTTTTCTCGTCCACGGAGAATTTAACTTTGGCTATACGGATTTCATCGTCGGAAATCATTGTCTTCGAATAGGGAATTTCTTCTTTTGATGACAATAAGGCATTCACCAGGGCGATAAAATTTTTCGCGATATGAATATGAGGATTATAGGCGACTTTGTGCGACAAAAAATCTCCCCGGTAAAGCCCTTCATTGTAATAGGCATGAAAACCGACCTTTAACGGAGCGCCGCTGAAACCGGTAAGCAAAGCTGTGACCCGGGAAAAAAGTTCCAGATCAATTACTGCATCGATTTTTCTTTTTCTTGTCCAGTAAAAGAATTTTATAGTGTCAATTGCCAGTGAAAGAATGCCGTCTCCGCGGATAGTATAAATATTCTCCTGAGGGACTGTGCCTAATAAATCGAGGCTGGGCTTATTTTTCTTGAAAATCGCAAAATGAAGGTTAGCTCCTCCTTCTTTCTGCAATTTTCTCATCGCCGGATCAACCAGAATGGCGCTGCCCATTTCCGACAATTCGATAAACAAAACGTTCTTCGGCGTTTTTTTATCGCGCCTGACCAACAATTTTATAGCTTTTTGACACAAGGAACCCAAAAAACAAAGAGGAACTCCGACATAATAATCAATATGCCGCATTGTATCAACTTTCATAAACCTGTCCTTTTTAAAAAGGGAGAATTAAAATAGCGGTTTAATATAGGAAAAATGGCTGCAACTGTCAATAAATGAATGCTTTTTGCGCTAAAAATAATTATTCGCGATAATTTTTCTTTAAAAGGAGCAAAACAATATTCTATTCTGAATTAAATTTAAATAACTTTTTTATCAGGCCATTTATGTTTTACTTGAGAAAATTTATCAATACGTGTTACTTTTAAAAGAAAAAGTTGATAATTAAATGCGCAAAATCATTAACCGATATATATTCAAAGAAATTGCATATCCTTTTATAATTATTTTATTCATTCTGACTTTTGTTCTGCTTATGGGGAAAATCCTTCAGATCATGGATCTGGTTATCAATAAGGGCGTCAGTGTTTTTTCCATAGTAAAGATTATTTTTTTTCTCTTGCCTTCTTTTATGTTGTTCACCGTTCCGATTGCCCTTTTGATAGCCATTCTTATTGCCATGGGCAGGCTGTCTGCGGACAACGAAATAACGGCTCTTAAGACTTCCGGCATCAGCCTGATGCAAATATATTATCCTGTAGCGGTTGCTTCATTGATTACTTTTGTATTTACAATCTTTACCAGTTATTTTCTCGTGCCGCAGAGCAATTTCGCTACCAAGCGCCTGCTTTTTAATATCATACAACAAAACGCCACTATCGGCATTAAAGAAAAAGTTTTTAATGCCGACTTTAAGGGTTTTCTTTTTTACGCGGAGAAAATTCCGGACAATAAAAATTATATGGAGGGCGTTATTGTTTCCGATAACCGTATGATCGGTGAACAAAATACCATACTGGCCAAAAGAGCTTATTTGGTCTCCGATCCTGAATCAATGAAGGTAAAACTTACACTGGAGGACGGTTCCATTCACACGGTAAGTTCCGATTTAAAGAATTATCGCAAAATTGATTTTAAAAGTTATGATATTAATCTTGATTTATCCACCGCTTTAGCCAGTATTGATGAGTCTTCCAAATCCAGTACGGAAATGACTGCGCGCGAGCTTCTGGCGAAGATGAAAAAACCCGGCCTGGATCCGGCAGCCATTCGGGAATTGGTCATTGAAGTTCACAAAAAGTTCACCATACCGCTTTCCTGCATTTTTTTTAGCATGCTTGCCCTGCCCCTGGGCATAAGAAGTCATCGCTCTGTAAAATCGAGAGGATTTGCCGTTGGCCTAATCGTTGTTTCTTTATATTATTTATTGCGTATCGGCGGAGAAGCTTTTGCGGAAACAGGCTATATTTCTCCGGCTTTTGGTGTATGGGCGCCAAGTTTAATATTTGCTTTAATGGGAACCTGTCTTCTCTATATGGCCAATAAAGAAATTTCTTTTTTTCAAAAGGCAAATGATTTTTTTACGCGCGGAAACAAAAACAATTGAGGTTTATAAATTGAAGCTTCTGGATAAATATATTCTGAAAGAGTTTTTAAAAATTCTAGTCATCACTGTTTTATCTTTCATCGCGCTTTTTTTAATCGTCGATTTCTTTGATAAAGTCAGGATGTTTCTGAGCAATAATGCCTCTACCGGTCAAATGGCATCATATTTCGTTTATTCTATCCCTATGATCATATCCTATATTTTCCCGCCCGCCGTTCTTCTGTCAACATTAATGACATTCAGCTCATTATCAAAATTTAACGAAATTACAGCAATGAAAGCCAATGGAATCAATGTTTACCGGATTTCTCTGCCCCTTATCATTTTTGCCGTGATAGCGGCTGTTTTTTTATTTTATTTCAACGAATTAATCTCACCGGCATCGGTTCAAAAAACAGAATACATTGTGAAAGTCGATGTGCAAAAACAAAAGACGCTGGGATTCTTCAAACAAAATGAAATCTGGTATCATGGAGAAAATGCGGTTTATAATTTTAAAATGTTTGATGTAGATAAAAATACCATCCGGGGTGTAACTATTAATTATTTAAACCCCGATTTTACGCTAATGAGCCGCATTGACGCTCAAAGCGCTGAATGGAAAAACGATCAATGGGTTTTTTACAATTTACTGACCACGCATTTTGATAATAATAACAACCCGGTCCTGGAATGGTCTAAAGAAAAAGTAATAAATATTCCGGAAAAGCCGAATGACTTTAAAGTAATGCAAAAAGACGTGGAAAAAATGGGTTACTTTGAACTTAGTAAATATGTTAAAAAAATACGACTGGAAGGGTACGACGTCACTAAATATCTGGTAGAATTACAGGGGAAAATTGCCTTTCCAATGGTAATCCTGATTATGGTTTTTATCGCTGTGCCTTTTTCTTTGCGCTCGGAGCGAAGCGGCGGAGCAATGCAAAGCATAGGATTAGGTATTTTTATAGGATTTTCTTACTGGATAGTCCATGCTTTTTGCATGTCTTTGGGCCGGTCGGAAATAGTACCGGTACTTCTTGCCGCCTGGGGGGCAAATATATTATTTGCCGCTGTAGCGGCAGTTCTTTTCTACAGGGTTCACACTTAAAATTTACAACATATACCCATTTCAAATCAAAGATGATATCGAGGCGACTATTGGTATCAGTATCTGTAGTAGTCCGGTTTAAAGGGACCTCCCACGGAAATTCCCAGGTAATCGGCCTGTTTTTTCGTAAGCTTGGTTAATCTTGCATCCAGTCTTTCCAGATGCAGACGCGCGACTTCCTCATCAAGTATTTTGGGAAGAGTATACACTCCTGCTTTATGTTTTTTAGTGGCTAATTCAATTTGCGCCAGACACTGATTGGTAAAACTGTTGCTCATGACAAAGCTGGGATGACCGGTGGCGCAACCCAAATTAACCAGACGGCCTTCGGCTAAAACTATAATGAAACACCCAGACCTGAGCTTCCATTTATCAACCTGCGGTTTGATATTTTCTTTCTTACAAATTTTACTTGTTTCCAGATAGTGCATATCTATTTCGCTGTCAAAATGGCCGATATTACAAACGATGGCTTCATTTTTCATTTTTTCCATATGCCTGCCGGTAATGACATCACAACAGCCGGTCGCCGTAACAAAGATATCTCCTGTAGACACTACGTCTTCCAGTGTTTTGACTTCATAGCCTTCCATCGCCGCCTGCAGGGCACAGATGGGATCAATTTCACTGATAATCACCCGCGCGCCGAATCCCCTCATGGACTGGGCGCAGCCTTTGCCAACGTCTCCATAACCGCAAACAACGACAACTTTCCCTGAAATCATGATATCGGTTGCTCTCTTGATTCCATCGGCAAGCGATTCACGGCAGCCATAAAGGTTATCGAATTTTGACTTGGTAACCGAATCGTTAACGTTTATTGCCGGGAATAAAAGCTCCCCGGCGGCCTGCATCTGATAAAGCCTGTGCACGCCAGTGGTCGTCTCTTCAGAAACTCCGCGAATTTTGGCGGCTATTTTTTGCCATCTTTCCGGATTGCGTTTTACCGATTTTTCCAGACGCGAAACGATAATTTTGAATTCCTTATTGTCAATTTTTTCTTTAAGCAGTTTGGGATTTTTCTCAAACTTTACTCCCTGATGAATAAATAATGTCGCGTCGCCGCCGTCGTCAACGATTAAATCGGGACCTGAGCCATCCGGCCAGATAAGAGCCTGTTCGGTGCACCACCAGTACTCTTCCAGAGATTCGCCTTTCCACGCAAAAACCGCCGCCGAACCATTTTTTGCTATCGCGGCTGCCGCATGATCCTGAGTGGAAAAAATATTGCATGAAGCCCAGCGAATATCGGCGCCCAATGTCTTGAGTGTCTCAATAAGCATTGCCGTCTGAATAGTCATATGCAGACTGCCCATGATCTTCAATCCCTTTAATGGCTTCTTCTGTCCGTATTTTTTACGCACAGCCATAAGACCGGGCATTTCGTTTTCCGCCAGTTGTATTTCTTTTCTACCCCACGATGCCAGTGAAATATCCGCTACTTTATATTTCAAAGCCGGGTTAATTTCCAGAAAAGCCATTTTGCCTCCAGATCAATTTACCGATTCATTAAAGCCAATATAATTAAAACAAGCGACTTTAATTATACCGGCAGGATAACTGTTTACTTTTTAATTGCCAACGCCGCTTTAAGTTCTTTAGCCTTATCTGTTTTTTCCCAGGGATAACTCATATCCAGAAAAAATGTCTTGGGTAATTTTCTGAATCGTTCACTGTTGAGCAGATCAAATTTATTAATCATACCCTCGGGAGTTAAATTAAATGTTTTGTTTATAATCGAAGCAATTTTTTCATCAGAAACCTTACCCGTACCGAATGTGTTTATGTAAATAGAAATTGGCTTTGCAATACCAATCGCGTAAGCAAGTTGCACGGAACATTTTGTCGCCAATCCCGCGGCGACAATGTTTTTAGCCACATAGCGTGAACCGAAAGCAGCCGAACAATCGACCTTTTCCGGTGTTTTATTGACTATCGCGCCTCCGCCCAGCTGAGCCCCCGGATAACCTCCGTAGAGCTGCACAACCAGCTTGCGTCCCGTAACGCCGGAATCCGCGGCCGAACACGAATTAATCGCCTGCCATTCGCCGGTCGGGTTAAAAAGGAATTTTGTTTTATCGTCAGTCCAATCGCCCAGGCAATTCATGGCGATTTTGCGTGCCTCTTTTTCCACAAGCATTCGGGATTTAGCGGGAACGTGTCTATAGTCTATTGCGTTCGACATAAGCACCGTCGCCACTCTTTGTGGCCGCCAGTTACTGTCATAATCCACTGTTACCTGCCCTTTTCCATCGGGCGCGAAAAAAGGATTTCCGCAATCTTCAAACGCGCGCATCATTCTGTTAACTAAAACATAAGGCAGCGGCAGCAATTCGGGTGTTTCATCACAGGCGAATCCGTAAATGATTCCCTGATCACCCGCTCCGATTTCTTTGTGTTTACCTAAATTTGCTCTGCTCCCGATGTTGATATCAGGCGACTGTGGAATGATGGCATTGAGAATACCCATTGAATTGCCGTTGAGACCAAGCGCATAATCGTTATAACCTATATTTAAAACTGTCTGCCGGGCGACTTTTTCAACATCGATGTAAACCCGTGTGGAAATTTCTCCGCCGATAACGCAAAGACCTTTACCCAGAAATATTTCCAGGCCGCAGTGCGGTATGGAGTTTATATCCATGCCCATTTTATGCTCTTCTTTCAATATTTCCGCAATAATGTTTGCGGCGATTGAATCGGAAACTATATCAGGATGTCCAACCTTTACACTCTCGGAAGTAATTTGCATTCGTTAATCTCCTTGTGCCTGTTTTATGTTAAAACATTTTAAATTTAAATTGTGTGATTAACACATCTGCTTAAATGAGTCTAATCTTTTTATTATTGCTGTAATATTGATTGATAAAATGAAAATGACGGATAAATATTTTTCAATTATTTTTGAAAAATATCAAATGCTTAATTTAATACTGCTAAATTATCGGTTACTTTTTTAATTTCTTTATTTTGTTTTTGCTGTCAACAAAAACACATTTAGGCTTCCATTTAGCGGCCTCTTCGTCCTCGGCAAGAACATAACAGGCAATGATGATTAAATCTCCTTTAGCCACTTTACGGGCAGCCGCTCCATTGAGACAAATTGTTCCGGAATTGCGTTTGCCTTTAATGGCGTAAGTCGTAAACCTTTCCCCATTGTCCACGTCGTATATCGCAACTTGTTCATAAGGAACTATTTGTGCCTCTACCATAAGCTTTTCATCAATAGAAATGCTTCCTTCATAATGCAAATCGGCATCCGTTACCGTGGCCCGATGAATTTTTGATTTCAACATAAATCTCTGCATAGTAATTAATTTCTCCTTGCTAAATATTATCTATCCAGTTTTTCGCCAAAAACATGGTTATCGATCAGTCTTGTATTACCAACTTTTACGGCCAACGCTATAACGGACTGATTTTTAATTTTATCAGCATCGTTAAGCGTCCTGGTGTCGCATATTTTAATATAATCGATTGCGGTAAAGGGAGCTCTTTTAATTAATTTCTCCACTTCAGCTATTATTACCGATGATTTTTTTTCTCCATTTGAATAAAGTTTTTGGGCTAATTTTAGAGCCTTGAATAAAGTTAGGGCGGACTTCCTTTCATCTTTGTTAAGGTATTTGTTACGGGAACTCATTGCCAGTCCGCCTGACTCGCGCACTGTGGGGGAACCTATTATTTGAATGTCCATATTGAGATCATCAACCATTCGTTCTATAGTGACAAATTGTTGAAAATCTTTCTTTCCGAAAACGGCAAAATCAGGTTTAACGATGTTGAATAATTTATTACAGACAGTGGCAACGCCGCGAAAATGTCCCGGACGCGACATTCCACACAGGTTTTGAGTTACTTTTTCGACATCAACATGGGTTTGATAATTCGCGGGATACATTTCCTTATCCGGCGGATAAAATATCACATCAACATTTACACTTTCAGCCATTTTCAAATCACGATCTAAATCGCTGGGATATTTTGAGAAATCTTCCTTGGGACCGAATTGCGTGGGATTCACGTAAATGCTGACGACTAAGCAATCAGCCATTTTTTTCGCTTCTTTCATAAGGGAGAGATGACCTTCATGAAAGTAACCCATGGTGGGAACAAATGCTATTTTTTTCCCATCCATCCTGAGACTTGTGGAAAAAGACTGCATTTGTTTTACTGATTTAATAATTCTCATCTTAAACTAAAAAAACCTTCCGTCGGAAGACGAAAGGTTTTAAAATGTTCTCTAAGTTTTCCTTTCGTCTCAGTCCTTTCGGATCCAAGCGAATTTAGCTCTTTCTAACACAAATGCAACTAAATTGTCAAGAAAAATTAATGAACTGTTTCCCAAAAATAGACTCTATTTCCTATAATGTTTATTTAACAACCAATATTTGTCCCGGAACTATTTTTTCATGAATGGATATCTTATTTAATTCCACGAGCTTGGCAACATCTATATTATTCTTTTTGGCAATACTATGTAAATTATCATTCTTAGTAACAATATATTTGTCCGTTCCTAATTTATCTACATCGCTTGCCGATAATACCTGTTTTTTTATCCTGGATTTTTTAACTGACTTTTTTACCTTCTTTTCGTTGTCATTCCCATCTTCTGAATCAGCGTTGCTTTTGTTTTGTGAAAGCTTCAACATTCTTCCAGCAGTGATTTTCCCGGTTTTTAAATTGTTCATTTCCTTCAATTCAGCCAATGGAATTGAAAAACGGCGGGAAATCATTGAAAGAGTTTCTCCTTTTTTAACCTTGTATCGCCCTGAAGATGCAATTTCTTTCCGATAATTTTTCTGATGTGATTTGCCCTCGGCGTAGTTTCTTTCCCTTGTTATCGGAATGGTAATCCTTCTTCCCGAAACCAGTTTCCTTTTAGAACCTAATCTGTTACATGATACTATCCTTGTAACAGGGACATCGTATTTTTGGGCAATTGAGTAAATCGTTTCACCCCTTTTTACCTTATGTTTTATAAAATCAGGACGGACAGAAACAAACTGAGGTTTTTCAGTCTGGGGAATGTCATTGGCAACCAAATTGAACTTATCCAGAGATTTTTCAGGAAGTTTTAAATTATATTCATGATCCGGGGTTATCTTATATCTTAACTCTGAATTAAGTAAATTTAAAACATCTTCCGATATTTCAATTTTTTCAGCAATATCTTTAAGTTTCATCATTTTATTAACTTTGACAGTCTCAAAAGCAATTGGTTTTTCTATATTGCTTAAATCATCAAATCCATACTTTTGCGGATTTTTGACGATATGCAATGTTGCGAGAAATCGCGGAACATAGCGAGCCGTTTCATTCGGCAGTTGCCTATATAAATCCCAAAAACCATCCATGTAATTAATATGCTGCCTGGATATAACCCTGAGCACCCTTCCCTCTCCGCAATTATACGCGGCCAGAACCGTAAGCCAGTCGCCAAACATGCTATGCAATTCTTTTAAATAAGCAATAGCCGCTTTAGTAGACTCTTGCACATCCATGCGCTCATCAATCCACTCATCGCGAGTAAGACCAAATTTATATCCCGTTGACGGTATAAATTGCCATAAACCCAGCGCACGGGCGCGGGAATAAGCGTTAATTTTGAAAAAACTCTCAACCAATGGGAGCCATAAAAACTCTTCCGGAATTCCCGCTTTTTTTAGTTCTTTCAATATAGCAGAACGGTACATGCCCGAACGCTGATAAGCAGCGACAAAGTTATCGCGTTCCAAACCTTGAAAAGATTTGATTTCTTTTTCCACATCAGCGTTCATGGTTAGCGGTATTTCACTATTCTTACCGTTAATGACCGTATGTTTGGACGAATAAACAGCCAGAATGCGTCTGGAAATTAAAAGACGTAAATCATCTTTCTCCTGAGCAATCGTCACATCACCATTAGCGTCAAGGAGCAAAGAATAAGCCTCGTCCAGAGTATCTAAAGTTTTTTCTATATCTCCCTTCTCCCAGAGTTTATCGGCAACCTCCAGCAGTTCCAATGCTTTTTCCATTAGATCTTGCTTCTCTTCACTGATTTGGGTTTGTTGTGTTGATCCGGTGTCTGATTTTAAATTCAACATATTATTTTCTTCATGTTGATCATTAACTTCACTATCTACTTTTGCAGACGGATCTTCTTTTACTGCTGGTTTTGTAATCTCGGCGCTGGTTGCAACTATAATTTTTCCATCAGCTCTTTTATTAGCAATATTTTCCGCGCAACCAAATAGAGGAAGAGCAAAAATCAGACTGAATATAATAATATAAGCAACACAGTCGCTTTTGGTTCTAACCATTGAAACAACTCCTTTGTTTTTTCAAAACATTCTCAAATTTCATAGTCGCATTAATAAACACATACATAGGTTATCATATAGCATAGTTTTTATCTTTTCCCAAAACTAAATGATTATCAATCGTCAGATCCGATCATCCTGTAAATTAATCTATTTATCAGTCGCCTCTGTTCATTGAAGAATGATTTGTTGTATTCATGAGATAGGCTTGAATAAATTCATCAATATCACCATCCAGGACTTTATTGGCATTGTTATTTTCCAGATTTGTCCGGTGATCTTTAACCATTTTATAAGGATGCAGAATGTAAGATCTGATTTGGCTTCCCCATGCAATATCTTTCTTCAATTTATTCTCTTCATCAATCTTTTCATTTTTCAACTGGAGTTCCCTCTCATAAAGCCTTGATTTTAAAAACTTCATGGCCATTGCTTTATTTTGATACTGAGAACGCTCGTTTTGACATTGCACAACTATACCTGTAGGCAAGTGGGTAATTCTTACCGCCGAATCAGTTTTATTTACATGCTGACCGCCTTTGCCGCCCGCGCGAAAAGTATCAATGCGCAGATCATCTTCGTCAATTTCAATTTTAATTTCGTCATTTACTTCAGGATAAACAAAAACAGATGCAAATGATGTATGACGACGCGCGCTGGCATCGAAAGGAGAAATACGGACCAACCGGTGGATGCCTATTTCCGCTTTAGCATAACCGTAAGCGTATTCTCCCTCCATAGTGAATGATACACTTTTAATACCGGCTTCATCTCCGGCAAGAGAATCGATTATTTTTGTAATAAATTTCTTTTTTTCCGCCCAGCGCAAGTACATGCGTAACAACATTTCCGCCCAATCCTGCGCTTCTGTTCCGCCTGCTCCGGCATGTATGGAAACAATAGCATTCATGGAATCCTGATCGCTGTTAAGCATCATTTTAAGTTCTTCCTGATTGACAGCCAAATTCAATTGCTCCAATTCAGCGGTCAGATCATTCAGGACTTGCTCATCTTTTTCCTGAAGTGCAATGCTTCCGATGCTTTCGATATCGCTTATTTCGTTATTAAACTTTTCCCATTTATCCACTGCTTCTGCAAGCTTTGCCTTTTTTTGCAAAACTTCACGAGCTTTATCCTGATCATTCCAAAAGTCTTTTTTTAAAGACAAATCTTCTAAATCTTTTATTTTAAGTTTCATTTCAGAAACGTCAAAGACAGTCCCCTATGTACTTTATTCTTTTTTTTAAATTAATTACTGCTTCCTGCATATTTTCAATTGACATTTCTGACCCTCCCTTTTAAACTAATTAAAAAATAAAAGATAATTAACACAAAACAGACTGTTACCAGGATATCACCATATTTGGCGTAAACAGTTGGTATGTTGACAAATTTTACGTAACCTTTCAAGGCATCTTTTTGAAAAATTTTTGTTTCAGCAACGATATGACCACCGGGATCAATAATTCCGGAAATTCCGGTATTGGCAGCTCTTACCAAATAGAGTCGCGTTTCCACGGATCTAAAAACTGCCATGGAAAAGTGCTGAAAAGGCGCTGAGGTTGTACCGAACCAGGCATCATTGGTAATATTAACCAATAAACCGGCAGAATTGTTTTTATACGTTCTGGCGACAAACGGCAATATACTTTCGTAACATATCAAAATTCCGATTTTTCTATTATCCAAAGATAACGGATTAAATCCGGTTCCTCGTCCCAAATCACCGATACCGGCGGTTAATTTCTTAACGAATGGAAAAACATCTCGCAACGGCACATATTCGCCATAGGGAACAAGATGAACTTTATCATACCTGCCTTTTACTTCACCGGACGGAGAAAGCAAATACGCGCTGTTGAAATAATCATTCGTGTTTTTCGTTTGCGAACTACTCACAGAACCAAATAATAACCAGCTATTCGTTTTACGCGACAAATTTATAATCTGATCGTGCAAACTATTTATATCTTGGAAAAAAAACGGAGCCGCCGTTTCCGGCCAGACAATTAAACTTCCATTTCCTTGTGAATTTTTTAAAGAAAGCTGCTCATATATATTTAATGTTTCTCTCTGGTAATTTTCATCCCATTTTATAGACTGATCTATGTTGCCCTGTATCAACGATACTTCCATGCCGGGCGAATTTCGTACGGATTTATTAACTTGATCTAAACGGCAAATACCATAAGCATATACTCCGGCCAATATAAGAAAAACAACACAAGCTATTATATATTCTTTCTTGGATCTTTTGTTGATAACTTCAAATACAGTTGCATTAATTAAAATGATTAAAAAAGACAAACCAAACACACCGGCAATATCGGCAAATTGAAGAAGATAAGTATTCAGATACTGGGAATAACCAAGATTTTCCCAGGGAAAACCTGTAAGCAGAAATGATTTACCATACTCAAAACAAACCCACAAAACGGGCGCAGTTAAATAAAGAGGTAATCTCTGGCGGAAATATACTATGCATCCGGCAAACAAAGCGATATAAATACTTAAATAGCAGGCAAGGAGCAACATTACAACAATACCTGTATATAAAGGCAGATAACCATAATTTATGACTACAAATGCAATCCAATAAATTATTCCGGTATAGCTGACAATTCCCGTGATAAAACCTAAAAGCAATCCCTGAGTAAATGTAGCAGCCTTCTTTAGAGCGAAAAAAAGAGGAATGAAAGCTATCCAGGCAAGCAGGCCGGAGCCGTACTTGGGAAAAGATAAAAATAAGAACATGCCGCTTAAAACAGCTAAAAAAACCGTATTGCGTGTGAATAAACTGATTGAACCTGATTGAAGATCATGGATGGTTTTCGTGTTATTCTTCATTTATACCATTTGTCTTTATTTTCTTAATTTTTACTCTTTTAATACTGCGTTCATCAGCATTTTCGATTGTAATGTCCATGTTTTCTATTTGAAATTTTTCTCCGGATAGGGGAATTCTTTTAGTCGAATCCAGAATTAAACCACTTAGCGTCTCATATCTGCCTTTTTTCAAGTTAATATTTAAGTGCTCTTCAATTTTCTCGATTTCCATCCGGCCATCGAATATTAATGATCCATCCGGTGATTGGGAAATTCCATCGGCAGCCGTACTGGTTTCGTGTTCATCACGGATTTCTCCCACAATTTCTTCGAGCAGATCTTCCAATGTTACCAAACCGGCTGTTCCACCGTACTCATCAATAACGATCGCCATGTGTTTTTTATTTTCTTTTAATTCATAAAACAATAAATGGGTATTTTTTGTCTCAGGAATATAATACGGTGTACTTAAACATGCTAATATATCTTCTTTGGTAATTTGCTTCGACCAGAATTTAAGGACGTCTTTAACATTTAAAATGCCGATAATATTATCAATAGTATCTCTATATACAGGAATACGCGTATGTCTTGATGCGATTACTTCATTGATAATTTCATCAATCGCCGCCTCCGTGCTTACAGCAACGATCTCCGTACGCGGAATCATTATTTCACGTACTAAAGTATGGGTAAACTCTAAAATATTTTCAATTATTTCCCGCGAGGAAGGATCTACCAGACCGCTTTTCTGCGCTCTGACCAATACGGCGTCAATTTTATTTTTCATATATTTATTGTCGCGCCAGAAAAAAAGCCTGAGAATAATTTTTGTGATATTCAAAAATACTTCTCCCCGAATTATAAGCCGCGTAAATACTCCGGTCTGATCCGGCTTAAGTCTTCTTCCTGGATTACTGAACCGATCATTTTTAAGATTTTTTCTTTTTCCCGGGGTAAGTAGGCTTTTACCGATAAGTAATTAGACGCATGGTTAGAAGTGAAATAGCAATTTGTAAAATTGGATTCGGCGATCATCAAATAAAGCTCACGGATAAAACCAAACTTATCTGGTAAAACAAAACGGCCAGCGAGATAATCTTCATATAATTCTGTTTCCGGTACGAACATTAAAGTAAGAGCGCCCGCATAGTCCGGATCAATATCTGTTAAAATTTTTGCCGTATCACGCGCATGTTCAATGCTTTTCTCAATTCCACCCAGTCCCAATATTACCGTTACAGAAAGTATAATGCCGGCTTCTTTAACACGGCGCGCTGCCGTTACCATTTGTTCGTAGGTAACACCCTTATTGATTTTTTTAAGTAATTCGACGTTACCCGTTTCTACACCTAAATAAATTATCTTTAAGCCCAGGGACCTGAGCGTCTTTAATTCATCAACGCTTTTTCTTAATATGCTTTTGGCATTGGCATAAGTTCCTATTCTATTTATATTCGTCAGGTTATCATTAATTAGTTTAAGTATTTCTTCAAGTCGCGGCTGCGGTATTATCAAAGCATCGCCATCGCATAAAAATACTTTATCCACATCATCATAGGAACTGGCTTCACGCAGATCTTTTTTTATTTGTTCCAGAGGTTTAATCTTTAACTTTTTCTGGCGGTAAGTTCCACAAAATGTGCATTTATTATGTGAACAGCCAGTAGTTACCTGCAAAAGTAAACTATAAGCTTCACTCGGCGGCCTTATTATTAATCCTTCATAATCCATAGTATGATCTTTATTTTCCTTTTAAAATCTATAATAGTCTATTACATTGTCTTAATTTATTTTTATATCAGAGCCTGACAAAAAAGCAAGGCTCAAAAGCCTAAATTAAAAAAGGGAGCCACTATAAACATGGCTCCCTTAGATTTTCTGGCGGGGCCGATGGGACTTGAACCCACGCCCTCCGGCGTGACAGGCCAAATTTTAGACTTTTATCTTATTTTATCTTGTTTTACCTCTTTATACTTTCAATCATAAAAACAGTGGAGATTCAATGACATCAATGTGTATATAATTTACCTTGACTTACTTTAAATAATCGTAATATATAAATCACATGCTGGGGATACTGCTGGGGATAATATTCTCCGGCTAAAAAAGCCAACAGGGGAATAAAAAATGCCAAAACAAGACAGAGTAAAAACGAAATATCCGGGTGTTTATTACATAATCAGAGGGAAAGAAAAAATATTCTATATTTATTATAGAAGAAACGGCAAACAGATTGAAGAAAAGGCTGGCCTACAATTTGCAAATGATATGACGGCGGCAAGGGCAGCGGGTATCCGCGCGGATCGTTTAAAGGGTAAAGAGCTTTCTAACAATGCCCGGCGTGAACAAATCAAGACGGCTAAACAGGCAGAAGCCGGTAAGATGACTTTATCGCGTTTGTGGGATGAATATGAAGGAAATAAAGCAGATTCTAAAGCAATCAATACAGACAAGGGAAGATTTAACAAATACCTATTACCGGAATTTGGAAATAAAGAACCCCATGAAATCATACGGCTTGACGTTGATCGTTTGCGCGTTAGATTGCAAAAGACTCTGAAACCACAAACTGTTAAACATATTTTAGGTTTACTTAAGCGGATAGTAAGTTTCGGAGTATCCCGGCAATTATGCGGCAATCTGAATTTTAAACTTGAAACGGTTAAGGTTGATAATCAGAAAACAGAAGACTTAAACCCCGAACAGCTAAAGAATCTATTAACGGCCATTGATAATTCAAATGATATTCAAGCGGCAGATATGATGAGGCTTGCTCTATATACAGGCATGAGGCGGGGCGAAATGTTTAAACTGAAATGGACTGACATAGACTTTCAGAGGGGATTTATTTCTATTAAAAACCCAAAAGGTGGCGTAAGTCAAAAAATTCCCTTGAACGATCAGGCGCGGCAAGTATTAGAAAATCACCCCCGGAAAGTTGAAAATGTTTTTATAAAGGGTGACGGTTTGCCTTTTAATGATATTAAAGAAAGAGTCAACAAAATTAAACAGGCAGCGGGTATCCCGGATGACTTTCGCGCGTTGCATGGTTTACGGCATACATACGCCTCAATGCTTGCTTCAAGTGGCAAAGTTGATTTATATACATTGCAAAGGCTTTTAACGCATAAGTCTCCGGTAATGACTCAAAGGTATGCTCATTTAAGGGATGATATATTGAAAAACGCTTCAGCATTGGCCGGAAGTATCATCGATGCGGCAAAAGCAAAAAAATCAAATGTGGTTGAAATACGCAATGGAGAATAAGTGAGTAAGTACTTTAATGGTTTGGTGAACAACTATTAACAACCTATACCAAAAAGCCTATATGTGCATCATATCATCCTCTCTCGGGTTATTTGCCGGTTAAATAATTTCCATCATTCCTTCCGTTTCGGCTTCCAGTTTTATGAATTCAGGAGTAGCATCTTCCGTTGCTATCTCATCGTAATCCAAAACTGCGACGCTAACATTGACCGTGTCTGAATATACTGCCTGAACGGTTCCTCCTCTCACTTCAACTATTATTCTTGGATTGTGTTTTGCCATAACATTTCCTTTCTCCCCGTCATGCCGATAGGTCAGCAATAAGAATTTATTATCTGCGCCCGAGCGTATTATTTACCAAACTAACAATGCCTGATTCCCCGACAACATAAAATCTTTTGCAGAATTGAGGTTTTTTCTCATAAACTTCAAAACCCTTCATGCCTGTTGCAACATAAACATTGCGTCCATAAACTTTGGCTATTCTCCTGGCTAGCTCAATTGCTCTTCCTAAAATTTTATTATTCATTTTCTTTTTTCTCCTTTCGTTAAATGGTTTTCCCTCTAAAAACATTTTGAAAAACCAACTTCACAAAAAGGCGGTGCAAAGAGCACGAAAGAGCCAAAGGCGCTT
>JBEKMY010000007.1:0-72094 GCA_049523355.1 Smithella sp. | reverse complement strand
GGCAAAGTGATCTCTCCTGTTTTTCGCCCACGCATCCTCATCATGACCGGGATCAAGCGGTTTTTCACTGCCGTAGCTGATGGTTGTTATTCTTTTGCCATCAATACCCAAATTGACGAGATATTGTTTTGCTTCATCAGCTCTTCTTTCTCCGAGGGCCATGTTATATTCCGTGGTTCCTCTTTCATCGCAGTTTCCTTCAATGACAATTTTCACATTTATATTTTTTGAAAGATAGGCTGCATTGCGGGAGAGAATTTGCCTATCATCCTGACGTATGTTGTATTTATCAAAGTCAAAATGAATGTCTTCAAGACCTCCCTTTTCATTTCGCATTTCAGATGATGTTTTTATATTCTGGCCTTCAGGATTTTTTATATTTTCCATCTTGACGTCGGCATTTTGCTGTCCTGTTGAAGAGATATTATTGGCTTTTTGCTGTTCCACGGACGATACATTCTGCGCCGGAGCCTCTCCATTGCCTTTGGTTAATTGCTTGCTCGTACATCCTGCTATCATTGCAGCACAGGCCACCATTAATAAAACGACCATTAAATACTTTCTTCGCATTTTCTGCTTCTCCTTATGTTAATTTTTTGATTAATTAATTAATAATGAAATTAATCCCTCTTTATTAATTTAAATATTGCTCAAATAAATTATTCTGTACTTTTATAACTAATCATGCTAACAGCCTGCCATAACGGTAAGTAATAGTTTGTATACCAATCATTTGTGGGCATATTATATTGGCAGAAATAAAAATGCAAGCTTTTTTTAAGGGGGCAACATATGAATGATAAAAGTACAAAAATATCCAATATCATTGATAATTTGCGACGAATATTCCAGATATTGAATGAACAGTCAAAAAAAGTAGAAAGTGAAACCGGTTTAACCAGCCCGCAACTCTGGGCCATAAAAGTAATTAATGAGCATTCACCGGTCAAGGTTTCCCAACTTGCCAGCCGATTATATCTTCATCCGGCAACTGTTGTTGGAATTATTGACAGACTGGAAACACATAAGTTGGTAAAAAGAAGACGGTGTCTGGATGACCGGCGTGTTGTCTGGATTGAGTTGACGGAAAAAGGAAATGAACTGGTTAAATCTGCGCCGGAGGTTGCCCAGGGATTACTTGTCGCAGGACTGGAAGGGCTTTCTTCAGGCAATATTGTTGGAATAGACAGGAGTATGAGGCAGTTTGTAAAAATATTCGGCGCTCAGAAAATTCCGCCGAAACTTATTCTTTCCTCGGAAGTAAATTTGCCTAAGAGGAAAACAAAGATAGATAAGCTGCAGGAAAGACAAGAAAGAAAGTGACCGCTATTTCTTGTCGTAATACAGTCGTTCCTGTAAAAATTATTTAAGACGATTTTAATTGTCGTTGAAAAGTAATATAAAAACACATTCCCTGTTAAAAATTAGTCACGCGCATTTACTGTTTTATGGATCTCAAAAAGATACAAACGATATTTAACCAGTATAAAACAAATGAAAATGTTGTTATGATTCTTATGGCAATGATCGTCGGCATCCTTGGCGGATACGGCGCAGTTGCTTTCCGATGGCTTATCAGTTTTTTCCAGTTACTCTTTTTTAGATTCGAGGGAGGCAATTTTTTACAGTACACCCTGTCCCTGCCGTGGTATGCCAGGCTCATTCCACCTGTAATCGGCGGCATGATTGTCGGGCCACTTGTCTATTTTTTCGCGCGAGAGGCTAAAGGCCATGGTGTTCCCGAGGTGATGGAAGCTGTCGCCTTAAAAGGAGGAGTGATCAGAAAAAGAATTGTCCTGATCAAGACTTTTGCCTCCGCGATAACTATCGCATCCGGTGGTTCCGTAGGACGAGAAGGACCGATTGTTCACATCGGTTCTGCAATAGGTTCGGCTTTCGGCCAGATCCTTGCGGTATCAGTAGACAGGATGAGGACACTTGTCGCTTGTGGCGCCGCCGCGGGCATTGCCGCAACTTTTAATGCTCCCATTGCCGGTGTTATGTTTGCCATGGAGATAATTCTTGACGACTTCGGCATCATGATATTCAGTCCTATTGTAGTATCTTCTGTCATGGCAACCATCATCTCCAGAGCTTACCTGGGGAATCATCCTGCATTCTCGGTTCCCGGTTATACCATGGTCAGTATTTCCGAAATTCCCCTGTATATGCTTCTTGGTATAGTTGCCGGTTTGGCGGGTGTATTGTTTACAGCCACGCTATATAAAGTTGAAGATCTTTTCGATAATCTAAAAATCCCTGCATATACGAAGGCGGCGGTCGGCGGCCTGATGATCGGAATGATAGGTGTCTTCCTGCCCCATATTTTCGGTGTCGGATACAATGCCATAGATCTTGCGCTTGTAGACAAATTGCCGTGGGTTATACTTTTAGCCCTGATATTTATGAAAATAATAGCCACTTCATTGACGATTGGCTCCGGAGGTTCCGGAGGCATCTTTGCTCCCTCTCTATTCATCGGCGCGATGACCGGCGGCGCTTTCGGTTATTTAGCACATATCCTTTTTCCTTCATCAACGGCAACTGCAGGCGCTTACAGTCTGGTAGGCATGGGCGCGTTAGTGGCGGCGACAACTCATGGGCCGATTACCGCGATTCTCATTCTTTTTGAAATGTCGGGAGATTATCGAATCATCCTTCCACTCATGCTTTCCTGTATCATTTCTTCTGTTTTAGCAAGCCAGTTGAAGAAAGAGTCTATCTATACATTAAAACTTACACGCAGAGGAGTGAATATTCATGAAGGAAGAGAAGTAAATATTATGAAGTCCCTTAGTGTCGAAAGAGCAATGACCACCACAATAGAAACTGTGCCTGAAGATATGTCTCTCAAAGAATTGATAAGATATACCATGGGGAGTAAACACTCAAGTTTCCCGGTTGTAGATAAGAATGGATTGCTGACTGGAATACTGACATTTCAGGATTTTAAAGAAATCATCTATGAGGACTGTTTAGACGGGATCATCGCAAAGGACCTCGCAACCACCAAAGTCATTACCGTTACTAATCTGGACAATCTGGAGACGGCATTAAAAAAGATTGGCTTCAAAAATATCGAACAACTGCCGGTAGTAGATAAAAATAATCCCGGAAAGATCATAGGAATACTCTCCAGAAGAGATATATTCGCAGCATATAATAAGGCGCTGATTGATCGTTCCCTGACAGACGAAATGTCCAAAGATTCAAAGGATTGATAATTTTTACAGATGAAACGGGTGTTGTTAAAAATCACCGGATTTCGGAAATATCAGCAGGATCTCAAAGAAGTATCGGTGAAATGAAAACCCCTTAAAGCAATTAAGAAGTATTTCCGTCATCAATATATTAATCAATAAAGTTCTCTCGCTCCAGAAGACCCAGGAAGTTTTTAGATGGTGCTATGAAGATATAACCAGCAATCAACAAAATGCGATTCCGACTTCAGCTATCATAAGTCCTCTAGTTTGGTTTGTATAGTTATTCTTCCATATAAGGTTTTACGAGTAAGTCTAATTCCTATGCTCTCTTTCAACTGATATTTGTTGAGGTTAAATTGTTAAAATGCTGGTGTGGCGGGAAATATTCTATACCTTGGAAGAAGCGAAAACGTTAATTGAAAAATGGCGCATGGAATACAACACGTTCAGGCCACACAGTTCTTTGAATTACCATCCTCCAGTACCAGAGACGCACCTGAATTGAGAAATAAAAAATGGCTCGAACTCTAAACTTGTGGTACAAATATTTGGGGCAGGTCAATGATTTGACAGGAAAGAATGGGAACGGCACCTTTATAAACAAAATATATAGGGCATAATAGTAGTGAGAATAATAAATTATAGCATACTTGAGGAATATAATAAAAAATTGTCTTTATACCAAGAATTCTGCAATACTATGCAAAATCTATTGTCACGTTTATTAGTGAGTAACGGGTATAAATGCCAGATAACAAGTCGAATAAAATCATTTGAAAGCGTGAAGGGAAAAATATCGGGAAAGGATGAAGAAGGCATTATATATGAAAAACTTGAGGATATTCATGATATCGCAGGGATAAGAATCATATTTTATTTAGAGAGCGATAAGAAAAAATTTATACCTGATCTTTATAAAGAACTTACGCCTCAGAATCTCAAACTTTTTGAACGTCATAAGGAGAAGGGATATTTGTCAACTCATGTTATAGCGATGTTTGGCCCCAAAAGATTAATGCTCGGTGAATACAAGAAATATGAGGGTTTGCAATGCGAAATACAATTAACGTCTGCTTTGTATCATGCATGGGCTGAAATCGAGCATGATATTTTTTATAAGCCAGATAAAAAAATGATAAACGGCCAACAACAAATAATTGATGAATTAAGAAAAGAGCTTGAAGACGCTATGATCAATCATATTCAAAAGGCTTCTGATTTGCTTGAATCGGTTGTCGAAAAAGTCAGAGATATTGGACGTGAATAAGAAATGTTTTTCCGAATGAGTGGTATTGCTGAATCCACCTATTTAGTTTCAGCAGTGGATAGTTAAAGAATTGAAGATTACCGTTCATAATATTCAATTGTGCCTGTACCCGGAAAAAGAAAATGATCAAAGAACCAAATAATCTATTTGCCTGAACGCACCGGGAGGGCTCGATGGAGGATGTGGAATGACTGGGGATTCCAGAACCGAGAGCCGGTGATGAATCCGAAGGTGGCCGCCTTGGAACTGCGCATGTCCGACGCCCAGAGAACAGTATACGTAAGATGAATCAATTCTGCTAAATGGACTTGCGCACCACTTTGCAGTTGATGTCAAGAAAACTCTGTCCACCGACAGTTAATTTTGCACAGTTGTTTTCTTAAATGGCAGTACTTTGGCTCCTGCTTTTAATCCGTCCAAATAGTCAGCCCAAGTCTGCATCATTTTCTTTCGTTCGGCAAGGTGAGCCGTTCGATTATAAGCGCGTCCGTTCGGGTCACGAACTGCATGAGCCAATTGATGTTCAATGAAGTCCGGTCTTACTTGCAATACTTCATCAAGAATAGTTCTAGCCATTGCCCTGAATCCATGCCCGGACATTTCTTCTTTTGGATAACCCATAATCCGCAAAGCCACGAGAATAGCATTTTCACTCATAGGACGTTGAGGAGTTCTTTCTGATGGAAATAAATATCGTCCTGAACCTGTGAGTGTGTGAAGTTTCTTTAATATCTCGATTGCCTGTTGTGACAATGGCACAAGATGAGCTTCTTTCATTTTCATTTTACTTGCTGGAATATTCCATTCAGCGTTTTCAAAATTAATTTCAGACCATTCAGCATGACGAAGTTCTCCGGGACGAACAAAAACCAAAGGCGCAAACTTTAATGCACATTGAACAACAAATGTTCCCTGATAACTGTCAATAGCCCTGAGAAGATTACCTACTTCTTTAGGTTCTATAATTGCAGCTCTATGAATAGTTTTTACGGGTGATAATGCGCCTTTTAAATCTTCTGCCGGGTTACGATCGGTACGTCCGGTTGCAACTGCATATCTGAATACTTGACCACAAATATTTCTTGTACGGTGAGCAAGTTCCAATGCATCTCTTGATTCTATCCGTCTTAATACTGATAATAACTCAGGAGCTTTTATATCTTTTATTGGTCGTGAACCAATCCAAGGGAAAACATTTATATCCAAACGGTGCATAATTTTATCTGCGTATTCTTCCTGCCATTTTGATTTGAATCTTTCCAGCCATTCCTTGGCTATGACCTCGAAGGTTTCAGTTTCTTCGATATTGGCCTGTTTTTGTGCTTTGCGAACCGCTCCAGGGTCAATTCCATGTGCTATCTGTGCCCTTGCTTCATCTCTTCGCTTTCTTGCGTCTAGAAGGCTTATTTCAGGATATGCGCCGAAGGCTAATTTATTTTCCTTGCCGGCAAATCTATATTTGAAACGCCATAACTTTCCCCCGGAAGGCGTGACCAGAAGAAATAAACCGCCGCCGTCAAATAATGTGATGGGTTTATCTTTTGATTTTACTTTTTGAATCTTCATGTCGGACAATGGAGTAATTCTCTTTGGCATAAAAGATCTCCCTTTTTGGGTACCCGCGATATGTTTTAGGTACCTGATGGCTATTATTGGGTACCCAAAACAACTTTATTTTAATGGAGTGTATAACACGTCTTTGGACAAAAAGCAATAAAAAACCCGCTATTTCTAACGGGTTTTTGTATTTCCTAGGATGACCTAGGATTGTGTTCTGGCTCCCCAGCGCGGACTCGAACCACGGACATGCTGGTTAACAGCCAGCCGCTCTACCGACTGAGCTACTGGGGAACATATTTTCAGAGATTCAAATTTTCATTTCACCCTATGGTTAATCCCTCTATCATCGGGACTAAAACGGGTGAATTTTTTTCTGGCGCTTCATAATACAAGAACGGGCTATTGTCAACCTCAATTAAATATTTATGTAAAATATTAAATTAATTTGTCTATTATTAAAAATAACTAAATTGTTCTAATAGCTTTGAATTTATAAGCAAGCATTCCCCTTCGCTTTCTTCTTACGTAAGCAAGCGATTACTTAATTATAATTTCCCCTAAGAATCGAAGATTCTCCGTCGCTTGCCGCTGCGAGCGTAAATAATGATCGAATAGAACTTTTTGTGCCAGACAGTATCATTTTCTTGCCTCAAATATCATGATGGGATATAAAAGTGCAACTTTTTAAAGCGGGATGGGTAATGAATTCCAAAGTTAAAGAAGGAACCCAGGGATTTTTAAAGAAACACGTGCTGGAAGAGGGCTTGTGCACCGGCTGCGGCGCCTGCGTGAGTCTTTGCCCTTATCAGGTTATATACCATGACCGCACGGTGCAATTGCATCAATGTGATCTTGAAGATGGCAAATGTTACGCTTTTTGCCCCAGAACTAAAACCGATCTGGCGGCTTTAAGAAAACTTCTTTTTGAGCAGGGTGATCTGACGCCGGAAATCGGCGCGGTGAAAGGCTATTATTTTTCTCAGGCTGTTGATCCTCGATTGCGCGAGGTCGCCCAGCATGGGGCCACAGTAACAGCGTTGATGGCGTTGGCGCTAACCGAAGGTTTGATTGATTCAGCCATCGTCTCTTCCCGCGACCGGCAATTTTTACAAAACGGCGCAATCGTGAAAGACATCGTGGAAATAAGGAATAATGCCAAAAGCAAGTTTACCGTGTCGCCTACGGTCGCGGCTTTTAATCAACTGCTCAATCAATACTCAGGCAATGTTGGAGTTGTGGCGACTCCCTGTCAGGCGCTGGCGCTGGCCAAGATGAGGTTGCACCGGACCACTGAGATTAAAACTCAAATAAATCATCCAAAACTTGTTATCGGTTTGTACTGCGGCTGGACGCTTTCCATGGAAAAATATATAAAGTTACTGCTCGAAAATAATATTGCTTTGGAATCCATTACTGGGATGGATATTCCGGCAGGGGGAAATGTTCTGGAGCTATACACCGATGACGGAGCAAAATCGATTCCGTTTGACGCTGTGCAGAGCTGCATTCGGGAAGCCTGTCGATATTGCATGGACAGCACGGCTGAATTTGCCGATGTTTCGGTCGGTTCAGCACGCTTTGCCGGTAATTGGGAAGAGGTGCGCCAGTGGAATCAATTGATTGTGCGGACAGAAAAAGGCAGAGAATTAATAGAACTGGCTGTAAAAAGAGGAGTTCTGGAAGTGCGGGAAGCCCCCGCTGAAAATTTAAAAGAACTCAAAGACGCGGCTGTCAATAAGAAAAAAAACGCGCTGAAAAATATTATTCAAAAAAGCGGTTCAAGAAATAATCTGTTATATTTAGATAAGCGTGATCCGTTGGTGCTGAAATATTTAAAAAAAGAAGTCACTGCCAAAAAGAAGGTAAAATAGTGTCCAAATTACTTAGTTTGGCTAAAACCAGAGTTTTATTCATGGGCAATGAGGCCATCGCGCGGGGCGCGCTGGAAGCCGGCGTCAGTGTCGTTTCCGGTTATCCCGGCACGCCTTCGTCGGAAGTCATAGAACGCTTATCCGATGTCGCCCAAGAGAGAAACCTTTATGTGGAATGGTCAACCAATGAAAAGGTAGCCCTCGAAGTAGCCGCCGCCGCGTCTTTTTCCGGTTTGCGTTCGATGTGTGTGATGAAGCAAAACGGCGTCAACGTGGCTTCCGATTTTCTTTTGCATCTGGCTTCGTCCGGCACGCGCGGCGGAATAGTTCTGGTCGAATGTGAAGATCCCGGCGCGCTATCGAGTGTCAATGAGGGAGAGTCAAGGTATTTCGCGCGCATGCTTGAAATTCCGCTTTTGGAGCCGGCCAGTCTTCAGGAAGCCAAGGATTTGACCAAATGGGCCTTTGAGTTATCGGAGAAAATTAGAAATATCGTTATCCTGCGCTCGGTGACGCGCATGTCTCACGCCAGCGGAAACGTTATATGCGGCAAACTTCCGGGAAATACAAGAATGGCCGAATTTGTTTCCGATGGATCATTTATGGATCCTTTAAGGGGGCCGGTCGTCAGCACGCCCGTTGTCGTTAAACACAATCTTCAGCAGCAAAAATTGCAAAAAGCCGTAGAACTTTTTGAAAAGAGTCCATATAACAGTTACTCCGGTCCCGGGCATCCGGAACTTTTGATCATCACCAGCAGCGCCTGTTTCCTTTACAGCCAAGAAGCTATCGATTTGCTTGGTTTGCAAAAGCGTGTCGGGATTTTAAAACTTGGCTGCACCTGGCCTCTGCCATTGAGGTTGTTGAAAAAATATTTGCGCCTGACTAATAAGATTATGATTGTGGAAGAAGTTCTGCCTTTTCTTGAAGAAAATATCAAAGTCGCCGCGATGGGAATACTCAGAGATACCGGTATTAAAACTTTTTACGGGAAAATGGATGAAACACTGCCTTCGGTTGGCGAGTTGAATCCGGATATTGTCGCCGCCGCCCTCGGCAAAATAATGAAGGTCAAACCCAAATCATTGCCTGCCGGTTATGTTCGCGAAATACAAAAAATAGCTCCTTTGATTCCTCCGCGGGAACAGACGTTTTGTCCCGGTTGTCCTCACCGCGCTTCTTTCTGGAATATTAACACCGCGCTGAAACTCGACGGCCGCGAGGGTATTGTTTGCGGCGATATAGGCTGTTACGCCATGGCATCGCTTTGGCCGGCAATTGGTTTCAATACAGTGCGCACTCTTCATTCCATGGGTTCGGGCACGGGCCTGGCCAGCGGATTTGCCAAACTGGAAGCTTTCGGTCAGGATAAACCGGTGCTTGCGGTTTGCGGCGATTCCACTTTTTATCACGCCGTTATTCCGGCGCTCATCAACGCCCGGCATAACGAGGCGGATATTACCTTTATCGTTCTGGATAACGCGGGAACGGCCATGACGGGATTCCAGCCTCATCCCGGTCTGGATATGGGCGCCATAGGCGAGCCGCTTCCATCTGTTGAGATTGCCGCGATTTGCAGGGCGATAGGAGCCAAAGTTGCCGAATGCGATCCTTTTGATTTGGACGGGACAAGTAAAATTCTCACATCTTTTATGGCCGAGCGCGGTTCATTGAAAGTGCTGATCATGAAACAGGCTTGCGCGCTGAGCCCGGAAAAGAAGGGCAAAAAACAGTATCAGGTGAAAGTTAACGAAGAACTTTGTCTGGGCGAGAGTTGCGGATGTAACCGTTTATGCACAAGGATTTTCCGCTGTCCAGCCCTCACTTGGGACAGAGCAAAAAAGAAAGCGGTTGTTGACGAAGTCATCTGCGCCGGCTGCTGCGTCTGTTACTCGATCTGTCCGCAAAAAGCGATCATAAGAACGGAGGCGACGGGTTGATGAAGAAAAGAAGTTCTAATACAAATTCGCAGTCAAAAGAAGGCCTTGGCGTCAAGGAAGAGGCGGCGCAGGCGTATTCAGATATACGTCGAGGAGCCGATGATGCAGTAAGCAAAGGTAGACGAATGAATGCGAATTTGAATAAAGAGCCTACAAATATAATTATTACAGGCGTCGGCGGTCAGGGCAATGTCATGGCCTCCCGCGTGCTTGCCGGGATGCTGGTCAACGCGGGCTATGTTGTTACAATCGGCGAAACTTTCGGCATGTCCCAGCGCGGCGGTTCCGTGATGAGTCATTTGCGCTTATCATCAAATTCCGTCTTAAGTCCGCAGATTCCGCGAGGCAGGGCGGACATCATTGTCGCGCTCGAGCCGGTTGAAGCGCTGCGAGTTCTGGCGCAATACGGAAACCCCGATGTCGCGGTTCTGTCAAATTCGCGCATGGTTTATCCCATGGGGGTCATCACCGGCGAATTTACCTATCCAACGCTTGATGAAGTTAAATCAATGTTTGAAAAACTTGCGGCAAAAAGCTGGATAATCGATGCCACGTCAGTGGCGGTTGATCTGGGCAATCCTGTTTTGAGCAATATTGTCATGATCGGAGCGCTGGCAGGCGCATCCCTGCTGCCGATAGACCGCCGTGCTTTTGAAAAGGAAATAACCAAAAGCATGTCCGCCGGTAAACGCGAAATAAATCTGGCCGCGTTTGATTCCGGCACGAAAATGCTTTAAGGCCGATCTCCAAATTATTCCTTTTAAACCTTTTTTATTTTCCACGGACTGTGTTCAAGTCTTCAAGAACAACAGCCATCCCGCATACAATGAACCCGGGAAAAGATCCAAAGCTCCGGACGCTTCGGCGACAGGCGTGAACCCGCAGGTGTCGCAATTTATTTCGCCTCTGCTTTTAACATAGCAGCCTTTCGTAATTGTGCCGTCCGGATCGACATTAATCAGGATGTCATCATGGCAGCGCCAGCTATTATCAACCATGGCCTTGAGTCTGCCAACCGAGTTCAAAATAGGCAAACCCGATTTTTTCAGTTCCAGCAGTTTTGTAACAGTGGCGCGGCGCTCCTGGGGTGATACAGAAAGATCCTCTTCTCCCTGATTATAAGGATAGAAAAACTGAACCGTCAACCCTTTGAGTGTCGGCATTTCATGCACCCACTTTGCCAGATGATCGATATTCCGCCAATTGAGGCGATTCAACGTGCAGTGAATAAAAACGCGGGGATGCCTGGTCTTTTTGATGTTTGAGCAAATCTGGTCAAAGGACTCGCTTCTCAAATAATCGTGGGTTTCCTTCAAACCGTCAAGACTTACCCAAAGCGTATGAGAGGGAACATCCAAAGGCAGTGTGCCATTGGTCGTCACCGCCACACGCATGAAGCGCTCTCTGGCATAAAGGACAAGATCATGAAGGCGATAATGACCATCGCGCCACAACAGGGGTTCGCCGCCCTCAAAAACGACCATGCGGGCGCCGGACCGGCGCAGAGATTCCAATGCCCCGATAGCCGTATTCCAGGATATGTTGGCTTCTTTTTCATTTGAGCGAAGATGAAACGGGCAGGCACGGCAGGCCAGGTTGCAGCGATAGGTAACCTTGAAGCTTGCAAGCAGGGGAATTTTGCGCTTCAATATTTTTCGCTGCATGAAAAACAAGGCAAGGTCGAGAGGCCAGGATAAATGCGAAGGTTTTAAAATTCTTTTTTTTATCTTCATGCAAATTAGTATGAAAATGGTCTAAATTTGATATTTTCCCTGCAAGAAACTATAGGAATAAAAGAAAATTATGTCAACATGATAAAAAAACAAAGTGAAGATTAAGAATTTATTATGGACAGGCTTTTTGGGTGGGATGGTATAAAAGTAAAAACATTTATAAAATCAATAACTTTACGGTTTTTAACATTCAATATGGCAAGGTGAAAATTAACTTCATTTTAATATAAGTATTAATTGACATGACCCGATTAGAACTTATATTATCCCCAATGCAAATTCATGAAGAGGTGAAATAATGAAAGATGTTTATTCGGCTATAAAAGTAACTGATAATGTTTATTGGGTTGGCGCCATTGATTGGACAATCCGCGATTTTCATGGTTATACAACGCCGCACGGCAGTACCTATAACGCGTATCTGGTGATGGCGGATGATATTACCCTGATCGATACAGTCAAAGCGCCGTTCAAAGATGAAATGCTCTCCCGTATTAAATCCGTCGTTGATCCTTCTAAAATAAAATATATTATTTCCAATCATTCCGAAATGGATCATTCCGGTTCTCTGTCGGAAGTCATTGATTTCATCAAGCCTGAAAAGGTTTTTGCTTCGGCGGTCGGCGTAAAGACATTAAGGGAGTTGTTTCACGATCAGCATGAAATAATACCTGTAAAAGACGGGGATAAGCTCAGTCTCGGCAATATGGAATTGACTTTTATGGAAACACGCATGATTCACTGGCCGGACAGCATGTTTACCTATCTGGCCGCGGATGAACTTTTATTTTCGCAAGACGCTTTCGGTATGCATCTGGCGAGTTTCGAACGTTTTGCCGATGAAATTCCGGCTGCGACTCTGGAATATGAAGGGGCAACATATTACGCCAATATTGTTCTGCCTTATTCGCCGATTGTTCTGAAGGCTCTGGATAAGGTCGCGGCATCGGGATTGAAAATCAAAGTTATAGCTCCCGATCATGGGCCCATCTGGCGCAAGGATATTGGCCGGATTATTGAACTTTATAAAAAATGGGCCCTCCAGAAGCCAACAGCAAAAGCGGTTGTGGTTTACGCGACGATGTGGCACTCCACGGAAAAAATGGCCCAAGCCATCGGCGAGTCCCTGGCGCAGGCAGGCGTCAAGGTGAAGCTGTTTTCAATGAATGAAACTCACCGCAGTGAAGTGGTTTATGAAGTGCTTGACGCCGGAGCGCTGATCGTCGGTTCGCCGACACTCAACAACAATATTCTGCCGCAGATGGCGGATGTGATGACTTATCTGAAAGGATTGAAACCGGCCAATCTTATCGGCGCGGCTTTCGGCTCTTACGGATGGAGCGGGGAATCGGTAAAACAATTGGATGCGATGCTCAAAGAAATGAAGGTGGAAATTGCCGCTGAATCGATTTCCGTCAAGCATGTTCCCGATGGCGATGTTTTGGAAAAATGCCACGAAATGGGCAAAACGATAGCGGCTGAGTTGCTTAAAAAAACGGCTTCTGATTAATGGCTAAAGAAAAAAGAGCGGAGTCTTCTGCGGCAGGAGCCGGAGGTTCCATATAATAACAATAACGCGACATCCCGCAAGTCGCGAGAAATACAACATGGCGGGATTAAGGAGTGAATAATGAAAAAATATGTTTGTGGTGTATGCGGCTATGTTTACGATCCGGCCAAGGGAGATAAGGACGGCGGCGTTGCTCCGGGAACGGCTTTTGAAGATTTGCCCGCTGGCTGGTCGTGTCCCGTTTGCGGGGCGGCGAAGGAGGAATTCGCCCCGGAATAATGATGACGACGTCGTAAAAAGTCCATATGCTGCGTTGCGTTTCATCCCTCGTCATTGCGACGTACACAAAAAGTACGACTCATTCCTCGGGAATTACGCGCCTTGCATCTGGAGCTTTTTCCGATGTCGTCAAAAGTTGCTTTATGCATAACTTTTAGTGATAATAAGTCAAAAAACCGGAATAAAAAGCTATGCCTGCGGGAGTTTTTTGCGATGTCGTCAAAAGTTGCTATTTTTATAATTTTTAGTGATAATCAGTCAGAAAAAAGGAAAAAACAGCAATTCATTAAATAAATAAAGGATAGGAATATGGATAAAATTCAAGAAGCGTTGAATCAGGCTTATGCCGGAGAAGCCAAAGCCGCCCTGAGGCTCAAAGTTTACGCGCAAAAAGCTGAAGATGAAGGCTATAAACAAATGGCCCGCCTTTTCCGCGTTATTTCTTTTTCGGAAGAAATTCACGGCGCGAGAGCCTTGAGGGTGCTCAGGGAAATCAAAGGCACGGAAGAAAATCTGGCCGCGAGTTTTGAATCGGAAAAGAAAGTTGCCGAAGTTGCTTATGATCAATTTGTTAAGCTGGCGGAAGAAGCGGGCAATAAAGAAGCCGTGCTGCATTTCAGCCAGAGCCGCGATGTGGAGGAAACTCACGCCAAGCTTTATAAAGAGGCCATGTCGCACTTTATGGAAGAAAGAGAAACAACTTACTATGTCTGTAATGTTTGCGGTTATGTTTCCGATGGCTCTTTGCCTGATGAATGTCCTGTTTGCGGCGCCAATGCTAAGATGTTTGTGCCTTTCGATAAGTGACAGAATGGGCTGTTAAAAAACGCTCATCTGCTGTGTTGCGCTGCAAGCCGCAACGCTCAACGTATGTAAATATACGCCTCGCGGTTCGGTTTTTGCGCGCCTTGCATCTGAACATTTTTGAACAGCCCCAAACAGGTGTTTTATACAACCACGATGTCATATTGATAATATTTGGGAGAAATAGGAAATAGTGCTTAAGCCAGATAAAAAGGCAATGGAATAATGGAATGAGGTGAAAATATGCGCATTTATTGCAGGATATTATTTGCTTTATTGGTTTTTAGTTTTTTATTGCCCGGCAGTGCAATTTGTGAAGAAAAGCCCCTCTGGGAATTAGGCGCAGGTTTGGGACTGCTCCAGATGCCGGATTACCGGGGATCGGACGAAAACAGGTTGTACGTGCTGCCCTATCCTTATGTCATTTATCGCGGCGATATTTTAAAAGTAGAAGAGCAGCGCGTTTCCGGACAGATTTTTAAATCGGATCGGATTTTACTGGATTTTAGCGGTTACGGCGCTGTGCCGGTAAAGAGTTCCAATAACACCGCCCGCGCCGGGATGCCGGATCTCGATGCGACTTTTGAATTAGGGCCGGCTTTGAAAATTATACTTTGGAATAGCAAACCGGATAAATATAAATTAGATTTGTCGTTGCCTGTGCGGGCTCTTTTTTCCACAGATTTTCGTTCTGTGAGCCGCGAGGGTTGGGTGTTTGGCCCGCGAATTAATTTTGTGAAAGATGATATAATCCCTGATACCGGATTAAATTTGGGAATATCCGCAGGGCCGATATTCGCCGACAGCGGTTATCATGCATATTTCTACACGGTGGAACCGGCTTACGCGACACCAGAGCGTCCCGCGTATTCCGCCGGCGGCGGATACAGCGGCTCAACGCTTACGGTTGGTTTAGGCAAGGAATATAAACAATTTATTTTTAACGCCTTTCTCAGCACTGATTTCCTGCAGGGAGCGGTTTTTGAAGACAGTCCCCTGGTGAAAAGAGATACATCCTTTATGAGCGGTGTAAGTGTTTCCTGGATTTTCTTTAAATCAGCGAAAACTGTTAATGTGGAAAAATATAATTAATATCACTAAAGAGTGATTAATAAATAAGAATTATTGATAGAAAATGGAATTTAAGGGGAATTATATGCTGGTTATAATAACCAGATGGCTGATCATAACGCTGGCAATTCTGCTTGCCTCGCAGTTTGTGCCCGGTATCAGAGTGGATACACTTTCAACGGCAGTCATTGCCGCCTGTGTTTTAGGCCTGATTAATATTTTTGTAAGACCTGTTTTAGTGCTTCTGACTCTGCCCCTGAGTGTATTAACTCTGGGATTGTTTTATTTCTTTATCAACGCGTTATTGCTCATGCTTGTCGCACATATTGTGCCGGGATTTAAAATCGAGAATTTTTTCTCCGCTTTTTTAGGTTCGCTGGTTATAAGCTTTGTCAGCTGGCTGGCCAATTCTTTTATTTCCAATCATAAAATAGATAAGCCGGACAAACCCGATTATGTCGATCTGGAAAAAGGGGACGATGGAAAATGGCGGTAGAGGCAACACTCGATTTAACTCCGGCGATGAAACAGTATGTGAAAATTAAAGAAAAATACCCCGACTGTGTTTTGCTTTACCGAATGGGTGATTTCTATGAAATGTTTTTTGAAGATGCGGTGACGGCCGCTCCTGTTTTGGAAATCACTCTTACCTCACGCAACAAAGGCAAAGAAGACAGCGTGCCCCTTTGCGGCTTTCCCTACCACGCCGCTTCCGCATATATTACTAAACTTGTGGAAAAGGGTTTTAAAGTTGCGATATGCGAGCAGGTTGAGGACCCCAAAAAGGCAAAGGGAATCGTCAAAAGAGAAGTTATCCGGGTTATCACCCCGGGACTTGTTCTGGATGAGGAAAATCTTGCCTCCGGTGAAAATAATTATCTGGCCTGCCTCAGCGCCTGCAAAGATACGCTCGGTCTGGTTTTTCTGGATATTTCCACGGGCGAATTTCAAATCAGTGAGTTTTCCGACCGCGAATTTTTCTTAATAGCCATTGCCGGACTGGATTTTAAGGAATTAATCCTGTCGCGTGATTTTCCTGACAAGCGATTGCTCAAAACACTGGAAATGCAAATGCCGGAGCTTCGGATTAATTATCTGGAAGAGGATTCTTTTCAATCGGAATATGCTCAGGCCTTGCTGAATCAGAATTTCACCTCCGAAGTTCTGGATGCCTCGAAGATCAAAGAACATCCGGCAGCCATGATCGCATCATGCGCGATTTTGAGTTATGTCAACCAGACGCAAAAGATTAATCCCCAGCACATAAGCGAAATTAAATGGTACTCCACGGAAAATTTTCTGCTTCTTGATGAGGCCGCCCGACGCAATCTGGAGATATTTACAACGATTCAGAATGGTTCCAAAGCCGGTTCTCTTTTTTCTCTTTTCCATGAAACCCTGACCCCGATGGGAACCCGCCGTCTGCGATGGTGGATGAATTATCCGCTTGTGGACGTGGAAAAAATCAAAGCAAGGCTGGCCGCGGTTGCCGAAATGAAGGATGACCACATCTTCAGGTCAAATTTGCGTAAAATTTTATCGCGCATTTATGATCTGGAGAGGCTTGCCGGTCGTGTATCGTTGCGGGTGGCCAATCCCCGCGATCTGGTCGCCCTGAAAGTTTCCCTTCTGGCCATTCCGGAGCTCAAATCAATGCTTAAGGATTGCACCTCGCCCGCGATTGCCGCGATCCGTTCTCGTTTTACGGAAATGGCCGCTGCAGTTGCGCTGATTACGCGTGCGATTATTGACGATCCGCCGCAAAAAACGCAGGATGGAGGCTTTATTGCCGCAGGGTACGATGAAGAACTGGATAAACTCAGATCGATCAGCCGCGACGGAAAAAAATGGATTGCAGCGATGGAAGCCGGGGAACGGAAAAAAACGGGAATTAATTCACTGAAAATCGGCTTCAATAATATTTTTGGCTACTATATTGAAGTGACTAAAGCCAATGCCGCGCTGGTTCCGGATTCCTACATAAGAAAACAAACGCTGGTTAACGCTGAACGTTATATTAATCAGGAGTTGAAGGAATTTGAACAAACAGTTTTAAACGCGGAAGAAAAAATCAGGGAAAGAGAACAGGAACTATTTATTTCCCTTCGCGATAATCTTGATCAGTATATTACGGATATTCAAAAAAATTCGTTTCTTATTGCGGAACTTGACGCCGGGACCGCTCTGGCGGAAGTTGCCGAAAAATATCACTACACCTGTCCTGAAATAAATGATGAAGACACTATTGAAATAAAAGACGGACGCCATCCCGTCGTGGAAACAGCGTTGAAGAAAGAAGGCTTTGTGCCTAACGATTGTCTGATTGATTTGAGCGACAATAGACTGCTTGTTATTACCGGTCCGAATATGGCGGGTAAATCCACTTATATCAGGCAGGTGGCTTTAATTGTTTTGCTTGCGCAAATGGGAAGTTTTGTTCCGGCGGCTAAAGCGAAGATAGGCCTTGTTGATAAAATATTCACCCGTATCGGCGCGTCCGACAACCTGATAAAAGGACAGAGCACATTTATGGTGGAGATGACGGAAACCGCGGAAATTTTAAAGAACGCGACTTCCCGCAGCCTGGTTATTATTGATGAGGTTGGACGCGGGACTTCCACGTTTGACGGATTAAGCATTGCCTGGGCGGTTGCCGAATATATTCATGATTTTCAGGGTCGGGGCGTACGCTCTTTGTTTGCTACTCATTACCATCAACTGACGGATCTGGTGGTAACAAAAAGCGGAACAAAAAATTATAATATCGCGGTGAAGGAATGGGGAGAAAAAATAATTTTTCTGCGCAAGATAATGGAAGGCGGCGCCAGCCGCAGTTATGGCATCGAAGTAGCGCGCATTGCCGGCGTGCCGAAGGAAGTTATCGCCCGCGCCAAAGAAATATTGCGTAATCTGGAAAAAGGAGAATTTGACGAAGTCGGCATGCCCCGTATTGTCCGGGGAACCCGTGACTCAAAAAACTTAAATCCTCAATTGAATCTTTTTACAAGAAAAGAAAGCGCGATTGCCCTGGAAAATAAAGACAAGGAAATTATCGCCGAACTAAAAAACATCGATATTCATTCCATGTCTCCTCTGGAAGCGCTTAACAAATTAAGCGAGTTAAAAAACAGGGCGTCAGATTAGACACTCGTTTGGTGTATTTGTTCCAATAGTGATTTGATTTAATTGATACAATATAAAATTGTCTGGATCATGTGCCGTTTTTCATTTTTGCGGCCAGATAGATGGAAAATGATGTTCCGGAATTTACAACTGATTCGACCGAAATTAATCCATTATGGTATTTGATTATGGAATCGCTAATGGCCAGTCCCAGTCCGATGCCGCCATGGCCCTTAGTCTTCTTTGTTGTAAAATAAGGGTCAAATATCCGGGAAAGATTTTCACGTGAAATTCCCATCCCGCGGTCTTTAATGATAATCCGCACGTAATTGCCTTGCCCCAGAGATCTTATATTTGTTCCGGTTGTCGTATTTTCGGCGATAAGTTCCACAATTCCACCGTTGGGCATTGCTTCTTTGGCATTAATCAAAACATTATCAGCTACCTGCCTTATCTGAGCGGCATCAATTTCGCAGGACCAGAGGTCCGGGGCTATGGAGATATTACAGGTAATGCCGGAATCCTTGAAAACATTTTCGGAGGCCTCCTTTAAAATAGGGCCGACATTTTCCAATTTGCGAACCGGATAGCCGCCCTGAGCAAATGTAATAAGACGATGAGCAAGTTCCTTGGCTTGCAGGCCTGCACGTTCCGCCACTGCCAGACCATCCTCCAGAAATTTATCTTCATCACTGGCGGATATTTTGGCCAGAAAAACATTACGCAGGATCGCGGTGAGCAGGCTGTCAAAGTCTTTGGCTACACCGCCTGCGAATGTTCCAAGTGATTCCAGTTTGGTTCGCTGGAGAAGCTCTTCTTGCGCCGCTTTTTGTTCGGTAATGTCTTCGAGGGTTTCCATCGCTCCGAATAAATTTCCGCCGGAATCTCTAAGACCTGCCGAAGTAATACGAAACCATTTCCCCTTCTCTCCCATATCAGGAAAAAACTGCGTTACTTCATAAGCGTCATCAAGAAGTTGTGATTTCTTCCATTTCTCGGGGTATAATTCAAGTATATCGGCGGTTTTGCCATCCAGAATCATGTCGGCCAGACACAGACGTTCCGTATTGTAAAACGCGCGCCATTGCTGGCTGGTGCCGAGAACTTCGCTGGGTTTGATGTTGCTCAACGCCTGCAGGGCCCTGTTCCAGTAAATTACTTTATGATCTTTGGATATCACGAAAGTGGGAATAGGAGATCCGTGGATGATGCTGATTAGTTTCTGTTCGTCTCTGCCAACGCGCCACATGGTGTAAATAACGCTGAGGATTACCGTGATCGCCAGAACAAAAACAAAAGCAAAAATATAATCGTTCATAATTATTATCGCTTATCTCAAACTTAACCAAATATGTTTTATGCCGGTCTGATTTTTATTGCCGGATTTTGATAGCAAGGTTGGAATAAAAATGCAAGGCCGGAATAAATGATAATTATTTAAATGTTTCATTGCGGGAGGAATAGTTTGCCGTTTTTCATTTTTTGTAAATGAAAAACAGGGGAGTTTAAACTCCCCTGTTTTTAAAAGGAGGTGAAACTTAGGAAGGGGTACTTAGAAATCACCTCCGGGACAAGGAGCTCTCTGACCTCTATTGCCGCCGCGCGGACCAAATCCCGGACCTCTGTCCCAGTGGGAATTAGCCAGCTTTTCGTTTTGTTCCGGCGTGAGAACCTTGCGAATTTCCAGTCTCATCGCCGTTACTTTATCATCCATTAAGTCGCGTAATTTACGCATTTCTTTTTGAGCGGCTGTGATTTTATCCTTATCAGGATTAATCTGCAGCCATAAACGGCGCAGTTCGACTGATTTATCAAACATCTTTTCCCTGATGGGTCTTATTTCTTTTCGTACTGATGTTCGTATGACATCGATTTTGGCCTTTTGTTCATTAGAAAGATTCAATTTTTCCCATATTGCATTATGATGATAACCTGAACCCTTTTCGTCACAAGCGCGACTGCCTTCATCAGGACCGAAAGCAAAGGCCGTTGCCGCCCATAGTATGCTTATAACAACAGCCGCTGTTAATATTGATTTATTCATAATCATTCTCCATTACATAATGTACGTTTTATCGTAATTTTTCTTCCGCGGTTATTATATCCGCTTTGTTGTTTGAAAAATTGCTGAATTTAAAGGATAAATATGCAGTCCGTATATATTCCGGCAGCAACTTTCCCATGAATATGGAATAGTAGCGACCCAATAATAATCCCATTAACATACTCAATAACATCAATTTAAGCTTTTTCATAATCAATTTCCCGGATGAGAGATTATTTAAATCTCTGTTACCGTGTTATTGAGCAATGTTTATGCCAACAAGGTGTAACAGATATAACACATTGTTATTAAATAATAAATTATGAATATGCAAAATATTATTTGTTTTTTGTTAAAATTGAGTGGATAATATATGCCCAATTGATGGTATCTATCCGGGTACAAAGTAGCCATATAACAGTGGAGATGCAAATATAGTGCTAAAAGCTAAAAAAAGAATTTGGTTTAAAATTTCTGTTTGGATAGTAATTGGCGCAATTGCCGTTGTAGCTGTTATTTCAGCGGTGATGACATTCGCGCATTTTCAGCGTCAAAAGGAACAGGCAGTTGAGTTTATGGTGGAGAAAGGCGCTACATTAATCCGGTCATTTGAAGCCGGTTTGCGCAGTCCACTAAGCATGAAAACAGGAAATTTTGGACTGCAAAAACTGTTGATGGAAACAGCACAGCAGCCGGATATAGATTATATCATTATTACTGATGGCAAAGGTATTATCATTGCCGACAGTGATCCGGCGCAAGTCGGTGATAAATACGGCCTGGATTTGGATATAGGTTTACTGGCATCATCCCGCGACATAAGATGGCGGCAGGTTGTTAATACCGGTGGAGCGGGCACTTTTGAAGTTTACAGCGGTTTCTTTCCACAGGAGAGACCGGCCATGGGTCTAAAACCGACAAAAACTGCATTAGGAGATGAGAAAACCGACGGAATGATCATTTACGTTGGCCTGAACATGGCGGCAATTGAAAAGGCCGGTAAGGAAGACACAAGAAATACAATTATCATCGCGTTGATTCTTTTGCTGGTTGGTTCGTCGGTCATAGTTTCTTTGTTCCTGATGCAGGCCTATCGCCTTGCGCACACATCTCTTTCCCGTATGACAGTCTTTTCGGATGCGCTGGTTAAAAATATGCCCATCGGCCTGATTGCACTGGACGATCAAGGGTTGATCATTACCTGCAACCAAAACGCACAAGAGGTTTTGGGTGTTGACTGCAAAGAGGTATCCGGGAAATATGCGGCAGATTTATTGCCCGCGCCTTTGCAGAAAATTCTATCCCGGCTGCCCCGGCGAGGAGGCCTTTTGGAGGAGGATATTGCATTACTGTCTGCCGATGGTAAGGAACAAACCTGGGAAACTCTTTTGGCGGGGCTGACAGATGAAGGGAAGCCTGCGGGAAAAATCCTGTTGATAAGGAATGTAACACAGATTAGACTTCTTGAAAAGGAAGTGGCTAAAAGCCGTTATTTGAATTCGATCGGTTCTCTTGCCGCCGGCGTTGCCCATGAGATCCGCAATCCGCTTAGTTCCATCAAAGGGTTTGCCGTATATTTTAAAGAACGTCTATCCGGGAATAAAGATGATCAGCAGACCGCCGACATTATGATTCAGGAAGTCGAAAGACTTAATCGCGTGGTTAGCCAGCTCATTGAATTTGCCAGACCGCTGCAATTGAAAAGAGAGAACGTTCAAATTGCCGAATTGGTGCAGCATGCGGTGAAATTAATTGCCGCCGACGCGCAGAAAAAACAAATCAGCATTGAGATCGAAGCTGCCGCGGAAATACCTCCGGTGGAAGTCGATTCCGATAAAATCAAGCAGGTGTTTTTGAATATTTTTCTCAATTCTTTGGCTGCTCTTCAGGATGGCGGTAAACTGAAAATCAAGCTTTCGTCCCGAACGAATAATCTGGAAGTAATAATTTTCGATAATGGCGCAGGGATAGAGAAAATGGATTTGCCCCGGATTTACGATCCGTATTTTACATCGAAACCGGCGGGCACAGGTCTGGGGTTGGCGATAGTTCAGAAAATAATGGAGGCGCATGGCGGCAATATTAGTCTGGAAAGCGCGGCAGGAAAAGGGACGGAAGTCTTTTTAAATTTTCCAATTTCCAATACCGAAAGAAAGGAACATGGATGAAAACGAATCAATCAATTTTAATTGTGGATGACGATCCGGCCCATCGTTTGATGCTCAAAAAACTGTTAGGCGGCTGGAGCTTTGATGTCTACGAAGCCGATGATGGCTCTACGGCGATAGAAAAAGTAAGTCAAAGAGCTTTTGATCTGATTTTAATGGATATCCGGATGCTCAAAGTGTCGGGTATTGAAGCTCTGGAACAAATCAAAGTCATCAATCCGGCAATTCCCGTGATTATAATGACTGCTTACGCCTCGGTAGAGACAGCGGTCAATGCCCTGAAAAAAGGCGCTTATGATTATCTTACCAAACCGTTGGATTTTGAGGAACTGAAGATAGCCATCGGTCGCGCCACAGAGCACAGCGGACTTAAAAAAGAAAATCAATATTTAAAGGAAAGACTGGGTGAGAGGTTTGACAGGCAAAGCATTATCAGTCAGAGCGGCGCAATGTTAAAAATGTTGGAAACAGTGGAGCAGGTGGCGGTAACTGAAGCCACAATTTTAATTATCGGCGAATCGGGTACAGGTAAGGAAATGATAGCCAACGCTCTTCATTACAACAGCAATCGAAAAGACGCGCCATTTATTAAAATCAACTGCGCGGCGCTGACAGAAACACTTCTGGAGTCGGAGTTGTTCGGGCATGAAAAAGGCGCCTTTACCGGTGCCGATCGCCGGAAGGAAGGGAAGTTTATTCAGGCAAACGGCGGCAGTTTGTTTTTAGATGAAGTCAGCGAAATGTCAGCCGCGATGCAGGTGAAGCTTTTAAGAGTTTTACAGGAAAGAGAACTGACCCGCGTCGGCGGCGCGGAAGTTATCAAAATCGACGTGCGGGTGATTGCTGCCTCCAATAAAGATTTAAAAAAAGAAATGGAGCAGAAACGCTTCAGGGAAGATTTGTTTTACCGGCTCAATGTTGTAACTTTGAACGTGCCGCCGCTGAGAGAAAGAAGAGAAGATGTCCCGCTTTTGGCACAGTATTTTTTGCAATTATTTGCTGCGAAGAATTCCAAAAGCATCAAAGGTTTCTCACCGCAGGCGATGGAGAAGCTCATTAAATATAACTGGCCGGGGAATGTCCGCGAGCTGATGAATGCTGTTGAACGGGCGGTTGTGTTGTCACGCGCAAAATTCCTTGATGCCGACGAACTGTCGCTCATGATGGCAGATAGTCCGTCAGCGGCCCAGAGCGATAAACCTTGCATGACGGGAAATCTTCCATTGGATGAAGTGGAAAAGAGAAGTATTTTGGAAGCACTCGATACATGTGGCGGAAACAAGAGCGAGGCCGCCCGCCGTCTCGGCATCACCCGCAAAACTCTTCGAAAGAAACTGGAGAGGTATGAACAGGAGGCTGTTGACCGGGCGCACTTTTCCGCAAGGGAGAAGCAATCATAAACGGGAAAAAAACCGAAGGGCGTTGTAAAACGCTCATCAAGAACCGAAGTTTTCAATAGCCCGTTTGGAACTTCAATAAAAAGCAAAAAAATGATATAAGTAAAACGATAGCACCGGGTATTTATTATGCAGTTACACGCTTCAAGATGGATACATTCTATCCATTATTAATTGAGACAATGTAATAATAATTAAATAATATTTATAAATATGGTATACTTAATGTATGTTACTATGGCCGGTATGTTTCTTGCTAATTACTTATACAGTCAAAATATTTTTTATAAGGAGAACGTAAATGGTAATATCACGTTTAAAGAAGAAAACAATCAAATCAGGTATGCAGCTTCTGATTTTTATCACAATCGTTTCATTGGTTACATCGTGCTATCCGCCGACTTATCGCGAGGTTCCCGGCACAAATCCGAACCAGAGCTCAAGTGCTCCTGTTACCCAGGTTTACTTTTATCCGCAAAATGGTCAAACGACCGAGCAGCAATCTCGCGACCATTATGAATGTTACAATTGGGCAGTAAACCAGACCGGCTTCGATCCTAGTCAGTCATCTATTCCGCCTAAAGAACGTGTGAAGATCGTGCCAATGCCTCCACCGGGGCATGATACTGTCGTTATGGCTGTGGCCGGCGCGGTGCTCGGCGCTTTAATTGCCGGACCCAGGCATGCTGGCGCAGGAGCACTGATCGGTGCGGGAAGCGGAGCTATTGTCGGCGCGGCATCGGATGCTTCCAGAGAGCAGTATTCCCAGCAGATGGAGGAAGCCTATGCCAATGGCGATAAGGCGCTCGATGCTCAATATGAAGCAAAGGCTCGTGATTTCCGCCGCGCCATGTCCGCCTGCCTCGAAGGCCGCGGCTACAAAGTGCAATAAAAATCAGTGAATTTAACACCTATTTTATGGAGGAAATAAAAATGAAAAATATTCGGAGTACAATAGAGTATATGACGCTCGTGATTGCGTTAATCGCCATCATGTCGATGTTATTTGGTTTTTCACAGGCTGCTTATGCAGAAGAGCACGGCGGTCATCAAGGCAAGCTTGATAGCCGTTACGGTCATAATCATTATTATCCGGCTCGCGGTGGTTATGTTCATGCTTTGCCCGGTGGCGCCAGGTCGTTCGTTCATGGCGGTGTGCCATACTATTTTCACGAAGGGGTATGGTACCGGGCATACGGACCACGTTTTATGATTGTTGCGCCGCCGTTCGGCCTTATCCTTCCCATACTGCCGCCATACTATGCGACTATCTGGGTTGGGGGCATGCCTTACTATTACGCCAATGAGGTCTATTATACTCAAGCTGCCGGTGGTTACATGGTCGTTAATCCGCCGGAGGGCCAGGTGAGTCAGACGCCACCGCCATCAGCAGCAACGCCTTTACCGCAGGGAGAACAGATGTTCATGTATCCCCGTAATGGACAGAATGAGAAGCAACAGGCGGCTGATCGTTATCAGTGTCACAGTTGGGCTGTTAGTCAGACAAATTACGACCCAACCCAGCCGCCGGGAGGCATGCCGTCCGTCCAGAAAAATGCGGACTATAGACGCGCCATGGCCGCTTGTCTTGACGCTCACGGATACACTGTTAAATAACTTCAAGCCAGGGCGGGGCCTACTCCCCGCCCTCTCCTCTATGTAAAATTAATTTTTCTAATAGTCATATCTGCGGTTTTCTTGTATAGGTGACCAGCGAAGTTTCTTCCGTTTGGGAGAATGACATGGGCAATGGTGGTTTAGATAGTCAAAACAGAAAATGGAAAGCCGCAAATAAGCAAGATATTCTTACTATCTTCGGTATCATGACACTACTTGTCGGTTTCGGAATTTCCGTATTTATTTATCTGACGGCTGACAATTACGAAAATAACTTTTTGGGTTACGAAGTGATTGACGGTTCTGCTTATCCGATCAAGCCTGAAGATTCCAAGGTATATCAGCGTGATTTACAAATGGTCGGCGGAAAAGCGTTTGTGCTTGTCGATCAGTTCCAGAGTTGGTTCACAGGACTTTGGCATGGGAAATCTCTGGCATTTGTGGTAGCCGGCATTACACTTTTGATATCCGCCGGATGTTTCTATGCAGCCAACAATCTTCCGTCCCTGTCGAGGGATTATGCCCGTAATGAAAAAAATCGGGGCACTCCTTTGTGAGATGTACAGATCAGCTTTTACTCGCAATATAGTTTTTTAGTCATCGCTTCAATACAACACTTAAAAAGGATATCCTTGGTAAATCATTTGATTAATCTCTTGAAACCCTCAGAGTAAAAATATTAGTCAAGCAATTGCACTGGATATTTATTATTCGGTTTTTTCTTTAAAGCGGATACATTCTACCCACTACTAATTAACACAATCTAAAGGTTATTAAATAATATTTATTAATATTGTATACTTATCATTAATAGTTGCCTCAGGCATAGTTGTTGCTCTTATTAATATTAAAATCTTTTTAAAGGAGTTATATCAAAATGAAAAAAGTATTTATCGTTATGGCCGTTATTATCGCATCCGTAGCGGTTATCTCTTCGGCGTATGCAATGCAGCCCGCAGGGAAACCCTGTTTCCACAAGGAATTTAATTTTAAAAAACATCTCAACCTATCCGACAAACAATTAGTCAGTATGAAAGAATTGAGAAACAACTTTCAAAATGATACAAGAGATTTGAGATACAATCTCGAGATCAAGCGGATAGAAATGCGCAAGCTTTTTACAGATCCCAAGACAGATGATGCAACACTTCTAGCCAAGCAGAAGGAGATAAGCGAACTTCGTCAGCAATTATCGGAGAAGAAAGCGCAGATGAAGATCGAGTGGCGCAAGATTCTTACGCCGGAGCAAATTATGAAACTGGATAAAATGCCTCATAAAGGACATGCGGGAAAATGGGCATGTCATCATCAGGATAAGTCAATGCCCGGCAAAATGTCTCCTAAAGCTAAAGGGGAAAAGAATAAAAGCTGATAAAAAATCTTATATAGTGCCTGTAAACTAAAAGGTGGCAACAATATAAAGGAACCCCTTCATGCAAAAGAGAATTCTTCTTCTTTGCACCTTAATTGTTGCCGCCTTAACAAGTGGAAGGGGAAGCAGGAGATGGCCATTTTGATCATGTTATTGAGGATCTCATAATTTGTCCTGAACTAACTTGAGTTGATAGTGAATGCTCCGTAACTTCCAGTATTATTTATTCTCCAAAATTTAACATCACAACCGGTTTAAACGGTTGGGCAGGATTGGGAAATCATATTCATAATTCAATGCCAGTAGATATCATTGTAACAACCTATAAACGATACGACCTTTTGCAAGAGGCTTTGAAGAGTGTTGCAAGCCAGAGTTATCCGCATTGGAAATGCTGGATTGCCGAAGACGGTGAATCGAAAGAAACTCATGAAGCTGTAAAACCTTTTCTGCAGGATAATCGTTTTGTCTATCTGCCTGGAATCCATGCGGGCTTTCCCGCTGTTTCCCGAAATCATGCCATTCGACAGGGGACGGCTCCATATATTGCTTTGCTTGATGATGATGATCTCTGGCTGCCCCGAAAACTTGAATATCAGATTGCTTTTCTAAAAAGCAATCCAAATTGTGTGCTCCTGGGATGCAACGGCTTTTGGTGGAAAGGAATACGGGAATTTAATAATGTATCGCTATATTTTAAAAGAAAAATGTTAGGTAAGATACACTATACTAAACTTGTTAACCAAAATCATCTCATCAATTCCTCCGTAGTATTTCGAAGAAGTGCCATTGAGAAGTCAGGACTGTTCAATGAAGATCCTTTTCTGCAACCAGGCCAGGACTATGAATTGTGGTTGCGTATGGGCGTCCTTGGTGAAATTTGGAATTTAGCCGAACCGCTTGTTATATATCGGGAAACGCCTTCTTCTCATTATAATAAAAAACCTGACCGCTACAGTAAATATAAATCATTTGCCAAAATCTATGCGTCTGCGTTGAAGGGTATTGAAGACTTACCAGTCCCTCTTTTTAATGCTGAAAATGTTTGTCCTGCTGAAGTATGCCGCCGGGAAAGAGACTTCTACCTTGCAGGACCCCGATTTCTGGGACGATTTAGACACGAAATGCCGTCAAAAATAAAACATTTTTTTCAACTCGGCAGCAAGCGAAAACACATTCGCTTGCTGCGGTTAAGCAAGCGTTTACAGAATTATAGTTTACTTTAAGAACCGAAGATTCTCCGTGGTAAACCTTGGGAGAGTTTCAATTTAACAAGAGATAGAATAACATTTAAAAATTTAATGTTCACCCTCTATGCAGTCAGCAATTTTACCGGTTCGTGAATCTTAAGAGTTGATAATCCAATATTTTTAGTCCTTCTGCTGGTTATTTAGTATCCTGTTGATTTCCTATTCCGGATATTAATTACCCGTTTGAGTTGATATTGAAAAATAAAAATGAAGTCATATTTAAATAACTTTAGTTATTACGATGGTTTATAGCTTTGGCTGTTTTTGGCATAATGCTTGCTTTTAAAACTGTTGTTTCAAATATTAGTTTAAGTAGATATTATGGAAGCGGACAACATCTCTAAAAAGATGGCTATCATTGAAGCTGCCGGTGAAATCTTCGTGGAGAAAGGTTTTCACGCAACAACGGTGCGCCAAATCTGCGCGCGGGCCGGTGTAAATATTGCCGCCATCAATTATTATTTTGGCGATAAAAAAAAGTTATATATGGAAGTGCTTCGCCATTATCAGAATATAGCTTTTAAAAAGTATCCGGCTGATATGGGAATCAAAGAAACGGACTCACCCAGGCAAAAGATAAATTCTTTCATTCATTTGATGATTATGCGCATGTTTGAAAAGGGCAAGCCGACCTGGTTCGGCAAACTTTTGGCAAGAGAATTTATCGAGCCGACGGGGGCGCTGGATATTTTGATTGAAGAAGTCATCAGGCCGTCTTTTATAATGCTTGCGGCAATAGTTAAAGAGATATTGGGAGAAGAGTCGACAGACAAAACGGCCTGTCTTTGCGCGATGAGTATTGTGGGGCAGTGCTTATATTTTCGTAATTCGCCGCAAATTGTCAGCCGTATACTAAATAAGGATAATTTCAGCCGGCAGGAAATAATTGAACTTGCGGAACATATTTCTCATTTCTCGCTTTCCGCTTTAGAATATTATATAATTAATAAACTGCCGTAAATAGAATCACGAATATAAAACCCGGGGCAGCAATGCATTTCGTTTCTGAAATTTGAGGTTCATGGATAAATGTTCATCCATGCTGCGTACAATGCGGCTGCGATGATTATCAAAAAAGAATAGGTGAAATAAATATGAAACAAACATCAGAGCTTGAATCCAATGGAGAATCAGTACAAACCAAAATGCAAAAGTTTTTTCATTTTGTCAGACAACATTGGGTGATATTTCTTGTTGCGATAATTTTAATTATCATTGTGTTCATGATTTTCATTGCACCAATTATAGCCAAACATAAAGCTGACAAACAGGCTCAGGAAATGAGCCAGCGTCCCCAGCCGGTAACCGCCGTAATCACAAAAAAAGCAGATTTTGATGTATATTTGAAAGCTTTGGGCACAGTAATTCCCATTAATACTGTTGCCGTTAAATCTCAGGTCGGCGGGCAGTTGATGAGTTTGAACTTCAAAGAAGGACAAATAGTGAAAAAAGGCGACCTGCTGGCCGAGATTGATCCCCGTCCATATCAGGTTCAACTCATGCAGGCCGAGGGACAACTTGCAAAGGACGAGGAATTCCTGAGGAATGCCGAGTCCGATCTCGCACTTTACAAGCTTTTGCAGAAACAGGATTCGATTGCCGTGCAGCAGGTAACAACACAGGAATCACTGGTTAAACAATACAAAGGTGTCATTCAAACGGATAAAGGAATAATTGCTAATGACAAGCTTCAGCTTATTTATGCCCGTATTCTCGCCCCGCTCTCGGGGCGCGTTGGTTTGCGCCAGGTTGATCCCGGCAATATGGTCCAGGTTAATGATTCCAATTATCCTAACGGAATCGTAGTGATAACACAGCTCCAGCCGATTACTGTTGTATTTTCAGTGCCGCAGGATAATTTGCCGGTTGTTTTGAAACGCATCAGTCACGGTGAGATTCTGCCTGTTTACGCTTACGATCAGGAGGGCAAAGTTATATTGGCCAGTGGCAACCTGCTGGCGGTGGATAATCAAATCGATACCACGACGGGAACAGTCAAGTTAAAAGCAGTATTTGACAATAAAGACAATAAACTATTCCCCAACCAGTTTGTTAATATTAAGCTGAAAGTGGATACGCTGCGCGACGCAACGGTGATGTCGACCGCTGCCGTGCAGAGAGGCAGTATGGGTACTTTTGCCTACGTGGTCAAGGAGGACAAAAGTGTAACCGTACGCACCTTAAAGCTTGGCCCCACTGAAGGGGATAACGTGGCCGTCACCGAAGGTTTGGCGCCGGGAGATCTGGTCGTTACAGTAGGGGGCGACAAGCTTCGTGAAGGCAGCAAAGTTGAGATGATCACGCCCGGAAGTAAGAATGCGTCAGGGCAACCCAGAAAAAACATGGGTGGTCAAACGCAAAAAAAATGAATTTTAGCAATATCCTGATAAAAAAATTGTATTTAGACATTGCTCCATTTTGGACGGCCATATACAAAAAGGCCGCAGGCAAGGAGCATCAATCCGAAGGAGTGAGTCGTACTTAGCATACGTCGCAATAAGCCTGCCCCGGCGAAGGCCGGGGAGAGATGCAGCACAAAGCAGATTCCGGACTTTTTTTACATGGTCGTAAATATTACAACAGGCAATTATATATGAATCCATCCCGTCCTTTTATTTTACGCCCCGTGGCAACATCATTATTCATGGCCGCGATACTTTTGGCAGGCATCATTGCTTATAAAGTACTGCCGATTTCGGCGCTGCCACAGGTTGATTACCCTACTATCGAGGTGGTTACGCTTTATCCGGGCGCTTCTCCTGAAGTCATTACTTCTTCCATTACTGCGCCGCTGGAACGCCAATTCGGCCAGATGCCTGGGCTTAACCAGATGTCCTCAACAAGTTCGGGCGGTGCATCAGTAATCACTTTGCAGTTCAGTCTCAGCCTGAATCTCGATATAGCAGAGCAGGAAGTACAGGCCGCGATCAATGCTGCCGGCAACTTTCTCCCCACCGACTTGCCGATGCCGCCCATTTACAGCAAAGTCAATCCGGCGGATGCGCCCATATTAACGCTGGCGGTAACTTCGAAAACGTTGCCACTGCCCAAAGTACAGGATCTTATTGACACGCGCGTGGCTCAAAAAATATCTCAATTGCCCGGAGTCGGACTTGTAAGCATCAGCGGCGGACAGCGTCCGGCGGTGCGCATTCAGGCTAATCCCAAGGCATTGGCAGCCCACAATCTTACGATGGAAGATTTGCGTACCGCGATGGGCAATGTCAATGTCAATCAGGCCAAAGGCAGTTTTGACGGAGCAGAACGCGCCTCGACAATTGACGCCAATGACCAGCTCAAAACGGCGGCGGAATATGAAAAGGTTATCATTGCCTATCGCAATGGCGCGCCCGTCCGGCTCACCGATGTCGCCGACGTCCGTGATGATGCCGAAAACGTAAGGCTGGCCGCCTGGCAAAATCAAGTACCGGCTATCATTGTGAATGTTCAGCGTCAGCCCACGGCTAACGTCATCGAGGTTGTCAACCGAATTAAGAATATCATTCCGCAGTTACGGTCATCTCTGCCGGGTTCCGTGGATATAGTAGTCCTCACCGATCGCACAACGACTATTCGCTCATCTGTAAAGGATGTAGAATTCGAATTGATACTTGCCATCGCTCTGGTTATCATGGTTATTTTTCTTTTTCTGCGTAATCTTTCGGCGACGGTCATTCCCAGCATTGCCGTGCCGCTATCGCTGGTTGGTACATTCGGCGTCATGTATCTTTTTGGATTCAGCATTAATAATCTGACGCTCATGGCGCTGACTATCTCCACAGGATTCGTAGTTGATGACGCTATCGTTGTCATCGAAAACATTGCCCGTTATATCGAACAGGGATTATCGCCGCTGGAGGCGGCGCTCAAGGGCTCAGCCCAGATTGGATTTACAATCATTTCCTTGACCTTTTCCCTTGTTGCGGTTTTGATTCCGCTGCTTTTTATGGGCGATGTTGTGGGAAGGCTGTTTCGGGAATTTGCCGTAACCCTCGCCGTCTCCATTTTGATCTCGGCAATCATCTCTCTGACGCTCACGCCCATGATGTGTTCCAAGCTGCTGAAACACGTTCCCGTGGAAAAACAGGGCCGTTTTTATCACCAAAGCGGCATCTTTTTTGAGCGTGTTATTGCCCGCTATGGCGAGATGCTCACATGGGTTCTTAATCACCAGAGAGCCACACTGCTGGTTGCCGTGGCGACTCTGGCTTTAACCGTGTTATTGTATGTTTTTATTCCCAAGGGTTTCTTTCCGGTTCAGGATACAGGCATGATCCTCGGCATTTCCGAGGCGCCCCAGTCGATTTCCTTCCCGGCAATGGCCCAACGCCAGCAGGCTCTGGTCAAAGTGATTCTGCAGGATAAGGCGGTGGAAAGTCTCTCGTCCTTTATAGGCGTGGATGGCACGAACGTGACATTAAACAGCGGACGCATAATGATTAATCTGGTTCCAAAGAATAAACGCGATCTGGATGCTTCAGGCGTTATCCGCCGTTTGCAATCCCGCCTGGCTCACGTGGAGGGAATTTCCCTTTACATGCAGCCCGTGCAGGATATGACTATTGAAGACAAGGTCAGCCGCACGCAGTTCCAATTTACACTGGAGTGCGCAGATCCGGATGAGCTGGGCATTTGGACGCGCCGTCTTGTCGAACGCATCAGCCATTCTCCTTATCTTGCCGATGTGGCAAGCGATTTGCAGGATCAGGGATTGCAGGCCTATGTGGATATTGACCGGGATGCCGCAGGACGCCTGGGTATCACCACCGCCGCTATAGATAACATCATTTATGATGCATATGGTCAGAGGCTTGTATCCACGATATTCACGCAATCGAATCAATACCGTGTCGTTCTGGAAGTGAAGCCCGATTTTAAAAATGGTCTGGCGTCGCTAAATGATTTATATATAACATCACAGTCCGGTACTCAGGTGCAGCTTGGCGCAATTGCCAGAGTGTCGGAAAAAGCAACACCGCTTGTTATCAATCATCAGGGGCAGTTTCCCTGCGCCACAATTTCCTTCAACCTTGCCCCCGGTTCATCTCTTGGCAACGCTGTTGACGCTATCGAAAAATCCGAGCGCGAAATTGGCATGCCGCTCAGCGTCAAAACAGGTTTTCAGGGGACGGCCCTTGCTTTCCGTGCATCGCTTACCGGTACACTATTACTGATTCTTGCCGCCATTATAACAGTATATATAGTTTTAGGCGTTTTATATGAAAGCTACATCCATCCTGTAACTATCCTTTCGACCCTGCCGTCTGCCGGTGTGGGAGCACTCCTGGCGTTGATGATTTCGGGAAATGATCTGGGAATTATCGGTATTATCGGCATCATCCTGCTCATCGGTATTGTAAAGAAAAATGCTATTATGATGATAGACTTTGCCCTTGATGCCGAACGCAAGGAGGGCAAATCGCCCAGAGACGCAATTTATCAGGCGTCGCTTTTGCGCTTCCGGCCGATCATGATGACCACCATGGCAGCTCTGCTGGGCGCCCTGCCGTTGATGATCGGCACCGGAGTCGGATCGGAATTGCGCCATCCTTTAGGCATTACGATGGTTGGCGGACTGATTCTAAGCCAGATTCTGACACTTTTTACAACACCGGTAATTTATCTGGCTTTTGACGGTTTAAGCCGTCGGATCAAGTCTCATTTCAAGCATCACGTATCGGAAACGGATATAGGGAACGGAACCGTATCATGAATATTTCCTCTCTTTTCATCCACAGACCGGTGGCCACAACGCTCATTACGCTGGGCATTGCGCTCGCGGGTCTTATTGCCTTTAACCTGCTGCCGGTGTCGGCGCTGCCGCAGGTGGACTTTCCCACCATTTCAGTGCAGGCATCCCTGCCGGGCGCCTCTCCGGAGACGATGGCCTCCACGGTGGCCACGCCGCTGGAGCGATCGCTGGGGCGCATCGCAGGCATCTCCGAGATGACATCGGCCAGTTCGCTGGGCTCGACACGCATCACCTTGCAGTTCGATCTGGACCGCGATATTGACGGAGCGGCGCGGGATGTTCAGGCCGCGATCAATGCCGCGCGCAGCCTTCTGCCTTCGGAATTGCCCAGCAACCCGACTTATCGCAAAGTAAATCCGGCGGACGCGCCGATCCTGATTTTAGCGATGACGTCGGACACCATGACACGCGGCCAGCTTTATGACGCGGCGTCAACCATTCTTGCACAGAAACTTTCCCAGGTGAAAGGTGTCGGCCAGGTGAATGTCGGAGGCAGCTCCCTGCCTGCCGTACGTGTGGAACTCAATCCGGCCCAGCTCAACCACTACGGCATCAGTCCGGAAACTGTGCGCGGTATGATTGCCGCATCCAATGCCAACCGTCCCAAAGGCGATGTGGAAGCGGGAGATAAACACTGGCAGATTTACGCCAATGACCAGGCTAAAAAAGCCGTTGATTATATACCGCTCATTGTTTCTTATCATAATGGCGCCGCCGTGCGCCTGGCTGATTTAGGTCAGGTTGTTGATTCGGTGCAGGATGTGCGCAATGCCGGTTATTTTAACGGCAAACCATGCGTTATGGTCATTATCTCTAAACAGCCCGGCGCCAATGTCATCGAAACGGTTAACCGTATCAAAGATATTTTGCCGCAATTGCGGGCTTCTATGCCGGCAGCAATCGATTTACGGGTTGCCTCCGACCGCACCCCGTCTATTCGTACCTCATTGTTCGAGGTGGAAAGAACATTGATCATTTCCGTTATACTGGTTGTTCTGGTTGTCTTTTTATTTTTGCGCAATATTTATTCCACGATGATCCCCAGCGTTGCCGTGCCGGTTTCGCTCATAGGCACATTCGGCGTCATGTATCTGGCCGGTTACACGCTGGACAATCTGTCGCTCATGGCTCTGACGGTAGCTACCGGGTTTGTTGTCGATGACGCCATCGTTGTTCTGGAAAATATCTCCCGCCATATCGAGGAGGGGCTTAAGCCTTTTCAGGCGGCGCTCATCGGAGCAAAAGAAGTTGGTTTCACGGTTCTGTCCATGAGCTTGTCGCTGATTGCCGTGTTCATTCCCATTCTTCTCATGGGTGGGATTGTAGGCAGGCTTTTTCGCGAATTTGCGGTGACGCTGTCTGCGGCGATAGTCGTATCCCTTTTTGTTTCACTCACCATGACGCCTATGATGTGCGCGCGCCATTTACGTTCGAAAGAAGAGTTGAAAACCGGCTGGTTTTACCAAAAAAGTGAACAAGTGTTTGAGACTGTTTTGAATTTTTACAGGCGGTCGCTTGGTTGGGCGCTGCGGCATGGACTACTGATGATGTTGATCCTGCTCGTTGTCATTATTCTCAATATTTGGCTTTATTATATAATACCCAAGGGATTCTTTCCGCAGCAGGATACGGGAGCAATGATCGGCACAATTCAGGCTGACCAGAATATTTCATTCCAAGCCATGGACAACAAGCTGATTAATATTATGAATATTATCAGAAATGAACCGGCGGTGCAGGATGTGACCGGTTTTACCGGAGGCGGTCAGCGCAATTCCGGTTTTATGTATATCATGCTGAAACCTGTTTCCCAGCGCAAAGTTTCGGCAGATCAGGTGATGGCAAGGCTGCGTCCCAAACTGGCGCGCGAGCCGGGCGCCAGAATGTTTCTGCAATCCGTGCAGGATATTCGCGTGGGCGGCCGTGCGGGCGGCGCCATGTATCAATACACTTTGCAGGCTGATGATCTGGGCGAATTGCGCTTATGGGAAAAGCGCGTGAAGGACGCCCTAAACGAGCTTCCTGAATTGACAGATGTGAATACGGATGAGCAGGACAGAGGATTGCAGACGTCAGTCAATTTTAACCGCGACACGGTCTCGCGTCTGGGAATAACTCCCGCGTTAATCGACACGACTCTCAACGATTACTTTGGACAGCGCGAAGTTTCAATTATTTACAATCCTCTTAATCAATACTACGTCGTCATGGAAGCATCGCCTCCCAACTGGCAGAGTCCGGAATCACTAAAAGATATATACGTGACGATGCCGGTCAGTTCTCAGTATCCCAATGGAGTCCAGGCGCCTCTGCTTTCTTTTGCTGACTATGAATTGACTAATACGCCATTGGTTGTGAACCATCAGGGCCAGTCTGCCGCATCCACGATCTCTTTCAATCTGCCTTTGGGGGTGTCGCTTTCACAGGCCACCACAGCTATCCAAAAAACGATGGATCGTCTGGGGGTTCCCGGCTCCATCCGGGGAAGTTTTCAGGGAACGGCGCGCACCTTTCAGCAATCGTCTCAAAGTATGCCATGGCTTATTTTCGCGGCCCTGATCGCCATATATATCGTGTTGGGCATTTTGTATGAAAGTTATGTGCATCCAGTCACGATTCTTTCCACGCTGCCTTCCGCCGGAGTAGGGGCGCTTCTGGCGCTTATACTTTTCCATGTTGAGTTCACCATAATGGCTCTAATCGGTGTTATTCTGCTCATAGGCATTGTAAAGAAAAACGCTATCATGATGATCGACTTCGCACTGGATCGCGAACGAAAAGAAGGGAAAAGTCCCAATGAAGCGATATTCGAAGCCTGCATGATGCGCTTCCGGCCGATCATGATGACCACGATGGCGGCTATATTCGGCGCAATGCCGCTGATAATACTTACCGGAGACGGTTCGGAACTGCGCCGACCGCTGGGAATTTCCATTGTGGGCGGATTGATTCTCAGCCAGATTCTGACTTTGTATACTACGCCCGTGGTTTATTTGTATCTGGATAGATTCAGACTGTATAGTTTAAGCATCGCGCACCGCAAAAAGCAGATGCCTGAGGTAATACTGGATAAAATTTAAAGAGGGAGATTATGAAAAAATATGTTTTAATCAACATTGTCTTTATGGTCTTGATAGGCTGCTCTGTTGGTCCGGATTATACAAGGCCCACCGTTACTGTTCCTTCGGATTTCAAGGAACTCAAGGGCTGGCGCGAAGCGCAGCCCCGCGATCAGGAAATCAGGACAAAGTGGTGGGAAGTATTCGATGATCCCATACTCAATACGCTGATCCAACAAGTTAATGTTTCCAATCAGTCTATCGCTCTTTCGGAATCTCAGTATCGTCAGGCGCTGGCGCAGGTGCAGCTGCTAAGGGCTAATTATTTCCCCACTCTCGGCGCAGGGGCCTCCTTTACCCGTGCTAGCAACTCAACAAGTAACAACATTACGGAAAATCAGCATCAGGTTTCACTGAGCGCCTCCTGGGAACTCGATGTTTGGGGAAAGGTGCGACGCCAGGTAGAAGCAGGAACAGCCACAGCAGAGGCTTCTTTTGCCGATCTGCAGGCCATGCGTCTGTCCATGCAGGCAGAACTGGCGTCGGATTATTTCCAATTGCGCACCCTTGATGCGCAAAAGAAGACTCTGGACGATTCTGTTGCCGCTTACCGTAAAGCCCTTGAGCTTACACAAAACCGTTATAACGCAACAGTTGCCGCCAAGGCCGATGTCGTTGCAGCGCAGACCCAACTTGAAACCACTCAGGCGCAGGCTATCGATGTCGGTGTACAGCGTGCGCAGTACGAACATGCGATTGCCGTGTTGATGGGCAAACCTCCCGCTGATTTTTCCCTGGCTCCCGCGGAATTCAAGTTGCCGCCAATCAAAATCCCTGTTGCCATTCCATCTGACCTGCTGGAACGCCGGCCGGATATTGCCTCCGCAGAGCGGCAAATGGCAGCAGCGAACGCCCAGATAGGTGTGGCCAAGGCCGCTTATTATCCAACATTCACTCTTGCCGGATCATTGGGCTATCTAAGCACCGAACTGGCGAATCTGTTCACAGCGCCGAATTATTTCTGGGCATTAGGGCCTATGACCGCGTCCGCCACATTATTTGACGCTGGGGCGCGTCAGGCGCAAACAAAACAGGCAATGGCGGCATATGATGGAACAGTGGCCTCTTACCGCCAAACTGTACTGACCGGCTTTCAGGAAGTGGAAGATTACATTGCCGCGTTGCGTATTCTTGATGATGAAGCGCGGATACAGGACCAGGCGGTAAAGGATGCCCGCGAATCGGTGATATTGACAACAAACCAATATAAAGCAGGCCTTGTCAGCTATCTCAATGTTGTCACCGTGCAAACGACCGCCCTCACCAACGAAAAGACGGCAATAGGTATCAGTGGCCAGCGCCTGAACGCAGCCGTCCTCCTGGTTAAAGCCCTTGGCGGGGGATGGATTTCGGCGGATAATCAAAAGATCATACGTGATAAATCCGGTAGAATAATCTGGGAAGAAAACAGCGGCGATTAAAATCATGTAAGGTTGTGATTATTTAAATGTTTAATTGCCAAAGGAATATTTTGCTGATTTACAGAACATTAATAATAGTTGTTCGATTTTAATAGAACATAATTGTACAAAGCAAAAAATTGTTATTCGGTATTCGTTGCTTACGTAAGCAAGCGACTATAGAATTATAATTCACTTTAAGAATCGAAGATTCTTTGTGGCTTGCCACGGAGAGCTTAAATTTTACTTTAGCTGTTTTGGATATCTGAAATGAAAAAAAAGCGAATTTGTTGCTCCGGTCCGCTGTTTTGCGCGGAAGAAGTTGGCGGCATGAGCGCGATTGCCAAAGTTTTGGAAGACGCAGGTTTTCAAACATTCCTGCCGCATCGGAAGTGTGCAGAAAGCAATTTCATATGGGAAGAGTATTTCATCGGCTATGGGGAGCTTGCCGGGAAACATAGGGAAGATGCGGTGGTCGGAAGAAGTGCTCAATCAGGTAATTGTTGAGGCGTTAAAAGAGGAATAAACATTACTAAACAATAATGAAAATATGTGGGAGATATTCAACATTGTAAAGCGCGTATCCTTACAAATTTTGTGTAATTTAACCGGGCGTCTTCAAAGAAACTCCATGGAATCGTAACGCGGATAGAAATATCGGGTAGAAATATAGAGAAAATCAGTTCATTTGATGCCGGAAGTGACATAGTTCTACTGTTTTTGCGATTACACTCCGGCACAACATATTATAGATAAAAATAATTGACATACAAACGGAACTTTCCTATATTCCCTTTTTATAAAGAAGCAGGGGTTTTGTCAAAAAAACAAGTCAGGCAAAGCAGGGGTCCGGCATGATGAAATCAGTGACGGTTGCCAATGATTTCACTGCTTTGGATGAAAATGTTTCTTGCGTGAAAAAGAAAGACGAGTTTGTTTTACAATTGCATAGTAAAACACTCACAGGAACAGATGTCTTTTTGCTTTGATGAAACTCTTTATCTTGCGGCAAAGACATTATAAAATACTATGATTTAAGAAAGGAATTCTATGCGTAAACTTATGATTGCTTTTGTTGTTCTTTTAATGGCTGTTCTGATGGCTGTTTCGGCATGGGCCGCCCAGCCTCAGACGGAAGACCAGAAAACCCTCTACGCGCTGGGTGCTCTCCTGACAAAGCAGCTGTCCGTTTTTAATTTGTCCATCGATGAGTATGAATATGTCCAGCAGGGAATAACCGATGCCGCCGCCGGTAAAACATTGGCTGCAGATCCGGAAGCCTATAAGCAGAACATCACTGCGCTGGCTCAAACACGGATGCAGGCTACGGCGCAAAAACAAAAAGAATTGGCCAAACCCTTTTTAGAGAATGCCGCCAAGGAAAACGGCGCCCAGAAGTTGCCATCCGGTCTTATTTACCAGCAAATCAAAGCTGGTACCGGTGCTAAACCCAAAGCAAAGGACATCGTCAAAGTTCACTACACAGGCTCATTCATTGATGGTAAGGTCTTCGACAGTTCCGTGGAGCGCGGCCAGCCCGTGGAATTTCCATTGGATAAGGTAATTCCCTGCTGGACGGAAGGTCTTACCATGATGAAGATAGGCGGCAAAGCCAAACTGATTTGTCCTTCGGATATCGCTTACGGGGATCGTGGTAATCCTGTTATTCCCGGCGGCGCGACACTGGTCTTTGAAGTAGAATTACTAGATGCAAAAGCTGCTCCTGCGACTCCAGCGCCGAAGAAGTCCAAAACAAGTTCAAAACAATAGTTTCGAGTAATGATTGCGGCCAACGCTTTTATTGTTCTGGATGAAAATGTTTATTTCAATTTGATTAAACTCTTTGTTCTGGAGCAAAGATAAATTAAAAATTTAATAAGAAAAGAAAGGATTATTATGCGTAAATTAACGTTTATTGTTTTTGCTGCTTTTCTGTTTATTCCCGCCTGTTCGCCGGAACCTAAAACAGAGGACCAGAAGGCCTTCTATGCTCTGGGCGTGCAAATTAACAAGCAACTGTCCGTTTTTGACCTGTCCGCAGAAGAGTTGAAATATGTTCAGCAGGGCATGTCCGATGCGGCCGCCGGTAAAAAGTTGGCAGTGGATCCTGATGCCAGCATACCGAAACTGGGCGAACTGGCTCAGGCCCGCATGGCTAAAGCCACCGAAAAGCAAAAAGCGCTGGCTAAACCTTTTTTAGAAAAAGCCGCTGCTGAAAAGGGCGCACAAAAAACCGCTTCCGGCCTTATTTATAAGGAAATTAAGCCCGGTACAGGCATACAGCCTAAAGCTGCGGATGTCGTTAAGGTTCACTACACCGGCACTTTTGCTGACGGCAAGGAGTTTGATAGCTCTCTCAAGCACGGCCAGCCCGCAGAATTTCCATTGGGTCAAGTCCTTCCCTGCTGGGCGGAAGGCATCGGCATGATGAAGGTGGGCGGCAAGGCCAAATTAGTGTGTCCGTCGGAGTTAGCCTACGGCGACAGGGGACGTCCGCCCATTATTCCCGGTGGCGCGACTCTGATCTTTGAAGTGGAACTGTTGGATGTGAAAGTAGGTGCGGCATCCATGTTCATGGCTCCTGCGGCTTCCACGCCTCAACTAAAAGCGAAGAAATAGTTTAAACAAACGACGTGGTTATTCAATCATAACTATCAAGGGGGCGGACTGTAAGCCCGCCCCCTTGACGCGTTTTCTATCTTTAATTTTCCGATCAAGAACTTCGTAAATCATGATTGAAGTATATCTGTAAATCCATTATAAAAGAAAACAAACCGCAATTAATTATCATCCTGCAGATGGTAATTAATGAACGTCTGTCAGGCGACAGATTCCATGCAACTTGGTCTAAATAGCAGGATTTGTATTGGATTTATGGAAGAAAATAACGATTTGAAAGAAAAAATCGCTTCTTTCCCGCGTAGTCCCGGTGTTTATTTAATGAGGGACTTGGCGCAAAAGATTATTTACGTCGGCAAGGCCAATGATTTAAAAAGTCGTGTCATTTCCTATTTTACCGGCAAGGACACTCGCCCGATGGCGCCGTTTCTGATGGCGCGGGTACATAATATTGAATTCATCAACACCGCCACGGAAAAAGAAGCACTGATTCTGGAAAACAATTTAATCAAACGTCACCATCCCCGTTACAACGTCAATTTGCGCGATGATAAAACTTATTACCATTTATCATTGGATCCGTCGGAGAAATTCCCCCGCCTCCAACTGGTGCGTAAACGATTAAATGATGCCGCGCTGTATTTCGGCCCTTATCCTTCGGGGCTTGCGGCAAAAGAAACTCTGCGCTTTGTTCAACAGGTATTTCCGTTGCGCTCCTGCCGCAACAGTGATTTTAAGCTGCGTCCAAGGCCGTGTCTGGAATATCAAATCGGACGATGTCTGGCTCCATGTAAAGGATTGATCAATGAGGATGCGTACCGGAAAATGGCTCAAAGCGCGGTATCGTTTCTGCAGGGGCGGCGCCGCGAATTGATTTCCGAATTAAAGAAACAGATGGATGAAGCATCCGGGGAACTTAATTATGAAGAAGCGGCGCGTCTGCGCGATCGAATTGCATCTCTTGAACACGCGCTGGAAAAACAAAATGTTGATTGGGGCGGCACGAAAGATCAGGATGTGGTTGGTGTATACGCGCAGGATGATAATTATCAGCTCTGCATTTTGTTTGTGCGAGGGGGAAAACTTCTGGGCAGCAAATCATTCGCGCCGGTTAAAATGAAAATTGATCTGGTTGAAATTGTCTCGTCATGCCTGACCCAGTTTTATGATGACAAAGCGATTATTCCGGATGAAATTATTATTCCCTGTCATTTGCCGGATGAAGAAGTCATTATCGAGTGGCTGACGGAAAGGAAACATAAGAAGGTCGCGTTGACCATACCCTCTATCGGCACAAAGAATGCCCTGCTGGATATGGCTAATGCCAATGCCCGCAATCTTTGGGAAGCGTCACACAAAAAGGAAGAACAAAAAGCGGCCGCTTTGCAGATTCTTCAGGAGAAATTATTGCTGTCAAAATTGCCACGGCGCATAGAATGCTATGATATCTCCAATATCGGCGGCAAGCATGCCGTGGGTTCAATGGTTGTCTTTCAGTATGGCGAGCCGGATAAAAACAGTTACCGGCGTTACCGGATAAGGACGTTATCGGAACCCGACGATTACGGGATGATGTGTGAGATGCTTTTCCGAAGGTTTTCGCATGGAGAAAACCTGCCGGATTTAGTTGTTGTTGACGGCGGAAAAGGACAACTCAATGTGGCTCTATCAGTGTTGAAAGATTTAAAAATTAAAATAGATGTTGTTGGTTTGGCCAAAGAAGAGCGCGCTGTGTTTTCCGGCAAAGGCATTATAAAGAAGAAAAACGGAAAATCGGAAGATCGTGTTTATCTGCCGGGGCGTAAAGACGCGGTTTATTTATCTGGCCGGCCGCAGGCGTTACGGATACTGCAGCAGGTGCGCGATGAAGCGCATCGCTTTGCATTGAGCTATCATCATCAGATAAAGCAAAAAGATGATATGGCTTCTATTCTTGATGATATTGCCGATGTGGGCAAGGCGCGCAAAAAAAAATTGCTGAAGCACTTTGGTTCAAGCAAACAAGTACAACAGGCGTCTGTTGATGAATTGCAAAAAGTTCAGGGAATTGGTAAGTCTTTGGCAGAAAAGATTTATTCGCACCTAAAAAAATAGTATGATGATTTAATATGGGTTTCGTGACGATTTTTATACTGGCTGTCGGATTAGGAGTTGACGCTTTTTCTGTGGCAATCGGTATCGGCGCCGAAAGTGATAAGAAATCATGGGGTCCGATACTGCGGCTGTCCATGGCGTTTGGCCTGTTTCAGTTTGTTATGCCCATTATCGGCTGGTTGGCTGGTCTGACAGTCGTTGAAATCATAGCGTCATTTGATCATTGGATTGCTTTTGCATTACTGGCTTTGGTCGGTGGAAAAATGATTTGGGAAGGGTTTGAAAAAGAAAACGATAAGGAAAAGGCCGATCAGACGCGCGGCTGGACATTGCTTATTCTATCGATTGCAACCAGTATTGATGCGCTGGCAGTTGGATTCAGCTTTTCCATATTAAAAGTGCCCGTTGTTTATCCGGCGATAGTCATTGGTATCGTTTGCTTTTTTATGACAGTCACGGGAATGTTATTCGGCAAGGTGCTGGCCGGAATCTTTGGTAAAAAAGTGGAAATATTCGGTGGCATCGTTTTAATTGCCATCGGGATAAAGATTCTTATTGATCATGGGATATGATTGGCTGTTGAAAAACGCTAATCCGCTGCGCTGTGCCAGAAACCGCACCGCTCAACGTATTTAAATATACGCCACGCGATACGGTTTTTGCGCGCCTGGCGTCTAAGCATTTTTGAACAGCCTTGAAATAGGTGGATTAAAAACATAAAGACACTATAATTTACGTTGTATGACAAAAAAATCATTATTTATATTCTTATTATTTTTAAGCCTTAACCTTTGTTCCTGTTCCTCTTTTTTTTCCGAAAGGAATACCATCGCAGTTTCTCAAGGCCAATGCCTGCCGGTTTTCCCCGACAAGGATGGCTGGTATGGCGGTGACGGCGCCTACTCCATTAAACTTGATCAGGAACGTACGCTATGGCTTTTCGGAGATACATTTGTTTCCCGTGAGAAGGGAAGAAAAGATCGCGTTGATATGGACTTTATAGCGGGAACAACGCTGGCGATTTCCACTTGTTCCATCAAGAATGAATTTAAAATTCAATACTATCTAAAAGAGAAAAATGGAGAATTTGTATCGTCATTTGGCGAAGACGAGTGGCTATGGCCGCAGGACCCCTTTATCGTTAATCATGTATTATATATTCCTTTAATAGCAGTTACGGCGGCAGACAAAGAAGGGGAGCTTTTCAATTTTAAGATTACAGGATACAAATTTGCCCGGATAAAAGACTTCTCTGCGGCTGATCCTTACAAGTGGAACCCGGATTATATTGATTTAACACAGGCAATTCCACATGATATCAGGGCTTTTGCGGCAACTTCCGTTGTCTATAAGAACTATGTTTATTTTTATCCCTTTTACTCTTATTCCAAAGACAAGGTGAATGTTTTTGGTAATATCATCGCCCGTATTTCCGCAAGCAAACTTAATGATCCGGCGGGAGCTGTTGAATATTTTATGAAAGACGGGACATGGCAAAATAAGATCGATCCCGCGTGGATAAAAATTGTTTTTGACGCCGGTGTTTCCGAATTTAGCATAAGATATCATGCCGCCGATAAGAAATGGATTGCTGTTTACTTAACGATACAAAACAAAGGCAATAGGTTTGTATATCAGGTCGCTGATAAGCCTGAAGGTCCATGGAGTGAGCCGAAAACTCTGGGCGAATCAATTCCGGAGGTTGATCCTCAAAGCCCCCTGTATGATAAAAACAATTTTTGTTATGCCGGAAAAGAGCATATTGAATTTTCCAGGCATAAAAATCTTATAGTAACTTATGTTTGTAATTCAGCGGAAGATTTTCAACACAGAACAAGTTTTGTCCGCCGCAATCTTTTCCTTTATCGTCCGGTTGCCAGAGAAATAAAATATTAAAATTATATAAGCTTTGCAACGGTATTTTTATTTATGCTTTAATATACATTTGAGGCAAAATAGGATGTCGATAAAAGAATTACAAATGAGGCGTATGTGATCTACGCCATATTGGCGCAGATCATCGGTAAGGAAAATATCTGTTTTTTATTGTGCCCCCTTCGGGTGGCACTCCCGTATTTAAATATGTTGAAGAAACCGATGACCCCGGCCTGCGCCCCCGGCAGGCTGTGCCGACAAAGATAGCGCTTTTAAGTTGGGAGTTAAATCATATTCCAAGCCATTTGACAAAATTATACGCCGCAATCCCGCCAAGATAGGAGATAAGCAGAGTCATGATAATAGTGGCATAAAACCATTTATTATTATTCATTTCTTGTTTTAAGACGGCGACTGTCGCGGCGCAGGGTATAAAGAGCATCATTACCACGAGAAACGCCGCGGCTGATGCATGGCTCATAATGGTGGGTAGTTTGTTGGATAACCCATCTCTCCCCACGGAATAAAGAACCCCCAGCGTAGCTACGATATTCTCTTTAGCGACCAGGCCTGTTAAAAGCGCGCTAATCATCTTCCAATCCAATCCAAGTGGCACGCCCAGTGGTTGAAGCACTCTGCCAAATGAGGCCAGAAAACTTTCTTCCACATTGCCTGTGGGAAAGTAAGACAGGAGCCAGACAATCAGGGAAACTGCCAGAATAATAGTTCCCGCTTTACGGATAAATGATAATGTTCGTGACCAGACGACTATCATGATCGTTTTTATATCAGGGGTGTGGTAAATGGGCAGTTCCATTATAAAAGGAGCGTCCTGTTTCCAGAGAGTCTTGTTGACAAACATTCCTACAATTCCGATCATAGCGATGTTTAGAGCCAGAATGCTCCATGATACATAAACGGCGTTAGAACCGAAAATGGCGGCAGAAATTAATGTCAGTATGGCCAGCCGAGCGGTGCAGGGAACAAAAGGAATTAAAAGCAGTGTAATCATTCTTGCTTTCTTTGTCTCAATAATCCGCGCTCCCAGAATGGCGGGCACGTTACAGCCGAATCCCAGACACATGGGAATAAAGCTTTTTCCATGAAGGCCGACAAGATGCATTATCTTATCCATCACATAAGCGGCACGCGCCATATAACCTATGTCTTCCAGAAAGGCCATAATGGCAAAAAAGATCAGCAAAACCGGCAGAAAAGTGAGCACTGAGCCTGCTCCACCAATAACACCATTGAGCAATAATCCTCCGAGCCAGGCAGGCCAGCCTTTTGTAAATGGCTCGGAAAAAATGATGAATTGATGAATCAGATCGCTCAACCAGTTTTGCAGCGGCACTCCCACCGTGTAAGTAAGAAAAAAAACAAAGGCCATTACCGCAAGTAGGACGGGAATGCCGAATATGGGTCGCGTGAGGATATGATCAATTCTGTCGGTAAGTACCACTTGCCCCATTTTAAAACGGGAAACGGACGCTCTGGTAATTATTTCAATCCAGTCATAGCGGCCATTGACCACGGCATGAAGAGCGTCTTCATGCTTGATAAGAAGGCCTTCTATTTTATCCCACACGGATTTCGGCGCAGTTTTTTCAACTATTTTTGATACTTCGGGATCGCCTTCCATCAATTTTACCGCGATCCATTCAGGGGTATAGGGTTCCTGAATATAAGGACGGACCCGATCAAGAATATCCTGATAAATTTGCATATGATCCGGAGAGACTTCCGGCAATCGCGGATGAAATTTATTGTCGGATAAGGCCATAGAAGATATCTGCATCACAAGTTCTTTAATGCCGCTGTTTCGTTTAGCCACCATAGGAATTACCGGTATCCCCAGTGAATCCTGAAGCGCCCTTGTATCAAGCTGGATGCCTTGATTGGAAGCGACATCCAGCATATTGATGGCAGCAATTACAGGCCGGTTAAGTAAAAGCACTTCAGATAAAAGATAAAGACTTCTTTCCAGCGCCGCCGCGTTTAATACAAGCACTACCAGATCGGGATTTTCCTTAATGATGAAATCACGGGTAATCCTTTCTTCTTCAGAAAATGCCGTAAGGCTGTAAGTTCCAGGCAAATCAACAATCCTGATTAAAACGTTATCAGCGCGATGGAAGCCTTCTTTTTTCTCTACAGTTTTTCCCGGCCAGTTGCCAACATGCTGAGATAAACCTGTAAGAATATTAAACACGGTTGATTTGCCCACATTTGGCTGGCCGACCAGAGCTACAAAGATTTCCTTTTCAATGGGGGGCAGACAGGTTAGATCTTCGGGATTAATTTTATTGACCATTATTTTTGAAGCCTCAGCGCTACCCAGAGCGATTCGTGTATCGGATACCTGAATGATGATGAGGCCGCCGCTGACCTGGGCGACGCGGAATCTGGCGTTCGTGACGATGCCCATTCCGGCAAAGCGGCTGGTTATGGCTGACCCGCCTTCAATGGAATCGATAATTCCCTGATCACCTTCACGCAATGATGTTATGTTAATTGAACCGCTCATGGATCTCTTCTTTCCAGATTATCTGTTGCTGATGCGATATTTTTTTAACAGCAATTCCGGACCGTAAGAACTTTTTGTCCGGCGTAAATTTTTATCACCCATATCCTCTTCGAGATTGAGATACTTATATTGAGACTGCAGTCTTTGGGCAGTGTCGTTGAACATAAATTCATAAATGCCATGGTACTTCGTGGATGCTTTGGCAAAATGCAGGCAAAATGTGTCCTTGTTAAGCGCCTCACCGATAATAAATCCTGCCGGTTTGCTGTCAATGTAATATATTGTTCCCCAGAGTGCAAGGCCGGAAAATTTTTGCAGCGCTTCGCTGCATTGCTCAGAATCAGTTTTATCAGGCGCTAATTCGGAATTGTTCTGCCATTCCTGCAGGACAATCATAGCGTCTTGTGAATTCTTTGTAGAAATAGGTTCACTTTCAGGAACGAATAAAGAGAGAAATTGGTTTAAGTGATTCCGATGTCGTACATATTGTTTCCCCTTGAAACTGGCCATCTTTTCTGTAAGGTAAATATAGTCGGAATCGCCCTCGTCGCAGCTTATTATGAATTTATCCTCATGGAAAAAAGAAAGCCATTCCTGAGGTACGGGAAAGAGGAATCTCTGCTGGTTTAAAATGTCGTTAAATATCTGAATATCACAGCCGCGCGGATCGTTTAACAGCATTGCGTAACTCTGTTTTTGTTTATTCTGTCCGGATACAAATAACCCGCAATCCATCGTCATAAATTCATAATTGCTGATGTTGCGGAACAGATAAATATTGGCGAAAGTATAATCGGAAATTTGCAAATTCATTTGATGGAAGCGATCCTTCAGGCAATCGCGGTGCTTCAGGTCAATGGTTTCGATGGTGTTCATACAAATGTTATTTTAATCCTTTCATTAGTTCGCTCAAAGAATAAATATATGATGGTTATCCCTGAGCCAGCGCCGGTGAATTTTGTAATCCGGCATAGTTTCTACCACTAAGTCCCAGAATTTTGAAGAATGATTTTTTTGACGAATGTGCATCAATTCATGGATGATGACGTAGTCGATCACGTCAGGCGGCGCCATCATCAGGCGAAAACTAAAAGCCAGGGAATTGTCTTCCGAACAGGAGCCCCATCGCTGATTGGCAGACGTAATCCGGGTGCCTCGAGGTTGAAGGCTCAGTTTCTGGCTGAAATGTTCCACGCGGGCTCTTAGATACTCTTTGGCTTTTCTTTTATACCATCGTATAAAATAATATTTTCTCATGTCCCGATTTGCGGGGCAATTAAGAAAAAATTGGTTATTCCAGAATACAGCGCCAGTGTTTTCCATCGGTTCATAATGGGCTTCCAGTGGATAGGATTGTCCCAAATAATAAAATATTTCGCCGGTGACATAATCTTTTTCTTTGTTGAGAAGCAGTTCCTGCGCGCGTTTTTGTATCGTTCTGGAAATCCAGTTTTGTTTTTCCTCAATGAAGCGGGTTATTTCCGCAGCCGGTGTATAATATGGCGTGCAAATCCTGATTTCCGAGTTGTTGCCGATTTGCAGAGAAATCGTTTTTTTTCTTTTTTTGCTTCGATTGACCGTGTAGGTGACATTCATGAAATAATAATTGCTTCCCGCCGCTATATTTTGCTTATGTAATTATCATAATTTGGCGGTTAAAGCGAGCCCGGAAAAGAATTAAAGAGGTCTTTTCATTAATTTAAATTTGTGTTAGTTAAAAAACAAAATTCATGAGTGGAAAAAATGGGAAAAATCAGTAAACGTCCCTGGGGCAGTTTTGAGGTTTTATCAGAAGGCCCTAACCATAAAGTAAAGAGAATAATCATTGAACCGGGCGGATGCCTCAGCCTGCAGCTTCATCATTTACGCTCCGAGCACTGGTTTGTTGTTGCAGGTTTTGGAGACGCAATTGTCGGAGACGAAAAAAAATCTTTAAGCGTGGGCTGCTCGCTGGATATCCCTGAAAAGGCCAAACACCGCGTCCAGAACTATTCAGAAGAAAATCTGATCATCATCGAAGTGCAAACAGGTGTATACTGTGGCGAAGAAGATATAGAACGCTTCGAAGATAAATACGGCCGTGTCTGAACAACAGGTCAATAAGGATGATTTATTTTAGTTGTCAAAATTCTTTTGTAACGGTGTCCTTTCCGTGAATGAGAATCTGCCATAATGACAAATGAATATGGCGGTATAGTTTTTTTAAGAACGTGAATCCGGTAATAGTAATATATTCATCCCGATTTACCGGAGATTACTCATTATATGGCCAAAATAATTTAATGGCCGGAATGATGGTTCATATTAAAAAAGTTTTTTCTTAAGGTTATTCAATGTTTATGGGGAGCCGATTGTGAAAATAGCCAGCGTTGATGAAATGCGTTTTATGGATCGCTACGCCATCGGGAAATTGGGCATAGCCGAAGAAATCCTGATGGAGAATGCAGGCCTTGCCGCAATAAGTGTGCTGCAAAATAAAATCGGCATACGCGGAAAAAAAATTGTAATTTTCTGCGGTTCCGGAAATAACGGTGGTGACGGCCTGGTTGTCGCCCGGTTGCTTCATTCCGTCGGCGGTTTCGTAAAAGTATTTTTACTCAGCGATAGTAATAAGTATAAAGGAGCGGCGAAAACAAATTTCACGATAGTTACTCGACTGCCGATAGAAATGATTAAGCTGGAAGGCGCGGCGATGGCCAAAAAGGATTTAGCTCACTGTGACGCGGTTGTTGACGCGATTCTGGGCACCGGCCTTGATCGCGCAGTTTCCGGATTGGCTGCGGAAGTAATTATGCTGATCAATAAAAGTAGAAAGAAAGTTTTATCTCTTGATATTCCTTCCGGCGTTAACGGCAATACGGGCGACGTAATGGGAACGGCTGTCAAAGCCGATTATACGGTTACTTTTGGTTTGCCCAAAATCGGCAATATGCTTTATCCTGGCTATGAACTTGGAGGAGAATTATCTGTCAACCACATTTCTTTTCCGCCTTCCTTGTATGAGAAAGCCGAACTTCGGGTGCAGACAAATGATTATATTGCTCTGCCCCAAAGACCTGCCGAAGCCTACAAAGGGTCGATGGGCGATGTTCTTTTTATTGCGGGAGCGGTTAATTACTATGGCGCTCCGTATTTCGCGGCCATGTCCTTTTTAAAATCCGGCGGCGGTTACTCCCGGCTTGCCGCGCCCAGAAGTGTTGTTCCTGTTATCGCGAAACGGGGCAGGGAGATCGTCTATTTGCCGCAGGAAGAAACAAAGGCGGGGAGCATTGCCTTGAATAATGAAAAGGCATTGCTTGCGGCTGTGGCAAAAGTGGATATGGTGGTCATCGGTCCGGGACTTTCCCTGCAGAAAGAAACAGGGACACTTGTCAAAGAACTGACGGCGGCAATCAAAACGCCGCTGCTCATCGATGGTGATGGTTTAACCGCGATTGCGGAAAATACGGAAATATTATGCGGCCGGAGGGCGGCGACGATTCTGACGCCGCATCTTGGTGAAATGGCGAGGCTTACCGGAAAATCAGCGGCGGAAATCAGCGGGAATAAAATTGCAGTTTTGCGGGAAACAGCTGAAAAACTTAATGCCACTATTATTTTAAAAGGAGCACACTCACTCGTTGGTACGAGCGATGGCAGTATTTATATCAACTTAAGCGGTAACGCGGGGATGGCGACAGCCGGTTCCGGTGATGTTCTGACCGGCTGCATTGCGGCAATGTTCGGAATGGGATTGAAGCCTGATGAGGCGGTGCGCAAGGGAGTATTTCTTCACGGCTATGCCGGAGATCTGGCAGCGGCAAAAAAAGGCGTTGACGGGATTACGGCAGAGGATATTATGAACTGTCTGCCACAGGCCTTGAAGCAAGACCGCGGAGGTATTGTTAATTCAAAATATTATAATTTGTCTGATGTAGAACGTCCTGCGATAAAATTTTGACGGGAATATTTACCCGAAACACTTTTTCATAAACGATATTTCCTTCGCTATAAATAATATAAATCACCAAATGAAGCTGCATCCACTGGAACTGAGATTATATGTTTCTTGAGAGGATATATTCGGCAACCGCATTTAAGTGGTCTTTTTCGGGACAGTCGCTGAAAATATTCAACTGGGATTTTGCATCGCTTATGTATCCGGCCGCGATTTTGAGAGAAGAATCAATTCCGTTATATTTCTGAATTAAAGCCAGAATTTCCTTTGCCGCTTTCCGTGAGCTTTTTTTACGAATTATTATTTCTCTGATCCTGTTTTTTTCTTCCTCCGTGCTTTGTTTGAGGGCGAATATTAACGGCAGGGTTATTTTCCCTTCTTCCAAATCTTTACCGATGGACTTGCCGAATTCCTTTCCTTTCGCCATGTAATCCAGAACGTCATCCGTGATTTGAAAGGCCATTCCCGAATTTTTGCCGAATAGCGCCAGAGCGCTGATTTTTTCCGCTGGCGCTGATCCCAGGATTGCTCCGGCGGCGCAGGAGGCTGAAATCAGAACAGCCGTTTTCTTTTCAATAATGCTGAAATACTCCTCTTCGGTGATGTTTATATCGCCGCATTTGGTGAGCTGAAACACTTCACCTTCGGACATTATATCTCCCATTTCGGAAATCAGTTTCAAAATATCCAGATTGCCGATTTCAGTCATCAGGGTGAAAGATTTAAAACAAAGAAAATCGCCGATTAGAATACTTATTGCATTTCCGAAGATTTTATTGGCGGAAGTTTTGCCGCGCCTGATTGATGCGTGATCAATGACATCGTCGTGAAATAGAGTGCCGGTATGGATAAACTCCATAACTGTGGCCATCGGAAAGCGATTCTCTTCATTGTAACCGCAAATACGGGCATTAATCAGGAGCAGAAGAGGCCGGAATCTTTTGCCTCCGCTGTCGATTAAATGATGCGCGACTTCCGGAATCAATTTAATTTCGGAAGTTACATTATCATTGATGCATTTTTCAACCTGCCGGAGATCATCTTTATATGCGGAAAAGACATCTTGAATTTGCATTTTTGAAATTCTCTTTTTTATTTTTACCAGGGATCAACAAAAGCGTGATAAGACTCCTGATATTTATTGGCGGGCGCTGATTTTATGCCCTGCGTAATCCACTTGCGGGTATCGGCCGGATCTATCACGGAATCTATTTCGAGATAGGATGCCATATTGATCGCCTTTCCTCTTTCGCGTAATTGAGCAACTAATTGTTCATAGAGCTTTTCACGTTCCTGCCGGTCTTCAATTGCGGCCAGCTCTTTTTTAAAACCTGCCTTAATCGCGCCTTCGATTCCCATGGCGCCGAATTCTCCTGTTGGCCATGAAGCCGTAAAGAAAGATTCATGGAAACCTCCCCTTGCCATGGCCATGGCGCCTAGGCCGTAACCCCTGCGTAAAACAATTGTAAGGTAAGGCACTGTTAAATGTGAGCCGATAACAAACATCCGGCAGACGTGGCGCACTTGCGCACGCTTCTCTATCTCCGGTCCTACCATGAATCCGGGTGTGTCGCACAAAGAGAGAATCGGCAAACCATGCGTGTTGCACAATTGCATTAAACGAGCCGCTTTATCCGCGCCTTCAGCTTCAATGGCTCCGGCCATGTGCATACAGTTATTAGCCATTACGCCGAAAGGCCTGCCCTCTATACGTAAAAAACCTGTAATCATGCCGGGGCCGAATTTGGGGCGCAGTTCAAGAAATGAATCCGTATCGGCAAGCGCTTTAATGACGGTCCGCACGTTGTAAGCGCGTTTGCTGTTTTCGGGAATCAGGTTGCGCAGGCGAAGCTGATCGGCGGCCTCCCACGCGGGTGCCGTTCCCTGAAAATAAGAAAGATATTTTTTGGCGACAGCAACCGCCTCCACGTCATCGGCTACTTCAATATCCACCACGCCATTCTGAGTTTGCACATCTATCGGGCCAATATCTTCCGGTTTAAAAATGCCTAAGCCGCCGCCTTCAATCATTACCGGGCCGCCCATGCCGATATTGGAATTTCCGGTCGCGATAATAACATCGCAGCAGCCAAGCAGGGCGGCATTGCCGGCGAAGCATGGTCCTGATACGACGCCGACTAACGGGACTTTGCCGCTTAGTTTTGCGAACGCTCCAAAGGTGGATAAATCGAGTCCTGCCACCATAATGCCGAGGGCATCCACATCACCAGGCCTTCCGCCGCCGCCTTCCGCGAATAAAACCAGAGGCAGGCGCTGCTCAAAAGCAAGTTTCAGCATGCGATCCATTTTTTTGTGATTAAAAAACCCCTGTGTGCCTGCCAGAACGGTATAATCATAGGCCATCAACATACAGCGTGACTTGTCATCTTTGAAAAAAGAGCCGTTTATGCATCCTATGCCCGCAATCAGTCCGTCGGCGGGCGTTTTTTTGATAAGATCTTCTTCTGATCGCCTTCCGCGTTGTGCGGCAATCGCCAGGGCTCCGTATTCAATAAAACTTCCGGCGTCACAGAAATCCTCAATGTTGGCGCGTGCCATGCGTTGTTTTTTTTGCTGACGTTTTGTCACTGCTTCAGGGCGCATCTGATCAAGCCCGAAAGAATGCCGCTTAATCATTTCGGCCAGTTCCGGGCGTATCGGATTAATATCTGTTTCTTTTTTTACAAAAGAGGCGCTATTTCCCGTTGCCCCTTCATTGTCTTTTGTCGTCTTCATTTACCGTGTGCTCCTTTGTTTCCTCTAAACATATTTATGATAATTTCATACAACAATTATATACGTATTTCAAAGGATAAATTCAGCGCATATTTTTTTCTACTGTCATTGCCTGGCTTGACGAGATGGAGAGTGGAAGTTTCTCAGACAATTAATCGGGTTGGGGCTGTTCAAAAATGTTCAGATGCAAGGCGCACAAAAAGCCGAACCGCGAGGCGTATAGTGACATACGTTGAGCGGTGCGGTTTGCAGCGCAACACAGCAGATGAGCGTTTTACAACAGCCCCAGTAGTTCTACTTAATTATTTCTCCGAATAGGTCATAAACATCTGCGGCTAATATTTTGCATGTCACAATTTCACCGATTCGGGATTTAGATTTTTTAATGTAAGTTACTCCGTCTATTTCCGGCGCCTGTCTGCGGCATCTGCCTATGTACATATAGTCATCCCGGTCACTTTTCCCTTCGATGAGTACTTCCTGAATCGATCCGACCATGGTCTTATTGATGGCGTTGGAAATTGTCACCTGCTCATTCATAATTATTTCACGGCGGCGTTCTTTTTCCTTTTCGGATACATGTGATTTAAAATTTGCGGCAATGGTGTCATCTTCTTTAGAATAAATAAAGACGCCGAGATGGTCAAACTTTGTTTCGTTCACGAAATCAAGCAGCCTGTTAAATCGTGTCGGCGTTTCACCTGGAAATCCGACGATCAGCGATGTTCTCAGGGCGACGCCGGGAATTATTTGACGAGCCTGAGCAATAATGTTTTTGATTTTAGCGCTGGTAACTTTGCGGTTCATTGCTTTTAGAATATCATCGTCAATATGCTGGATGGGCAAATCGATATAGCGGCAGATTTTTTCATTAGCGGCAATAGTTTTGAATAAATCCGGGGTGACGCGCGCCGGATGGGCGTAAAGCAGCCGTATCCATTTCAAATCTTTAATTTTCGTCATATCGTTTAACAGGGCGGACAAATGCGGCTGGCCGGTTAAATCCCTGCCGTAAGCTGTAGTGTCTTGAGCCGTGATAATTATTTCTTTTATTCCCCTGGCGGCCAGAATTTCTGCCTCCTTAAGAATATCATCCGGTTTGCGACTGCGCACCGGGCCGCGAATAGAAGGTATAACACAATAGGTACAGTAATTTGAACAGCCGTCGGAAATTTTTAAATATGCGCTCGCGGCTGTTGATGATAAAAGCCGCGGGTGTTGATAGTTCATTAAAAAATCCGGTTTGGTGATTACTGCGGATCTTTTAAATTTTTCCTGATTTAATTTGTTGATGTGATTGACTATGTCGCCGACTTGTCCGGTGCCGATAAGCAAATCGATTTGGGGTATCTGCTCAAGAAGTTCTCTGCCGTAGCGCTGGGCAAGACAGCCGGCGACGACAATCCTAAGTTGCCGGTTGTTTTTCTTTTTTTCTTCGGCCAGAGTTAAAATTTCTTCGAGGGCTTCTTCCTTGGCCGGATTTATAAAAGCGCATGTATTAACGATGACAATGTCAGATGAATCGCTATGGTCAACCAGTTTATGGCCTGCCTGATTTAACAGGCCTCCCATTACTTCCGAATCAACCAGATTTTTCGGACAGCCTAATGAGATGATATGCACTTTGTTTTGGTTTATTTTTTTCAACTGGGGAGCTTTCTAATCAGGACTTTTCGTGGTTTCGCGCCATCGGAAGGACCGACTATGCCTTCGGACTCCATTTTTTCAATGATGCGCGCCGCGCGGTTATAACCGATTTTCATGTAACGCTGAACAAGGGATATGGATGCCTGTCCCAGTTCGCCAATCAAGGCTACGGCTTCGTCATATTTTTCATCAAAACCGTCATCATCGTCATGCTGAGTCTGTGCGGCGGCTAACGCGAATTTGTCAATGGAAGAATCATATGCCGGCTGCGCCTGCATTTTAATGAAATCAACGATACGCGAAATTTCCTTGTCTGAAACATAAGCTCCATGGATGCGGGATAGTTTGGATGTGCCCGGCGGAATAAAAAGCATATCTCCGGCGCCGAGCAATTTTTCCGCGCCCTGCTGGTCGATGATCGTGCGTGAATCGATCTTGGAAGAGACCTGAAACGAAATGCGCGTGGGGAAATTTGCTTTAATCAAACCGGTGATGACATCCACCGATGGTCTTTGCGTGGCAATGATAAGATGAATTCCGGCCGCTCTGGCCATTTGCGCCAGTCGCGTCAGAGATTCTTCTACATCCCGCGGCGCGACCATCATTAAATCGGCGAGCTCATCAATAATTACAATAATGTAAGGAAGTTTTGTGTGCTTTATCTCCTGTTGGGCTTCGGCATCACCTGTTGTGTCGGTTGTCTTTGCATCTTCCACATCGGGATCAACTTGTTTTGGCAGTGCTAAAACAGTTTTGCTCTTCAGGCCTTTTAAGAGCAGTTCATTGTAAGCGTCAATGCTTTTTGCTTTCAAATCGTTGAGTATCCGATAGCGCCGTTCCATTTCTTCCACTGTCCAGCGCAAAACCTGTGAAGCTTTTTTCGGATCGACTACTACAGGATGCATTAAGTGGGGTATACCCTCGTAAGAAGATAACTCCAGCCTCTTGGGATCAATCATCAGGAATTTGACATCATCCGGCTGAGCTTTAAATAATATGCTGCAAATCATCGCATTGAGCGCTACGCTCTTGCCAGAACCGGTAGTGCCGGCAATGAGCAAATGGGGCATTTTTGTTAAATCGGCAACGACAGGCGTGCCTACAAAATTAACGCCCAGGGCAATCGGCAGCCGGAAAGATGATTCCGAAAATGAATCGTTGTCGAGCACGTCTTTGAGAAAAACAGACTCCCTTTTTAAATTCGGTATTTCAATGCCGATAACCGATTTGCCGGGAATAGGGGCAAGGATGCGGATGCTCGGCGCCATCAGCGCTAAAGCCAGATCATCGGAAAGGTTGACTATTTTATTGATTTTAACTCCGGGTGCCGGTTCCAGTTCATACATCGTGATTACCGGACCCGGCAATACCTCCACCACTCGTCCTTCAACGCCGAAATCGGACAACTTTTTCTCCAGAATGCGGGAATTGGTAACCAGAGAATCCCGTTTTACACGGACATCCTTTTGCGGGGATTCTTCCAGTAATGTGTATGGCGGCAGTTGAAATTTATCATCGGTCTTAGCTTTAGTAAAATCAAAACGAGTCTGCTCTATTTTTTTTGGAGGCGCTTTTTTTACGACAGGCGTTGTCTCTTCGATGATTACCGGTTGCGGTTTCTTTTCTGTTTTCATGGTGTTGAAAACAAAATTCACAAAAGACGAAAGACGGTTTTTAGGAGGAGTAATCAAAGCCAACGTAAATTGAGAGATCCGTTCCGTCACAGATACTATCGAAAATTCAACCATGAATGTCAGCGAAATTACAAAAATAAGAAATAATATTATGTAGGTTCCCGCAATATTGAAATAGATGCGGAGCAAATCGACTATATTCACGCCGATAAAGCCGCCGACGCCATAATTCAGCGATTCTCCATAAATCTTTGCGCTTCCGCTGATAAGGATGGACATGATTCCGGCAAAGGAAAGAACAAAAAATAAAAATCCCAAAGATCTGTGGGCGTTAATAGTAAAGTCCGGCCGTAAAAAATATTTAAAACTGCAGACAAGAAGCATAAGAGGTAAAAGAAAAGAAGCAATACCCAAAAGACGAATAAATGAATCGGCGGCATAAGATCCGGCCTTGCCGGTAAAATTATGCGTTGCCTGACCACTGGCGACAAAGTGGGTAAATGAAGGGTCCTGCGGATGGTAGGAAGCAAGGCACAAAAGTAAAAAGAAGGCCAGGGAAAGGCAAACTACTCCTTTAATCTCCCGGGGTCTTTTATTATCCGTTTGTTTTTCTGCCATACCGTATCATCGCCGTACATTAAAATAATTTGTCAACATCAATTATTATTTCAGAAAAAAGGATATTTGACAAGTAAAGTAAACAATCCAAAAATCCTGCAAAGAATAGAACTGCAGACAGGAAAAAGTTCAGTCAAATATTGAACGCTTTCCAAAATTATTAATTCAGGTAAGTTCAAGTGTCTCACTCTTTATATCTTTAATGTTCGATTCTTCCGCTTCCTTCCAATCATTATAGTTTTTTATGATATCATTTCTGACAGTTTCGATAAGTTCATATCGTTTTTCAATATCAAAATTTTGCACTTCTACGGGTTTACCGATGATCAATTTTATTTGACCTGCATTTATTCTCAATGATCTTTTGGACATTATTTTGCCGCTTCCGACAATAGAAACGGGAACAATGGGCACGCCCGATGTAATAGCGAGATGAAAGGTTCCATGTTTGAAAGGTTTAATCTCTCCATTACGGCTTCTCGTGCCTTCCGGAAAGGTCATGATAGATTTTCCTTTCCGGATACGCAACGCGGCTTCATCAACGCTTTGCAGAGATTTTTCCCTGTTACTTCGGTCAATTTCAATGTAACCGGCGCTTCTCATTGCCGCGCCGAATACAGGGATAGAAAACAAATCTTTTTTGGCAATCCACCGGAATTGAACAGGGATGAATGCCAGAAGAATTAAAATATCGAAATCACTCTGGTGGTTGGATATGAAAATTTGAGGTTTTCCATGCAGCAGATTTTCCGCACCGATCACTTTTACCTTTATATTACATATTAAAAGTAAAATTTTAGCCCAGAGATTAGCTACTTTATGAATTTTATTGTCGGCATCGGGGAAAATTGAAAAAAACACAGACCATAAGGACATAAACGCGGTTATAGCAACACCTAATGTAACTAATAGGGCTGAATGAATCATAAAAGTCTTTCCTTATAGACTAATTTCTAAGTAAATTTTTACTTGATTATATGACTGAAGTCAATAGAGATATAAAGAAATACGCATGTGTTCAATCAAAATTATAACTATAAAAAATTCTTCTATTCAATGGACATCAAAGAGTTCCATCGTTCCCATTCTGTGGAATAAGGAAGATCGTTTTTTTTTAAGATATTAATGATTGCTTCTTCATTAAATCGCAAATAAGGATTTATCTTACGTTCTTCAGCCAGTGTCGAATATATTATAATATCGGAATTATGAGCGTTTCGAAAAACCTCGATATCCTTGTTGTCGGGTTCCAGATGGCGGGCGAAGGCAAGGGAATCGAGGATATAATCATGACCCGCGTAAATTATGGTCTCATCAGGCAGTGTTATTAGTCGTTTAATGGATAAATAAAAATATTTTTGATTGCCGGAAAAACAATTGCCAATTGTTGCGTTGAAGAGCGTGTCTCCGGTGATTAAAATATTACCGGTATGAAAGCAAACGGAGTCATCTGTATGTCCGGGAGTCCGGTAAACCAGAACTGTTTCTCCGCCAATGATAATTGCATGATTGTCGGAAAGAGTTGCAGAATTGAGAAAATCAGCACCGGTCGCTTTGATCAGATGATCATTTCCTGAGGTGTGGTCGTAGTGAGAATGTGTGTTGGTGACAGATGTAAGTATGAGATTTTTTGTTTTAAGGAATGAAAGTATTTCTTTCCACGCTCCGCCGTCTATGGCCATTGCCTGTTTTTCCCCATAGATGATATAGGCAAGATTGTCTGTTCCATACCGAAATTGTTTAATATTTAACTTGGTCAAACCGTTTGAATTCATAAGCAATAACCTTCGCTTGCTTTTGGAGTAAGCAAGCTATTACAGAAATAATCTGTCCCATTGGAGTTAATAGGGGCTTGGTATTTTACGGAGTATATTAGGAATATATTATTAGTGTGTCAAGACAATCGTAAAAGCGAAGAAATTTATTTTCTTGCCGGCGTTTTGCGTTTTTAGAAAATAATTGACAAATTCAGGTCTTAGTAATAACATCACATCGCTTTTTTATAATGCGGGCGCGATAAGCGCTTTTTTTAATTTTGTGGTCTTAATTCTTTCAGGAGTTGTTTCCAAAAAGTGCACAGAATTTTAACAAAAAAAAGAGCGTTGGAAATTATTACCAATTTCTCCCGGGTTGGTGTTCTTGTGGTCGGGGATGTAATGGTTGACCATTTCATATGGGGAAACGTTTCACGTATTTCGCCGGAAGCTCCTGTCCCGGTTGTTGATGTTCAAAAAGACAGTATTTTACTAGGCGGTTGCGCGAATGTACTTAACAATATTTATGCCATGGGCGGTAAGGTTTATGTAGCCGGAGTTATTGGCGCTGATAATGTTGGGAAAAAGTTGCTTGCGGAATTGCGCGACCGGAAAATCGAAACAAATGGCATGGTTGTGGATAAAAAGAGACCGACTACTCTTAAAACAAGAATTGTTGCGCACGGACAGCAGATGGTGCGGTTTGATAAGGAAAACAGAAAACCGATTCCCCAATCCAGTATCGATAAAATCCTGGAATACGTAACATCACTGCGCAAAAAAATAGGGGCTATCGTTATTTCCGATTACAATAAAGGGGTTGTTTCTAAAGAACTTATCCAGGGAATAAAAAAAATAGTGGAGGATTCAAATATTTTCATCTGTCTTGATCCTAAACAAAACAATTTTTCCATATATAAGGGAGTGGATGTGATTACTCCCAATCACTATGAAGTCCAGCGTGCTGTTGGTATGGACGTAACAAGTACCAATGATATTCAACGGTTGAGCAAATCTCTTTTGAAAAAGTATGATTTTCCGGCAATACTTGTAACACGGGGAGAAGAAGGCATGAGCCTGTTTGAAAATGGCCGGAAAATTGTTCATACTTATTTTTCTTCTCAGGCCAAAGAAGTCTATGATGTGACCGGCGCCGGCGATACAGTTATCGGCACGCTCGCTCTTGGTCTGGCCGCGCAGGCTAATATGAAGGAGGCGACATGTCTGGCTAATCTGGCTGCCGGTCTTGTGGTCGAGAAAATTGGCACAGCGACAGTTTCCCGGAAAGAACTAATAGACGTGTTATGAGCAAACCGAATCCGGCCCAACCTGTAAAGCTGTTTTTCAGTGTTTTTGCGAAAGAGGCAACGCGGTTAAATGAGACGATAGAAATTTTGTCCTCTGCTTATGGACAACCGGATTTTATAAGCGAGATAATACCTTTTGACTATACGGATTATTATAGCGCCGAAATGGGTGGATATCTTGTGAGGCGCTTTTTGACTATCGAAAAGTTAATCAGACCGGAGGAATTACCCGATATTAAATTGGCAACAAATGGAATTGAAGATAAATCGGCATTGAATTCATTGCGACAGGTTAACATTGATCCCGGTTATATATCCAAAGCTCATTTGATTTTAGCCACAGGCAAGAGTTACACTCACCGTCCCTATTTACGGGATGGGATTTATGCCGATTTGACGTTAATTTATCAGGGGAAAAAATTCCGCTCCTTACCATGGACTTATCCGGATTATGCGGATGAAAAACAGCTTTTGATGTTGAGCAAAATCAGGGCAAAATATTTGCTGCAGTTAAAAATACAGGATCAGTAAAAATCATAAATATTCAATTGGTATGGGTGTATAAATGATAAAAAGTATGACCGGTTACGGCCGGGTGGAAACAATTTGTCAGGGCAAAAGTATTGTTGTGGAGGCTAAGTCCGTAAATCATCGTTTTCTGGAAGTATTTTTGCGTACACCTTCATCGCTTTCTCCTCTGGAAATGGAGTATAAAAAGAAAATTACCCAACGGTTCAAACGCGGACGTGTTGAAGTATTCATCAAGTTTGAAGGGGAAGATGCGGATATTTCTAAAGTAAATCTGAATCTGGAAATTGCCCGTGATTATTTTGATGTTTTGAGTCGGCTTAAGCAGGAATTCAATCTGCAAGCTCCCATCAGTTTAAAAACATTGACCAGTTTCCGTGATATTTTTACTCCGCCATCGGAAACCCAACTGGGTCCGGAATTTCTGAATCAAGTAGAAAAAACTTTTTTGGAATCGCTGGCGATGTTGGGCAATATGCGGCAAGAGGAAGGTCTTGCCATGTTTAATGACATGCAGATGAGGCTCAAGGCGATTACAGAAATCCTGGAAAATATTAAGTTGCGTGCACCACAAGTTGTTTATGAGTATCAAAAGCGTCTATCTGAAAGGATTAAAGACTTAACAGACGGATTCGCACTCGACGATGCGCGTTTAGCTCAAGAGGTTGCAATTATGGCGGAAAGGACTGATATAACGGAAGAAATAGTCCGGATGCATAGTCATATCGGCCAGTTTGAAATGCTTTTGCAAAGCGATGGGACCGAAGGTAAAAAAATTGATTTCCTTTTGCAGGAAATGAATCGTGAAATTAACACCATTGGTTCTAAAGTAAGCGATGTCGAAATAACCCGTCAGGTGATTGAAGTTAAAAGTGAATTGAGTAAATTGCGTGAGCAGGCGCAAAATATCGAGTAATATTATGGCAAAAGGAATATTTATAGTTGTTTCTGCGCCATCCGGCGCAGGGAAAAGCAGCCTTTGCCAGAGGCTTATGCAGGTATATCCGGAAATAAAATTTTCGGTTTCCTACACGTCAAGACCTCCGCGTCCTAGTGAAGTAAATGGAAAAGATTATCATTTTATTTCCCACAAAGAATTTAAGGATCGGATTGATCAGGGTGAATTTGTTGAGTGGGTAGAAAATTACGGCCACTTGTACGGATCGTCCCGAAATGTTATGAAAGAGTTTATTCAAGATGGCAGGGATTTATTGCTTGATATCGAACCGCGCGGCGCTAAAAAAATAAAACAGGAATTTAAGGGAGGCATCTATGTTTTTGTTCTTCCCCCGTCGCGTTCTGAACTTTTAAAAAGGCTTGAAAAACGAGGTCATGAAACCGATGAAGTTATTCAAAAAAGATTCAGGGAGGCGGAAAATGAATTAAAAGAAATTTCATGGTATGATTATGTTATATTTAATGAAGATCTGGAAACGGCTGTGAATCAATTGACTTCAATTTATATAGCCGAGAAATGTAAAAGAAGCAGATTGCAAAATGAAATTAAAAAATTTAGAAAATAGTTACATATTTTAAGGAGAATTTAAATCTATGGCTAGAATTACAATAGAAGATTCTTTGCTGGTTGCCAAAACAAGGTTTGGATTGGTATCTTTAGCGTCTAAGCGCGCGCACCAGTTATTGAAAGGTTCGGCGCCACTGGTGGCAAGTAAAAACAGAGAAATAGTTGAGGCATTGCGTGAGATTGCCGCCGGCAAGATCGTTTACGCCAATCCGGAATACTTAAACGGAACAAAAGAAGATTTCAAACCAATTCCGGATAATACGGAGTTTATTGGCGATGAAGAATACATCGAGTAAAGATGCCTGTGACAAACTAATCTTTGCGCTTGACGCCAACAATTATGAAGAAGCTTTATCATGGGTGGAACTTCTTTCCGGCTATGTCGGCATGTTCAAAATTGGCAAGGAATTATTTACTGCTATCGGGCCTGAAATCATTAAGAGCATCAAAGAAAAAGGTCAGAAGGTGTTTTTAGACCTCAAATTTCATGATATTCCCAACACAGTTGCCCGCGCAGCCCAAGCTGCGGTTAGTTTGGGTGTCGATATGTTTAATGTTCATGCCTCCGGCGGCGGCCAGATGATTAAGGAAGCGGTTTTCGCCACCCGGACTTGTGCCGATAAGCTTGGTATGGCCGGGCCCGTTGTGCTGGCGGTTACGGTACTTACCAGTTTAAATAACGATGATTTAACGGAAATTGGATTTCAAAAAGATACAAGCGAATTGGTTCTTCATCTGGCTAAACTGGCAAAACAATCCGGCGCCTCAGGTGTGGTTGCTTCAGCGCAGGATATCGTAATGCTGAGGAAAAATTTGGGCGATAAATTCATCATTGTAACGCCGGGCATACGCAGCGCGACTGAAACAAAAAAAGACGATCAAAAAAGGACTTTAAGCGCTTATGAGGCTATAAAGACCGGTGCCGATTACATTGTAGTCGGAAGACCGATTCGCACAGCCGTTGACCCTCTGGATGCCTGCCGGAAAATTGTTCAGGAAATTGATGCGGGTCTTACGGGGAGATGATTCATTCATGAAAACGGAAAAAAGAATATGGAGGTAATTTACGGTATAAATTCCATTAGGGACCTCCTCCGGCAGCAAAGCAACGGATTGGAAAAAATTATCATTGCCTCCGGACGGAGCGGATCTTCCGTAAAAGAAATAATAGAGACAGCTCGCATCAAAAAAATTCCTGTTGAATATAGCCCTCGAAAATATCTGGATAAATTGGCAGGAACGCTTGATAATCAAGGTGTTCTCGGTTGGCGCAAAGATTTTACTTACGCAGATTTAGATGTATTAATAAAAAACCGCAACAATACTTTTAATCTTGATTTGATCTTAGTTCTCGATAGTATCATGGATCCTCAAAATCTGGGGTCAATAATTCGTACCGCTCATTGTTTCGGTGCAAACGGAATTGTGATTCCGGAAGACAGGGCAGCCCCGGTTACGGCGGCCGTTAATAAAGCTTCTGCCGGAAGCGTTCAGCAAATACCGGTCGCCAGAGTGGTTAATTTATCACAAACACTGGATTATTTAAAAGATAAGGGCTTTTGGGTTTTTGGCGCGGAAGCTCATGGCGGAAAAAGTTTAACAGAAATGGATTTTAATTGTTCTGTGGCTCTGGTGCTGGGAGGAGAGGCAAAAGGCATCAGACAATTAGTGAAGAAAAAATGTGATTTTTTAGTAACCATTCCTCTGACGGGAAATTTTGATTCGCTGAATGTTTCCGTGGCTGCCGGAATTATTCAATATGAGATATTATGTCAACGCAGTAAAGCTCATGAAATTGAAAAATAGAATGTGGATACTTCCAGTTTAATAATAAATTCCAATGGCTTGCGCTTAATAATCGGAGAAATTCCGTTATTGTCAGTGGGTTTTCTTCTAATGAAAAAATTTTAAATAACCGGCAATTACTGATTTTAACTTGTTGAATTTAGATGCAAGCTGGTTTATAATCAAGTCAAAAGTTATCCGATGTAAAGAAAGGATTTTCAAATATGCCGATTTTTCTTTGGGAAGGTGTAACAAAAAAAAATGAAGTCAAAAAAGGAGAAATAGAGGCAGCTGATGAAGTTGCTGTCCGCGGTCTTTTGCGTCGCCAGGGATTTAAATCCGTTGAAGTTAAGAAAAAACCCAAAGACATTATGGAGTACCTGCCTTTTTTAAAAGGCAAGATTAAAGAAAAAAATGTGGTTGTCTTTTGCCGGATTTTTTCCACAATGATAAATGCGGGTCTTCCACTGATTCAGTGCCTGGATCTTTTAGCCCAGCAGGAACAGGATAAAGCATTTTCTAAAATTATTCGCTCCATAAAAGAAGATATCGAAGGCGGTACCAGTTTAACCAATGCTCTAAAGAAATACCCCAAGATATTTGATGAGCTTTTTGTAAATTTGATTGCAGCCGGTGAAGCAGGCGGTATATTGGATGTTATTTTAGAACGACTTTCAAATTACATGGAAAAAGCGATGAAGCTAAAAGCGCGCGTTAAAGGCGCGATGACTTATCCCGCGGCTGTCATGGTTATTTCACTTGCGGTAGTCGCTTTATTACTCCTTAAGGTTATTCCTGTGTTCAAAAAAATGTTTGAGGGGATGGGCGGAGAACTGCCCGGACTCACTCAAGCTTTAATTACCGCAAGTGAGTTTACACAGAAATATTTTCTTTTGATAGGCGCTATAATTATTGCCATTTATATCGCTTTTAACAGATTTCATAAAACGGAGAAGGGGCGCTGGATAGTTGATTCTATATTGCTGAAATCTCCTGTTTTCGGAGATCTGTTGAAAAAAGTTGCTGTGGCCAAATTTTCGCGTACGTTATCAACAATGATGAGTTCCGGCGTGCCCATCCTGGAGGGGTTGACCATTGTAAGTAAAACTTCCGGTAATGTCGTTATAGAAAATGCTTTGTTAAAAACACGTCAGAGCATTTCTGAAGGACGTACCATATCGGAACCACTCGCCGAGACGGGAATTTTCCCGCCCATGGTTGTGCAAATGATTTCTGTGGGTGAGGCCACGGGAGCGCTGGATTCGATGCTCAGTAAAATTGCCAATTTTTACGATGATGAAATTGATGTCGCCGTGGATTCAATGACCGCGCTGTTGGAACCGGTAATGATGGTTTTCCTGGGAACGGTTGTTGGCGGCATGATTATCGCTATGTACCTGCCGATCTTTAAACTTGCTTCGGTTGTTGGTTAATACAGGCAGCATATCAAAATCAGACACAATAAAATGGTCGGGATGGCGCGATTTGAACGCGCGACTCCTGCGTCCCGAACGCAGTGCCCTACCAAGCTGGGCCACATCCCGACACGAAACGGACGATATAAAATTTATTTGTAATTGTCCACTTTTTTATTTAGTCTGAACTTACTTTCTGTAATTTAATACAGACATATCATCCCCTGCTGTAAATACTATCCCTTTCTTTGATTTATATAGGCAATTGTATTTTATTTCAGGGCGTGTTATAAAAAAGTAAATCTGTTGTGAAAAGGATAATCTGCGGATGATCATTTACGATTTAAAATGTGAAAAAGGACACAAATTCGAGGGCTGGTTTAAAGACCGGCAAGCATGGACTTTGCAAAATTCGCAAAAATTAGTTTCTTGTCCGGTGTGTAATAGTTCAAATATCGAAATAATTCCTTCTTCTATTACAATTATGGGAAAGGATTCGCGGGTGGAAAATAAATTTCAGAACAAGGAACTTTCTCCCGCTAATGCCCTGAAAATGTTGCATCAGTATATTGATAAAAATTTTGAAGATGTGGGCGATAAATTTGCCGAAGTTGCCATAAAGATTCATTATGGTGATGAGAAAAAACGAAACATTAAAGGAACAAGTACGCCTCAAGAGGAAGAAAATTTAAAGGAAGAAGGCGTTCAGTTCATTAAAATTCCTCTGCTGAAAATGGATAGTTAATCAATTTTTTGTCCGGCGTACTTTTCCAGAGTAATTTGATATTTCCCAACCCAATCCGGGTTTTTTTATTTCACAGGACTTCAGTTATGAGTAAATTTTATAAAAATGTTATCGAAGGCATTGGCAATACGCCGTTGGTAGAAATTTGCAGGCTTAATCCCAATAAAAAAGTCAAGATTTTTGCTAAAGTGGAAAGCGCTAATCCCGGAGGTTCCATTAAGGATCGCACCGCGCTATTTATGATTGAGAATGCGGAAAAAAGGGGAAGTTTAAACCATGATAAGATTATTTTAGAAGCAACCAGCGGCAATACGGGAATAGGTCTGGCGATGATTGCCGCAGTGAAGGGTTATAAACTTTGCCTGATGATGCCGGAATCAGCCAGTGAAGAAAGGAAAAAGATTCTGCGGGCCATGGGTGCTGATTTGTATTTCACTCCGGCCAATCAGGGGACTGATGGCGCAATCGAAGTAGCTTACAGGATGTTGCGCGAAAATCCGGATAAATATTACGGAACCGATCAATTTAATAATGAAGATAATATAGCCGCCCATTATTATGGTACCGCTCAGGAAATATGGGAACAAACCGACGGTGCTGTCACTATGGTTATATCAACCCTTGGGACCAGTGGTACGGCCATGGGAATTTCAAAAAGGCTTAAAGAACTCAACCCGCAAATAAAAATTGTCGGCGTTGAACCCTATCTCCAGCATAAGATCCAGGGGTTAAAGAATATGCGGGAGTCCTACCGTCCGGGAATATTTAATAAAAATATGCTTGATGAAAAGGTAAATATCCTGGATGAGGATGCTTTTGAAATGTCCCGCAGGCTCGCCCGTGAAGAAGGCATATTGGTGGGAATGAGTTCCGGCGCTGCCATGTTTGTAGCCGCGCAGAAGGCGCAGCAACTGGAAGATGGGTTAATAGTTGTTATTTTTCCGGATGGCGGAGAGCGGTATTTAAGCACGGAATTATTCGCGTTTAAAAAAGAAATTTCCACTTTTAACCTTTACAACGCCTTCAACCGCCGGAAAACTCTTTTTAATCCGATTAAAGTTGATGAAGTAAGTATACACACTTGCGGACCGACTATTCATGATACCCCTCATTTGGGAAATTACCGGCGGATAGTGGTTTCCGACTTACTCTGCCGCTATTTAATTTATAAAGGGTATAAGGTAAAACATGTTTTAGATATTGTCGATTTTACAGATAAATCAATTACAGGTTCAGAAAAGGCGGCAATGGAACTTGCCGATTATTCTCAGAAGTATTTGCAGGTTTTTATGGAAGATGCACGTATTTTGAATATTCGTCAGGATAATATCTATGTGAAAGCATCTGAAAATGTTGAGGCGATGTTAAAGATTGTCGAGAAATTGATCGACAGGAATTATGCATACGAAAAACTGCATTCAGTCTATTACAATATTTCCAAATTGGCTGATTATGGTATTCTTTCCAATATAGATTCGACAAAAACCAGACAGGGGAAATCAATTGATCTTGACGATTATGAGAAAGACAGTCCGGCGGACTTCGCTCTGCTGAAGAGATCAAGCTTGGCTGAGTTAAAAAGAGGTATTTATTATAAGACTGTATGGGGTAATGTAAGGCCAAGCTGGCATCTGGAATGCGCGGCCATTTCTTTTAAGTATCTTGGCGCGAATTATGATATTCACGTAAGCGGAGTGGATGAAACTTTCCCTCATTGCGAAAATATTCTAGCCATCAATAAAGCTTTTTCCGGCCATAATGGTCCTAATTACTGGATCAATGCAGAATTGGTAATGGTTGATGGCCGAAAGATGTCTCGTTCCCTGAATAATGCATTGCCTCTATCCCAATTAATACAAAACGGTTATAGCAGCAGGGATATACGTTTTTTCCTGCTGGGAGTGCATTATCGCAAGCCGGTTAATTATTCGGAGGGAGCTCTGCAGACAGCAAAAAATACTGTGAAGAAAATACAAACTTTCATCTGCCGGCTCAACGCTGTCAATAATGATAGCAAAGATGATTTTGCAGAAATCGATCAGTTGATCTATAATCTTAAACATGATTTTACGGCGGCATTAGATGATGATTTAAATATTGCCGGCGCGCTGGCAGCGCTATTTAATTTTATAAGTAAAGTAAATTCTCCTTTGACCAAAGGTGTCGTAAATAACAGCAATGCCGGGAAAATTCTGGCGGCACTGGAAAATATCAACGAAGTGTTGGGGATAATGGATTTTGAGGCTCAGACAGCTCAAAGGAAAATAAACGATTTGATCAGTAAGAGAGATGCGGCCAGAGGCGCTCATAATTGGGAGGAAGCTGATTCCTATAGAGCGCAGCTGGCTGAACTTGGCGTTGAAGTTTTGGATACGTCCCAGGGTGTAATCTGGCGATTTAAGTAAAACCATGAATACTCTAAGAAAGTCAGTAATAGCCGGTTCTTGGTATCCCGGAAGTTCTTCGGTTTTGAGAAGGGATATTGAGAATTATTTCAATTCGGTATCCGAATTGAAACTTAAAGGCGAAGTTGTGGGATTGATTGCCCCGCATGCCGGATACATTTATTCCGGAAAGGTAGCGGCACACGCTTATAACCTCATCCGCGACGAAAAATACGATGTGGTTATTGTTGTCGGACCGAGTCATCGGGTTGCTTTTCATGGAGTGTCTGTTTTCAGTATGGGCGGTTTTGAAACGCCTTTGGGAATTGTTCCAGTTGCCGAAGAACTGGCCGGGAAAATTATAAACTTAAGCAAAATAGCAGTAGATATTCCAAAGGCTCATTTGCAGGAGCATTCTGTGGAAATTCAGATTCCTTTTCTACAGGTTGCTTTGGGCGATTTTTCATTTTTACCGTTGGTAATGGGAGACCAGGACGCAAATACCTGCCAAGAACTTGCCGAGGCAATATATGAAGCTGCACACGGCAAAAAAATATTGATAGTGGGCAGTTCCGATTTATCTCATTTTTATAGCTACAGTATGGCGAAAAAAATGGATGCTATTGCTTTGGAATATCTGAAAAACGGCGATGCCGCGGGTCTTTTGCGAAGTCTGGAAAGTGGAGAAGTTGAAGCTTGCGGCGGAGGTCCGATGGCAGTAACCATGTTAGTTGCGCGTTTGATGGGGGCTGATAAAGCACATCTTTTGAAATATGCCAATTCAGGAGATGTCACAGGTGATAAGAGCTCGGTTGTTGGATATGCGGCGGCAGTTTACTGCAAATAGAACCAACTGTTTATAGCGTTCGTAGTAATTCAGCGGGAAATCATCTTTATAACTTTATTCTTACTCTGATAATTGAGTTTAATGAAGGAGTATAAAATGGAATTAACGGCTAAGGAAAAAAAAGTTCTTCTGGATATAGCGAAAAAGGCAATTGCAGCTAGAATTAACCATAAGGAAATGCCTGAATTAAAAACTGATTCGGAGAATCTCAAGCAAAAGAGAGGCGCGTTTGTAACTTTGAAAAAAGTCGGTCAATTGCGCGGCTGTATCGGTTATATAAAGGCGTATAAGCCGCTGGGGGAAACTGTGCAGGAGATGGCCATAGCGGCGGCTTTTAACGATCCGCGATTCCCGTCTTTAAAATCAGATGAACTTCAGCATTTAACTTTTGAAATATCCGTGCTGAGCCCTTTTAAACGTATAAAAGATGTCAATGAAATTGAAGTGGGAAAGCACGGTTTATACATAGTTCGCGGATACAATTCCGGCTTATTATTACCACAGGTGGCTATTGAATATAAATGGGACAGGGAAACTTTTCTAAAGGAAACTTGTTATAAGGCCGGATTGCCGCTACAGGCCTGGATGGATAAGGAAACGGAAATATATATCTTTTCTGCAGAATATTTTGGCGATACAGATTAACCATCGGATTCGTAAGCGAGTAAACACCTTCACCTGTCGCGGACGAAGTGAGCAAACATAGAATGATAATTTATCTCAAGAATCGAAGATTCTTCGCGACTTTCCGCAAAGAACGTCAATATTCTTTATTGAAATTGTATTTAACGGGGCAGAAGATTAAAGATGAAACCCCTGATAAATAATCGGACATTTAATGTTTAAATATTTAATATAAATGACTATTCCACGGGTATTCTTTTGATAAAACGTAATAAAAGCCTGGTCATCTTGATTTTTATTTTGGTGATATTGGCAGGACTTGTTTTGTACTCACCACGGTTTTTACTATACTCTTCAGAGTATAAGAAAGCTGATGCGATAATACTTTTCCTGGGGCCGGATTTTAAAGCACGTCAAAAAGAAGCTTATGGGTTGCTGAATGAGGGAATGGCCGATTACTTAATTATTCCGGCATATCATAAGACCTACAGAATTTCCGATAAAGGGAAGGAGCAATATTTATTACCTGATTTACGTTCAACTAAACCGGACAATAATAACCTTTTACATCCTCCGGACTTTTATGAGGATACGCATGTTGAAATAATTGAAGCTCAAAAAGTAATGTCCGGATATGGGCTGAAATCAGCAATATTTGTCAGTTCACCATACCATATGCGCCGGATCAAATTAATCGCCATGAAGGTATTTGATCCCGATAAGGGAAATTTTTATTTTGTCCCGACGCGTTACGAAAAAGTTCCAGTTAACTACTGGGAATTATCGTCGGCAGACTGGAAAAAAGTGAGGAGGGAATACGGCAAAATACTGTGGTTCTTCATTTACTTTACATGGTCAGGGTTGGTCCATGATTAATGTTTTGAAAGTTATATAAAAACCCCCTTAAGACATTATATCTTAAGGGGGTGCATGCTATACTACAGATCATGTTATATACGTAAGCTAAACATCTTTTCTTTTTTGACAGGCCTCCTGATAGAGTCTCATGATGC
>JBEKMY010000006.1:0-73771 GCA_049523355.1 Smithella sp. | reverse complement strand
AAGCATCCGGATGAAGATAATCGGAAAGCTGTATTCGGGAAAACCGAACGTCCAGTTTGATGAGGGGGAGCTGGAGATAGAACCATTGGCAACTACGCCAGCTCTCTACTCTACTGTAACAAACACTTCCCTTGTAATATTATAAATCTTAAGTTTTATTAAATAATTAAGATTCATTATTTTTTGATCATTTTTCAGAAGGTATTTTTCAACCTTTTTTATCCATAAGAATATCCATAAAATATCTATTAAAATTTAGAGAAATTATTTTTAAGAAAATATGCATAATATTTTAAATACCATTTTTTAAAGAAAATATTAGCGCACACTTTTTACAGGTAAAAAATATTTATTTCATAACTGACGTTTACGTCCTAAAAATTCAGCGTCAGCAGGATGGATGATAATTTCCCCTTCGGGTAAATTATTTCATCGGCATTGCGCTCATATAAATTTTCACCTGTTTCTTTTCCGATCATCTGAATTGATTTTTCCATGTGACTGATAAACTCCCGCGCGGGCATCATTTCGCCATAAGTTCTGCTGAATGAGTATATGCACGCGCCTTTTTTTTCTACTTCCTTTGCTATAATCAGGGCTTCTTTTATCAATTGCAATACTCTTTGAGCTGTCGCGACAGTGCGGATTGGTAAAAAGTCCCACAGGGCCACGGCATGGCAGAAATGCGTGGTCGGATGGTAGGCCTGAAGCGAAATTGAATCTTCATGAATTTTATAGGATTTGATCATCAATTCTTTCGAGAATTCAAATTGAAACTCCGCAGGCATATCCTCTCTGCGAAAGCCCAGTTGCCATAGAACTTCTTCGGATGGCCGCTTCACAACTTCAGGTTTCGCGTCGAGAGGTTTTTTGGGATTCACAAATATATCTTCATCGCTTTTTAAAATGGTCTTCAGTATTCTGACTGTATCCATCAGGTACGAAGACCGGATTCCTGAAGGCGATACGGTTATTGCTTTTTCAAAAAGGTTTTCCGCCTCGTCAAAAGCCGCGAATGCGGATTGTTTCAGCTTATCTATTTCCTTGAGTTCTTTAATGGATGTGCCGTTTTCCCGTAAATATCTTACTGTCAACATCGCTTTTGCCAGATGGATTACCGCGTACTCGCAAAAATAATCTTCGGATTGGCTGATGCAGTTTTCCCGGATATACAGGGCCTCATGCTCCGCCATTTGAAAGAGTCCCAGGGCAATCGTATAGGAAGGGGCGCCGACAGCCATATTCCGGAAAAGCACCATTCGTAACGTCCGGGCGGTCAAATCGGTGGGATCAATCGAGAGGACTACGCGCATGATTTCGACAGCTTCGACAAACCGGCGGCGATAATAAAGCGTTTTGGCGATTTCCACTCCCAGCAGCGAATTATGCGGAAATCTGAAGAAAGTCTTTACCGCGTTGGGCTCGTCGGCTCCGGGCGGATAGGGCTCTCTCACGTCGGCAGGCCACAGCAGGCGGTTTAATTTTTCCATGGAGTCCGGATTGTTTTGCAGAATCTTGTCATCCAGCAGATCGGAAACAAAATCAAAATACAGCATGCTCCACAGTGAAATAATCCACCAGATCGTCAGGGCCTCGCCGTTGAATAATGTTGTTTCAGTGGGTTTCTGGCACAGGATTACGCGGATGTCGTTAATCAGCAGGCACTGGCGGGCGTAGTCCGATACACGGATGACCGGATCATCCGGCAGCCGGGCGTTCAAAAGAGGCAACAGATAGTTATCGATGCCTGTAAATTCTCCCGCGACAATGCCGATTGATAAAAATCTGTTCTTTGTGCAGTATTTGGACAACGCCCATTTAACAGCTATCTGATGCGCCAGGGAAACAGCGCTGCGCAGGCACTGCCGGTAGGCTGCCGGATCGCTGGCCTCTTTTTCCTTGGGAAAGTCTATATATGTTGTCGTGATATCGTGCGATCTCACTTTTCCCCATTGGCCGTAAAGAAAGTGGCTGATGGATTGTTCGACATAATTTTTCAGGGTTTTCTTCAGCCAGTTTACAATTTCGTGATCGATAACGTCTCCTCTGCCCGAAAGTGAGAATCCTATTCGGACTCCTTCTTTGTAATTCTCCGTCCGTTTGCTTTTGCCGCACAGTTTGAGCAAAGTCTCATAGTTCCATGTTGGAGCCAGATCCGCCCGTTCATGTCCCAGCCAGAAAGCGAAGCTGCGGAGGACATTTTTTTTATAGCCGGTATCCGCCGGTTCTTTTCTCAAGCGTGTAAACATGGAATTTGTCACTTTAGGCAGGCCGAGTTTCTCTCCCGCGATAAGCGCGTTGATCCTGTCCGTCAGAGCCCGCAGCGATAAGCTCAGGTGAAGCAGTTCATCTTTCTTGTCCAGGAGGTCTTCGAAATTAAGATGCTGGGGCGGCGCGTCACCCGCGGGAGTGAAATGATTGCTGATAAATGACTCCAGGCTTTTTAAGTCGGCAGTCTTGATAATCCCGTTGCGGGCCGCAAAATTGATAAAAGAATCAAGGATAATGGCGTTGTCGCTGTTTTGGGAAAACACGGTGAATGTTTCCGCAGCCGGAAAAACGGCCATCAGGGCGGATATTGCTTTTTCTTTTTTTGTCATAACTGCGTGACCTCTTGTGATTGTTTAGTTAATGAATTATTATCGGAATTAACATCATCGTTTCGGGAACGGCAGCCATCATTTGAAACAGATCAGTGTTTTACAATAAAACAGTATTTTTAATAAAACACCATGTAAAGTTGACAGTTGTTTTAATAAAGCATATAAAGACATATCTGAATTTGTTAGTCAAGTAAATATCCGGCATTGGCTGATTTTTCTGCTTGCCGCCGTTGCCGGTTAAAAATCGCAATCACAACATAAAATTAAGGGAGGTTTGAGTATGGAGCATTATAAACTGTTTATTGACGGGGAGTTTGTCGAAGCGGTAAGTGGTGAGGTTTTTGAAACCATCGATCCGGGCACAGGCGCCCCTTTTGCCACGGTAGCCAAAGCGGGCAAGGCTGATGCCGAAGCGGCCATCGCCGCGGCGCGGCGTTCCTTCGACAGCGGCATCTGGAGTAATCTCAGTCCGGCTGCCCGGGCGGACAAGGTCTATGATTTTGCCGATCAGGTCGGCCAGCAGACCCTGCGCCTGGCAATAACGGAATCGCAGGATGCCGGTCATGTTATAAAACTTGCCAAGTTTTGGGGAATGCTAGGCATGGGAATGCTCCGCAACCTGGGCTATTATGCCAGTCGGGAATTTCCCTGGCAGGAAGAAATCCCCTATTCGGGCAATGTTTTCGCCCCCGGCCGGGAATGGATCCGCCGCGAACCCATCGGCGTCTGCGTGGGAATTGTCCCCTGGAACTTCCCCGCCAGCATGGCCTTCTGGAAGATCGGCCTGTCTATTATCATGGGAAACAGCATCGTTCTGAAACCGGCCACCTCCACTCCGCTGACAGCGTTGATCATTGCCGAAGCGGCAAAGGCGGCGGGCATCCCCAAAGGCGTTATCAATGTTCTTCCCGGCCCCGGCGGAGAACTGGGCAAGATTCTGTGTACACATCCCGATGTAGATAAAATCGCCATTACGGGCAGCACCGAAGTCGGCAGCCAGGTCATGAAAATGGCCTCCGATTCCGTGAAGAAGGTCACTCTGGAACTGGGCGGAAAATCGGCAAACATCATTCTGGATGACGCCGATATCAATCTTGCGGTGAACGGCGCGTGTTTCGGAACGTTCTTCCATCAGGGCCAGGTTTGCGAATCGGGAACGCGCGTGCTGGTTCCGGCAAAAATTTATGATGAATTCGTTGAAAAGATGAAGAAGAGGGCGGAGGATATTCGCGTCGGTTATCAGCTTTTGCCGACAAGCCATATGGGTCCTCTGGCTAATTCAGCCCAGTTGGCCACGGTGGAAAAATATGTGAAACTGGGGCAGAAAGAAGGGGCAACCCTGCTGACCGGCGGCAAGCGCGTCGTGATGGAAGGCCTGGAAGGCGGTTACTATTACGCCCCCACGATCTTCACCGATGTTAAGAACTCCATGAGAATTGCCCAGGAAGAAATCTTCGGGCCGGTGGTCTGCGTCATCAAGTACGAAAGTGATGAAGAAGCCGTGGCGATTGCCAACGACTCCATATACGGCCTGGGCGGCGGCGTCTTTTCGCGCAGCAATGCCCGCGCGGTGCGCGTCGCGGAAAAAATCCGGACGGGAACGGTCTGGATCAACAACTACCACATTTTTGCCGATTTCTGTCCCTTCGGCGGTTACAAGCAGTCAGGCGTGGGCCGCGAACTCGGAGCGGCGGGACTTGCCGAATACACCCAGATCAAGCGCATTCACGTAAATTCCTTCGCCTCGGTGGAAAGCAACTTCACTATGTCGTGTCTCTCCGATGATACCAAGGTCGCCCTCGTCCAGTATAACTGCCCGACGAATATCATCTCCGGTCACGGAACACTTTCCGCCATCTATAAAGAGGTGGTCAATCTGGGCTGCAAACGGGCCATGATTATGACTGATCCCGGTGTGGTGAAAGTGGGACTTGCCCAAAAAGTCAAGGATGCCCTCGTTGAATTCTGCGTGGGTGTTTTTGATGAAATCGCTCAGGATACGGACCTGGATATTGTGGATGCGGCGACGGCAAAGGCGCGTGAGCTCAAAGTGGATTGTATCGTCAGCGTCGGCGGCGGCAGCGTCATTGACACGGCAAAAGCTGTTTGCGTCGCCCTGAAAAACGGCGGCAAAGCCAATGATCACATCGCTCTCAACCGTCTCCAGGAACCGCAGACCCCCCATATCGTCATTCCCACGACCTCAGGAACGGGAAGCGAAGTGACCAACGTCGCCGTCATCAAGAGCAAGACAGCCGGACGAAAGGTCTTTCTGGTTGATCCCCGGATTATTCCCAATACGGCGATCCTCGATCCGCAGTTTACCATGACCCTGCCTCCGGGATTGACAGTGACGACGGCAATGGATGCCATGACTCACGCGGTGGAAGCCCTGACAAGCATTCTGGCTCAGCCCATCTGCGATGGACAGGCTCTTCATGCTATCCGCCTGATCAGGGAAAATCTGCCCAAGGTTATAGCCAATCCTCAGGATGAAACAGCCCGCAACCAGCTTCAGGTTGCCGCCACCATGGCCGGATGGGCCTTCACGATTGCTCAGGTCGGCCTGGCTCACGCCATGGCCCACACCCTGGGAATTTTATACAATGTGCCCCACGGCGCGGCCTGCGGCATCGTCCTGCCCGCGGTCATGCGCTACAATATAGATTTTGCCACGGATAAACTGGCGTTGGTTGCCCAGGCTCTGGGCGTCAACATCAGCGGTATGGATGACAAGACGGCAGCAGCGGCGGCCGCGGATGCCATCGAAAAACTGATGAAAGAAACAGGCCACCCCATGCGGTTGCGTGAAGTAAAAGTGCCCGAAGACGGTCTGGATATGGCTGCCTTCCATGCCATCTGCGATACGGCAGCGCTTTTCAATGCCAAGCCCGTGAACGATCCCGGTGAAATCGCAGTGCTGTATAAGTCAGTGTATTGATTAATTCCTGCCGGTAACAACACCGCCATCCTGATGGATGTCTAATCAGGATGGCGGTTGTTGCCAAGACCACTTCTAAATCAAAGCGCTATTTTTGTTGGCATCGTCGTCGGTTTCCTCAACGTATTGCTATATACGTCTCGTCGCCTCCTCCTTGCCGCCTCAATATCATCTTTGCTTTAGAAGCGGTTAAGAACAGCTAGGTTAGGCCGGGTCTTTTGTACCCGGCCTTTCTTTTTCCACATTTATTTTTATAATCTTAGAAATTGACAGTGGCGGACTGTTATTGTAAAAATACATCACGAATTGTCCCATAAGGAAGATACCGGAGATTGACTACTAAAAAAAGAATTATTAAAACAGTTTTAATATCTTTTATTGCGATTATCGTGCTTTTAACGTCTGCCTGGTATTTTGCTACCTATCAACTGTATCGTTTGGAAAACTATAAAGAATCCATCACACAAGCCCTGGGAAAGGGATTGGATCGTGATGTTACTTATGAAACGGGGAAAGCCGTACTGACCCTTCGCACAGGGCTGGCGATACGATTTACCAATGTAGTGATTCGGGATAAGGATAAGACATCGAATTTACTTATCATCAAAACTGCTTTTTTCCGGGTTAATCTTCTTCCGCTTTTGAGAAACCGTCTGGTTTTAAGGGAAATAATTTTCGATCAGCCCCAACTGTTGCTGAAACGGGACAGTAATGGTGTGCTGAATATCGCCGATATCTTAACGGGCGAAAAGAAAGAAACGGGCATAGAGTTTCGCAGGCTTACCATACGGAACGGGCTGGTGATTTTAGCTGATCAGGGCGCTCTTCAGAATGCGGGCGGTGGGAGTCTTATAACAGCGCTGGGGAATCTTTATTGCCGGGTTGATCAGCCTATCTGGCGCGATACGTCGCGTTTCCATATTACCACCGATATCGTGGAGGATAAAAGCAAATCGACACTTATGATTGATGGAACTCTCCTTCCTGCCCGTACGGGCAGGCCGTTGGCGGAGAGTAAAGTCGATGCAGCCATCCATCTGGAAGAAGTGAATTTACATCATTATCGTCCTTACTTTGTCAAATATCTGCCGTTTGAACGGTTGGACGGCCGCCTGAAGGTAGAGGCAAACTTATCGGGAACGTTCGCGAATTTCATATCGAAGGGAAACGTCACCTTCAAAGATGTCGTGCTTAATTATCCGAAAGTTTTCCACGGTCCCGTGCGGTCACAGACGGTATCTGCCGATTACGCTCTGACGCGCAATAACGGGGATATCAGGATTGATGTCGCCCGCCTGGAGTTGGATCACTTCGCGGCGGCCGGTAATTTTTCTCTGCGTGATATGGACAAGGATGATCCCCTGCTGGAAGCAAACGCCGTTACTTCCAATTTTTCCTTTAAAGAAGTCCGGTCTTATGTTCCCTGGCGAATCATTCCGGGCGGCGTCGGCGATTTTATTGAGGAGCACATCAAGGATGGGAATTTCCGGCTGGTCGAGGGGAAACTGATCGGACGACTGAGCCAGATCGAAAATATATTGAAACCGGAAAATGCCGGTATTCTTACCATCCGGGGCCTGGCCGACAATGCCGTTTTTGCGCCGGGCGGTACGTCGCCTGTCTTTCACGACATTAATGGCAAACTGGAGTTGATAAACAGGCAGTTCATGATCAAAAATATAAAGGCGCGTTTCGGCGATTCGCCCTGCACAGTAGAAGGAGCCATTTCCGATTTTGGGCAGCCGGGGCCGAGTGTTTATGTCGTGAACATGAACCTTATCCCCACGCGGGATGAACTTCTTTGGCTTTTCGGAAAAAAAGCATTAAACGATTTGAAATATAACCCCTCTTCCGTTCTTTATTTGTCGGCGCAGGGTCCGGATGATAATTTTAACATAAAGGCAAAATGGGATCTGGCGAATAACAACTATTCTTTCCGTGATCTTCTGGAAAAACCGCAGGGAAGAGCCAATCAGATATATGCCGAAATTATAATTAATAAGGCTGGTTTTTTAGTCCCATTTTTCAAGTATGATCTGCCGCCTTTTGAAGTAAGCGGAAAGGTCATGATTCCTTTCAAAGGCAAAAGTCCTCTGACTGTTAATGTCGGGTCAAAGGCGTTTAATATTCACGAAGCGGTGGGGGTTTTGCCGGGTCTGCGGAAGCTTGATCCCGTGGGAACGAGTCTTGTCGGCCTGACCGGCCGGGGATATCTGGAAGATATTGATTCTTTTCAATGGAAGGGAAATTTGTCTGTCACAAATGTCTCTTTAAAGCCGCCCGGCGGCGTCAGGCCGGTGAAGGGATTGACGGGAAATGCCATTTTACTGGGAAGCAAAATATCAACATCGCTTTTCAAGGCAACCATTGGAGAAAGTCTCTTTCAGGCCAAATGCAGAATGGACGATTTCCATCAGTTGAAAACCGCCTGTCAGTTTGATGCCGTGTCGTTAAAACCTGCCGATATCGGATTGCAGGGCCAGGAGTTTTTCCGCGACATAAAAGGACAGGTTTACATTGAAGATAAACATCTGCGCGTGGACAAGCTGTCGTTTCGGTCCAGAAAATCTGTTTACAACCTGACGGGGGATATCCGGGATTTTGACAATCCGAAGATTAATATGACCCTGATTTCGCCATATGTCAGATGGGATGATCTCGCCTATCTTTTAGCCATGAAGAAGTATCCGAAGCTGGGGCCGGGCGAAAAAAACAAATCCAATTCCAATATGGAACTCAACGCGGCTCTGCGCGTGGAGGCTGGCATGTTTAATGATATCGACTTCAAAAAACTAAGCGCCTCTTTGAAATACAATAGAGGAATTCTGAATATCGAAACACTGGAAGCCGGCGTGTTCGACGGTAATCTCAAAACAAAGGGCAGGGTGGATATCCGGCCTGACGCTCCAAACCGCTACGCGTTGAATTTTTCCGCAGGCAGGCTATCACTTGAAAAGCTTCAGAATTTTATCAAATATGGAGACCGCTTTTTTACCGGCAACCTGTCGATTGCGGGAGATATAACCGCTGTGGGCAGCAATGCCGACGATTTCAAAAATACGGCAGTGGGCGCGTTTAAAATCCGGGCGGAAAAAGGAGTCTTAAAGAAGTTTTCCGTTCTTTCCAAGATATTTTCCATTCTCAATATCTATCAATTGTTTAAATTCCAGCTGCCCGATATGGCTTCAAACGGCATGCCTTATAATGCCATTACGGCCGATATTTCTCTTAAGGATGGCATCCTGTCTTCGGACGATTTCTTCATCGAAAGCGATGCCATGCAGATTTCCGGCATAGGCAAAATCGATCTGGTAAAAAAAGAAATAGATAATACCGTAGCTATTCATCCGCTGCATACCATTGATAAAACCGTGTCGAAAATTCCCATCGTGGGATGGCTTGTTACCGACGAGAAGGGCAATCTGATCACTGTCCATTTCAAGGTTGAAGGAAAACTGGATGACCCGAAGGTAAATCCCATCCCGGCCCAATCAATTGCTAAAGGAACCCTGAATATTTTCAGGCGGATTTTTCAATTGCCGGGACAGCTATTCACGAATACGGAAGACGTCCTTCTGGGACACTAGAGGGACCCATTTTGCTTCTAACAGCTGATTGCAAAGTGGCTTTTACAGGAAAAACGGGATAATATAATATTTTTCAGCTAATATCCCATTGACATAACGCGCTGTAATTCTTATTATAATATCAAAGCAAATTCTTATAATATAAGTGCAGGGGCAAACTTAAGTTTTTGCATCCTGCATTTAGTCGTTTTCAAACTGTACGGAAAGAAACTTTCAACAATTAGTTAAAAAAACAGGGGTGGCGGATATGGATGATGTGATCACCCGGATTGTCGAGATTGAAAGGCAGTGCTCAGCTGATGTCGAGCAAGCCCGGCTTGAGTACGGAAAAACGATTGAAGCTCACAAACGCGTTCTTGAGGAAAAAAAGGCTAAGGAACGCGCCCGTATTATATCTATAGAAAATACCAGACTGACGCAAGCCGTTGAGGATGCAAAAGTGCAGACAGAGGCGGCCTCTGCCGCCGTCTGGAGGGAAAACGATCGCCTCTTTGAGGATCACGTCCTAAGGGGGGCGATAAAAGAAGATATAATTTCCATTCTGCTTACGAGTTAGGTAGGGAACTATGCGAAATTATGCCGATGAAGATAATCTTCACGCCCGGATTTATGCCATGAGGGGCCGTCTGCTTTCTTTACGGGATTATGCCTCAATGGTCAGGGAGCAGCAGACGTCTGCATTAAAACCTTCCGGCGTCCACGATTTGATTGAGACCAAAGAAAATCTATTTCGGGAACAGATCGCCCCTGTTATCGCGATTGCCGAAGCATACGACAAATACGAGCCGATTTTTCTTGCCTATCTTCGTCAATTCGAAACGCGCAACGCGAAGATGTTACTGGCAAAGGCCTATGGCAAAAAAAGCCTGGAACAATGGTATGATATCGGTCCCTTTGCTACTCTGGATAAGGAACTGCTTAAGAAAAATCTATCGCCTGATGAAATAAAATCGCTTATCGCCGACACCTTTCTTGCCGATGATCTTAAAGATTTTCGGGGTTATCTGCGAATGGAGATTAATCTGGATATCAGCCAGACCCGGAATCTTTATAATTCTTCAAAATTGCTTTCCTTCGATTCCAAAAAGGAATTTCAGGAAATGGCTCTCAGGCGTATAGCCGTATTGACGCTCATCTGGTCATACAGGCTTACGGCATATTATCACTGGAGCCATGAGCAGATTCATTCTTATCTGGAAAAATTCAATAACCTGTTCGACGGTGACGCGCGGTCTGGGATCAGAATTGTGGAGGAGGAACTCAACCGGAATCTGGAACAAATACGCAAAGGGGGCGGTCAGGAACCATCTATCATTGATATCGAAAGCCAACTTGAGCAGAGTTATTATGCCTGGGTATCCTCTATGTTTCACAGGGACTTCCATTCCATTTATTGTGTCGTTGCCTATCTGTGGCTGCTCTTTTATCAGATCAAAAACCTGTTTCGTGTGATCGACGGCAGGCGTTTCGGGATGTCTAACGAGGCGATCCTGAATAAAATGATATGTGACCGGTGAGGGCAATGTTTGTAAAATCGGATATACGCAAAATCACGATTGCTCTGGAAAAGGCTTTCTACTCCGAAGTGTATTTCGCGCTGGGCAGGGCGGGAATCATTCATCTGTCCCGTTTTCCCCAAAGCGATTCCGGGGCGGATAGCGGACTTCAGAACGAGGAAGCTCTGACCAGGGATATTATGGCGGGAACGGAGTATGCTCTGAAGGCCCTGAAAATTTCGTTTCCTGAGGCTGAAGCATCCCTGCCGGTTGTTGACAATAGCCCGATTACTGACAAGGGAAAAGACGCGGCGTTTGTCGCAAGGACAAAAAAGATCGTTGGGCGGGCCACGATGATGCTCTCAAAGATTCGGGATACCCAGGACGTTGTTGCAAGGCATTTAGAATATATTGATGTTCTGGGTAAGATGGGCATCGAACCATCCATGATAAAAAAGGCGCGGCTTGCTAAAATTGTTTTCGGCACGGTGGAAAATGCCGTTGATGTCCATGCTGATAGTCGCTTTATGCTTGCCGCTGAAGGCAACTATGTGTGCGGCATCGCTTTGTCTTCGGATTTTCCGGCGATTATACGGTTTTTGAAAGACTATGGGTTTACGGATAAAACAGACGATGTAAATCCAGCGCCGGTGGAGAATCTGAAAAAACGAATGGACAATTTAAGGCGGCGCGAAGAAGTTATTAAAAAATACTTAAATCATCTGAAAGAGGAAAGCGGACAGGCGCTTCAGGAATTGCATCGCGCCTATCGCGCCTATGAGGAAATACTAAAAGTAATGCGCATGTCCTTGTTTTCCGCCAAAGCAATATTCATCACGGGATGGATGGACATTAAGAACATGGAACGACTCGTTACTATCCTGCGGGGTATTTGCGGCAACAAGTTTATCCTGTCCGAGCGCAAAGACCCGGACGCGCCGGTGCGTCTGCTGAACATGCGGCTCTTTAAGCCTTTCGAACTGCTGGTGAAAATAATGGGCATGCCGTCCAACCGGGAAATTGATCCCACACCGCTTGCCGCTATAACATTTGTTCTTATGTTCGGCCTGATGTTCGGCGATCTGGGTCAGGGGCTGGTGATTATGCTGGGAGGTTTAATGCTGAAGAGAGACGGCCTGAAAAAGGCGCGGGAAGAACTGGCGCAGGCCGGAGGAATATTGATTGCCTGCGGACTCTCCGCCGCCGTCTGCGGCCTGCTCTACGGCAGTGTATTTTCCAGCGAGCGTATTATACCCGCGCTCTGGTTTCACCCGACCCAGCACATCATGAAACTGTTTGCATTCACAATTCTGATGGGAGTGGTTTTTATTGCTGCGGGTCTTATTGTCAACATCCTAAACTGCATCCTCAACGCCGATTATACCGAAGCTCTTTTAGAAAAGCGGGGACTTGTTGTGCTTGTGATTTACGCTTTCATCGTGCTTGCCGCCGTGAATTTTCAAACCGGCGGCGGACTTCCCGTGATGTGGGCCATAAGCGTTTTTATTGGACTGCCGCTGATTCTTTTTTCATTGAGGGGCGTGATTGGTCCCCTGCTCTTTCGGAGCGCGAAACCTCACAGCATTTCGGAATATATTATTGAAACGGTTATGGACATCGTGGAGATTGCCTTGAGCATGTTTGCCAACACAATATCATTTATAAGAGTGGGGGCATTCGCGCTTTCGCACGCGGGTCTAAGCATAGTAACTTATACTCTGGCGGGGATGGCCGATCCTTCCATGAAATCAGCGGGAGCCATCGTCATTATTATTACCGGGAATATTTTCATTATCGGGTTTGAAGGTTTGATCTGCGGTATTCAATCCATGCGTCTTGAATACTACGAATTCTTCAGCAAATTTTTCAAGGGGGAAGGAATTATATTCTCCCCTTTTACATTAAAAGTGAAAGCATCGGAGGTGTAAGATGAGTAAAAAATATGTAGTGTTGGCCATGATCAGCGGAGCCGTGTGGCTTCTTCCGGGGGTGATTTATGCCGCGGAAGTGGCGGCGGTAAAGGCGGGAGCGGACTGGATGGGCATGGCCTATATAGGCGCGGGGCTTGCCGTGGGATTGGCCTGTCTTGCCAGTGGTATTGCCGTCGCCCGCATAGGTTCGGCTGCCATCGGCGCGGTGAGCGAGAAGTCGGAGCTTATGGGAAGAACATTGGTTTTCCTGGGGCTGGCGGAAGGTATCGCCATTTACGGCCTGATAATCGCCATCATGATTTTGAATAAATTGTAATATGGATAAAATTTATATTATTGGGGACATGCATACGGTGAGCGCGTTTCGCCTCTCCGGGGTGGAGGGCGTGGAGGCCTCTCCAGAAGAAGCATCAAACAGACTGGAAGAGATCATAGGTTTTAAGAATGCCGGTATCGTATTGATGACAAACGATCTGACCAAAGATCTTCAGGCGAGAATCAGGGAGATCAACCTTAATATGCAAAGCCCCGTGATCATTGAAATACACGGCATTGACGATACGGAAGGGTTTCGCAGATCGGCTATGGGTTATATTTCCGAGGCTCTTGGCATATCTTTGTAAGGATATATCATGGACAATACAACTTTGGAAAATTCCATTCGGGAAGAATCCGCGCGGGTGATTGCCGAAATCAGAGAAAAGGAGTCTCTGGAGATCAGACAATTGGACGACATTCATACATCTGAGATAAATAACTTCCGGAAGAAGACCGAAGCCGAAACAGAAACACGCCTCCGGCAGGAATTTTCCAAATTGGAGAATAAAGCCATTCTCGAGCGCAGAAAGTTCAAACTTCAAAGCATGGAGCAGCTTATCAACGGTATTATCAATGAACTTATGAAAGGAATACGGGATAATTCGTTCTACAGAAAATTTCTGATTGATGCGGTATGCGATATTGTTAAACAAATTCCGGCTGGCGTCGAAGTAAGGCTAAAGCCTGAAGACCTCTTCCTGGAAAAGGAAATCATGACGGCCATTGGAGCCGCCGGCGGAAATCAGAGTGTAGTCGTTAAAGGAGATCCGAACATTTTATGGGGCGGATGCCTCGTTTGGGATCAGGCGCAAAAACGCGTCTTCAACAATACGATTGAAAGAATCTATTTCAGGAAATCTCTTCTGATCCGTCAAAGGGTCATGAAGATCCTGACGGAGCAATCACGCAGTGGGCAGGAAACGGTTACAAAGTAGTTTAGGCCCCTGAGGAGTGAATGTGGACGATGTGTTGACAGGAATGGTGATCGCGGTAAACGGGCCTATTGTCAAGGCAGTGGGCCTCAAGGGAATAAGAATGTATGACATCGCCGAAGTCGGTTCGGACCGTCTTATCGGCGAAGTGATCAGGCTTGTCGATGAAATCACCATCATTCAGGTGTATGAGGATAACACCGGTCTGAAACCGGGCGACGAAGTAATTTCCTATGGCCGGCCTCTTTCAGTCCTTTTGGGGCCGGGACTTATTGCCAATATCTACGACGGCATTCAACGCCCGCTGATCGGTATCTCCGAGGTGTGCGGAAGTTATATCAAAAAGGGGATAAAGTTATCCCCGCTGGATATCAGCAAAAAATGGGGTTTCCTGCCGCTTGTAAAAGCCGGCGCTGACGTCAGTGACGGAACAATTGTAGGAGAGATACAGGAGAGTCCGCTTGTTGTGCACCGGGTAATTGTCCCGCCGGGAATTTCGGGAAGATTGACCCGGATTGCCTCAGCCGGAGTCTACACGATAGTAGACGAAATATATACGATTGACACGGATACAGGCATTTACAATGGAAAACTTGCCGTGTACTGGCCGGTGAGAAAGTCGCGTCCCAGCAGAAACAGGAAGAAACCTTTCATACCGCTTATCACAGGCCAGAGAGTCATCGACACGTTTTTCCCCATTGCCCGAGGAGGCACTGCCGCAATTCCCGGGGGGTTCGGCACGGGGAAAACCATGACGCAGCATTCCCTGGCGAAGTGGTGCAACGCGGATATCATCGTTTACATCGGCTGCGGCGAACGCGGCAACGAGATGACGGATGTTCTCACGGAATTTCCGAAACTCGTCGATGAAAGAAACGGCAGGCCTTTGATCGAACGTACAGTCATGATCGCCAATACATCCAATATGCCGGTTCCAGCGCGGGAGGTAAGCATTTACACGGGAGTGACAATCGCGGAATATTACCGCGATATGGGATACAGCGTAGCGATTATGGCCGATTCCACATCGCGCTGGGCTGAAGCGCTGAGAGAACTTGCCAGCCGCCTTGGCGACATGCCGGCCGAAGAGGGCTTTCCGCCATATCTCGGCACAAGGCTCGCCGAATTTTACGAGAGGGCCGGCCTGGTGGAAACACTTTCGGGCAGGGACGGCGATATCACCATCATCGGCGCGGTCTCTCCTCCCGGCGGCGATTTCTCGGAGCCCGTCACGCAGCATACGTCAAGATTTGTAAGATGCTTCTGGGCGCTCGATAAGACGCTTGCCGACGCGCGGCACTATCCGTCCATAAGCTGGATAGACAGCTATACGGAATACCTGATCGACATTGAAAACTGGTGGAAAAATCTCGACAGTGAATGGCTTGCCGCCAGAAATGAGGCCATGAATATTCTGCTGGAGGATCATCGACTTGAACAGGTCGTGAAACTTGTAGGCTCTGACGCATTGCCGCCCTCGGAGCAGTATATTCTCTTTACCGCCGAAATGATCAAGAACGCCTTCCTGCAGCAGAACTCTTTTGATCCACAGGATAAGTTTTGCAGCCCGGAAAAGCAGATAAAACTTCTGAAGAGTCTGCTTATTCTTTACAAAAAAGGCATGGAGCGGGTGCGTGAAGGCGTGCCTGTAAAAGATATTGCCGGGCTTGATGTTGTCACGGAAATCGTGCGGCTTAAATCGGAAATTCCCAATCAGGAGCTTGCCCGGATAGATGAATATGTAAAGAGGATGGAGCAGGGACTCTCAGCGCTGAAGTCGCCGTCGCAAGAGGTATAATATGTCAGCAGAAATCGAATACACGAATCTCTCAGGAATCTCCGGTCCATTGATTTTTGTTGATGGAATCAGGGGAGTCGGTTTCGGTGATATCGTGGAAATCCGCGATGCTTCAGGTGAAGTGCGTGTCGGCCAGACTCTGGAAGTGGATGAACAAAGAGCCGTGGTTCAGGTGTTCGAAGGTACAAGCGGTCTTTCGGTGCAGGGAACGAGGGTTACCTTTGTGGGAAAAGCGCTGGAAATCCCGGTGGATCGTGAGATGCTGGGCAGAGTCTTTGACGGTCTCGGAAGGCCGATTGACGGAGCTCCGCAGGTCATCACGGACAGGATGATGAATGTGAACGGCCTGCCGATAAATCCCTGGAGCAGGGAATATCCGCGGGATTTCATCCAGACGGGGATATCCGCGATTGACGGGATGAATACTCTTATCCGCGGCCAGAAGCTTCCGATATTTTCGGGCAGCGGCATGCCGCACAACCGCATTGCCGCCCAGATAGCGCGGCAGGCAAGGATACTTACGGCCGAAGAGGAATTCACTGTCATCTTTGCCGCTATGGGAGTGAAATTCGACGTGGCCAGATTCTTCATCGATTCCCTTGAAGAATCGGGCGTTCTCACCCATTCCGCGATATTTTTAAGCCTTGCCGACTCGCCCTCCATCGAACGCCTCGTCACGCCGCGAACGGCGTTGACGCTTGCCGAGTATCTGGCCTTCGAAGAAGGGATGCACGTCCTCGTGATTCTGACGGATATGACGAATTACTGTGAGGCCCTCCGGGAACTATCCAGTTCGCGCGGCGAGATACCGTCGCGCAAAGGTTACCCCGGTTATCTATACAGCGATCTGGCCTCCATATATGAACGCGCGGGCAGGCTAAAGGGCGGCAAGGGGTCCATTACCCAGGTGCCGATACTCACCATGCCGAGCGACGATATTTCTCATCCCGTGCCTGACCTGACCGGTTATATCACTGAAGGCCAGATTGTGCTGGAGCGGGAGCTTTTCAACAAGGGAATTTATCCGCCCATTGCCGGTCTGCCTTCCTTATCCAGACTGATGAAGGATGGAATAGGGGAGGGAAGAACGCGTAAGGATCACGGTCAGGTGGCCGCTCAACTTTTTGCATCTTATGCGAAAGTCAAGCGCATACGGGCGCTGGCGGCGATTGTCGGAGAAGAGGAACTTTCCGAACTCGATAAAACCTATTTGAAATTCGGAAGCGCTTTCGAGGAGATATTTTTACGCCAGGCTTACGAGGAGAACCGTTCGATTGAGCAGACGCTTGATATCGGCTGGCGGATGCTCTCGCTGCTTCCCCGCGATGAGCTGTATCGCATAGCCAGAGAGGATATACAAAGATACTATATGCCCGAGACGAAGACGGAAGGAGAATAAATAATGCCGAAGATAGAACTTCCCCCTACAAAATCATCGCTGCGCAAGCTCAAGGAAGACCTGGCTTTTGCTTATGAGGGTTACGATCTGCTCAACCAGAAACGCGAGATTCTGGCCATGGAGATCGTCCGGAAGATCGGCATCATCAGGAAGATCGAGGCCGATTTTCAGGAGGTTCTGAATAAACTCTACGTGGCCTATAAGAATGCGGCGCTGGATATGGGTTCCGAGGCCGTCACTTTGCAGAGTTGCCTGGAAACGAGAGGTTATTTTCTCCACATGGATTATGCCAAATTCATGGGATTGAAGCTGTTAAATATCAGGCTTGATCTTAAGACTCCCCGTCTTGCGCATAATCTGCCGCAAACGACGGCTGTCTACGACAACGCCAAGGCGCAATCCGGAACGGCGCTTCCAATGCTTGCCGAATACGCGGCCGTCATAAAGTCTGTTATCATGCTGTCGAGGGAACTAAAAAAAGTGCAGCGGCGCGTAAACGCGCTGGAGAAGATATTCATTCCTCAACGCGAGGAATCGAAAAAGTATATCACGGACAGGATTGAAGAGATGGAGCGCGAAGAAATCTTCGTGAAGAAGCTTATCCGGCAGCGTCAGCAGCCGCAGTTCTGATAAGAAGATCGATTCAGTTAATTTCATAAGGAGGGGGAGATTAACAATGAAAGTATACGCCGTTAAATATTTGGATCTGGTAGAAAAACACGCGGATAAGATTGCCGCCAGATGGCTAAAGGATGTCAAGAGTAATGACAAAACATCAACGTATAAAAATCTGGATGAACAGAAAATAACCTTTCAGTGCGTGCGGTTTTATCAGAATTTCAGCAAGATGTTTCTTGATGAAAAAATCACGGATGATGTATGCAGATATTTCCGAAGTTATGCGCGGGAAAGTTACGCGATGGGCATTCCGGGGAAAGAGACTATTTACGCGCTGATACTGATGAGACGCCATATCTGGCTTTATGCCGAGTTTCAACTGATATTCAGTTCGGGGATTGCGCAGCAGGAAGCCATGGACACGCTAAACCGCACCATTTTGCTGTTTGATTACGCAGTTTACGAGGTGACCAGAGAATATCAGAAACAGATGAAGGAGGATACCGTGCTTTAAGATGCCGCGATCCTGCCGTATGAATTGCCGGCGGGAGCTTTATCGCGTCCTCTTTCGGCGATGATGAGTTTGGCGCCGGGCATTTCTCCGCGTGAAAATGCGATAAGCATGCGTACCAGACCCTTATGGAACCTGCCTTTCTCCGCTTCGTCGAGCAGAAGATCTATAGCTGCCCGAAGTGAAAAAGGTCTGGTTCTGTAAGGCCGCTCCGATATCAGCGCGTCGAGGGCGTCAACCACGCCTATTAACTTGGAATATTTATTGAGTGTTTTTATCCCCAGAGGATAACCGGAACCGTCAAGCCTTTCGTGATGCTGAAACGAAGAAAAAGCGTATTTCTGATGATCCTTGCCGAAATAATAATGCAAAAGCACGTAACCTATCAGCGGATGCGAGCTTAATATTTGACGTTCATACATGGTGATCGGCGTAGGTTTATCCAGAATGCTCAGAGGGATTCGCGATTTGCCAAGATCATGGAAGAGGCTCAGCAGTATCGCCATCTCCGGCAAGTAGTAACTTTTATGTGGATAGTCAAAAGATATCTTTCCGGAAAGTATCGCGATGACGATAATATGCCGATAAGTGTATGGCGTCAGTTTTTTCATATAAGCGAGTTCGGATAATATCTTCTCCGGTATTTTGATACGGTTGATTGAATGGATTATTTTTTGATTGGTTTTTGAAGGGTATAGAATATTCGAATATCGTTTGTCTTTAAAAGTCTTGATTAAATCCTTCATCATCCATGTGTCTTTTATCGGGATGTAACGGATTTTTGCGGATAAAGCGGAGATGTTTTCAAGTGTTTTTCTGCTGATGGTGTCTCCGGCTTTTACGAGCAGTGTTTTATCAATCGCGTATAGGTCGTTTTCCAGCTTCATGCGCGTCTCCTGTTAAGAAATTCAAGCTTTAGAGGAGTCTGAAGCTCGCTCTTTAGATGATAAAATTCTCAGCCTGCTGTGCTTTCTGCTGTAGAAAAAGTAAATCACCATGCCTATTGCCATCCATACAATCAGCCGTATCCACGTGTCCAGCGGCAGGAACGCCATCTGGAGTATCGTGACGATAGCTCCGGCAATGGGGACAAACGGGACCCAGGGCGTGCGGAACACGCGAGGAATTTCCGGATGGCGATATCGCAGCACAAGTACGCCTATACACACAATGATAAACGCAAGCAACGTGCCTATTGAAACCAGTTCTCCGAGAATGTTGATAGGAAAGACGCCGGACACGGCTATCGCGACGCATCCGGTGAGAATAGTCGGCACATAGGGTGTCTTGAAGCGGGGATGCACGCGGGCAAAAGCGGACGGCAGCAAACCGTCACGCGCCATTGCAAAAAATACGCGCGGCTGGGCCATGAGCAGCACCAGCACCACGGAACTAAGTCCCGCGATTGCGCCGAATTTGATGAAAGGACGAAGCCACGCTATGCCCGGTCCCGCCGCATTAACGGCAACGGCAATGGGATCGGGAACAGACAGACTTGTGTATTTCATGATTCCGGTAAGTACGCCGGACATGAGGATAAAAACGGCCGTGCAGATGGCAAGCGATCCCAGAATGCCGATTGGCATGTCGCGCTGGGGATTGCGTGCTTCCTGAGCCGCGGTGGAAACCGCGTCAAAGCCTATATAGGCGAAAAAGATCACGCCCGCGCCGCGCACAACGCCGCTCCAGCCGAATTCTCCGAACAGTCCGGTATTAACCGGTAAAAAAGGCGTCCAGTTGGCAAGCTTGATAAAAAACATACCAACGCCGATAAAGAGAACAATGACGATAAGCTTGACAATGACGATGAGATTGTTGACTCTTGCCGATTCCCTGATGCCGATAACCAGAAGCGTCGTTATCAGCGCGACTATAAAGATGGCCGGAAAATTAAGAATAGCGCCGGTTGTTTGCCAGCCTGAGGCGACGGAATAGGACAGCGGAGCCTGACACACGGCAGCCGGTATGTTGATATTGAAGTCTTTTAAAAAACTGACGACGTAGCCTGACCAGCCCACGGCGACAGTCGACGCGCCGAAAAGATATTCGAGCACAAGGTCCCAGCCGATGATCCATGCCAGGAGTTCTCCGAGTGTGGCATAGGCGTAGGTATAGGCGCTGCCGGAAATCGGAATCATGGAAGCGAATTCCGCATAGCAGAGCCCCGCCAAAGCGCAGCCGATTGCCGAAATGATAAAGGAAAGCACGATTGCCGGACCGGCATAAGCTGCCGCGGCATGGCCGGACAGAACAAATATTCCCGCGCCGATTACAACGCCTATTCCCAGGCTGATCAGTCCCCACGGCCCCAAAACTCTTTTTAGCTGATGCTGCTCGACCTCCGGTTCCTCCATGATAAGTCCGATGGGTTTCCGCGCGAATAGACCTTTCATAATTAAGCCCTTTTAAAATAGTGTGGAAATATTTATTTATTCCTGTGGTCTATAAAAAACTCGGTCTCTGATGTCAAGGAAATCTTAACTTAAAAAGTGCAGAGTGCCGCGTCGCAGCCATGCCACAAACATATAATAGACATATTATAGACATATAATAGATATACAGGAAATGGTATTATGTAATCTTTTCGATCGTGACAATTAAATTCTCCGCGACATGCGAAAGTTCAACGGCTTTTTCCCTGCTTAAAGACGACGGCGTAAAACGCAGCATGTCGCACTCGGTAATGAAGTATTCCAGTTGCTTTTGCGCATCGAGGGCAAGACCTTTACTGTTTAGAATATCCCTTAATCCATCAGTGGTTATTCCGGTTGCGGCAAAACCGTATTTATCGCCGAGATATTTTGCCGTGGCATTAAATATTTCGCTTAAGAATTCTTTCAGTTCGTTTTTCTTTAAGAGGCGGTAAGCCTTTTTCAATCTCGTTTTAGCGACCTTGAGCGCTTGCTTTTGCCGCATTCTGGAAGGATTGGCAAACAATCTCTTTTGATATTTTCTATACAAAGCGAAGATTATTATAAGGACAATGGCCACCCCAACCGGAAGCCAGAAGAAAATGGAAGTTACAGTATTTTGGATTGCGGTTCCGATTTTATCCCATGGGATGGCAATGCTCACCTGTTTTTTAGCCGTTTCACCGGCCAGACTCTTCTCATATTCCTGAGGCAGCGGCGCGGATGATGGCAGAATATTAAGGTTAAGTTCACGGCTCTTCAGGGTGCGGTATTCTTTTTTAACCGGATCAAAATATGAGAACTCAAAAGGCGGCAGCGTGAACGTACCTTCTTTGAGGGGGATAAGGACGATGTCAAAACTCTTGCTGCCGGAGAGGCCCGAAGTATCTTTGATCACATTCTCTTTGCCGGTGGCGGAAAGTTTTTTAAATTCTTTGGGCAAAGCGCTGAGAGGTTCGGAAATCGACTGGATATTCCCCTTCCCACGGATTACGGCAGTCAATTGAATCGGTTGTCCCCGCTCGAGTTTATTCTGCTTGAGCGAGACATCCATCTGGTACTCTCCCACCGCGCCGGAAAAATTATCCGGCCTGCCCTCTTTGGGCAGCGGTATAACCTTGATTTTCAACTGATCGGTTTTTATAGTCTGCGCGGCGGAAAATGGATCGGCTTTAGCGACAAAAGTTGCCGGGCCGATGGTAAAATTTCCGGCTGTTGCCGGAAAAAGAATGGTCTTGAAATCTTGAGCAACATACTTGATGCCGTTGACAGTTGCTTCGCGCAACTTCTTGTCTTCGGGCAGGTTGATCGCCAGGAATCCCCTGGTGTCCGGCGGCGTAAACAAGTTTTGATAAGGATTTACTCTTCTGTAGATGGTAAAAGTCAGCATGATCTGCTGATTGACGTAAACAGTCGTTTGCGAGGCCTTCAGTTCGGTTTTGAAAGGATCTTTAATCATCTGTGGCTGGCTTAAACGCGCGGGATGCACATTGAAGAATTTGTCAAAATTGTCCCATGGACCGGGGGGCTGCTGAGATTGGGACTGCGTTTTTTTGCCTTCCGCTTTGGTGACGGTGATATTAATAGGGTCTGTCGTGTACTTTTTTCCACTGATGGTGATAGAGGCCGGGCCGATGTGAGCCTGGCCGATCTTCTCCGGCTGAAGAGCGTAAGTAAAAGATTTGGAAGAACTCACCTGGCCGTTGATCATTGAAATATTAGAAGATTGGGATTGGCTCACAATATTCAGGTTGCTGAATTTAGGCAATTCCGGGGTTGGCGCAATACCGGCGTTATTTCCGGATATTGTCAGAGTGTACTGCAGGATATCATCCAGCGCGACACTGTTTTTATCCACACTGGCGTTAAAGGTCAAATCAGCTGCAATGGCATTGCTGAAAATACAAAGCACAAAACTGATGAATAAAATTATCTTACCAATCTTTGACATCGGCCCCACCTCGTCCGGCTTTTAATTTTTGATCCTTATGCTTTTCCTTATCCTCAAGAGCGTTTAAAATGCGCAGAGCGTCTTCCTTGCTCATCTGGCCGGGATTGCGCTGCTGTGGCTGCTTTTGCTCTTTATCCTTGTTTTGGGATTTGTCATCCTTTTGTTTCAGATCGTTCTTTTTCTTTTCATCTTCCTTCTGTTGTTTGTCTTTCTGATTTTCTTTCTGTTTGTCTTTTTCCTGCCTGGGCATGGCCAGCATTTTTTTGGCCAGTTCCAGATTGAATTGCGCGTCCTTATCTTTGGGGTTAATCTTCAGCGACTCTTCATAGGCGCCAATCGCGCTTTTATAATCCTCCTGTTTGAAGAAAGAGTTGCCCAGGTTGTAAAACGCTCCCTGACGCAAATTTTTATCTACGGATTTATCGGTGAGGCTCTTAAATACGTCCTGGCTTTCTTGGTACTTTTCTTCTTTATATAATGAATCACCTAAATTGAATCTTGCTTTGGAGTCATTTTTTTTCTTTTCCAGAATTTTACCATAAACGTTATCCGCTTGCGAATAGTTTCCTTTTTTATAGAGGTCGTTGCCGCTATTTAAATCAGAGCGGAAAGGCAGAGCAAAAGCATTATGCGAAATAACCAATAAACAGGCCATAAGAAACAGGCAGATTCCAAATTTTAATAATCGATATCCGGTTCCCGGAGGAATCTTTGATCTGTTATTTAATCTGAAAATTAAATATGTCATGTTTTTCGCTCCGAAATCAATATTTCCGCGACTAAGCAAAGCAGGCTTAAAAAAACAAATATCTGAAAACGGTCATGATACTGATAAGCCATGCTCTGTTTAAGCTTTTGCTTAGGCAGAAGCGAAATGGCCGTGAACAATTTTTGAAACCCTGCCTGGTCGCGGCTGATCATAAATGACTGTCCGCCGGTTTTATCAGACAGAGCTTGAAGAAGTTCCGGATTGGCCCGGGTTAAAATGATGTTTCCTTCCTTGTCTTTCTTAAAACCTCCTTCAGCCGGAATAGGCGCGCCCTCCAATGAACCTATGCCCACGGCAAATATCCTGATGCCTTCTTTCTTCGCGAGCTCGGCCGCATCCAGAGCCGAGCCGGTGAGCTCTTCCCCATCCGTCAAAAGAATGATCACCTTGCTGTTGGTTGATTTGCCAAAAGCCTTGACACATGTCTGGATGGCGTCGCCTATATCCGTTCCGGGATTGGGAATCAGTTCCGTATCGATAGATTTTAAAAATATTTTTACCGCGCCAATATCAGTGGTCAGGGGACAATTTACAAAGCTCGATCCGGCAAAAGCGGTCAGCCCGATACGGTTGCCTGCCAATTCATCAATGATCAGATTAAGAGAACTCTTGGCATTTTCCAGACGGTTGGGCGAAAGGTCTTGCGCCAGCATGCTTTTGGACACATCAATGGCAATCATTACATCAATTCCCATCCGGCCGGAAATCTCTGTCTTTTGTCCCCACTGCGGTCTGGACAGCGCCAGAACCAGAAAGAGAATCGCCAGAATAAAAAGCGCCCGTTTCATCAAATGTTTTTTCTTGTCCCATTTCCGGAGCATCAAATCCGCCAGTTCGCCGGGGAACAAACCGGATATCAGTTTTTGCCGTCTATTCCACAGAAGAATTTCCAGAACAATCAGAACGATCATCATCAACAGCAACCAGAGATTTAAAGGCTCACCAAAAATCACGGCAAACTCCTCAAATAAAAACGACGATATGACCACTCCAGCATTAGCAGTATTAAAGCCGGCCAGATAAACCACGCAAAATGTTCTTCAAAGATAAAAACATCTTTTGCCTTGAATTTGGTCTTTTCCCTTTTGTCGATTTCGGAAAATATTTCTTTTAGTTTATTCTCATCACTGGCCATGAAATATCCGCCTTCGCTAACGGAACTTATCTGGCGCAGGCCCGCTTCGTTCATTTTGGTCAAAAAAAGCGTTCCGTCGGGATAGCGGGCGTACCCCCATCTGCCAAATTGGTCCTGAATCTTTAAAGGAGCACCGTTGGGATCTCCTATGCCGATGGCGTATATTTTTATGCCCAGAGCCTGCGCCATCCTGGCTGCGGTTTCGGGATCGATTTCGCCGGCATTGTTGTCTCCATCGGTCAGGAGCAGAATGATCTTGGTCCTGGCTTCCGAATCCTTGAGCCGGTTGACGCAGGTTGCCAGCCCCATTCCGATAGCAGTGCTGTCTTCGATCATGCCGGGATGAACCTGATCCAGATAATTCAAGAGAGTATTGTGATCGGTGGTTAACGGACATTGCAGATAACTTTTACCCGCGAAAACAACCAGGCCGATGCGGTCCTGCTGCCGGCTCCGGATAAATTTGGCCAATATATCTTTGGCTGCCGTGATTCTATTCGGTTTAAAGTCTTCGGCGTTCATGCTGGAGCTGACATCCAGCGCCGCCATGATATCCACTCCATTGCGGTTGCTGGTGTCGGCAACATATCCGTGCTGTGGCCGCATCAAAGCCAGAACTAAAAGAATTAAAGCGGCCAGACGAAAGTAGAGCGGCAGTCTTGTTTTTATTTTTATATTTGGAAGCTTACCCTTGAGTTTGCTCAACAAATCGGGATGCGGCAGACTGACAGGTTTTTTTGCCACGGCGAATCTATACAGGAATGGCAACGCGAGCAATAATAGAATGAACCAGAAATTCTGGAAACGCATGACCTATGTCCTTCTCAAATATTCCCTTATTATATTTTCAGATTCAACTTTCTTTTGTTTCATTTCAGCAAGCCCCGGCCGGAGTTTGGCAAATTTAACCAGGTCACATTCACTGAAATAAGCGTCCAGTTTCTTGACTTTTGTAAAATCACGCTCTACCCGTTCCATTTCCTCGATAATTTCCAGTGAAGTTTTATCCATGGTATCGATATGATAATTGCCGGTCAGGAACTGGCGCACTATCTCCGTTATTTCAAAATAAAATTCCTTGATCTTCTTTTTCTCGAAATATTCTACCGGATCGATCTTCATGAGCGCGTTTCGTGCAACCTCATCAAATGGTTTGGAAGGGACAACCGCATTCTTGCCGGACGCTTTTCGATTGAGACGCAAACGTTTGAAATATTTAAAAAGAAAATATCCCATAACGATCAATACAAGCAATATCAGCGAAAAGAACAGGAACGTTCCCCAATCAAAAATATAAATTACATCTTTAATGTCTTTTAATTGTTCCGGCATCAGTGCGCTATCCTTTTTTCCCGTGCTTTAAAAAACCGGTTCAGTGCCGCGACATATTCACCATCAGCCGCCAGTTCAAGATGATCGATCTGAAGCGACCTGAAAAATTTCCGTAAACCTGACATTGCTTCACCGGAGGCTTCTTCATAATCCCGGCGCAGTTTTTCATTCCGCAAATCAACATGAATCAAATCCCCCGATTCAGGATCTTCAAAACAAACCACCGGCAGTTCGGGCAGAGATCGCTCCAGCTTGTCTTTAATGATTATCGGTATGAGATCGTGTTTTTTCGATAATATCCTGATGGGCTGTTCATAACCATCCGCCAGAAAATCGGAAATTACAAACAATACAGAGCTTTTTTTGTTGACACGGCTCAGGTAGCGCAGCGCCTGGGCCATGTCCGTCCTTTTCCCTTCACGTTTAAAGGAAAGTATTTCCCGGACAACCTGCAAGACATGGCGTCTTCCTTTTTTTGGGGGAATATATTTTTCGATCCGGTCAGAAAACATGAGAAGGCCGACCAGATCATTATTTTTGATTGCGGAAAAAGCCAGCACTGCCGCGATTTCGGCCGCGGATTCGTTTTTGCTTAATTTCTGGGAGCCAAAATCCTGAGAAGCGCTTACATCCACACAAAGAATGATGCTTTGCTGCCTTTCCTCGATAAATTTTTTAATATACGGATAACCCAGGCGGGCACTGACATTCCAGTCAATCAAACGGATGTCATCTCCCGGAACGTACTCGCGAACTTCGTAAAACTCCAGGCCCTGTCCTTTGAAAACACTGCGGTATTCTCCGGCAAAAAGCTGATTGACCGCCTTGCGCGAATGGATTTCGATTTGTCTGATCTTTTTATAGATTGACTGATCGATCATTTTATTAAGGGACCTCGATGGTGTCGAAAACTTTCTGAATGATTGCTTCCGCGCTCTGCTCCTCGGCCTCAGCTTCGTAGGTCAGTATAATCCGATGCCGTAAAACATCCATTCCGATGCTCTTGATATCATCCGGCGTGACATACCCGCGGCGGCGGATAAACGCGTGACCTTTGGCGGCCTGAGCCAGATAAATCGAGGCACGCGGGGAGGCGCCATACTGGATCAATCCTTTTATATCGTTGAGTCCGAATTCTTCCGGCCGGCGGGTGGCTACGGCAAGAGAAACGATATAATTTTTCAATTTTTCATCAATATATATCTGATTGATCAGGCTTCTGATCTCCATGATCTCCTGCGGGTCAATGACTTTTTCCACTTTTGGTTCTTCGCCGATCAGAGCCGCGTCAATGATCTGGATTTCTTCCTCTTTACTGGGATAAGTTATCATAACCTTGAGCATAAAACGGTCAATCGCCGCTTCCGGCAAAGGATATGTTCCTTCCTGCTCGATAGGATTTTGTGTTGCCATGACCATGAAGGGCTCGGGCAAACGATGTGTTTCCTTGGAAATAGTCACGCGATGTTCCTGCATAGCCTCCAGCAAAGCGCTTTGCACTTTGGAAGGAGAACGGTTGATTTCGTCCGCTAAAATTATATTTGCAAAGATGGGCCCCTGGCGTGTGGTGAATTCACCTGTTTTGGGATTGAGAACCATCGTACCGATCAGGTCGGAAGGAAGAATGTCCGGAGTGAATTGAATGCGCGAGAACCCCGCGTCAATTGCCGCCGCCAGAGTCTTGACGATCAGGGTTTTGGCCAGACCCGGAACGCCTTCAACTAAAACATGACCGTTGCAGAGCATGGCAATTAACAGGCGGTCAATAATATTTTTCTGGCCGATGATCGTACCGGCCATCGTTTTATTGATTCGTTCAATAAATTCGCTTTTGGCTTTTACTTTTTCGTCAATGAGTTTTATTTCATTATCCACGATATACATCCCCCTTGAAAGAAAATAATTTACGGCCCGGTTAAATAGCAGCCAAAATAAAATTTTATTCTATATCATCATCTAATATATCTCCAATTGAATAACCGCTTTTGACGCATCGGAATATAAGAAGTCCGACGCCTTATGTCAAGACTGCATTCAAAAAAAATTAGACGTAATGCAGACAGTTTGCTGTGGAATAGGTCTGCGAAAAAATGATAAAAAATCATTATAAATCGATAATTGTTTGCCGATAGATACAAAGAGTTTCAATTGTGTTAATTGCGAATTGAAGTTTTTGTATTTTCTTTTGGAGCCCGCAACTTATGGAAAACAGGGAAACCGATGAAAAGTTGCCGCCGGGTCCCGCGAAGATATCACAATATCCGGTTTCTCTGCGATCTCCCCGGTTCATTTAGGCAATTCATGAAGTCCGCTGTCGCCTGAGGAGCACATGTTTTTAATCAAGAATCATCAGAAGTTGATCCGTTTTTACAGAGTCGCCTTCTTTGACATTTATTTCCTTAACCGTGCCGTCAACCGGCGCGTATACGGGAATTTCCATTTTCATGGCGTCCATGATGATAACTTCATCTTCATCGCTAACCTTGTCGCCCGCCTTAACAACGATACTGACGATTTTACCGGTCATGGGAGCCTTTATTTCCGTGCTCATTTTTGTAAATCTCCTTTTCCAGTCCTTTGCATTTATTTCTCAGAGGGACATTAATTATTTATTAGTAAACTATTTATTAATTAATACCCAAATTGTAAAACAAGGTCAACATAATAATGATGTTGACCTTGGCAAACTTTGTTGGTGTCGCCGTCGGCATCCTCAATGTACAAATATTATATGCAATTTAATTTATCCGGATTCATTATAGAATATATAGTTATAATAATTAAGAAATTTTATGTTTCCTGAATAGTTGCCATTGCCATATGTGCGGATAGTTATTACCTTGTAAAAAGAGGTGAGATTATGAAAAATAAATATACGCCTGTTTTGATAATCCTCATGATTTTCGGATTTGTATGGGTGTTTTTACTCGCCAAAGCCGGGACGGAGCAGGTGAGAGGAGAAAGTATTATGAATAAGAAAACAATGGTGGCAGAAGCTGATAAAAATACGGTTCATCCCGATATGGAAACTGCGATATTCGCGGCCGGTTGTTTCTGGGGGTGCAGGAATATTTCAGCCGGGTAAAAGGGGTAATAAAAAGCGAGTCCGGCTATACCGGAGGAATTAAGAAAAACCCCACCTATGAAGAAGTATGCACCGGTAAAACGGGGCATGCGGAAGCTGTCCGGGTTATTTTTGATCCAAGAGTGGTAAGTTACGAGAGGCTTCTTCAGCACTTTTGGGAATTACACGATCCTACGAGTCTCAATAAACAGGGCAATGATGTAGGCAGCCAATACCGATCCGCGATATTTTACACTAATCCGGAACAGGAAATGCATGCCCGGTCTTTTTTGGAGAAACTGGTAAAATCCGGCAAGTATTCTCAAAAAATAGTCACGGAAATATTGCCGGCAAAGGAATTTTATACGGCAGAGGAATACCACCAGAATTATTTAAAGAAAAACCCTTACGGTTACTGCCATATCGACCTGAGAAAGGCTGCTGACAAATGATCCTCAAGTTCGATGGATTTACAGTTTGTTTATAATATCGTTTTCGTCCGGCGCCTGATCATCCAAAACAGGCGCTTCCAGCAGATGGCTCGGCAGGAAAAACTTATTCGCGATGAGCGTCGGTATCACGGCGCTGGCAATCACCGCGCCTACGATAAAGGAATACTGTGCTTGCGAAATTATATTATGCGACAATCCGAACAGCGCGGAGATGGTTCCAAACGTCAAACCTGTGGACATGAGCAATGTGTAATACCATTTTTCTTTATTATCATCCCGAAAATGATGAATGGCCGGATACAAACCGAATATTTTGGAAACGACTTTCCCGCAAAAAAGCAAAAGAAAGAGAACAGGCGAAGCGATCAGCGCCGGTATAGACACAAGGGCGCCAGCTCTGAGAAAATACAGTGGCGTTAAAAAGCCAACGGTTAACGTCCTTAATCTTCGAACAAAATGACCGTCTTTTTCCATAGTCTCCGCTAAAACCATCCCAAGGACATAGGCAGGCAACACCGGTTCACTGCCCGACCATAAAGCCAGCACGCCCATAGCCAGGAGGATAAATATAATCCATTTTGCCCGGATGGCCGCTGTTTTGTATGCGAAACGCTTGATGAGATAATCCGTCATCGGCACCAGAAAGAAAATCATCATGATAGTTACAGCGATAAAAATAACGGTTTTGTAAGTGAAAGGTGCGAAGATCAATCCCAGCGCGATCACGGTTCCCAGGTCATTGACAAAACATGCTCCCAGTACGCCTTTGCCGAATTCGGTTTTATTAAATCCATATTCCAGCATAACCGCGTAAACTACAGCCATTGATGTGGTGGAAAGCGCAATACCACATAATAAGCTTGCCTGCAGGTTCCAACCGATAAGGTAATATGAAATCAAAGAGCAGCCTGTGAAAGGAGCGGCAAATCCAATAATTCCAATGATGGACACTTCCTTGATTTTGGCTTTCATTACGTCGGGATTAAGCTCTGCGCCAGCGAGAAACGTCAGCAGCATGGCGCCAAGACCGGTGCAGAATTTCAGCCAATCGGCATTAAGCGAAAGTTTGTCAAAGTAACCCATTTGGAAAGCAGCGAAGCCGATGATGGTGCCGACGATGATCTCCATTAGCGCGATCGATATTTTTAGGCGGCTTGATAAAGAAGTGGACAAGACAGCGGCAAAAAACCAGAAAGCCGCAAACAAATAGATGTTTTCCATGTAATAACTCCTTATTGAATATTTATCAGGAGTTATTAGCAGCAAAGGCGGTTAAAGGTGAACCCCATCACCTGCGCGAGAAAGAGACTGAATCTTTACGGCCCGTGTCATTAATCAAAAATTTATTCTTTTGTCAATAGGATGTTATACACATCATTATACATACAACATATTTTATTTAACAACTTTGAATGCTTGCTTATTGGTGAAAAATGAACTAAGTTACCGGCAAACATCCATTATTAACTCTCATACTTAAAACCATCACGTGATTTAATACATTCCATTTAAAAAAGCGTTGCGGGAGAGAAGGTATTCAGATTCAGCATGGCTGATCACATACGTTTATAGTTAAAAAGGAACAGGATAAATAATGAAGACCAAAGAGATGACATTCAAAGAATTAGAGATAGACAGGAGAATTTTAAAGGCGATAACGGAACTGGGATTCGAAAAACCCATGCCGGTTCAGCAGGAGGTAATCCCTTTTTTACTGAATGAGACGAGAGATCTTGTGGCCATGGCCCATACAGGTACGGGTAAAACCGCGGCCTTCGGCATACCGATCATTCAACAGATTGATTCCGCCTCGGTAAAAACTCAGGCGCTCATCTTGGCTCCAACCCGCGAACTTTGCATGCAGATAACGGAAGATTTGAACCGTTATGCGAAACACATTGAAAATTTGAATATCGTGGCGATTTACGGCGGCGCCAATATCATGGTCCAGATAAAGCAGATGGGAAAAGGCGCTCAGATAGTTGTAGCGACACCCGGCAGAATGCTGGATATGCTCAAGCGAAAAAAAGTAAACGTGTCAGCGATCAGATGGCTGGTGCTGGATGAAGCAGATGAAATGCTGAATATGGGATTCAAGGAAGAGCTAAACGCGGTGCTGGCGGGCACGCCGGAGGACAAAAGAGTTCTGTTGTTTTCCGCCACAATGCCCCGGGAAATTGAAAGCATCGCGAAGGCCTACATGAAGGAACCGCGGGCGATTACAGTCGGCTCCAGGGATACTACGGCGGAAAATGTTCATCATCAGTATTACGTGGTGCATGCCAAAGACAGATACATAGCGCTCAAGAGGATTGCCGATTATTATCCGGATATTTACGCCATCATTTTTTGCCGCACAAAAATAGAAACTCAGGAAGTCGCCGATTCGCTCATCAAAGACGGTTATAATGCCGATGCCCTGCATGGCGATCTCTCTCAGGCGCAAAGAGACAACGTCATGAACCGCTTCCGGGGCAAAAAATTGCAGATGCTCGTAGCCACGGATGTTGCAGCCCGGGGTATTGACGTTGTCGATCTGACGCATATCATCAATTACAACCTTCCCGACGATATTGAAAACTATACCCACCGCAGCGGGCGCACCGGCAGGGCAGGCAAATCCGGTATCTCGATTCTCATTGTTAATTTAAAAGAAGTGTTTCGCGTCAGACATATTGAAAAACAGATCGGCAAGAAATTCCTGGCGGTAAAGATTCCTACGGGACGTGAGGTTTGCGAAAAACAACTGCATCATCTGGTGGAAAAACTAAAGAACACAGCGGTTCAGCATGATGAAATCAGCCCGTTTCTGCCAGCCGCCTATGAGCAGCTAAAATCACTAAGTAAGGAAGAGATCATTGAGCGCTTCATTTCCACTGAGTTCAACCGCTTTTTGAGCTATTACCGCAGGGCTGCCGATATCAACGTGGAAATAAAAAAAGAAAGCAGGACAGATACCAGTACCCCGCATCGCTCCGGGTTCAAACCCGCAGAAGGTAAAGGTTTAGTCCGATTATTTATAAATCTGGGGCAGATGGAGAATTTTAATTCCCAGAAGCTGAAATCTTACCTGCAGGAGACTGCCAATGTAGCCGATCTTCATGTATCTAATATGGAAGTGACGCGTTGTAATTCTTATTTTGAAGTAGGCGCTCAATTTGTGGAAATTCTCATTGCCAAATTCAAGAAAGAAAAATTCCGGAACAGACGTGTGCAAATTGATTATGCCGAGAGACCCACGCGAAGCAATTTTAGCCAAAGAAGTTATAAAGGCAGAAAAAGGTCCGTCGAGACATTTTTTTTCGATAAAAGGAATAAAAGGCGTGCCCGTTAATTGACCTGCCTTTATTTTTCAACGTAATGACATATAAAAATTATCATTTGCTTCACTGCCGGGACATGCTTATGCGGTTATTGGCTGATTTTCCTGTAATGGCTGCTTTGAGTGTCCTGCGCTTAACGGGGGAAGAGAGTGGACGAAACGACGGGTATATGCCGCCATTTTCCGTCTAATGTGCGTTGCTGAAAGCACTGACTGTATATGAACTGAAATCATAAATGCGTAATTCGTAATCCGCTTTAACACTGTGTTTTGTCAAAACAAAGTATTCTCGACTGATTTGCCTCAAGCGGCGGTTGAGACAGGAATTACTATTTCGTGTTGTAAAAAATATTGGCATATTTAAAAAATTAGATTATAAATCAAGCATGAATAAAGATGGCGCCTCAAAAAATATAGTCACTACTTCAATAATATTAAAATTCTTTATATGCCTTGCGTTCGTGTTTATCGCCTATGGATGTACCGGGACAAATTATGCAATTATTCCTCCGGTTACTGAGCCATCAGGTGCCCCGGAGATAAAATCATATTCCCTTGAAGAAGAACCGGCGGGCACAGTGGGAATAGCCCGCTACTACACGAAACGCTATAATGGAAGAAGAACCGGTTCAGGTGCGATCTATAATCCGCGAAAGCTGACAGCAGCTCATCCCACTCTACCATTTGGCACGCGGGTTAAAGTGGTCAATCTTACCAACAACAAATCTGTCATGGTAACGGTTAATGATCGTTGCCGCGAGCATGAGGAATCCTTTATTGATCTCTCAAGGCAGGCAGCGCGGCAACTGGGTATTATCCGGCAGGGAAAGGCAACTGTCCGTATTATTCCCATGGAAAAAGACAGTCAGTCGCAAGAAGTATCGTCCATCGCATATAAGTAATGGGAATTTATATTTTAAATACAAAAAAGGAGATATCGGGATGAGTTTGAACAATCCGGAAGCAACCCAGCAGGCCTTGAATATTTTAAGGAGCGGCTCCACGTTCCAGTGGTATGTAATTCCTCTGCTTGTGATCGTCATATACATTTATGCGAACGAGATCGAAAAGGGCAATTATCGCGTCATCGCCGGGGGGCTGGCCCTTTACATGGTCCACTGGTTTGTGGAAATCGGCAACGCGCTTATACAGCATTTTTCCGGTCATGCTCTGTGGACAGTGCCTTCCGGAACAGCCTTTGAAATCATGGTGGGTGTCGGAATCGAAATTAATCTGATGTTTGCTATAGCAGGAATAGCGGTTTGCAAGTTAATGCCGAAAGATCCCTCACAGAAAATTCTGGGCATTAATAACCGCCTGGTCTTTGCGGTTTCCAATGCCGCTTTCGCCTCTATTCTGGAAATATTTCTGGTGCATACGCCTACTTTTGTGTGGGTCTATGGATGGTGGGGCGCTTTTCCTGTTTTTGTGACCGTATACATCCCGTTTTTCGCCGCCGCCTGTTACGTTCATGACTGGCAGCCTCGTGCGCAAAAGTTTTTCATAGGTTCTCTTTTCTTCATTAATGCTATTGCTTTTATAGTGTTTGCGGGAATCTTCAAGTGGATCTGAGCGAAGATTTGACGGGAGCTCTAATAGAAGTCAGCCAAAACGGTTGGAAAATTAATCAAAACAAACAATAAAGTTCCTGTGATTAATCTGCCGGAGGAGACCTGATATTTTTAATTACAATCTTTATCTGGAAAAAGTAAAAGCCGGTCAAAAGGAAATAAATCCTTTCCTGGATTATTTGGGAATAACATTAGTTGAGTTAAAAGATGGTTACGCCCGATTTCGGATGCCGGTGCGTCCGGAATATTTACAGGGAGCCAAAATCATGCAGGGCGGACTTATCGTCGCGCTGGCTGACGAGACAATTGCCCATGCGATGATGACTCAATTAAGTCCCGAAGAAGGTTTAACTACCATAGAACTAAAGAGTAATTTTCTGGCAGGCGTCAGCGGCGGGGATCTTATTGCCACAGCCACTGTCTTTAAAAAAGGACAAAGTCTGGTGATCGGAGATTGTTTAGTTGTTGATAATGAAGGGAAAAACGTCTGCCGTGTTTCTGCTACTTTTCTGCTTTTGAAAAAAAGATGAAAATAAATACGTGTATATCCTTATTGACTCTCAGTCGTAAATTTGCTAGACAAACCTATTATTTCTAATATTCCTAACAAATTTGAAATAATTGATAATCAGGATGTTTTAAGTGATAGATCTGCATACTCATTCCATTTTCAGTGATGGCGAGTTGATACCCGCGGAACTGGCTCAACGGGCCTTTGCCGCCGGATATAAAGTTTTAGCCATTACCGATCATGTTGATCATTCCAATATTGACTTTATTATTCCAAGGATTATAAAGGTTTGTTCAAAAATAACGGAAGATGGAAAAATTAAGGTTCTTCCCGGTGTTGAAATTACACATGTCGCTCCAGCTCAAATAGCTAATATAGCTGATGAAGCAAGAAAATTGGGAGCAAAGATAATCATTGTTCACGGGGAGACGATTGTTGAACCTGTTCCCGCCGGAACAAATCTGGCCGCGCTTAAGTCATCTATAGATATTTTAGCTCATCCGGGGATTCTGACGGAAGAAGAAGCTCGTCTGGCCGCGGACAGGGGAATTTATCTGGAGATTACAACGCGGAAGGGTCACAGTTTCAGTAACGGACATGTCGCGCAGATAGCGAAAAAATTCAAAGCCAGTCTCATTCTCAATAACGATGCCCATTCTCCGACTGATTTCGTGAGCGGCGATCGGGCAAACAGCATTGCTCTCGGCGCCGGACTGACTAATGATGAAATATCCGCGATGTTTGAAAATTCGCGAAGGATGGTACAAAAGTTGTTGTTATGAAAAGTAAATCTAATTCACAGCCGTTAAAAATTTGTCTGCTCACTTACAGGGGCAACCCCACCTGTGGCGGGCAGGGCGTCTACATTAAACATTTGAGCAAAGCCCTGAGCGATCTTGGACATCAGGTTGATGTTATATCGGGGCCGCCTTATCCTCATCTCGACGCTAAGGTGCGTCTGCATAAACTTCCCAGTCTCGATCTTTATAACACTGAGCGACCCTTTCACGTAAAAAAGATAAGCTCTCTGGCCAATCCTCTGAACATGTATGAGTTTGTAAATATGTGCCTGGGCAGATTTCCCGAACCATTCACTTTCGGTGTGCGGGCTTATAACTATTTGCAAAAGCATAAAATGAATTATGACATTGTTCATGATAATCAGTGTCTTGCTTACGGTATCGGAAAAATCGCGCAAAGTGTGGTTCCGACGATAGCGACAATTCATCATCCTATAACAGTTGACCGAACGGAAGAGTTTAAAGCGGCGACCACCAATGGAAAAAGAAGAAAAGTAAAACGCTGGTACTCTTTTATTAAAATGCAAAAGGAAGTAGCCAGGCAGTTGTCGCATATTGTTACTGTATCAGAATGCTCCAAGGTAGATATTGCCGAGGAATTTTCCATAAATTTATCGAAATTTCGCGTTGTGCCCAATGGCGTCAATAAGGAAATATTTTATCCCCTCCACAATGAATCACGGCCGGAAAACTCCATTATCGTAACCAACAGCGCGGATACACCTTTAAAAGGCCTGCGTTATTTACTTGAGGCTGTAGCCCAGGTCAGGAAAAAACAATCCGTAAAATTAACAGTCATCGGCGAGCCCAAAAAGAACGGTATCATAAAAGCACTGGTGTCGGATCTGGGAATAGGGGATATCGTTGAGTTCACCGGACGCATCGATAATGAGGAATTTGCCGGTTATTATTCGAGAGCCACGATAGCCGTTGTTCCATCTTTATATGAAGGCTTTGGCATGCCCGCCTCCGAGGCGATGGCTTGCGGAGTTCCCGTAATCAGCACCAGCGGCGGAGCGTTGCCGGAAGTGGTTGGCGATACGGGAATCATCGTGCCGCCGGCGGATTCCGGCGCTCTGACAAAGGAAATAATGTTTTTGTTAAATAATTCCGATCAGAGAAAAAAGATGGCGCAGGCAGGCATCAAGCGGGTCGAATCTATTTTTAATTGGCCCAAAGCCGCACAAGATATGGTGGAAATATACCGGGAGGCAATTAATGGTTACCATAGACCTGAATGAATTAAATTTAAAGCCGCATGATGTTGTTCTCGATGCGGGTTGCGGACTGGGCAGACACTTGCGTCATTTGGCCAGGATGCCGGAACTCAAAATTTTCGGCATAGATAAAAATACCTGGGCGCTGACTGAAACGGCTAAATCAGTGGCCGCAATGCCCGACGCGCAGTCGAAAGATTATCTGTTTTCCATTGCCGATATCACAAAGCTGCCTTTTGCCGATTCTTCGTTTGATTGCGTGATTTGTTCGGAAGTTATGGAACATATCCCCGATCATGAAAAAGCCCTCAAAGAGCTGGATCGGATATTGAAGCCGCAGGGCACTCTTGCGGTCAGCGTGCCGCGTTTTTTCACGGAGAGAATTTGCTGGTTTATTTCATGGGATTATCATAATGAAGAAGGCGGTCATATACGCATTTACAAAAAGAAACAACTCCGGGAAATGTTAACGAGGCAGGGGTTTAAGTGCTGGAAGATTAATTACAAGCATGCGCTTCATTCGCCATACTGGTGGCTGAAATGCCTGGTCGGCTTGAAAAAAGAAGATCACCCGCTGGTCAAATATTACAGAAAATTTCTGGAATGGGATATTATGAAAAAACCGCGTTTGGTGCGGATGCTGGAAGATTTTCTAAATCCAATAATGGGCAAAAGCATCGTCTATTATCTTAAAAAAGGATAATTTTAATGGAACTGAAACTTTCCATATCTGAAGAGTTAAACCCGGTCTCCCTGGAAAAAATTGCCGCTTTCATTGCTTCGATCCAAAAAGAAAACGGCGAAATTCCGTGGTCGGCGGGAGGGAAGACCGATCCGTGGGATCATGTCGAAAGCGCTATGGGCTTAAGCACAGGCGGTTATTATGCCGAAGCAGGAAGCGCTTATGAATGGCTGGCCGGCACTCAGCTTCCGGATGGCAGTTGGTGGTCGGAAATTCTTGACGGCAAGATTGTGAATTCTTCTAAAGAAGCAAATTTTTCTTCCTATGTCGCCGTTGGCGCGTTCCATCATTATCTTATTACCAAAGATATGAAATTTTTAAAAACCATGTGGCCTACAATTTCCCAGGGCATTCAGTACGCGATCGATTTGCAGGCTCCCGAGGGGGGGATTTACTGGGCCAGAAATAAACACGGCGTGATTGATAAAATGGCTCTGCTCACCGGTTCCAGTTCCATTTATATGAGCATTAAATGCGCTCTGGCGATAGCCGGAATACTGGGCAAGAAACGCCCGAGCTGGCGCAAAGCCATGGATGCCCTTGGTGTGGTGATAAAAACCAGGCCGGATCTTTTTAATATGATCAAATCGCGGTATTCAATGGATTGGTATTATCCTGTTTTGTGCGGGGCAATAACCGGTGAAGACGCTAAACGACGGATAGCCCACTTATGGGAAAAGTTTGTCGTTCCCGAATGGGGTGTGCGTTGCGTGAGCGACCGGCCATGGGTGACCATGGCGGAAACGGCGGAGTTTATTTTAACGCTGGCGGCAATTGGAGATATTCCCCGGGCCAAAACGATATTCAGCTGGTTGCATGATAAAAGATTTTCCGACGGGTCTTTCTGGATGGGAGTGACCTTTCCGGATGGGGTTATCTGGCCGGAAGAAAAAACAGGCTGGACGGCGGCGGCGGCAATGATGGCCTGGGACGCTTTGAATGAAATAACTCCGGCGGGGAAACTTTTTAATCATAAGTTTTGGGCTTCATGGAAATAATGAAAATCCCTCTGTTGCGGCGGTGTTTTCGGATTGCGCTCACGATCAATTTCTGCGACAAAAGTTGACCCTGCTTTTAAAAATCCACTTTAACGAAAAAGGTAAGCCAGTGAGAAAGGATCATCGTCCGTATTACGTTAAGCGCTTCTATAATAAGTTTCAGAAATGGTATGCGCAATATTTTCTGGCTCCTCAATTCGAATATTTTGGCCGCGGGTCGGTTTTTATGAAACCCTGGCAGGTGGAAGTATTTGGCGGACCGGTATTTTTAGGAGATTATTCAACGGTTATCGGCACCCCGGACAGAAAAGTAAGATTTACCGTCTGGCCTGTATGGCAGGGTACGGGAAAAATTGAAATAGGCCGGTGCTGCCTGATTTGTCCCGGTACAAGAATAATGTCTGCTACCTCAATAACAATGGGTGATGGCTGCATGACTGCCCAGAATGTAAGCATCAGTGATGCCGACTGGCATGATTTGTACGATCGCAGTGCGCCGGTAGGCAACACGCAGCCCGTTACAATCGGCAATAATGTCTGGATTGGAGACAGCGCTATTGTATGCAAAGGAGTGACTATTGGAGATAACGCCATAATCGGCGCCGGTTCCATCGTTGTAAAAAATATTCCGGCAAACGCGATTGCCGCAGGAAATCCGGCATCTGTTATCAAATATCTTGACCTGGACAAACCCTTAAAGACCAGAACCCAGTGGCTTTCCGATCCCGCCAAACTGGCTGCGGATTTTGAAATTATTGATCGCGAGATGATGAAAGGCAACACGCTGGCAGGTTGGTTCAGATCATTGCTTTTCCCTCGTAGTGGAGATTAAATAATGCGTATAGCTATGATTGCCCCGCCATATCCATTGGAGGAAATTCCTTCTCCGCCGCTCGGTGTGACTTATGTCGCCGCGGCATTTCAAGCCGCCGGCGCGGAAGTAAAAATACTGGATTATATTGTTTCTAATTACACCAAGGAAAATCTTCAAAAACAGTTGGAATCTTTTCGGCCTGACGCGGTGGGCGCCACTTCCGTAACGATGAATTTTTATGAAGCGCAGAAGATCCTTCGCGATGTTAAAAATTACGATCCGGAAATAATCACGATGATGGGCGGCCCCCATGTTTCTTTTACAGCAACCGATACTTCAATGCAGTACCCGGAAATAGATTTGATTGCCATAGGAGAAGCAGAGGATACAATTGCCGAACTTACTCCTGTATTAAAGCAGAAGAGCAAATGGCGCGATATACGCGGAATCGCATACCGGCACGATGATGAAATTATTATCACCGGCAAAAGAGATTTTATTACGGATATCGACAGAATCCCCTCACCGGCGCGTTATTTATTGCCCATCTCGCGTTACAGGGCGCTGGGATTTCCGGTTAGCCTGATCACCGGCAGGGGTTGTCCCTATTCGTGCATCTTTTGTTTAGGGCGTAAGATGGTCGGTTCCAAGGTTCGTAAAAGAAAATCAAATCTTGTTTTGGATGAAATTGAAGAGATCATTGGTTATGGTTTTGAACGCATTAATATCGCCGATGATCTTTTTACTGCGGACAAAGAACGTGTTCGCGAAATTTGTATCGGTATCAAGGAGCGTTCTTTAAAGTTCCCGTGGAGCGCCTTTGCCCGCGTGGATACCGTAAATCAGGAAATCTTTGATCTAATGGCCGAGGCAGGTTGCGACAGTGTCAGTTTCGGAGTGGAAACGGGCAATCCGGAGATGCTGAAACGAATAAGAAAAGGAATAAAACTGGAACAGGTCGAGGCGGCAGTTAAAATGTGCCAGAAAGCGGGCATGATAGCTCATGAGTCATTTATTATTGGTTTACCTGGAGAAACAAAAGATACTTTAGAGGAAACGGAAAGATTCGCCAAAAGAACAAAAGCTATGTACGGCTACCATTATCTGGCACCGTTTCCCGGCACAACAGTATGGGAAAAAATTAAGGATTATGATCTGGAAATATTAACTCAAGATTGGGATCGTTATGATGCCAACGATGCCATTGTTAAGACTTCATCATTGCTCTCGCAGGATATGCGCGAATTTGGCGCCCGTTATGATGAAGAAATGGCAGCAGATTGGAATAAAATGTTCAAAAGATACCAGGACGGCACAGGTTCAACAGAAGATAATATGCATATTGAAGGTCACTGGCGCATGAATCTGACCTATCAGATATTAAAAGACAACCTTATCGAAAAATGCGGATTTATTGAACCTGCTTCATTTAAGGGAACTAAAGACAGCGCCCTTGCGGAACTATGCCGAAAAATAATAGATTACACCGGCGCGGATTCAAAAGTGGTAACCGATACCATCACTGATTTCGCGGGCCGCGGTTATCTTAGCGCGGAGATTTCCGATAAAGGGTGCCTCTGGTCCTGGTCGTGATACCAGCTTAAATTATAAGCGCTATCTTCGTTGGCCGCGTCGTCGGCTTCCGCTATCTGCACATAAAATATATTTTTTTACTTCTGTTCGGAACATCAATTTGCCGCAATATTGGCAAACTTGCGTCTGTCCATCTACTATAAATTCTCGATTACCACACGTTTCCCCACAAACGGCATATGCAATGTAAACATTTTTGGGAAACTTGATCGTATCGACTTTAGGGTAGTCTTTTAGTTCATATGAGTCAAAAATCTGTTTATTGCTTTTCATAGTTTCTCCATTTAGTAAATGTGGTCAAATTTGCAATTGGCGATTTTCTATACCATAATTTAATACCTTCTAAATCAAAGATGATATCGAGGCGGCTAGGAGGAGGCTCCGCAGGCGTATATGACAATACGTCGAGGAAGCCGACGACGAAGCCAACAAAGATAGCGCTTTGATTTAGAAGGTATTCCTACTTTCTAATCAGTATCCCTAACGATTCAAACATCGGCATCTCTTCGTAGAGCCCCGATTCCACCGCTTTTTGATAAACAAGATAAGGCGCTTGTCCGCCCTTTGCCGGATCGGGAAAAATATCGTGGAATAAAAGATAGCCGCCGGGAATCAGATTATTTGCCCAGATATTATAGTCGTTCAAAACGGATTCGTAAGCGTGACTGCCGTCAATAAAAATCAGGCTAAGTGGCGTTTTCCATACGCTTCCTATCAGCGCCGAACGGCCGATAACGGGAATTACCACATCTTCCAGATCAAAATCGGCTATTGTTTTGCGGAAATGTTTCAGGGTATCTACTTTGCCTGTTTCTTTATCAAATAAATCGGGATCAAAATAGGCTTCTCCGGGCTGCTGTTCTTCCGAACCGGTGTGATGATCGATAGAAAAAAGAACAGTGGCGTTTTTCTTACAGGCCGTTCCAATATAAACGGATGACTTGCCGCAGTAACTGCCGATTTCCAGGCAGGGACCATTTTTGCCGGCTTTTAAGGCCAATTTGTAAAGACAGTCCGCCTCACGTTCATCAAGAAATCCCTTAACTTTGTTTATGTTTTCTTTATTTATTTCCATGAAGAAATCCCTGTGAAATATTTTTGCCATTTAAATAGCCCCACCTTAAGTAAAAAGCAAGTATTGAAATTTGACAAAATTAAGCAAGTCAAGCCGAAAAAGACTTGGCCTGAACCTGTCAAAAAAAGCGGCAATTGTTTCCCAGAATCAATTGCCGCTTTGGAAAAATCTTCCTTGTGCTTATCATTTCGATAGCTACATTAATTCTTTATATATTTTCCATTCGTCTCCTATTTTTCTCAGTTCCAGCGTCTTTTTACCTTTATATTTAAATGTAGAGGATTTGTAGTCTTGAGTAAATACTGCCTTCGCACTATTTACGTCCACTGAAATTTGCAAATGAGCAATATTGATTTTTATATTTTTACTTTTTTTGTACACATCGGCTCTGGAGGATATCCAGGTGTCTAAGTTCATTCCTTTTGATCGGAAATTTGATTCATCATAACAACTGCGGTAAGTTTTCATATCGCCGGATCTCCAGCTTGCCAACCATTTCGTTATCAGAATCCGGACATCATTTTCAGGAATTGATTTTGTCTTATCTTGTTTGTCGTTTGTTTGAGCTAAATTCGAGCCGGTGGCAGGCGCGTCAACAGCTTCCAAAACAGCAACAGGACCGGCAACATCGGCAACAGGCGCAGGAGCAACAACAGGAGTAGCGGCGGCAGAAGCAACAGGTGCGGTAACATCGGCAACAGGCACAGGAGCAACAGCGGGCGCAGGAGCAGCAACAGGCGCGGGAGCGGAAACAGGCGCAGCGGAAGCAACGGGCGCTGCCGTTTTCTTGCCTATTTTTTCTTCGAAGGCCTGTATGATTTCATTTCTGACATTGCCTGTGTCGGATTCTTTTTTCGCTGGGAAATATTTAATAAAATGTTCATAAGCATCCTTACGGGGATCTTTATTTATAGCCGTTGCGTAGTCCGCCAAAGACTTTCCGTATTGTTCTATATCGTAATAAGCAAGGCCCCGGTTATACAAAGATAAAATGTCATTCGGATTTTTTTCTAAAGCCTTGTTGTAATCGGCGATAGCTTTCGGAAGATTGCCTTGAAGATGATAGATATACGCTCTATTGGAATAGAATCCGCCAAATTCAGGTTTTATTTCTATAGCTTTATTGTAATCGGCTAGAGCCTGCAGAACGTCGCCCTGAGTTTGATAGGCACTTCCTCTATTGGAATAGGCTCCGGCAAAGGAGGGATTTATTTCTATAGCCTTATTGTAATCGGCTATAGCTTTCTGAAGATTACCCTGTGTCTGATAGGCATTCCCGCGGTTGCAATAGGCTGCCGAATATTGGGGATTGATTCCAATGACTTTGGTATAGCTTATGATGGCTTGAGAGAGATTTCCCTGTTTTTCATAGGCATTTCCAAGGTTATAATAAGCTTCTATAAATTGGGGATTAATTTCAACAGCTTTGTTATAGTCAGCAATGGCTTCAGAGAAGTTGCCCTGTTTTCCATAAGCTTTCCCGCGGTTGTAATAGGCTTTTGCATGCTTTGAATATATTCTGATGGCGTTGGTATAATCAGAGATGGCTTGGGCAAAGTTTCCCTGTTTTTCAAAAGAGTTGCCGCGATTGTAATATTCTTCTGCGGTCCCCGCGGGAATGTCGGGAACAGTTTCAGCGAAAATTGATGGCGCGAATAATAAAAATATTAACGATAAGGTAAATAATGATTTTTTCATAATTATTGCCTTTCTTTAAATTCTATTTATATTTGTTCAGTGGTTGAAAATAGAACAAAGATTATTTCTATTGTCAAGATAATTATTGCCGGATTTGTATAGTGTTGACGGGGAAATTTAATTGTCCTGTATAATGTTCACTAATATGTAAAACTGAACCAATGCCTGAAAAAATGTTAAAAATATAAGTGCCAATGTGATTATTACGTTCACATAATCTCTCTATATATTTTCCATTCGTCGCCTGTTTTTCTTAATTCCAATATCTTCCTGCCTTTACTTTTAAGTTTTGAAGAACTGTAATGTTGAGTAAATACTGCCTTCGCGATATTTTCATCTGCGGATATTTGCAAATTATCAATGCGAATACTTATATTTTTATTGTTTTGGTGGACATCGGATTTATGAGATATCCATGCATCTAAATTCATTTCTTTCGACTGGAAGTCTGACGCATAACAATCGCGATAAGTTTTCATATCGCCCGATTCCCAACTGGTTAGCCATTTGGTTACTAAATCCCGTATATCTTTTGAGGCGGTATTATTTGTTCCTTTTTGTTCGCTGTTTACCACGGCAAGGTTTCTGCCGGTGATGCGGGGTGGTGTCGCGTCATCAACGACATACCATTTGTTGTTAATCTTTTCTAAAATCAGTTTATTATAAAATCCCTGAAAATTATTGTCGTTGACTGCAAAGATTTGATCAAAAATAATAACGGCATTATTTTCTTCCTGTAAAATGGATATATCCCGTGGCTGTAAAACAAAATGATTATTTATAAATCTCAATTGTTTGATTTTATTATAGAGTTCTTCGCGTCTCTTGCCCTTAATTTCCGAACCTTGCATATATAAGGAATCAATCTTTTTGATGTCTTTTTCGGTAAAAGCCTTATTCCATGATATTAAAATTTTTTCTAATTCATTTTTTGAAGGAAGAACATGATTTTGGGGAACCCATTTTATAGACTCGGAAATAATGACAGGTGTTCTGTTTAAATAGATAAAATTGGCAAGTCGCTTCAGGTCGCTGTCATGTAAAACTACACAGCCGCTTGAATGTTTAGGCAATAGTGGCTTTGTCGTGCCATGAATCCAGATGTTATTACCGTCCCGTCCAGCTCTCTTGTCGGAGAGTGTCGGATAATCAAGAGGAAAGGCCATTGAACCATAAATTTCAGGCGGACCGGGATTGTGCAGAATTCTCGTCGTAAAGAAAATTCCATTGGGAGTTTTTGCGTCTCCGGCAACTCGTTTAGATCCGGAATTTTTTCCTGTGGAACAAGAAGCCTCAAATACTTTAGAAAAAGTTTCCTCTTTATGAAAAACATATATCTTTTGATATTTCTTATCAACGACGATAATGTAACCGGAAGATAGAGAAACTATCGAATCCGGTATTTTTCTGGAACCGGAAGAAACTGCCGGATTCGATATTTTACTGGAAGCAGGGGCTGCTATCGAATCGGATATTCCCTCGGAATCAGGGGACGCTATTGAATCCGGTATTTTCTCGGGATATGGGGAAATTGTTGAATCGGATATATTCTCGGAATCGGTAGAAACTATTGACGAGGCTTCAACGGGATATAAGAAAAAAATAAATGATAACAAAACGATACAATAAGCAGCCATTTTTATTTTAATCATCATGACAGTTAATAACCTCAGGTTTCTTAATGAAAAAGTAAAGATCACATAGCAAAAACTTAATAATCATTCAAGCACTTTAATTGAAAAATCCACAAGTTCTTTAAACTTATAATAGGTTCTAAATAAGAGTTTTTGAATAAAATATTTAAAAAAATGATTTACAAATGGGCAAATAGATATATTATAAGACAAATTAACTGGTACATCCAATGGCAATAATAAAAATATTTGTTGCAATAAATCAAAAACATTGATAAATTTAACAACAGCTTCTTGACACTCCATAAAAATGACATATAATATACATCAATAAAAAATGAGGGAAGTTTATTGTCAGACCTGAAGAATGATGTAAACTCAACTGAAAAGCTTCTTAATGTCATACGCGGGAAGAATGAAGAATCTTTCAGCGCGCCTGACAAACCTGAAGTTTCTGTGTCTGCAAAAAAGCGGACGAAAAATATTAATGTCATCTCGCCCAAACGTTTTTTCGATAAAAAAAATTTTACAGTAGGCGTTGATGTCAGCCGGGAATTTATTTGTCTGGTTAAGACAGCTAATAATTCCGACGATAAGCCGATTTTAGTTGACAAAAAAATTATCAAATATAGTCCCGGAATATCTGACGATTCACCGGAATTCAACACATTTTTAAAATCTTCTATTATTTCCTTTTGCGGCTCAATGGCCAAATGTAATATCTGGACGAAGATATCAACGGGCGAAGTTAATGTCCATTTCCTGAAAGTTCCCCGCGTGCCTAAAAATAAACTGGATAATGTTATTTATTGGACAGCGAAAAAAGAAGGTTATATTGATGAAGAAAAATTAATTTTTGATTTTGAACTGCAGGGCGAAATTGTTGATCAGGGCAATGCTAAATATTCCGTGATGGTTTACACAGCCCCTAAAGAGGAAATTGAAAGAATTAAATCCTTGTTTTTTGACATGGGAATAACTCTTGCCGGAATTACAACAGTTCCTTTTGCTCTTCAGAATATTTTCCGGTCAGAATGGATGCCGGTAACTGAAGAAATTTTTGCCAGTTTGTTTATAGGCAATAATTTTTCCCGAATTGATGTTTATGACAAAGATAATCTGGTTATGAGCCGGGGCATCAAAACGGGCAGCGGCAATAGCATGGCAGAAGCAATTATCGCATCTGTTCTTGAGAAAACAGGCAATGTAAGACTGAATCAAGATGAGGCAATAAAAATTCTTTTGAGTCTTAGTCCTGATTCGGAAAAATTAAGTAATACAGACGCCGGTTACGATTTAACAAAAGAAGAAATTCTGGAAATGATTTCTCCCGTATGGGAAAGATTAGCCCGTCAGGTGGACTTAACTTTAAAAACATCTTCTATCGGAGACCAGAGGGTTGAAAAGATATATATTAGAAGTTCAGTGAATGTTGATAATTCCATTCTGGCTTACATGAGTGATCAATTAGGAATAAAAACCGAATTCTTTGATCCTTTTAAACAGCAGGCATCTTATCTCTCCATGGAATCTTTAAGCGTTCAAGAAGGAGTTTTGCTGTCTTCCGCTTTGGGTTTTTCCTTGTCGAACAACAATCGCACACCTAATGTTATTTATACTTATGTCGAAAAAAATAGAGAAATAAAAGCAAAACGAATTGATAGACTGGTTTTTATGTCCTTTCTGGCAGCTTTAATTATTTGCCTCGTTACGTTAATTTATCAAGTTTCAGAATTGAATATCCTTAAAGAAAAGCGTGTAAAATTAGAAAATGAATTAGCTTCCTATAATCCTTTGTTATCTGTGGAAACAATAAATAATGCATCTAACAGGGCAAAGATACAGAAAATAATTGCCCATCAATATGCGCAGAGGTATTTGGGTCTCGCGGCAATTGGAGAAGTTTCTGATCTTACACCGTCAAATGTACGCCTGCTCAATTTTAAAATAACTGCGGGGAGCGACGCGACGAAAAGCGAAGCCGCAAGCGACGGTGTCGCGATAGAGGGAATTATTTTTGATAAAAGGGACAAGTTGGATTCGGATTTGTCGCAATATGTGATAAAACTGGAAAATTCGCCAATGTTCAGTAAAGTGTCGGTACAGAAAAACAGTATTATTACTTTCAAAAAAGATGAAGTTCTCAATTTTACTTTGAGCGCTAAAACAGGTAAACAGTGATGAATAAAAGTAATGCGAATGTAAATCAAAATAGTTTTTTGCATTTATTAATTTACGGCGGAATTATTTTTATTATTATTTTAGTAGCGATACTTCCTTTATATCTCAAGACTTCCGCCAACATTAAGGAAAATGAAAAATTAACATATCAAATTAAAGAGCAAAGTGATTTGAGGCCTCTTTACTCATCCTTATTAAAGGCTATGAAGGATAAGGATTTGCTTGTTTTACCCAATCCCGAGAAGAAGCCGCTGCCCCGTTTAGAAGCAGGAAAATTTCAGGATGATTTCCGTGCGGTGGCGAAGAAATCCGGAGTAGCGATTGTTTCCTTTGTACCGGATTCAAGCACATCGGCGGGTGCTTCAACATCCCTTTTGCACAATATTGTGCTGAAGGGGGAATTTGCCGATTTTCGAAAAATGCTTATCGAATTGGGAGCCGTTCCTTATTTAGATAAGATTGAGGAAATTAGTTATACGCAAGGCACTGCATCCATGGAATTTAAAATGAAAGTCTGGATAGCGCTTAAGTAGTTAATCAAAAGGTATTTATGGCTAAGTTAAAAACAAGAGAAATTATCATTTTAGTGATCGCCGGCTTATTAGTTTTATACGCGGGTTTTGATTACTTCATTCTCGGTCCGGCAGGTAAAAAAGTTAAAGCCGGCGCCGATTCCGTGAAAATTGAAACATTTACAAGCGAAATAACCAGTGATTTAAATAAAAACCAATTATCTGATTTTGATAAATATGTTATCAGGCGGGTAGGAACTGATAGCGGAAACAATCCTTTTTTGAAAAGAGATGCATATAAGGCTTGGGCGGCAAGAGATAATAAAGGCATTGCGTCTAAAATAATTTATTCAGGCTTCGTAGAATCAGGAAGGAATAGAATGGCTGTGCTTAACGGCCTGGAATATAGAGCAGGGGAGCAAATGGTAGAGGAAGGCTATGTATTAAAACAGATTACGCCTTCGAAAGTTTTTATTTTTGATAAACGAACGGGAAATAGTCTCGAAATTCCCATACAAGAATAAAATTGCAATTGGAGGTTGTCGATTTGAAATACTCTAAAAATATCATAATGACAGGCCTAAGTTTTTTAGTGCTGATGTTTTTCTTCGGCTGTGCCGATGAATTTAAGAGTGAGAAAAAAGATCCTTTTTTTGAAAAATGGTCAACTCTTGCCGAAAATTCTGAGGGGCACTCTCCTAAAGCTAAAGAAATTAATGAATCAGCAATTTTAGCCAAAAAACAAGCGTCATCTTTCCCTTTAGGTGAAACAACCGTGAGAAAATTACCTACCGGACCAATCAATTTAACAATGCGTCAGGCGGATCTCAAATCCGTGCTCAGAGCAATGGCCAAGTCGGTTGGTTTAAATCTTCTGGTTAAAAACGAACTCCAGGGTAATATCAGTGTAGATTTCAAGGGGGTTCCCTGGGATAAAGCATTTACCGGATTATTGCGCACATATGGTTTGTCCTATGTTTGGGAGGGCAATATCATCAGAGTCATGACTATTGATGATTTTGCACAGGATTTAAAACAAAAAGTGCAGTTGCGGGATATTCAATGGGTTGAACCGTTGTTGGAGCCTGTGGTGATAGGCGTTGATTACGCCGATCCCACGAAACTGGCGGAGACACTTCAGGGTTTCATCACTAAAGATAAGGATGGAAAACCCCGCGGTTCGGTTAAAGTTGACGAACACAGCAATTCCTTGGTCATTTCCGCTTTGCATGATGATCTGAAGAATATGCTGCCGATTATTGAAAAGCTGGATAAACCTACGCCTCAGATTTTAATTAAAGCCAATATAGTGGAAACAACGAAAATCGTGGCCAGAGATTTGGGAATTATGTGGGGAGGATCGGCTTCTACTACTCTCCACGGCAGCGAAAGTCTTTCACTGTCTGGCGGCGGCACCCGATCAAGCTCCACGTCTCCTATTATTCCGACAGCAAATGGCGCTATTGGTATAGGAGGCGAAGGTCTTGGAATAAATTTCCCGGCCAGTAATTTAACATCCACTGCCGCCTCTTCATTAGGTCTTACTTTTGGTACTATAGGCGGAAATTTATTAGAAGTACAACTTCAAGCCCTGCAGACGGCTTCTCTGTTAAATGTTCTTTCCAGTCCGTCGATCACAACTTTGGACAACCAGAAAGCATTTACTGAAAATGGCGAAAGAGTTCCCTATGTAACAGTTCAGTCAACAGGCATTAGCACAACCCCGACTTATACCACCAACTTTGTAGATGTCCTTATGCGTTTGGAGATTACGCCGCATGTCATTGACGGTAAAAATTTAAAAATGACAATTTTTGTGCAAAAAGATGACATTGATACGACAAGAGAAGACATTTTGGGAGATCCTTATATTATCAAAAAGCAAACGCAAACGGTGTTGATTGTCAAGGATGGAGAGACAATTGTTATTTCCGGTTTAACTAAACGAACCAAATCAGATTCGGGAAACGGCGTGCCGTGGTTAGAAGACATTCCCGTTTTGGGTTGGGCTTTTAAATCGAATAGTAAAAGCGATGAAAAGGATGAAGTTCTCATATTTATTACGCCTCATATATTACAGGCCAGTAATAACCAGACTTCACACGGGGCTGGAAAAAATAATATAGAAAATAATCTAACTGAACAAAATTGAAAAAAACCGGAATTAAAAATAATGGAATTGGACTCTGAGCAATAGCAGATGTTAAACAGCAACATGGCGTTTAAAAATGAATTATTACAACATTCTCAATTTAACAAAAGAGCCATTTTCCAACTCTCCGGAACCGGAATTTCTTTTTCAATTACCACAGCATAGCGATTGTTTACAAAAGTTGGAACTGGCCGTCCGTCTGCGCCGCGGAATTAACGTTGTAATAGGGGACATTGGCACAGGGAAAACCACTTTATGCCGAAAACTTATTCAAAGCTTTTCTTCGACTTCGGCAGATTCTACTGAAATTGAAACGCATCTTTTGCTTGATCCGGCGTTTAACGGCGCTGTTGAATTCCTGCAAACTATTGCTTTAATGCTGGGCATTAAAGATTTAAATGATTGTAAAAGTGAATGGCCTTTAAAAGAAAGAATTAAGGATTATCTCTTTGACAAGGGAGTGGATGAAAAGAGAATAGTTGTCCTGATTATTGACGAAGGTCAGAAAATTCCGGAGAATTGCCTGGAAATTTTGCGGGAATTTCTTAATTACGAAACAAATAAATTTAAGCTGCTGCAAATAATAATATTTGCTCAAAAAGAATTCCAGACAATTCTTAAAAGGAAAGCCAATCTTCTTGATCGGGTTAATATTCTCTATCATCTTCAACCACTGAGCTTTAAACAAATGCGGGCGATGGTAAATTATCGTTTAAGTGTCGCCTCAGACTTTGAAACAGCTCCTTCTCTGTTTAGTTTTTGGGGTTTTGCGGCTATGTATCTGGCTACCGGAGGCTATCCGCGTAGAGTGATTTTTCTTTGCCATCATGTTGTTTTAAAAATGATAGTTCGCGGCAGAAAGAGGGCCGGCTGGTTTTTAGTCAGAAGCTCCGTCAGTGAGATGGCAACGCCGTTATTTAGAAGATTAAAATGGGCGCTTGTCAGCTTTTTAATGATGGCTGCCCTGGGAATTTCGATCAGCGCAATGATACTGCAAAGTCGAAATGCCGATGCGTATAAAAAAATAGCGACCATCCTGGTAACAACGGCAACGCCTGTAACACCGGCAACTCAGGCGACGCTCATTGTTCCTGAAATTAAACAGGTGGAGACAACAGGCGTTGCTGCTAATTCGTTAAGTACTCAGGAAAATAAGAATCAGGATGTTAAAATGCCTGAAAATATCGGAAAGATACCCATGACAAAAAGAAGAACAATTTGGTGGACACTGCATAATATATACGGCGAGGTAAATTCCGATATCATGAACGCGGTGTTTGCAGCTAATCCTCGTATTAAAAATAAAGACATGATCACGGAAGGAAGTATAATAACGCTTCCGTCAATTGCAGCGGGTATAAAACCGATAAATAAAGGCGATGTAATCGTTGCTTTAAAAAGTGGAAAAGATTTGGAAACGATGTATAATATTTATCGCAATAATCCTGACGAGAGGAAAATGCCTCCGCTGGCATTTCTTTCTTTCTGGAATAAAAAAGAAGGCATGGAATTCGCGATTGTTATCGATAAAAGTTTCAATAATTATAACTCAGCCGAAGAAGCTCTCGGCAAATTGCCACCGGTGATTGCCGCCGAAGCAAAAATTTTAACTCAATGGGATGCGGACACAGTATTTTTTAACCGCCGTATGTTGCATCATTGAGTTGATCGTGGAGGATAAATGAGAATTAAACAACGTCTTGGTGAAATACTTGTAAAGCAAGGGGTTCTGACCGAAGAAATGCTGGCAAAAATCCTGAGTGATCAGAAAAAAACCAATTTAAAAATTGGCCAGTTTTTAATACGCCAGGGGATTCTTCAGGAAAAACAAATAATAGATTTATTATGCGAGCAACTCAATCTTCAAAAATATCAAATGAACAAGTTTCCCCTGGATTTGAATCTGGTGCGTTATATCCCCATTGAATTCGCACAAAAAAATCAAGTGGTCCCTTTAAAATTACAGGGGAATCTTTTGACCGTCGCGGTTGTAGATCCTCTGGAGACAAAAACATTCGATTCCATTGAAAAATTAACCAACATGGAAGTCGAACCCGTAATTTGTTCGGAAATGGAAATCAATCAGCTCATCAGCAGTATGTATGGCATGCAATCCGATCTCGGCGATATCATGGAAAACATGGAGATAGAATCCAAGGATAAAGAAGACTCCGAAACCCAGGAAGAAATCCAGATCACGTCGTTACAGGATGCGGCAGGAGAGGCGCTGGTTGTTCGTTTGACTAATTCTATTTTTGCTCAGGCCGTTCGCAGCAGAGCAAGCGATATACATATCTCTCCGCAACAAAATACCGTGCAGTTGCGTTTTCGCATTGACGGACGGCTGATCGAAATGCCCTCGCCTCCGAAATCCATATTTTTATCTGTTATTGCCCGTCTTAAGATTATAGCCAACATGGATATCACCGTTTCCAGAGTTCCTCAAGACGGCCGATTCACCCTGAAATTGGAGAAAAAGGAAATTAATGTCCGAGTTTCCTCGATTCCCACAATTCACGGAGAAAATATTGTCATGCGTTTGCTGGATATGAGCGCCGGTATTTATACCCTGGATAGTCTGGGCATGGATGCTGACGATATGGCTAAAATAGAAAGCATGAGCAAAAAACCTTACGGAATGATTCTAAGTACCGGACCAACAGGAAGCGGCAAAAGCACCAGCCTGTACGCAATCCTGAGTTCCATAAACAAACCGGATATAAATATAATTACTCTGGAAGATCCGGTCGAATACAGGGTAAATGAAATTCGCCAGGTGCAGTTAAACACTAAAGCGGGAATGACTTTTGCCGGCGGCTTGCGTTCAATTCTTCGTCAGGATCCGGATGTTATTATGGTTGGTGAGATTAGAGATGCGGAGACTGCCGCGGTATCGGTACAGGCGGCGCAAACGGGGCATAGAGTTTTGAGCACGGTTCATACGAATGATGCCGCGGGAGTTATAACGCGATTTATCGATATGGGCATCGAGCCTTTCCTGATTTCATCTGTTCTTATCGTATCTTTTGCTCAAAGATTAGTGCGTACTGTTTGTCCTTATTGTAAAGAATCTTATAATCCACCGGTGAAAGCTATTACTGCATTTGGAATAACAGAAGCAGAAGCAAAAAACGCTAATTTCCAACACGGCAAAGGTTGCAGCCAATGCAAGAATACCGGCTTCAAGGGGAGAACAGGTGTTTTTGAGGTTTTGGTTATTGATGAAATGATTCAGGATATGATCGTTAATCAAAGGTCGAGTCCCGAAATAACGCGCGCCGCGGTAGCTGCCGGGAAATTAAAAACATTACAAAAAGACGCAGCCCGAAAAGTTGCTCAAGGGATAACAACTCTGGAAGAAGCGGCCTCCGCTGTTATGACTTAAAATAAATAAGGATGAAAAATGCCCAAATATTCTTACCATGCCATTAACAATATTGGAGAGGAAATTTCCGGAAAATTAGAGGCGGAATCAGCTGAGATCGCAAATTTCATACTGATTTCCCGCGACCTTATACCGTCAAAAATTAAAGAACAACAGGGGAGTAATGATTGGTTAGCTGCGCTATCCGTGATGGGCAAAGTTAAAACGATGGATCTGATAATGTTTACAAAACAGTTCCATTCCATGCTGGTTGCGGGGATACCGATATTAAGAATTTTGTCTATTCTGGAGGATCAAACGGAAAGCAAAGGTCTGAAGCGGGCGATATCAATAATTATTAAAGATATCAATCAAGGCTCGTCCCTTTCTGACTCGATGCAAAAACACCCCAAAATATTTGACCGCCTTTACTGTGACATGATCAGGGCAGGTGAAGTCAGTGGAAGTGTGCCGATCGTTTTAGAGCGATTGATTTACATTATTGAGCATGAAGCAAAAGTCAGAGCAGACATAAAATCGGCGATGAGATATCCAATGATAGTGCTGATAGCCTTATCATGCGCTTTTATATTTCTTTTAACTGTTGTAATACCCCAATTTGTTTCTATTTTTACCCAGGTCGGGTTAGACTTGCCGTGGCCCACAAAAATTGCCATGCTGTTGTATGGTTTAATTCATAATTACTGGTATTTAATGCTCGGCGCTATATTAATAATTGTTTTTGGTTTGCGTTTCTATTTTAAAACAAGCAATGGCAAATTCGTGAAGGATTCTTTTTTATTGGAAATGCCTATAATAGGGCCGGTATTTAAAAAGGCGGCATTATCACGTTTTGCCAGTATATTTGCTATCTTACAAACAAGCGGCGTTCCCATTATGCAATCATTGACCATACTTTCGGCTACAATGGGTAATGAGGCCCTGACGCGAACTTTTGATAATATCCGTGAACGTATTAAAGAAGGGGCCGGAATTTCGGCGCCATTAAAATCATCAAAATATTTTACCCCGATGGTTATTGATATGATAGCGATCGGTGAAGAGTCCGGAAAGATTGATGAAATGATGCGGGCAGTCGCAGTACATTATGACAGTGAGGTTGAGTACGCTGTTAAAGCGCTTTCCGATGCGATTGGACCGATTCTAATCGTTGGTTTAGCCGCAGTCGTGGGATTTTTTGCGTTATCCATATTTATGCCGATGTGGGATCTTATGAAATTGACAACACATCATTGATGGAAAAATATTAATCATTGAAATAAGCTGATAATTCTTGACTTTTTACGCTGGAATAATTACGATAATTAATACGAAATTTTGCAAATGAAGTCTTAATAAGTAATAACAAAAACAACTAACGGGTATGAAAAAAGGAGGAAAATATGTTAAAAAACGAGAAAGGTTTTACGTTGATTGAAATCATCGCGGTTCTGGTTATTTTGGGAATTTTAGCCGCGGTGGCTATTCCAAGGTACTTGAGTCTGATGGATCAGTCAAGAATTTCTGCAGCACAAGGCGCTCTTGGCGAATTAAAATCAAGATCAAGCGCTGTTTATTCCAAATTGCTTTTATCGGGCAATGGGGTTGATCCCGGAGAACCCGCGGTTGGGGCTTCATTGAGTCTTGATGTCGGCAGTGATTTTTCAGGTATTACAACGACCGCTACTTCCACTCAGATTGTATTTGCGATTTCTACGGTTAAAGGCAGCACGATGAGTGCAACTCCCAGCGGGACCTGGTATTACCCGACACAAAGCTAAGTAAAAAAACATTTGGGAAAAAATAGCGTGAATCATATCACGCTATTTTTTTGACCAGTTTTTTAATTAATGAAGAAGCATTTTTTAGCCATTAAGGAAGAAAATATGTTAAAAAATGAGAAAGGTTTTACATTGATTGAAATCATCACGGTTCTGGTTATTTTGGGAATTCTAGCCGCCGTGGCCATCTCAAGATACGTGGATATGATGGACCAGTCAAGAATTTCAGCCGCACAGGTTGCAATCGGGGAATTAAAATCACGCGCAAGCGGTATATATGCAAAATTATATTTGTCAGGCAATGGAGCGGATCCCGGAGAACCTGCGGTTGCGAGTTCATTGAGTCTTGATGTCGGCAGTGATTTTTCAGGTATTACAACGACCACCAGCGGCAGTGATATTATATTTGCGATTGGCATGGTGAAAGGCAGCACGATGAGTACAACTCCCAGCGGGACCTGGTATTACCCGACACAAAGCTAAATAAAAAACATTTGGGAAAAAATAGCCTGAATCATTTCACGCTATTTTTTTGCTGATTTTTCAATTAATATAGGAACATTTCCCGGCGATAAATAAATAATTTTCAATCTTGGGAACGTAAATAAGCAATTTTTCATCTTTATTCAATTGTTGAATATATTCTTTTAGATTTAAAGAACCCTGTAAATACAGCAAGAGGCGAATTTCCTGATTGAGCATTTTTGTATCTTTGATTTTTCCGTATAATTCAATAAGAGCCAGATTGGCATAAGCATTTTGCGGAGCAAGCTTCCGGACGGATTTCCAGTAATAGATGGCGCGGGCATAGTTATTTTTCAGACGGCAGACCTCGGCCATAATCTCAAGCGCAAACAGTGAATCCGAATTTTTAGCGAGACTTTTTTCGGCGAAAATTTTAGCTGCATCAATTTTACCGTCTTTTAATAGAATAAAACTGTATAACTCCAATAGTCTGGAATTATCAGGATATTTTTTGAACTTATCTTCAATAATTTGTCCCGCTTCTTTAACCTTATTCTGCCGGAGTTTTATTTTTGCCATGTATATATAATTGGGGATATGTTCAGGATTTGTTTTAGAAGATTGTATAAAGTAGTTCATGGCCAGACCATCCCGCATTTCTGTAAAATGTAAAAGACCCAAATTGTACTCCTGGAGCGATAAAGATACATTGCTTCCTCCAAAATTATTTAAAGTTATCGCTTTTTTATATTCCTGAAATCCTTTTTCTTTTTCATGATAATTGCAGTAAATACTGCCTACCATGGCATGCGGCCTGCTCAATTCGGGATACTTGTCAATGTTATCAAACCATAAGAGAAAATCATCGGAGAATATTTTATTGCGGCTATAAGTAATGTCGCCCAGGCCGAATAAGATGATGGCTATTCCCAGGGCAACGATAATCTGAATAAGCTTTTTGTAGGAGAAGTAATCAACAACGTAAATGATGAATTCCGCGAAAGGAACAAACAAAAGCATGGACGGCAGATAATTGCGATAGTCGTATATTAACTCCAGATTAAAAATGGAGCCTTCAATGATATGATTCAAAAAAAAGAAAATGATGCTAAAAGATAGCAGCGGGCGCTTACGGGATATATAAAGGGCAAATCCGATGATTAACAATATCGATAAAATTGAAGGAATTGTAGTCCATGGATGCATCAAAGACCGGGAAACTTCAAAATCGTAAAGAAAAGTTAAGCGCGAACTGATCGGATAAAAAAGCAATGAAAGATAAAACAGGATAACGCGGGGTTCGGTTAAAAGCCTTTGCGTCATGGTGAAGCCGCGTATCTTATATCCGGCTGACAAACCGTTGAAACCAAAAAAATTGGAAAAACCGCTTGTATAAATAAAACCGATAATTAAAATCAGCAAAAATGGCAGCGCGGAAATCTTGATATTTTTTTTAATATTTTCTTTGGTGATGCCCTGAATTAAAAATAAATCAAAAAGAAAAATGCTGACCGGAAGCATCGCGGCGTTTTCTTTGGAAAGCACGGCAGCCAAACCGGAAGTTATGCACAGTATAAAAAACAGGATGGAAGAAGATGATCTTTTAGATAGATGGGCGGATGTCCGGCCTTTGAGGTAGAAATACATGGACATGATATAAAATAGCCCCGCCATGGAGGTATATCTCTGTACAATGTAGGTAACGCATGTAACATGAAGAGGATTTAATGCCCAGAAGAACGTCGCCAGAAGCGCCACCGGGTAAGCGACATTTTCATATTGATCCCTAAGCCGCGGAAGTCTCAGCGTGTTATAAATAAATAGAAAAAGAAAGACAGAAGAGAGGTAATGGATGATAAAATTAACGACATGAAATCCGAAAACATCCATTCCGCCTAATTTATAATTCAGGGCAAAGCTCAAGACAGGCAATGGCCGCCATAATTTATTCTGGTTATTGTCATATACATAATGCTTTATTTCCGGCCATGAAAATGATTTTATCTGAGTTTGCGGATTATTAACAATGTTGCCGAAATCATCAAAATGCCAATCGCCGTGAAAACTATTGGAGTAAATAATCAATAAAGCCGCTAAAAGAGCAACAAATGTAAAAAAATATTTCTTCGATTCAGGGAAGTTTATATTTACAGGTAGTGTAAATCCATTTTCTTTGGAAAGCATTGTCTTCTCCTGAATAATGAAATATCGTTTAATTTAAAATTTGTTCTTCAATTATGATCTGCCCCAAAGAAGAGGAGCCGTTGTTAAAATACGCTTACATAATTTTATTTGAAAATCAACGACAGTAATTTCTTTTTTTAGCCCATTGCAGCGCTGTGCAGTTTCCCATTTTACATCCTTTTTTCGCATCATAACAGCCGGGCTTTTTGTTGCCCTGATTAAAGTAAGTTCCCCCGCGGTTGTTATAGGCATCGGCATAGTCCGGTTTCAGGCGTATGACCTCATTAAAATCATTAACGGCGCTTTGATACCTGCGTATTTTAAAGTAAGCCGCCCCCCGGTTGTTATAGGCATCGGCATAGTCCGGTTTCAGGCGTATGGCTTCATTGAAATCATCAATGGCGCTTTGATACCTGCCGAGACTAAAATATGCAATTCCCCGGTTGTAGAAGTAACCCTCATTATTTGGTTTCAGGCGTATAGCTACATTAAAATCATCAACGGCGCTTTGATACCGGCAAAGATTATGGTATGCTGCCCCCCTGATAAAATATAAGTCTGCGTCAGTCGGTTTCAGGCTTATGGCATGATTATAATCTTCTATGGCCAGCCGATATTGGCCGAGATTAGCATAAGCAATCCCTCTGTTAGAGTAGGAAGCATCGTTGGGTCTCAACCGTATAGCTTCACTGAAATAATCCAGGGCATTTTGGTGCAAACCGAGTTTGATATGGATAATTCCCAGATTGTAGTATGCATCGGCAAAATCCGGTTTCAGCCGGATTGCCTCATTGAAGTCCTCAATAGCCGACTGATACCGGCCTGATTTAACGTAAACACTTCCCCTGTTGTTGTAGGCAAAGAAAAAGTCCGGATTCAGACGGATTGCCTCCATAAAATGATCCATAGCCTCATTGATTTTACCTTCGTCAGATAAGGCAATACCTAAATTATTATGGGCAAGATAGTTATTTTTTGTTATCTGCAAATTATAATTCCAAAGCTTGATGCTGTTTTGCCATAAACCGCATTGCTGCCAGGTTATAAATGACAATATGGCAATGAAAAACACTGCCGCCGGAAATAAAATTATTTTGCGCAGATTTTGGTGTGTGAAGAAAAGCGGAATGCCCCAGGCCAGTATTACGGCAATGCCTATAGAAGGCAGATAATGGTAGCGGTTGGCCATGGCCTGTTCGCCGGATTGAACTATTCCGATAACCGGTAGTAGGGTTATCGCGTACCATAGCCATCCAACAAAGAGATACGGTAAACGTTTAATTGCCGCGATAACCAAAACGCTGATAATGAGAATTAGAAGCGTGGCTCCCAGGACTTGCCAGATCGGAATTTGAACAGGATATGGATAGAAAACAGCCAGATCACGAGGCCATAATGTTTTCTCCAGATAAGTTATAAAGGAAACTGACGCGTTGGCGATCCGCAAACCAAAAGGAAAATGTTTTATGGATGGATTGTACTGAGTATAAATCGTGATAACAGAAAAAACTGCCGACAAGATAAATAAAGGTATTTTTTCCTTCAATTGCCATAGAACAAAATTGCCTTCTCTGAATTCAAAACGTTTCAGCGGCCAATAATCCAGAAGAATTAAAATTACAGGCAGAGTGACAACTATAGGTTTGCTCATAAGAGCCAGGACAAAGCAAAACACAACAGGCAGATATCTTTTTATATCAGGTTTTTCCGTATAATAAACATACAGGCAGAGAGTCAGCATCCAGAAAAATGCGCTTACGACATCTTTGCGCTCGGCAATCCATGCAACCGATTCCACGTGCAGAGGATGCACGGCAAAAAGAACGGCGACAAAGGCGCTTCGCCAGATCGCTCCTGTCATGCGGTTGAAAAGCCAGAAGAGTAAAAGCGTGCTAAATATATGCAGGATAAGATTTGTAATATGATAACCGCCGGCGTTGGGGCCAACAAGTTGATTATCCAACATGAATGACAGCCATATCAGAGGGTGCCATAAGGAGTCGGCATAAGTTGTGCTAAACGCCCAACGAATTCCGGTAAGCGATATTCCGGACTGGATATGACTGTTTTCTGTTACATAAAGTGGATCATCGAAATTAGTGAAGTCATAAAGATTTACCTGCCAGAAAACGGTAAAGGTGATAACAGTCAACGCCAGATAAACGATTAGTTTCTGTCTGTCGGAGCTTAAATTTATCCTGTTTAACATAATAGAATTCAGTTTCTCTTATAATAATATTCTATATTCTACGTCCCATGTTCTACGTTAAACCTTGAACTTGTTTAATGGCAGAGGCCTTTAACTCTGGCAGCTTCCAACGTTTTGCAATTTCCCGATTTACACGCTTTTTGCGCATCATAACAGCCCTGTATCTTATCACCCTGTTTTAAGTAAGATTCTCCCCGGTCGTTGTACGCATCGGCATAGTCAGGTTTCAGGCGTAATGCTTCATCAAAGTTCGCAATCGCATATCGATACAGGCGAAGGTTATTGTAAACAATCCCCCTTTTGTAGTAGGCATCGGCGTAAACCGGTTTCAGAGCTATGGCTTTATTGTAATCTTCAATGGCCTGTTGATACTGCCCCATGAAAGCATAAGTATTTCCCCTGAAGGTGTAGGAATCTGCATAATACGGTTGCAGGAGTATAGCTTTATTAAAGTCCTCAAGGGCGTTTTGATACCGGCCGAGTTGGACGTACGCTCCCCCCCTGTTGTTATATGGAATATTACCCATGTTGTTTAGTACATTATCCGGCATCAGGCGGATTGCTTCGCTGTAATGATAAATAGCTTCTTCGATTTTGCCTTCTTCAGCAAGAGATGGAGCAATGTTGTTATGCGCAAGATAGTTATTCTTTGTCACCCGCAAGGCATGGTTAAGTAGAGTTATACTGTTTTTCCAATAACCGCATTGCTGCCACGTTATAAATGACAATATGCCAATGAAAATCACTCCCGCCGGGAATAAAATCCTTTTGCGCGTATTTTCGCTTTTAAAAAAAAGCGGAATGCCCCATGCCAGCATAACGGCAATGCCTATAGAAGGCAGATAATGATACCGATCGGCCATTGAGAAGCCTCCTACCTGAAGGATCCCGATAACGGGCAGAAGAGCTATAGCATACCATAGCCATCCAACAAAAAGATATGGCAAACGTCTCATCTTTATAATTACGGCAGCGCTGATAACCAGAATCCCGGCAGCGGCGCCTAAGACCTGCCAGATGGGAAGTTGTTCTGAAAAAGGATAAAAAACAGCCAGATCATGAGGCCATAACGTTTTCTCCAGATAGGTCACAACAGAAACAGGCATGTTGGTAATTCTGGAACCCAGGGGGAAAACTTTTAAAGACGGCTTATCCGGAGAATAAAGTGTAATGAAAACGAGCGCTGCCGACAAGATAAGAAAAGGTATTTTTTCCCATAGCGGCCATAATGAAACCTTTACCGGTACAACGTCCGTTAAATTGTTCCCCGTTTTTTTTGATTCAAAACGTTTCAGCGGCCAGTAATCCAGAAGAATCATCATTACGGGCAGGGTGACAACCATGGGCTTGCTCATAAGGGCGCAGACAAAGCAAAAGAGGACAGGCAGATATCTCCTTATGGCCTGTTTTTCCGTATAATAAACATACAGGCACAAAGTCAGCATCCAGAAAAATGCGCCCAAGACATCTTTGCGTTCAGAAATCCAGGCAACCGATTCCACGTGAAGCGGGTGAAGCGCGAAGATCGCCGCGACAAAGGCGCTGCGCCAGATGGCGCCTGTCATGCGGTTAAAAAGCCAGAACAAAAACAAAGCGCTCAGTATATGCAGGATAAGATTGGTAATATGATAACCGCCGGCATTCAGGCCAACAAGCTTATAATCCAGCATAAAAGACATCCATACCAGAGGATGCCATAAATCGAAATACTTTGTACTCAACGCCCAACGAAAACTGTCAAGCGATATTCCTGACTGGATATGGCTGTTTTGGGTTACATAAACTTGATCATCGAAATTAATGAAGTCATAAAGATTTACCTGCCAGAAAACAGCAAGTGTAACAATAGTTAAAGCGATATAAACAATCAGAATCTTTGTCTGATTATCTAAGCTATTATTTATCTTCTTTAACATAGACTCCTGTGGGGTTTCCTTTAATCAGGGAGAAAAAGCCTGAATCAATGCATGCTGTTTTCTCAATTAATGTAATCGCATTTCCCGGCAATAAATGAATAATTCTCAATCTTAGGGGCATAAACAATTAACTTCTCATCCTTGTTTAATTTTTGAATATATTCATTTAATTTTAAAGAACCCTGTAAATAAAACAAAAAACGAATTTCCTGATTAAGCATTTTTGTATCTTTAATTTTTCCATATAATTCAATGAGCGCCAGATTGGCATAAGCATTTTGGGGAGCAAGCAATCGGACGGATTTCCAGTAGTAGATCGCACAGGCATTGTTATTTTTCAAGCGGCAGGTTTCGGCCATAATTTCGAGAGCAAACAGAGAATCAGGATTTTTTGCCAGAGATTTTTTAGCGAAATATCGAGCATCAAAAATCCTGCCATCTTTCAACAGAATAAAACTGTATAGTTCCAGTAGTTCAGAATTATCAGGATATTTATTTAATTTATCGCCGATAAGTTGTTTTGCTTCTTTAATTTTATTATGCCGGAGTTCAATTTTCGCTATATGTATATAATTGGGGGAATATTCAGGAATTATTTCAGAAGATTTTCTAAAGTAATCCATGGCCGGATCGTCCTGCGTTTTTTTAAAATACAAAAGACCCAGATTAGATTCCTGAATTGCAAAAGCTTCCTCGCTTCCAAAATTATTTAAAGTCATCGCTTTTTGATATTCCTGATAAGCCTTTTCTTCTTCATTATTAATATAATAAACTCTACCTGCGTTGGTATGCGGTCTGCTCAATTTGGGGGACTTGTCAATATTATCAAGCCATAGGAGCAAATCGTCAGAAACTGTTTTATTGCGGCTGTACGTAATGTCGCCTTCTCCAAATAAGATTAAAGCTATTCCCAAAGCAGCAATAAACTGTATGGTTTTTTTATAGGAAAAGTAATCAATAGCGTAAATGATGAATTCCGCGCAAGGAATAAATAAAAGCATTGATGGCAAATAGTTGCGATGTTCGTAAATCAATTCCAGAGAAAAAACAGAACCTTCAATGATATGATTTAGAAAATAAAAAATGATGCTAAAAGATAGCAGCGGTCGTTTTCGGGCAATATAAAAGGCAAAACCGATTATAACCAACATCAATAAAATTGACGGAGTTGTTGTCCAGGGGTGCAGCAAAGATCGGGACACTTCTATATCATAAAGAAGAGTTAAGCGCGAGCTGACCGGATAAAACAGCAGGGAAAGATAAAATAAGATGACGCGGGGTTCGGTTAAAAGCCTTTGCGTCATGGAAAAGTCGCGTATTTCATATCCGCCTAAAGCATTAGAGAATCCGCCTGTATAAAAAAATCCAATCATTAAAATCAGCAAAACGGGCAGGGTCGAAATCTTAATATATTTTATAATAATTTCTTTAGTGAATCCCTGAATTAAAAATAAATCAAATAGTAAAATACTGACCGGCAGCATGACCGCGTTTTCTTTGGAAAGCACGGCGGCCAAACCGGACGTTATACACAGAATAAAAAACAAGATGGAAGAAGTCGGTCTTTTGGATATATGGGCGGATGTTCGGCCTTTGAGATAAAAATACATGGACATGATGTAAAATAATCCTGCCATGGAAGCCATGCGCTGAACGACATAAGTGACGGAAGTTACCCAGACGGGATTTAATGCCCAGAAAAACGTCGCAAGAAGCGCCACCGGGTAGGCTATATTTTCATATTGATCTTTCAGCCGCGGGAGTTTCAGCGTATTGTAAATGAACAGAAAAAGAAACACAGCCGAGAGGTAATGGATGATAAAATTAACCACATGAAATCCGAAAACATCCATTCCGCCTAATTTATAATTCAGGGCAAAGCTCAAGAAAGATAATGGCCGCGATAATCTATCATTGTAAATGCCATACATGCAGTGCTTTATTTCGGGCAGGGAAAATGATTTGATTTGAATATGCGGATTCATGACAATGTTGGCATAATCATCAAAATGCCATTCGCCGTAAAAACTGTTCGAATAAATCAAAATCAGAATGATGAAAAGCGTGATAAACGTGAACGCATAAATGCCTAAAGCATCTGTTCCAAAATGAAAAGAAAGCGTAAATCCATTATTTTTGTTTAACATATATTCGCCTGAAAATAATTATAGATTACTCTTCCCGGATTTGGAAAAATATTCGACCATGGGAAATAATGCGGCCAGGATTATTTCCACAAATGTTATCAAAAAACGGGTAAGGATCGTTCCAAAAATAACCACCGGTTGCGCCATAAATGCCGGAAGAATGAGGAGAGCAAAGCCCTCGCGGACGCCAATGCCGGCAGGGGCAAAAAAAGCTGCTACGCCGACAAGCGATGCGGCAAAGTAAACGCCGGTTAAAGTGAGAAAAAGATTCCAGCCGATATGGTGGAAACAATTAAAAGCAAAATAAATTCCCAGACCATAAGGCAAACCGATTATAATATTGGCGAGAACGAATTTTATCAGCAATCCGTAAGTGGGCAATTCAGTCAGCGGTTCTTTATGGATGAACTTAAAAATAATGGCGGAAATCTTTTTCAGAATGGGAGGATATAATATCAGTAGAAAAAATATTACAAAAGAGATCGCAGTCGAACGGATATAAGCCGGAATGGTTTCAGGAAGAAAGGCTATGGAGATTAAAATAATAATAAAAGCCGCCGTCATCGAAGTAATGAATTCGACTCCGGTCGCAAAGGCAACAACCCGTTTGCTCGCATGGTTATATAAATCCATTCGCACAAGGAATAAACCGACTTTGCCCGGTATATATTTCCCAAGTTGAGATAAACTCCAGCATTTGGCTGTTGGCAGAAAAGAAGCTTTGAGGCCGAAAGATGAGGCCAGATGAAACCAGATGAATATCTGTAACAGGTAAGATATCAGAAAGGATAATATGCTGTAGAATAAATAGACCCACTCTAAATCATATTTAAAGCGGCGTATTTCCGAAAAATTTAAAAAAATATAGTAGCAGACGAAAAAAAACACCAGAAGCAAAAGTAATCTACTGTACCATTTTCTGATATTTGGAGAAATTATTAATTTATTAAGCTTCATCATTGATGCATTCACTCTTGTGCATTTTCTGAAATATATTTAATCTCGGAGAATTTCTTACAAACATAAATCCGGCTCTGTAAGCATATATTATTTCACTTGAATCAGATAGAATAACCATAACGTCGGAAGCCTGTATTTTTTCAGAATATTATCCATTAAATTCAGAGGCCGGAAAAAAAATGCGGCAATTTTTTCAGGGAATAACTTTCCCAGGACATACATAGGGAGAAAGAAAAAAGTTGTAGCAGGTATCCGTTCCTCTTTGATAATTAATCCTCCCGAGTCTTGAATCAGATTAGCCAGTTCAGCAGACGAAAAACACTCGCCTTCTGTATGAATATTTCCGGATGAAGTATTTTTTTTTATAAAATTTAAAATGCCGAAACCGGTTTGATAGTTAATTCCTGAAATGTCAGGTTCAATCATGATTAATTTGCCGCCGGAATTTAATTTTTCTAATAGATTTTTTACCATGGTACGGCGCTGATTGATTTGGACGTACATCATTACAGTAACCGATATAATCAGATCGAACATGCCCATGCCCTCAGGCATTGCTTCTATTGAACCCACAAAAGCATTCTTTCCGGTATTTTTTTTATACAGGGATACATAAGCAGGGCTGATATCTATTCCGATAATTTCAGCTTCGGGCAGTTTTTGCGTCAGAGGCATGGTTATCCTGCCGTAGCCGCAGCCTACATCTAAAATTCTGCAATTATTTTTTATATGATGAATACTATCACATATAAAATTAAGATGAGAAAAATGGAAATGCCTGTTGGCTGCCTCCGGCATGTTTTTAAATAATACACTCTTGCAGGAGCTGCCATATAAAATGCCGCGTTTTTCCCATTCCTCCATGTTGACGTCATGATATGTCACAAGCATATCTCCAACCGGCGCGTTTATTTTTTGAAATACTTAAGTAAAAAATTAATAACACTGTCTTGTTGGCATCCGGTTATACCCGGGTACATGGGAAGTGTCAGTTCGTGCTCTCCAACATATTCTGTAAGCGGCAGCTCATGTTTAAAATTAAAATTCTTAAAAAAACTGAATTGATGAATAGGCGGGTAATGGATGCTTGTTTGAATACCATTTTGCCGAAGATAAGTCATCAAATCATTCCTGTTAACGCTTTTGTCTAAAAGAATGGGGAATATGTGATAGTTGGTCTGGTCGGCCTTGCCGGCAAAAGGAATCGTTATTTGATCAATTTTACTTAATCCTTTTTTATAGATTCCGGCTGCTTTTAGACGTAAATTGTTACCATCATATAGTTTTTTTAATTGAACTCTTGCCAGGGCAGCATGAATTTCATCAATGCGATAGTTATATCCGAGACAGACGACATCATAGCTGTAGGCATGTCCTTTATGGCGATCCAGCGTCAGACTGGTCATGCCATGCGAGCGCATCAGCCTGATCTTTTGGGCGTATTCGTCAGAGTTAGTGCAGATCATGCCGCCTTCTCCGGTGGAAATATTCTTGTTGGAAAAAAATGAAAAGCATGAAATATCGCCGAGTGCGCCTAATCGCTTATCTTTATAAGTCGCGCCGGGAGCGTGAGCCGCGTCTTCGATGACAAAAAGAGAATGCCTGGCGGCAATGCGCATGATCTCATCCATATCGCAGGCAAAGCCTCCGTAATGCATAACAATAATCGCTTTTGTTCTATCGGATATTTTTCTTTCAATATCGCGGGGCGATATTGTCCAGTCATTCAAAGATTTAATATCGGCAAAAACTGGTTTTCCTCCCGCATACAAAATCGAATTCGATGTAGCGACAAAGCTAAGGGAAGGGCAGATAACCTCATCATCATTTTTAATTCCGGCAGCAAGATTCGCCAGATGAAGGGCTGTTGTGCAATTGCTGAGGGCTATCGCATGTTTTACTCCGCAAAATTCCGCAAACTCTATCTCCAATGCCTCCGTTTCCGGCCCCATGGTCAACCATTTGCTGCGTAAAACACGCAGCATGGCTTCCTCTTCTTCCTGTCCATAGTTGAGATCGAAAAGAGGTATCGTTGGATTGTATCCGCTCATAAAACATCCTTCATTTTCTCGAAATCATCAATAGCCTGTTCATAATCTTCCGGACGGCCGATATCCATCCAGTATCCGTCATAGGCATGACAATGGATGGACATGTTGTGAGATAAAAGTTTCTGGACCAGATCGGGAAAATCAAACCGGCCTTTTGCCGGAATAAGAGGCAAAACCCTGCGGGAAAGAATATAAATTCCCATGCTGACATTAAAATCAAAGGATGGTTTTTCCCGGAAACTGGTTAATTTTCCATCTTTTGAGTATTCTAAAGTTCCGTAATTTACGTTTTGTATTCGTTTATGGGTTGCAATGGTTAAGTCGGCTTTTTTATTTTTATGAATTGCAAAAAGTTTTTTTAAGGACAAATCCGTTAGAATATCTCCATTCATCATTAAGAAATCATTTTCAAGATTATTAATATGCCTGATCGGCGCGGCCGTGCCCAATGGCTTTTTTTCAATGTAATATTCGATAGGTATCTTCCATTTTTCGCCGTTGCCGAAAAAGGCGACAAAAAGATCATGTTGATGTCCGATAGCCATCGTAATTTTCTTAAATCCGTTTTTCTTTAACTGTTTAACAACGACTTCTAAAATCGGACTATCGCCGATGGGCATGAGCGGTTTGGGCAAAACTGTCGTGTAAGGTTTTAATCTTGTGCCTTTCCCTCCAGCCAGAATAATCGCCTGCATAATTCACCTATTTGATGTAAATATCTGTTTTGTAATGATGTAGATTGTCTTTGATCCAGTCGATAGTTTGTTCGAGTCCCTGCCGCAAAGTAAATTGCGGTTGCCATTTTGTGTTTTGCACAAGTCTGCTATTATCGCAATAAAGTCTTTCGACTTCACTTTGTTTTGGCCGTTGACGGTCCCTCGACAGATGAAAATTAATTTTTACCCGGCATATATCGGCTATTTCCAGGGCAAGATTTTTTATGGATATTTCAAATCCGGAGCCGATATTCGTGACGGAGCCGTTGAGTTTTTTGGAGCGGGAAATTTTAATCATGCCTTCCACGGTATCTGTCACAAACGTCAGGTCCCTTGTGGGAGAAAGATTACCCAGATTTAATTTCCGGGTGCCGGTCAGAATCTGGCCGGCAATTGTGGGAATGATCGCTCTTGATGATTGGCGTGGGCCGAAAGTATTGAAAGGCCGGGCGATTTTAACAGGCAAGCCAAAAGAAAGCCAATAACTGAGCGCCAGTTGATCGGCGGCAATTTTCGACGCGGAGTAGGGAGATTGTCCAACCAGTGGATGTTTTTCTGTGATCGGTACGAATTGCGCGGTTCCATAGGTTTCACTGGTGGATGTGACAATGATATTGTCGATATTTAAATCGCGTGCATTTTCCAGCACATTATAGGTTCCTTCAATATTTGTTTTAATATAGGCCAGCGGTGAATCGTAAGAATAGGGTATGCCGATCAATGCGGCCAGATGGAAAACTTCCCGGCAGCCTTTCATGGCGCGGCGGACTGAATCGAAATCCCGTATATCGCCGCTGAATATTTCCATATCCCTGATGCGCGGAGAATTTTCCAGCCATCCCCAGTCGCTTGCGGAATTATAGCGGACAAAAGCCCGGACGTCATATCCCAGTTGGGTGAGTCTTTCCGCTAGATGGCTGCCGATGAATCCCCCCGCGCCTGTAACCAGCACTTTTTTTGCGCTCATGTCTTTTGCAGAAACTCCTTTATTTTTTCATAAATGATTTTCGCGCCGGATTCCACAGACAGGACCGATGCCAGCGCTTCATATCTCGCTTTATCATAAAACGAATCCCGCATATTTGAATCGCTCATGGAAACCAAAGCTTTTGCAAGTTTATCATAATCTTCCGATGGAACAACATAGCCTAATTTATACTTTTGAGCAAGAAATCCCATGTCTCCCACACTGGTTACAATCAAAGGTTTCCTGGCAGTTACGGCTTCCAGCATGATCATGGGGATGCTTTCCGAGCGCGACGGTATCACAATGCTATCCACTTTTTGCAACAGATATGTAACATCTCCGTCTTCGAGTTGCCCGGTTAATATCACGTCATTTTGGAGGGAAAAACTTTCGATGAGCCTTTTGACATTATCCAATTCCTCGCCGGACCCTACAAGATAACAGCGAAACGCAATTCCCTTACGACGCAGTATATCGCAGGCTTTAATAAGAATGTCCTGTCCTTTGACAGAATGAAGACGGCCAATGCAACAGAAAGTAAAGCGATTTGAATCATCAGGAAAAGAGAAATCCGATCTTTTGTTTTCCAGATGTCTTGCCGTTGCCGCGAAATGACAGGATTTGCCTCCGGACAGGGCCTGCGTCCTTTCGCATAAATCAAATCCGTCGGCAAAAAGAAGAGAACTGTTTTTCGCGACATTTTTGATAACAGGCCTAAGTATTGCATTTTCGGCTGCCAGGTAGACGTCTGAGCCTAAAGCGCGACAGCAGTAAGGTATCTTTGTCGCAAAAGACAATAATCGCGCGAGGAATCCCGCCGGAATCAGCCATTCGGCAAACAGGATGTCAGGCTTCCACTGGCTGCATATGGATCGGCCTGTCTTGAAACCATGCAGAAAATATTGAAGTGCAAGAGTAATCCCATGAAGTCCTCTATTTTTAAACAATGAGACAAGAGGCGTATCGCCCCCGTGCCATCCAAAATATGTCACCTGACAGCCGGGCCATAATACTTCATGATACGTCTCGCGGGAGTCGCAGTTTTGAGTTAAAACATGGATATCTACACCCTGATTATTTAAAATGCGGATTGTATCGGGAATGAACACGCCGCTGATTCGTCCGAATCGGGGGAAACTGCTCGTCAGCAGCAGCATCTTCATTTTATTTTACCCAGAGCTTTTTTATTGTTTAATTTATAACGGCTGCCGCATGCAGGACACTGGAATCGATTATTGAGTTGATAACCGCAGGCGCACATCCAGCCTTTTTGGATTGCGGGATTGCCCATCATTAAAGCGTGATCGGGGACATCTTTTGTCACAACGGCGCCGGCGGCGATAAAAGCATAACTTCCGATGGTATGTCCGCAGACTACAGTTGAATTGGCGCCGAGTGACGCACCTTTCTTAACTAAAGTGGGTCTGATCTCATCCATCCGGCGAATTTCAGAGCGTGGATTAATCACATTGGTGAAAACGACCGAGGGCCCGCAAAACACAAAATCTTCCAGAGTTACGCCCTTATATACGGAAACATTATTCTGGATTTTGCAGCCGTTACAGACGACAGCATTGGGGCCGATGACAACATTCTGGCCGATTGAGCAGTTTTTACCGATACGGGAACCTGAAATTATGTGTGAATAATGCCATATCTTTGTTCCCGCGCCGATTTCGACATCATTGTCAATTTCCGACGTTGGATGAATCCAAACAGAATTATCATTTTCAGTTTTATGAAGAGCGCTGTTTTTCATCCTTATTCTGGAACCGTTTTCATTTAAAGAATGTTGTGCGGCATTGAGAACTTTAAGCACTTGCAACCCTTCTATGCCATCCGTTATGGGTCGTTTTTTCCCCGCGATGCAATCGAGAAAGTGCCGGCATTCTACTTTTAGCGGTTCGGCGTAAGAAATCAAAACGCGCTCGGGAACTCCGCGGGACGGCACGGGAAGATTGTTTTCCCAGTTGACGTGATGAGGATAGATGAGCAATTTATCTTCCCATGGAAGCGCATCGTCAAAAACGGCCATTTTCTGATCTCCGACGACAACCAGTTTTTGATCTTTGAAAGGATGAAGCCAGGAAACAAAAACATGCGCCTTGAGGCCGGAAGAAAATTCCAGATGGGTTGTGGTGACATCCGCGATTTTTTTGTGCAGGTAATATCCGCCGGTGGCCAGGACACTTTCCGGTTCTTCACCCGCAAGAGCAAGAATCATCGAAATATCATGAGGTGCGAACGACCATAAAATGTTTTCCTCTCTTCTGATTTTTCCGAGATTGAGCCTGTGGGAATAAATATAATTGATGCGTCCCAATTCCCCGGCGGATGCCATTTGCTTTATTTTGACAAAAGCCGGATGATACCGGAGAAGGTGTCCCACCATCAATACGAGCTTTTGTTTTGCCGCCAGAGCGATCAGCTCTTCGGCGTCTTTTTCAGTCAGAGTCATCGGTTTTTCCACAAAAACATGCTTGCCGGACATAAGGGCTTCCCGCGCCAGCAGGAAATGAGTCTCCGCGGGTGTGGCGATGACGATTCCATCAATACCTTTGCGGGAAATTACATCTTTTAAAGATATATAAGTTTCGCAGGAAGGATAGAGTTCTTTGATTTGTTTCAAGGCGGATGAATTCTTATCACCGACGGCTTTTAACGAACCCAGTTCAAAAAAGTTGCGGATTAAATTTTTCCCCCAATAACCCGCGCCGATAACGGCAATATTTGATTTTATTTTTTTTGTCATTTTAAGCTCTTCCCTAATGCGTGTTTAAGATTTATAAAGACGTTCGTTATCCTGAATATCCATCCACATGGCAAATAGAAGCGACTGAAAGCTGCTGGTAAACAGAAAGAAAAAAGCAAGCATGGTTGCCGGTGAAACAGAGCCGCCGGAGATCATTATTGACATTATTTTACAAGCGTAGGGTATAGCAAAAATGCCAATGAAAAAGGAAAAATGATAAAGCAAAAAAAGCGGATGAAAGTCACGAAAAAGATACTTAATCCACAGTCTTTTGAAAAAAGACTTAAAAAGCAGCCATGAAATGCGGGGAATAACCTTATGCACTTTCATTTTGGATGTTTCGCCTATATTATAAACTGGTTTTATTTTAACTTCTTTCAGGGTGCAGAAGGCGATATTTAATTTTACGAGCATATCATTGGGCATGCCGTATCTGGGATAAATATCATGAATCGTAATCGCGCTTAAAGCGGAAAGAGAAATTGCGGTATAACCGGTTTGAGTGTCGGAAACGTGCCAGTAACCGGAAGCAATTTTGGTCAATATGGACAAAATTGAATTACCGAAAAATCGGGTTTTAGGCATAACAAGCCTTGCGCCGCCGTGAATAAGACGATTGCCTTTTACATAATCAATGTCTTGGGTGAGAATAGGGGTGCATATGGATTCCAATTCCGCCGGGTCCATTTGACCATCACCTGCCATTACGGCAGTACAATCGATACTGTGATCCAGGCACCATTTGTAGCCGCGGGCGATTGCCGAACCCACACCTCCGTTTTTTAGATTATTGATTAGAATTATCCGATCGGAATCAGGGCTTAAATTGGCTATTTCTGAAGGGATATAATATCCCATGTCCGTTTGCTGTTTTTCTTTGAGCAGATTTTCCGCGCGGTTATATTTGCTTTGGTAAATATTGCCGGCATTATTATTAATAATTGGTTGAGCCGGCTTCTGTTTGTTAATATAATCAATAACTTTGGCGGCTGTATGATCGCTGGAACAATCGTTGACAACGATAATGCGATCGACAAAATCAGGCATTGTTTCCAAAACCTGTCTGATTTGTTTCTCTTCATTATATGCGGGAACGACAACGTTCAATAACATCAAAACGGCTCCAATTTTCTGACAGGTTTGCAACTTACTATTTTTATGATCATTTGTCCAAATTAATTTCATTGTAACATTATAAATTACTTGATATTTAATGTTACGGGTCATATTATTAAATATATATTCCAATGGCGGGTGCGGCATATCATCAAGGATCAAGGATCGGAAAAATATGCTCTTGCCTGTTACATGCGCGATATGAACTTAAGAAACCTTTTGATTACGAAATATCATCAAAATGATCCTTTGAAGAGATAGCTGAAGTTACCGGTAAATCTTTCAACGGGGCAAAAATGAGCATTTGCCGGTAACCGGAGTCTCTGAAAAAAATGATGAAAAATTAAATAATTTAACTATTTTTTCAAAAAAGTTGTATAATAACATATAAAGAACGACTATTTCGATTGCCCTTGCCTCTACAGAGAATGGGGTTAAGACCTGTATGATGAAAAGAAGACAAATCATTAAAAATAGACTGAAAAATAACGGTGGTTTCACGCTGATCGAGATGATTGCCGTACTGATCATTCTCGCCATTATAGCTGCCGTCGCTGTCACTCGCGGCATGTCTACACAGAATGATCTTTACCCTCAGGCAGATACTGTGAAAACACACCTGAGATTTGCCCAGATGAAGGCGTTAAATGATGATGTCAATACATGGAGTATGGCTTTTACATCCCATTCCTATTCACTGTCATGCGCGGGTTCAAACTGTCCTTCACCGACAATACAGCTGCCGTCTGAAAGTTCCAACACTCACAATTTCCCCAATGATGTCACGGTAAGTTCAGCTATAACGATTACTTTCGATAGATGGGGGGGGCCCGGCGGGAGCAACGCGGTCGTCAATCTTGCCCAGGGCAGTCAGACAATTGCCATTACCGTTGCAGCAAATACAGGATATATTACACCATGATGACGAAAAAAAATATTTTCGAATACGGGTTCACCTTGATAGAAGTGATCATTACCCTTGTTGTGGTCGCGGTTGTCGCAGCCATGATAGCCATATATTTCGGAACATCATACACTCAAAGCTCTGTGCCCATTTCCAGACTAATGGCGGCAG